>JAJDAD010000063.1 GCA_029262055.1 Candidatus Zhuqueibacterota bacterium
TTGGGCCACAGCGTATATGGACGACGCAGTGCACCCCAATGACACAGGTTACTCAATTATGGCTCAGACATTTTTTGATGTCTTCCTGGTGGCTAACTCCAGTTCGACGACTCTTATTACGGACAACTTCGAGAGAACCAACCTGGGCATCACCTGGGCTGCTGACCCGGAATTTGTTCTGCAGAATGGCGATTTGGTCAACACTGCTACCACCGGTACCGGAAACTGGGAATACATGGCCACTTATAAGGCGATTAAGAACCCAAGCTCGGTCCGGATAAAGTGGGCAGCGGATGCCGAGGCCATAAACAACAAGGAAGGTGGAATCGCTGTCCTTTTGGATGCGCCAACCGCAAATGCAGACGGCTTTCTTGCCTGGCTGACCGAAAGCGATAACACGATTCGACTCTGGACCATAAACAACGGTTCGATCGACCAGGATTTGAATCTCGAGAAGGTCAGTGAAGTGTTCCCCGCACCAGGCCCTGGCGATGAATTCCGAGTCGACTTAACCGTCGACGGATCGAACCTGCAGTTCGATTACTATGTTCGTGGTGTTTTTGCAGGTAATATCACTAAAGCAAACGATACAGGAGTCGGTGGTGATCTCTATTCAGGCGTTGTTCTGCGCCATGCCCGCGCAAACGACATTGATGACTTTACGCTCATAAAGACAAGCGACACCGATCCGCCTGCACCTGTTGGAAACCTGGCTGCCGGCAGTGCAACGGCTACATCAATCAGCTTGTCATGGACCGCTTCAGGGGACGATGGCAGTACCGGGCAGGCGACCAGCTATGATGTAAGATACTCGACTCAGATTATCGACAATTCAAATTTTGCGAACGCGACGCAGGTTACCGGCGCACCAAGCCCAGCTCCCTTTGGCTCGCTGGAGAGTGTCGTCGTTTCCGGCCTCGATCCCGGAACCCAGTACTTCTTCGCCTTGAAGGTCATTGATGAGGCCGGCAACACATCAACTCTTTCCAATGTTGTCACATCAACTACCGTTGCCGGTAATTTCTTTGTCGACGATTTTACCCGGGTGGACCTTGGGGCGGACTGGACGACCGCCGCCGACTACGCCATCGTCAATAATGCGCTGAGCAACACGTCGACTGCGACTACCTGGAATGAAGTGGCGGTGGTGAACAGCCGCAAGAGCCCGGAAGAGGTGTCGTTCACCTGGACCGGAACCGCCGATGCCGACGGCATTGACCAGGCTGGGTTCGTCCTCGTGTTTGGCTCACCGAGCGCTACTGGGAACGGCTACGCTATCACTCGTAGAAAGAGTGTTGCGGACGGCGGGGATAATTCCCTGCGGCTCTGGGAGCTGGTGAACGGGACCATCACAAATACAATCGAAATTAACAAGTCAGTCGCCTTGTCACCACCACAGGCAGGCGACAAAGTAAAGATCCGGATATTCGCCGACGGCTCTGCCAACAGGTTTGATTTTTTCATCAACGATGTTTTGGATGCACAGGTGTCCGATCCAAATTTCCTGTTCGATTTGTCCGCCGACAATTGGGCCGGTGTCATCCTGCGAGCCAACACAACTAGCCTCAGTTTGAACAATGACATCGACGACTTCACCATGTTGCTCAAGATCGGAGCGCCCACCAACCTGAGCAAATTCGCCGGCGATGCCCAACAGGACACGGTCGGGCAGCCGTTGCCGATTCCCCTGACGGTCAAGATTGGGGATGAGTCAGGGAGCCCGATTCAGGGCGTCAACGTCAACTTTGCAGTCACTGGCGGCGGTGGAAGTGTGGATGTGGCGCCACCGAAAGACGACATCATCATCGAGGCTGAGAGCGGTGTCCTAACCGACCCGATGATCGTCGGAAGCGATGCCGGGGCCTCAAACAGTGCCTTCATTTCAGTTCCTGAGGGCGCAGGTGGAAATGGTCTTGGCAAGGCGACCTTTACAATAAATATTGAACAGGCCGGGGACTACGTCATGTGGGGTCGTGCCATTTTCCCGAGCGCACAAGCCGATGCTTTCAAAGTCTGGATTGACAGTGACTCAGCATCGTGGGATGTTGGGCAGCGTAACCACCAGTCGGACTGGAACTGGGATGAGGTGTCGGACCGAGCCGGCGGGAACGCTAGCAATCCACAGTTCAACCCCAAGATTTTTAACTTGACCTCCGGCTTGCACTCGATGAGAATTGAGGAAGCCAAAGACGGCACACAGCTCGACCAGTTTGTTTTGACCCGGGTGGGCTCCGGATTTCAACCACCCGCCGACCAGAGCGCTTTGATTCCGGGCGGCACCTTCAGTGACACACAGGGGCTGGCTACCGCCAACCTTACCCTTGGACCGGCGCCGGGCTTTAACACGGTCGTAGCGTCGGTGAATGGGCTTGGCTCAGTCACCTTTACTGCTGAAGGGATCGCCGGCAAGATTGACTCTATTGTGATCGTCTCTGGCAATGCCCAGGTTGGGACTTCCGGACAGGCGCTTGCGGCTCCTTTTGTGGTCAAGGTTTTCGACGAGTTCGGAAACCCGGCGACTAATTCCGAGACGACCTGGACAGTCCTGCCACCTGGCAACGGCACCCTTTCCGGCGGCGGCACGGTCGTTGCAGATTTGCTTGGCCAGGCCAGTAATATCTTGACTCTGGCGACTGATACAGGCCTCAACCGGGTGCAAGTTAGCGCGGTGGGCTACACAGGTCCTGACATCATCTTCACCGCAACTCCGCAGGCCGGGGCGGCGACCAAAATCGCACTTGCCGCCGGAGACAACCAAACCGGCACGGCAGGCACGCCGCTGCAAACTGCATTGCAGGCGTTAGTGACAGATGCGCTGGATGTACCGGTGGTCGGACATTCTGTTTCATTTAATGTAGTGAGTGGTGGTGGCAATATTGGTGGTAGCTCATCAATCTCCGTTCTAACCGATCCGACTGGCATCGCGAATGTAACGTTGACTTTAGGCCCCCAGCCGGAACAACAAAATCAGGTTCAGGCGGTTGCAAGTGGCTTGCAGGGTAGTCCGATTACTTTTACGGCGACCTCAGCCGCACCCCAGAATCTTGAAACGATTTCATCCCTGACGCAATCCGGTGTGGCGAATCTGCCCTTAGATGATTCTATTTCTGTCAGAGTGCGAGATGTGCTTGGCCAATCCTTGCCGTTTTTCCCGGTGACATTTGAGGTAACATTGGGTCAGGGGAAAATTAACGGCAGTGATGGCGCCATTCAGGTCAACACCAATAGCGAAGGAATCGCAAAAGTGGAATGGCGCATGGGGCCACAGAGCGGCACCAATAACAACAAGCTGCAGGCGTCAGCCACCTGGGACAATCAAGCCCTGAGCGGCTCACCCATCGTTTACACTGCTTCGGCGGTCGTGGGTGCTGCACAAGATCTGATTATCGCTGGCGGAAATAATCAAACCGGCACCATCGAGCAGGATCTGTCCAGTCCGTTTGCTGTCATTGTAACCGACGCAAATGGCAATCCGGTTGTCAGTTGGCCTGTCACGTTTGACGTGATTGCCGGTGGCGGCAATATCGGAGGTCAGGCCTCGGTATTGGTACCGACCAATGCGCAAGGTCGTTCAGAAGTATTGCTAACTCTGGGCAACACGGTTGGAAGTCAGAACAACCAGGTGAGCGCGTCTTCGCCGCAAACTAATACGGTGACTTTTTTCGCTTCCGCAAATTCGTCCGGTGCAACCACGCTGGCACTGGTGAGCGGCGGTGGCCAAACCGGCCAGGCGGGGGTGGCACTTACCCAGAAAATCCAGGTGCGGGTTACTGATAATATTCCAAATAACATCGTAAGTCACGAGGTCTTTTTCAAGGTTCTGCCGGGTAGCGGTGGCGCCACTATCAATGGCCAAGCGATCGGCGACACGGTAGAAACACTATTGACGAACAGCAACGGCATCGCTGAAGTCACGTGGTACCTCGGAGGGGCTTTGGGCACAAACAGCCAGAGTCTGGAAATCATGGCCAACGACGGGTTGAACCAATTGAGCGGCTCCCCTCTGACCGTGACCGCGAGCGCAATCGCCGGAACGGTCGATCCTGATGTCTCGACGGTTGTTTCGAATAAATCAGCCCTGCAAGCAGATGGCCAGGATGAGGCCGGCATAACCGTGACGCTGGTGGACAAATTCGGGAATCCGATCCCGGGCCAGGCCGTTACCATCTTGTCCAGCGGCAACAGCGATATCATCATTCAACCGCAAAATCCAACGGATGCCAATGGCGAAGCGCTTGGCACCATTCGTTCATTCCAGGCCGGGGAGAAGACCATTATGGCCAGGATAATCGGCGGCATCCAATTGAATTCTTCCGCAGCCGTCAATTTTCTCGCCGAGCCGCCCGACCAGGTCGAGCCTAGTTCCGGCGACGGACAAACGACCAATGTGGGTACGAGTCTGGATAATCCGATCTCGGTGCTTGTCACCGATAATTTCAACAACCCCGTGTCAGGGGTTACTGTTGATTTCCGCGTTACAAGCGGTGGCGGGCGGATCCTGAACCCACGCTCGGTCGTTACTGATGCCAATGGCCTGGCTGAGGCCTTGTGGGTCCTGGGGAGTGCGCCGGGGTCCAATACCGCGGAAGCACGGGCCTTGTTTAATAACGAACTGATAAACGGCTCACCGGTTGTCTTTAATGCGACCGGCGTGGCCACGGCTGCTACCGAGATGAGCCTGAGCTCCGGCGCGAACCAGCAGGGAGTGGCGGCCGGCCAGGACCCGCCGATACCCCTGGGCGTTCTGGTGACCGACGCAAGCGGCGACCCGGTGTTCGATGTCGAGGTTAATTTTGATGTTAGTCTGGGTGATGGTACGCTGGAAAACGAGACCACAAGAACCAATTTTCAGGGGATCGCATCGACCGGCTTTACACTCGGACCTGTGGTCGGTACTAACATTGTACAAGCGAGCTCCGCAGGCCTGTCCGGTTCACCCATCATCTTTGAATTTGAGAGCGTGGTTGGACAGGCGTCGAAGCTTACCCGGCACGCGGGTAATGACGCTGAGGTGCAGGTGAACAACACGCACGTGGTCTCGGTCATGATTACTGACTTTTTTGACAACCTGAAGGCAGGCGTCCATGTCAACTTTGAAGCCATCTCCGGAGGCGCATCCATCCAAATTCAGGACGGCGGAACCAATGCTTCAGGGATCGCGTCGGCAACCGTTCAAATGCCGACGAATGTAGCCGAAGTTGTAGTCAAGGCTGCCTCTGACGACTTGCCGGGCTTTTTTGTGAACTTTCAATTGCAGGCGGTGGCCGCACCCGCGACAAATATTGCTGAGTATGCAGGCAATAATCAACAGGGTACTGTTGGCCGGCCGCTGGTGCATTCGCTGCAAGTTAAGGTAACGGATGCCTTCGGTAATCCGGTTTCAGGATTCTCCGTTCCCTGGCTGGCGTTCGGCGGCACGATTGCCACCAGCCCGACCACAACGGACGACGATGGCGTCGCCTCAGCCGAATGGACTTTGGGCGCAAGTACAGGCAACTATGAGGCCCGGGCTGTCGTGCCTCTGAGCCCATCGCAGATCTTTTTCCAGGCTACGGCCGTCACCAATTCATTTCCGGAGTTTGTTGGTTTGTCGGATACAGCGATTGTTGAAGGGAATCTCCTGCAGTTTGAGGTCAACGCGGTAGATAATGACGAAGATCCCATCACCTTTTCTACGGATGGCTTGCCAAGCGGCGCTTCATTTGATACTGGAAGCCGCGTCTTTACCTGGATACCGGCAATCACGCAGCAGGGTGAGTTTCAGGTGACGTTTATTGCACAGGACAATCGCGGTGGATTCGACTCGGAGACGCTGACTATCCAGGTCCTGAACAGCAACAACCCGCCGGTGATCAACGCTTTTGCACCGACTCTGGCCGAGTTTCAGGAAGTCGTCGGCGGCATCGTCAATTTTTCTGTGACAGTAGAAGATGCTGATGTGAATGACGTCATCACCTATACCTGGCTTGCCATGAGCCCATCGAATCCGGGCGGCCAGTTGCTTTCGGTAACCCCGAGTCTGCAGTTTGACACGAGTTTCTTTGAGAAGGGCACCTATGCGATTCGTGTCGAAGTAACCGATGGTCGCGACGAGACGCACATGGAGTGGACCGTACATCTGGTCACAACTATTGAACTTGCCAGCTTTTCGGGCCAGTTTAACGGCTTCGATGGCGTCCTCATCTCCTGGGTAACCAGTCGGGAGGTCGGGAATACCGGGTTCGATATTCTACGCAGTTTGCGGCAGGACGGCGAGTTTGAAAAGGTCAACTCTGAAGTGATTTCCGTGAGCGAGAATGGCAACTATGAGTTTTCCGACCAAAGTGTGAAGACCGGCCAGCGCTACTATTACGTCCTGGAAGACATCGATCTGAATGGCGGCCGGAGCCAGCACGGTCCGATCATGGTCGATATTGTGGCGCCGCAGTCTTTTGTGCTGAATCAGAATTTTCCGAATCCGTTCAATCCGGATACCAAAATTCAGTACGAACTGCCGGAGGCGGCACAAGTGGACATTCGGATATTTGATGTGCTTGGCCGCGAAGTAAGAACGCTGGTGAACGAGCGTATTGACCCCGGTTTTCATGAAGTTACCTGGAACGGGCGTGACGACTCCGGCGTTCAAGTAAGCTCGGGCGTCTATTACTACCATATCGTTGCCGGCGAAAATCGGCAGACGAAGAAAATGCTGTTGCTCAAATAGCCGGGTGTGATCTGAGCGAGGTTTGTTGACCTGAAGGGAAAGCGTGGCTATGAGATGAATGTGAGGGCCTGGTCGAAACCGGACAGGCCCTTTTTTAAAAAACAAGGAGGGAGGGGATAAATTGAGAGTCCTGGTTTTGAAGCCAGGGAGCCTCAGGGACAAACATCCTGGATCGTACTTCTAGAGGAGTCTATGCACCGAACTGCCGGGACTTTTGGTTTTCTGCTTTCACTTGGCCTCTTTTTGCCTGCCGTTTTTGCTCAGGTTTCATTTGAGCGCCACAATATCAACACCTCACTTAAGGCTGCTTATTGGGTTTATCCCGAAGATGTCGACAGCGACGGTGACCTCGATTTGACCACCGCATCGTTCAATGGCATCGATTGGTGGGAGAACGACGGCAACCAGAATTTTCAAAAGCATTTTCTGGGGACAGCCACTGCCGCGTGGTCCGTGTTTGCAGCGGACCTGGATGGCGATGGCGACATCGACGTTATCGGTGGCTCGACCGCTGACAAAGAAATCGTCTGGTTTGAGAATCGCGGTTCCAGCTTTGTCCGGCATGTGCTCGAATCCAATTTTCAAGATCCGGAATCGATTTTTGTGACCGATCTCGATGGCGACGGGGATAACGACGTCATTAGTTGCGCCGTGAACGATGAGGTCGTGGCCTGGTGGGAGAACAAAGGCAATCAGAATTTCACCAAGCACATCATAGATAATTTACCGCGGGCGCACGCTGTCTTTGCTGCGGACTTGAACAATGACGGCACAATGGACATCATCGCCAGTGGTTCTTCCAAGACCAGGTGGTATCAGAATGATGGAACGGGGTCATTTACCAGAAAGACGGTAGGCCCCAGTGGTGCGTGGGGGGTGTCAGCATTTGACCTGGATAACGATGGCGATAAGGACGTGCTGCGCACCCAGCGCGATAACGGTGATGTCGACTGGTTCGAAAATGATGGAAACGGCGGGTTTTCCGAGCATGTGATCGAACCCGGGTATGGCGAGGCCTGGTCTGTGGTGGCTGGTGACGTAGATGGCGATGGCGATCTCGATGTCGCTGCCGCCGGCTTTGCACCCAACAAGATTTCGCTTTGGTTGAACGGCGGTGGCGGGAGTTTTTCGTCGGCCATCGTCATCGACTCGGTTGATACGCCCCGAGGCGTTTACATTACTGACCTGGATGGAGATGGTGACGGCGACATAGCGGCCGCCATCAGGGAGGATCGTGATCTGGTCTGGTACGAAGCCCTGGGCAGCGTGACAGCAAGTATCACGGTGAATTCTCCGGCTCCGGGTGACACACTTATCACGCAGGAAGCGTTTCAGGTCGGATGGTCCTCAACGGGCCAGATAAGCAATGTAAAACTGGAGTTCTCAGCCGATGACGGCGTCACCTGGAGCACGGTGACCGATTCGACGCCCAACGACGGGGACTACAGTTGGCTTGTCCCTGACAAGTCTTCAGCGCTGTGCCTGCTGCGCATTTCCGATACTACTGACTCGACGCTGAAGGGCGCTACACCGGGAAATTTTTCCATCGTAAGGCCTATAGATTTGCCCCAAGGCATAACCGTTCTCACTCCGGACGGCACTGTCCCGCTCTTTGCTGATTCTGCATTTTCCATAACCTGGGCGACGGAAGGCTTAATCGAAAACGTGTCCATTGACCTGTCATTGGACAACGGTGTTTCCTGGCAGACAATTACAACCGGGACGCCGAACGACGGCAGCTTTGGCTGGGTCGTGCCTGACACCACCAGTGAGCAATGCCTCATCCGAATATCCGATACAGCCGATGCGGACCCAGTTGCTACAGGCCCGCTGTTTGCTATCATAAGGCAGGCAGATTTGCCGCAAAGCCTGACGGTTCTTGCGCCTAATGGCAATGAGAGACTGTTGGCGGACTCCACCTTTGTCATTACCTGGTTATCGGAAGGAGTGATTGCCGACGTAGTGATTGAGTGGTCGCCGGACGACGGGCAAACCTGGCAGACGATCGTTTCGACGACGCCGAATGATGGCAGCCACACTTGGGCTGTTCCCGATACGGTCACAAGCGCTGCACGCCTGCGCATCACGGATGCCGCCGATGGAACGCCGTCAGATACGAGTGATGCGACTTTTGCCATCGAACGGGTTTTGCCACCCGGGGTTCTGACGGTGCTCAGTCCAAATGGCGGTGAACAGCTAGCGGTTGATTCCACATACGCCATAACGTGGAGCTCGACCGGTGATGTGGGGATCATTCGCATTGAATTTTCACCAGACGGCGGCAGCAGTTGGTCCCTGGTCATTGCCGGCACCCAGAATGACGGCAGCTTCGACTGGCTTGTCCCCGGCGTTGAGACCGAAATCGGCCTGCTCCGAATCTCAGACGCAATCAAGAATCAACCTGTCGATTTAAGTGATACCACTTTCACAATAATCGACTTCGCGCAGTTCAGGCCCTTTCTCACCGCGTTCGAACCGCCTGCCGGCCCACCTGGAACCGAGGTCTTTATATCAGGTGGCAGATTTTCAGATGTGACGAATCTCGCTTTCAATCAGGCTGAGGCAGTTTTTGTGGTTGAATCGGACAGCACGATTCGGGCAACCGTGCCGCAGTTGGGATCAACCGGCAGAATTTCTGTTGCCAATTTTGCCGGGGTTGCGCTTAGTGCGACCGACTTTCAGGTGCGCGCCGACGGCGACACAACATCATTCACTTTTCTACCCACCGACGATGGCCAGGTCAAGATCACGGAGCCGGGGCAGAACTACGGCAACAAGATTTCTTTCAAAGTTGAGCGCGACAAATTTCTCAGCTTTCTCCAGTTCAATGTCTCCGGTATTCCCGGCACGGTCATCGGCGCCGAACTGCGCTTGTACGCCACCGGGGCAAGCGATTTCGGCGGTGCAGTTAGTACAACATCAATCTTTCGCAAGAACACAACCGAGCGCTGGACCGAGGAGGTATTGACGTTCGTGAATTCGCCTGTCATTGACCCGGACACACTCAGCGTGGTGCAATCTATCGCCATTGGCGACACAGCGGTGTTTGATTTGGGCCAGGCCGTTACTGGCGATGGGATTCATAGCTTCGCTATCCAGAGCACGTCGAACGACCAGGTTCAGTATGCGTCAAAAGAGGCCGCGGAAACACCGGTGCTCGTGGTGCGAGCCCTGACTTTCGGAAATCTGGCTCCGATTGCGGTGAATGACGAGATCAGCCTGGCCGAGGATTCGGTTGCCGTGTTTGACGTGGTCAGCAATGATGTCGATCCCGATGGTACCATTGATATTGCGACCATCACCATCTTGACCGGCCCGGTGAATGGATCAGCAAGTCTGGCGGGGAGCGAAATCACCTACATCCCGACGGCAGATTTTTCGGGCCTGGATAGTCTACGATACAATTTCAGGGATAATGAGGGCGTCTTCTCAAATCCCGGAAAAGTATTTTTCACCATCAATTCCGTAAATGATGTTCCAGTTGCTTTGCCTGACTCAGGTACGACTTTGGTCGCTGAATCCCTGGTTGTGGCGGTCCTGGAAAACGATTCGGATATCGACGGCCAGCTTGTACCGGCTTCCCTTGTTCTGGTCGACCCGGGCGCGGGTGGTGCACAAGCTGAATTTGACACGGTCTTGGGAACCTTGAGCTATTCGCCGGCACCGGGCTTTCTCGGTGTGGATACACTGCTTTACACTGTTGCAGATGATTCGGGAGCAGTGTCTGCTTCTGCGGCTATCACTATTACCGTGAACGAGTTTAATCAGCCGCCGTTTGCAGCAGACGATGTGGTTGAAACAGAACAGGATAAGGCGATAGTGATTGCAGTCCTGGCAAATGATGTGGATCCCGAAGGCGCACTGGACACAACCAGTGTTCAGATTTCCAGATTGCCGGAGCATGGCACTGCTGCAATCGACAACGCTATCGGCACCATTACATTCAGCCCTGAGCAGGGGTACGTGGGCAGTGATTCACTGACCTATGTCATCGCCGACGTCAGCGGCTTGGTATCAAACGTCGCTTTGGTAGCGGTGCGAGTGTCTCGTCCGAATTCTGCGCCGAGTATCCGGACTTTCATCCCGCGGCAACTGCAATTACAGTCAAGCTTTGGAGACACAATCAAGTTCTCCGCCGAGGCAGTCGATGACGACGCCGACTCTCTGGTGTTCAATTGGCACGTCACCGATGCTGTCAGCGGTGTTGTGACTCAGGTAGCAACTTCCGCTTCTTATCGAATGGATACCAATCAATTCCAGCCGTCGGCCTATCATGTGCAGGTTGTTGTCAGTGACGGTATGGCCAGCGACAGCGTGGAGTGGACGCTGGATGTCATTACATCGGTTGAGCTTAGTAGTTTTGCGGTCAGCTTCTCCGGATTCGGCGGGATCGAGGTTGCGTGGAACACAAGCAACGAAGTTAATAACCTCGGATTCAATGTTCTGAGAGCGCGGCGGGAGGACGGTCCTTTCATCAAGCTGAATAGCGAGCTGATTCCTGCAAATGAGAGCGGGAATTATTCTTTCGTGGATCGCGATTTCGAGGTAGGTGTCCAGTACTACTACCTTCTGGAGGACGTGGACTTGACCGGAGATGTTACGGAATTTGGTCCGGTCCGGCTAGCGATTTCCGCGCCGGAGTCGTTCGAGGTGCAGCAAAACTATCCGAATCCCTTTAACCCGGAAACCCGCATCCGGTTTCAGTTGCCGGCTTCTGGCACAGTCGCCCTTATCGTGTTTGACGCTCTCGGCCAGGAAGTGAGGCATCTGGTTGCGGGCCACATGAAAACAGGGTTTCATGAAATTGTCTGGGATGCACGCGATGACGCGGGTGTGCCGGTGGGCTCTGGCCTCTATTTTTACCAGGTCCGGTTCGAGGGATTTCGGCAAGTCCGAAAGATGCTTTTGATTCGTTAAATGGAAGCCACAACCCCAGCGTGGCGGGGTTGTTTTGCCGGTTATTCTCTCCACTTGTTAAATTGATGAAAAATATAGGAATTACTTTCTGCAAATGAAGGCATCTTCTGGTACTTATATTCGATGGGCATAAACCCTGAATCAGAGCAATCCGAGACCTCCCGATGATCGATTGACGTACGGTGGGATTAATCTCGGTCCTCTTCGGCTTTGCACCTTCTGCCTTGACTTCACTGGAGGATTGGATGTCCAGACACTTCATTGTGATTGCTTTTCTTAATTTGGTAGCTGCTTCTCTGCTACCGGCTCAAATCAATTTTACCAGACACACCATCACCAATAACCTGCGCGCTGCTTACTGGGTCCATGCCCAAGACATCGACAAGGATGGCGATTTGGACCTTGCGTCTGCTGCATTTGATGGACTCGACTGGTGGGAAAATAATGGCCAGGGCGGCTTTTCAAAGCACCGGGTCGGATCGGCGAAGGCAGCGTGGAGTGTGTTCGCCGAGGACCTGACTGGTGACGGCAAAGTCGACATTGTCGGCGGCTCCACCGCGGACAAAGAAATTATATTATTCAAGAACAACGGAAACGGTTTTCAACGTCGGCTGGTGGAGACCAATTTTCAAGACCCTGAATCTATTGTTGCGGCGGATTTCGACAAAGATGGAGACAAGGATCTCCTCAGTTGTGCCGTGAATGATGGCGTCGTGGCCTGGTGGGAAAATAGAGGCGGAGGTTTTGTTAAGCACCATATCGATGACCTGCCACGTGCCCACTCAATCTTTGCAGCAGACTTGGACCGCGACGGAAAAATTGATGTTGTCGCCAGTGGCTCATCCAAACTGCGTTGGTACAGGAACGACGGCAGGGGCAATTTCGCCAGAAAGAACCTCAGCTCTGACGGCGCCTGGTGCGTCTTTGCCGCTGATGTTGATGGCGATGGCGACAACGATATCTTGCGGACCCAGCGTAACAACGGGGATGTAGACTGGTTCGAAAACAGCGGCAACGGAAGGTTTTCAGAACGTAACCTGGCGACCGGTTTCGGGGAGTCGTGGTCCGTGGTTGCAGGAGACTTGGACGGTGATGGCGATGCCGACATCGCTGCTGCCGGATTTGAAGGCAATGTGATTCATGCCTGGTTTAACCAGGGTGGGGGCAAATTTGATGCAGGCGCTGTTGTCGAAAATGTCGATACGCCGCGCGGTGTGTGGATTGCCGATCTCGACCGCGATGGCGATGGTGACATCGCAGCCGCCATCCGCGGCGACCGTGATTTGGTCTGGTATGAAGCCAAAGGCAAACCCAAAATTTCAGCCAAGATTACAATCGAGTCGCCCAATGGCGGCGAAGTCCTGGCGGCCGGATCAAGCTCAGACATTCTGTGGAGCTCAAGAGGGAGCATCAACAAAGTGAGTGTTGAACTCTCGACCGATAATGGCAGCTCGTGGTCGCCGATTGTGGCTACCACCGGCAACGATGGCAAGTATGACTGGCTCGTTCCGGGTCCAGCATCGGATGAATGCCTCGTACGCATAGCAGATGCCTCAGGTGGCGGCACAGTCGATATCAGCAACAGTGTTTTTGCAATTGTCGCGGATTCGGATCCTGACCCTGGCGGCGCCGGCCCCGGTCTTTCGTTTTCTCCAACAGATGACGCCCGGGTGAGCGCATCCAATCCAACCAAGAATTACGGGGACAAAGGCACGCTGCGCGTGGACAAAGAGAAACTGTTTAGCTATTTGAAATTCAACATATCCGGTATCAGCGGAACTGTGGCGAAGGCCATGCTCCGTCTGTATGTCGAAAATGGCGGCGATGAGGGCGGTGCGATTTATTCAGTCAGCAATGATTATTCCGATTCCGGTTCACCCTGGACCGAATCAGGATTGACTTTTAAAAACGCTCCGGGAATTGCCGGCACACCCATCAACACTCTGGGGTTGGTTGAAGTCGATGAGTTTGTTGAGTTCGATGTAACCGGCGCTGTCAGCGGCGACGGCGTGGTGAGCTTCGGGATCTCTTCCGATTCACCGGATAGAGTCGAATATACCTCAAAAGAGGGTGCCGTTCCACCCACCCTAATCATCGAGACCAAGGCTGGAGACACACCTAAGCCGAAAAAGTTTAGCTTAAATGTTACGGTCGATGGGTCCGGCACTGTGAGCCTTGATCCGCCAGACGGTCCTTACCCGGAGGGCGCGCACGTGACTTTGACTGCAAATCCCGCCGCTGGCAATGAGTTCGTCAGTTGGAGCGGTGATGCTAGTGGCTCGACCACCGAGGTTACCGTAACGATGAACGGCAAACGGGAGGTCACGGCCACATTTCAGCCATCGAGCGGTGATACAGGTGACAGCGGTTCACCGGTATTCTTTCCGATTGCTGATGCCCACGTGAAATCAAGCAAACCCTCGACTAATTACGGCACGAGCGATAATTTACGGCTCCGCTCGGCCTCTACCAGCTATCGCGGTTATCTAAAGTTCAATGTAACCGGAATTTCCGGAGGCGTTCAGAAGGCGCTCCTTCGGCTTTATGTCAATGACGCAAGTGCCGACGGCGGTTCCGTGCACACGGTGTCGAACTTTCGCAAAGGCTCTTCGTCGCAATGGACCGAAAGAGATTTGACCTGGAACAACGCCCCTGACATCGGTGGCAGCGCGCTGGCTTCCGCGGGTGAAGTCAAGAACCGGCAGGAAGTAGAGTTTGACGTGACTGCGGCTGTGACCGGTAACGGGACTGTGAGCTTCGGGTTGATCAACAAGTCCAGCAACAGTGCAAAGTATGACTCGAAAGAAGGCAGTAATCCACCACAACTGGTGGTCATCAGTGGCGGTGGAACCGGTGGCGGCGGCAACCGTGCGCCAATTGCTTTCGACGACAATGCCAGGACCAGCTCCGGCATTGCGGTGACCATCCATATCTCCGCAAATGATACCGATTCAGACGGGACGGTGGATGTGTCGACCATTAAGATTGTCCAGGATCCTGCAAGCGGTGCCGTGTTAGTCAATAAGTTCTCCGGCGTAGCCACCTACACGCCCAACGCCGGCTTCGCTGGTGAGGATTCTTTCACATATACCGTCAGGGACAATGAGAGTGCGACTTCCAACCAGGCGACTGTTGCCATAACAGTGGCCGGGGCAAGCTCGGCAGGCAAGCTTAGCTTTGGCCCAACCGATGACGCCCAGATCAAGTTTAGTTCTCCTACAAAGAATTACGGCAGCAAGGGCACCGCCAAAACTGAAGAGGGTGTATTTGCGACCTATCTCAAGTTCAAAGTCGCAGGGACAAGCGGCGCCATCACCTCCGCAGTCTTGAGGATGTATGTAGCGGGCGCCAGCAAAGATGCGGGCAGCGTGTATGCTGTATCAGACAACTTTTCCGGGTCCGGAGCATCGTGGAACGAGAACGCACTCAACGCGAGCAACGCTCCTGCCGTATCGGGCAGTGAAGTTGCGCGCATCGGCCGAGCCAGTTCCGGCGAGTACATCGATGTGGACGTTACAAGCGCAGTTCGGGGCAATGGGCTTCACAGCTTTGCCATCGTGAGCGAATCCTCTGACCGGGCCAAGTTCGAAACCAAAGAGGGAAGTAATAGTCCCGAACTGGTAGTCGAGTTTGGAGGGTCAACGGCGGTTACGTCAGGAGCCATGGCAGGCGCGTTGACAGAGACCTTGTCGGCGTCCCCGGGGCAGCTTCCGGAGTCCATCGCGCTGGGTGCCAATTATCCCAATCCATTTAACGCCGGGACCAGCATTCAATATGCCCTGCCGGAAAATGGCCATGTGCGACTCTTTATCTACAATCTGCTCGGACAGATCGTGAGGAAATTAGTGGACAGCGACCAAACTGCCGGTTTCAAGGTTGCTCGTTGGGACGGCAAGAGTGAAGCCGGCACCGATGTCGGATCCGGCCTTTACTTCGCCAGACTGGAGGTGGCCGGGACTCGCTTGACCCGGCAGATTGCCTTACAAAAGTAGCCGCGGGCGGTACAGCGCCCAGGGGCTCATTTCGACAACACTCTTAAACGATTTCATTTATCCCGGATGTTTTTTCAAAAACTACCTGGTGTGGGTTTCCCTCAATTCGATCGCTGGAGGCATTCTATAATGTTGAGTTCGCTGACAAAAGGTATGGCAGCGGTGGTCTGTGCCATGATGGTACTGGGCGGAAGCTTTGCGCCAGCCCAGGAAGCAGGCCGCATTCAACCCGGCTTTGTCGTTAATGGCAGCTCGTCCGCTAGTATGTCCGTGTCGACTTCTGAAAGGATTGAGGCCTCGTCTGAGCGGACCTTCCTGGCCGCGATTTCTTCCCGACCTGGCGCTCGAGTCACCGCAGTCAGGGGCCTGGGAGCCAACTGGCAACAAGTGGTTAGGCAATGTTCGGGGCGCAATTCGACTTATGTTGAAATATGGCTGGCTACGGGTGAGCCGGTTTCAAATGAACCCGTCATAGCAGAGTTTTCGGAAGTTACCGATAATGCAGTGATTTCAGTTTCAGGATACTCTGGTGTACAAGCGGAGACAGTTGTCGGTGCGATGGTGGCGGGCAATTCAAACGGGATTCAGGGCACCTGCACCGGTGGAGTCGACGGCAACAGTTATGACCTGAGTCTGGAAACAACAGTGGCCGGTGGACTTATCTACTCGGCGGCGGCCATGCGCAGCCGCAGCCATATCCCCGGAACCGGCTTCACCGAAATTGACGAAATCCATTCCGGAGATCGTGGGAAAGAGGCAAGTATTGCTACTCAAATCAGAGAGGTTGACCTGGCCGGGCTGCAGGACATCCGGGGACGGTTCAATCGGAACGTTGACTGGGCCGCTGCCGCATTTGAACTGAAACCTGATTCCACTAACATCGACTCCTCCGGTGCGACCCAGGTGGCCTTGACGACAAATACGACCGGCATCGGAACCATCAGCGTGGATCCTCCAGGCGGCGTTTATATAGCGGGGCAGGAAATCACGATCATGGCCAGCCCGGAGGAGGATTGGCAGTTTACGGCATGGTCCGGAGACCTGTCCGGGACAACCAATCCACTTGTGGTCACCATCACCTCTGACCTTGACATTACCGCCAACTTCATCGAGATACCCATACGAAAATTCCGCCTGCAAGTTGAAACCGCGGGCCAGGGGCGTGTTGACGTGTTGCCCAATCAGGAATTTTTTGATGAGGAGACGGGAGTCACACTTATTGCCGAGGCGGCAACCGGATGGCGATTCGACAGTTGGAGCGGCGACCACGTCAGCTCACGGAATCCTGACACAATTATCATGGATGCCGACAAAGTCATCCGCGCCAATTTCATAGACAATTCTGCCGGCGAATCCGTGCGGCATGAGGAGACACAGTCCGGCATTTCATCCGGACAAAGTCAGGTGACCACCGCAAGCTCTCTCACCGGCGTCGGCGGGCATCTTTACCTGGCGTCCGTCTCGACGCGTCCGCGCCGTTCGGTCGTAGCGATCGCCGGGCTTGATCTCAAATGGCGGCGAGTGGTCGAACAGTGTTCCGGTCGTGGCGCCACCGGGGTTGAAATCTGGTACGCGCGAGGGAACGACGCCTCCACGGAACCGGTGACCGTCACCTTGACGTCGGCCACGGATAATGCTGCCTTTGCTGTCTCCAGATATTCCGGAGTGAGCATTGAGGACCCATTTGTAAGCATAGTCGCCGGTAATTCGAACGGTCGCGATGGTACCTGCGGACGCGGAACCGATACCGCAACTTATGCGCTGGACCTGGGGCAAATCAGTTCAACTCACCTCGTTTACGGCGCCACCGCAATCAGAAACAAGATTCATGAACCTGGTCCGGGTTTTTTGGAGCGCAGCGATATCCGCGCCGGCACAACGAGAGTTGCAGGTTTGGTCGTGCAGGACATCAGGGTTCCCGTAACGTCGAATGTGTCGGTGTCGGGATCTTTTGAAGCCGCAGTCGATTGGGCTACCATCGGAATTGAGATTCTCCCCGCAGCAGCCAGCGATGAGCAATTCAGGATCACAGCCGAAGTCGATTTACCTCAGGGCGGAAAGATGATTTTTTCTCCGCAGAAAGAGACTTACAACAGAGGTGAATCTGTTCTTGTTACGTCCGCGCCGTCAGACGGATATGTCTTTGTCGGATGGCAGGGAGATCTGTCCGGATTTGCAGGTCAGGAAACCCTGGTCATGACTTCTAACCGTTTTGTCAAGGCCCTCTTCCAGCAGATTCCAACGCCGCGAACTGACTCGGGAATTCTCTTCGGCACAGCGGAACTTGCAACTTTGCCCGTTTCAGGCCCTGCCTGGACTGTCCTGTTGGCTGAAGCCGACAAGATAACCGGGCCTCCGAACGTTTCCAACAAAGATGATTCGGTTAACGTGAGAGTGTTGGCCAAAGCACTGGCGTTCGCCAGAATCGGCGGTGAACGCTACCGTTCCGATGTGATAGCGGCGTGTGTCGCCGCTATCGGCACTGAGGCAGGCGGCAGAACGTTGGCGTTGGGGCGCGAGCTTCTGGCCTATGTGATCGCTGCTGATATTGTCAAACTGCCAGGGCCGGAGAATACGGCCTTCAAAAACTGGTTGCGGCAGGTGCGAGCGAGGGATTTGCAGGGACGCACGCTGCAAACAACGCACGAGGACAGACCGAACAATTGGGGAACAAATGCCGGCGCGACCCGCGCTGCCATTGCCCTCTACCTGGAGGACTGGCAGGACCTCGCGCGCACAGCCCTTGTTTTTAAAGGCTACCTGGGCGACCGGGCGGCATACGCGGAATTTGATTACGGCGAACTGTCGTGGCAGCACGATCCCCTGCAACCTGTTGGGATAAACCCGAAAGGGGCCACGAAAGATGGCTATAGCATCGACGGTGTCATGCCCGATGATATGAGAAGGGGAGCGAGCTTCCAGGTGCCGCCGGCGTTCACGGGTTATCCCTGGGGCGCCCTGCAGGGTGTGGTCGTTCTGGCGGAGATCCTTTATCGTGCCGGGTACGATAGCTGGAGCTGGGAAGAACAGGCTATTCTGCGCTCAGTCCAGTTTTTGCAGGATCTCGGCTGGGAAGCTACAGGAGACGACACCTGGATTCCCTGGATGATCAATTTACGCTACGGCACCAATATCAAGGCAAGGACGCCAACGATATCGGGCAAGAATTTCGGCTGGACGGACTGGCTTTACGGCGGGGATTTCGGATTAAATGTCACAACCAGCGGACAGGGTAGTGGTAAGATCGATATCTGCTCCCTGGGATTTGACCAGAGTTCACGCGCCCTGATGCGATTGCACGCCCTACCGCGCTCAGGTTCGTTGTTTGCAGGCTGGAGCGGCGATTTTACCGGCACGGAAAACCCGGCTGTTCTTGACCTGTCGAAGAATATGAATGTAGTGGCCCTTTTCAACGAGCGGGAGGCCGAGCAGGTTGTGCTGACGGTTTCCACCACAGGCCCGGGCACTGTCCAGATTACACCGCCGGCAGCCGCCTACGATCTCGGTTCAGTGGTACACCTTCTGGCCATTCCGGATAGCGGATTTGTCTTCTCCGGCTGGCGTGACGATGTTCTGGGTAGCGAGAACCCGGTACAGATCACCATGAACGGCGACCGGCAGGTAACTGCACTATTTTCCTCACCTCCTGTAGAGAAAACTCTAATTTTCCAGCCGTCGGACGATGCTTATGTCAAGTCTGGATTGAATCTTAATTACGGCGATCGGAATGTGCTGAAAGTCCGACTCGGTGGCAGCAAGTTTTACAGCTTTCTGAAATTCCAGGTTACTGGTAGTGCCGGCAAGATCACAAGCGCGCGCCTGCGCTTATTCGCGACCGAAAACAGTCCGGATGGTGGTGGATTGTATGTGGTGGCAAACGAGCTCAGAGATTCCGGTGAAGCCTGGAATGAAACGAATCTGGTTTGGAGTAATGCACCGCTCATTGGAGAAACGCCCTTCCGGTCCGGGACGCCGACTCAGTTCAACACATGGGTAGAATTTGATGTGAGCAGTTTGATTTCAGGGGACGGGACTTACAGCTTTGCTTTGAAAAATAACGATGCCGGCGTCGCGCGCTACAGCTCCAAAGAAGGCGACCAGCCACCGGAACTCGTGCTGGAGACCGCACCGTCAGCTGCTCAGACAGCGCCAGAAGGAGCAACAGCGGCCGGCGCTAAAGTCCGGCTTACGGCGAATACCGAACTTCCCGAAATCTTTGCTCTTGGGGCAAATTATCCGAATCCATTTAATGCCGGCACAACAATGGAGTATGCGGTAGCGAGAGAGTCGCGGATTCAGATAGCAGTGTTCAATATCAGCGGACAGTTGGTGCGCAAACTTGTCGATGAAGTACAGACAGCCGGCTTCAAGTCAATGAAATGGGATGGCCGTAATCAGCAAAGAGCGGACGTGAGTTCGGGAGTGTACTTCCTTCGCCTCAATGCCGGAGGCAAGGTCATGATTCGCAAGATGCTTTTGCAGAGATAAAGAGTCTTTTAGTGAAGAGTCTATCAAGATATTTTTGCGGCATTGCCGCCGTTTTTTTACTGCTGGCCGGCACTACTTCGGGCCAGGCTCAAAATGCCCAGCCACCTGTGCACCCTCATGTCTTTTTCGACAGCCTGGGGGTCGAGGAGCTGCGTACAAAAGTGCTTGGAAATGCCCGTTTGAGCAAGGTTTGGCAGCGCTTCAAAGTCGAGCGTGTCGATTCTTCATTTTTATTGGAGGTCGGCCCGGGCGAATTACTGGACCTGGATCTCGGGCGCGCTTACGGTGATGCGCTTGCCGATTTGACACTTGCCTACATCGTTTTGCAGGATTCGGTCTACCTGACCAAAGTCATCAACATGATGAGCGAACTGTCGGCCAAGTCAGCCTGGGGCAATGCCTTGATCAAAGGTCACATCAGCATAGGCTTTGCGTTCGCCTGGGACGGTCTGTTCAATCATATACCGGACAGTCTCAAAGCCACGTTTAGGGATGCGATCTTGCGGCACGGCAATAACAACGTCCCGAACGACGTCTACGGAAATATTAACTGGACTGCCTCGGCTGGAGAGGGCCTGCTCGGGCTTGCTTTCAGGGGCGACGGCGATGCCGACTTCAACGGATTTGTCGAAAAACTCCTCATAGACGCAAAGCTCAATTATAAAGAAAAGGACCGCAGCGTTCTTTGGGCACACGGCAGCGACGGTTTTCCGCACCAGGGTTTGGGCTACTGGCGAAAGTACATTCACGCAGGTTTATTCCTGAGTGCACTGCGACGGCAGGAGCCGCAGAATGATTGGTTTCATTTGGGCAAAGAGTTCCCGGGCAGCGAGTTCCTGCAGAAAACCGGGTACGCCAGAATATATGCCGATATGCCGCATGAGGACCTGGAGACTCTGACCTGGGCAGACAGCAGACAGGTCAGGGCGAAACCCGGACTTGGGCCGTACGGCAACATTGGCCTGGTCAGTATTCTGGCATCTGAGTACAAAGACGGGTATCTTCTGGATTTTTTCGATTATCTTGTCGACGAAAGACAAGCGCGGTTTGCGGACGAAGACTGGGCTACTTTTCTCCTGTTCGACGACACCGGGATCGTGCCGCAGTCGTACCGCGACCTGCCGCTGAGCCGTTACTGGCCTGATATGGAGGCAGCTATCTTCCGCAGCGGTTGGGACCAGGACGATATGGTGTTTTACATGCGCTCGGGTTCTCCGGGCGGCCATTCACGATTTCTGAAATCACTCTCTCCGGGGGGGCACGATCATCCGGATGCCAACGGTTTCGTTATTTTTTATGATAACGACTATTTAGCAGCAGAGGACGGGGTTTTTCCACACATCGGCCCGGATACCGGCAATAACAAAATTACGTACGGCCATAACACATTTCTGATTGATGGCCTCGGTCAGAAGGGCGACAGGACAACGAAGCCTCTCTCCACGACGGCACACATGGACTATCTCGACAGCGAGCACGTCGGTTACCTGATGGGAGACGCGACCGATGCTTATGAAAGTATCGACAAGTTCCACCGCTATGTCATCTATAAGAAGCACAAATACTTTGTCATGGTCGATGAGCTGAGCGACCCGGCTGGTCCGCACAAGTATGAATACCTGCTGGGCACGGATAACCGCCATTTTTTGGTACAGAGTTCCCCGGACCAGTTCACCGTCACGCCCCGTAGCGGGAGCGCCAAGCTGCCCGTCACAGTGGTGGAGCCGCGCGCATTCACAGGAGAGATCCTGCCGGACCGACCGTACTCTATCGATGTCTCTCTCACCGACATGTTGCATCTGTCCCCGGTTGAAGATGCGCAGGAGGCGACGTTTTTCACGGTGCATTATCCGCAAAAATTATTCGACGCGCCGCCACTGATCACAAAGATCTATGAAGATGACCTCGGCATAAGTGGCGTAGTCGTCGATGACGATGAGTTTCATCTGCACAACAAGAACGCCGCACTGTACACTTATGCCGGCCTGACCACTGATGCCCGGCTTTGTTATTTCAAGGATAATTTGTTTGAGTTTGAGTATCTGACAACGGGCAGCCGCGAGTTTCTCTACCGTGGCCAAATCGGCATTCGATCGAGCGCTCCCGTCGTGGCTTCCTTTAAGGAGACAGACGGTTCGCTGCGTGTCGATGCGGCCGGCGCCGCCACTGAGATCACTCTTTTCTATCCGGGCATCCTGGATGTTGAGGTCGACGGCCAGATTGTTTCGCCAACCGTTCGCGCGGAAAACTCTATCACTTTTACTCTCTCGCCCAAAACGTTTGAGATTGGGCCGTCGCGCTTCGAGCAGGTGGTAACCGATAACTACTCTGTACGGATTCTGGCGCCGCCAGCATTGCAACTGATCTCACCAAACGGCGGGGAATTGCTGAGCGCCGACAGTTCACAGGTGATTATGTGGTCTTCTAATGGACTTTTTGCCAGGGCAAACCTGCAATACTCGGTGGATGGCGGCGTGTCCTGGAAGACGATCGCAGACTCGGTCGACAATTCCGGCACCTACAACTGGCTGGTCCCGGATGAACGTTCCGACAACGCCCTGGTGCGGGTCACTAATGCTGACGGTCCGTTGCCGGTGGATGTCAGCGATGGCCAATTCAGCATTGACAGGGCACCGGAGATCAGCGGGATTCAGCCTGCTCTGGGGCCGGTCGGCTCGCAGGTTGCCATCCGCGGCGTTGGCTTTGCGCGGGTGACAAGGGTCGCGTTTGGGCTGATCCCGGCCACGACTTACATTGTTGTGAGCGACAGTTTGATGAATGCCACGGTACCAGAGGGGGCCGCTACCAGTCCGGTTCTGGTCACCAATCGCATTGCGACCGGCGCCAGCCCGGGGCTGTTTGAGGTGATTACTTCACCGGTGATCCTCTCTTTCACGCCTGACAGTGGCCCGGTCGGTACCGAGGTAACAGTAGCGGGGAAAAACTTCATTTCGGTGGGCAACGTCACTTTTAATTCTACCCCGGCGGACAGTTTTCTGCTGCTGGCGGATTCATTGCTAACAGTGATCGTGCCGACTGGCGCGCACAGCGGAAGAGTCAAAGTAAGCAGCGCCATCGGTGTCGGGGAAAGTACCTCAGATTTTACGGTTAAATTGCCGCCCGTCATCTACTCAGTCGATCCGGCTCAGGGTCCGGTGGGCGCCAGAATTGCAATCAATGGTGAGAGTCTGTCGGAAGTCTTTAGCGTCACCTTCGGCAGTGTCGCTGCCACAGACATCGAGGTGCTTTCGGATTCTCTCATCAGTGTAGCGGTGCCTGCGGGTGCGGAATCAGGCGGTATCCGCGTCGAGAATCCGTTTGGAGCTGCGACGAGTGAAGTACAGTTTCTGGTGACTGTGGCGCCCATAATCGAGACTCTGCTCCCGATGAGCGGTCCGGTCGGAACCCAGGTGATCATCAGAGGAAGGCACTTTCTGGGCTCGACTACGGTAGCCTTTGGAGATGCAGAGGCAGATTACTTCTCTGTTCAAAGCGATTCGGTTATCGTGGCAACTGTCCCGCCCGGCGCGGAGACAGGGCGGGTGGCGGTTGTAGGTTCGGGCGAGATCAGCACCAGCCCAATCGCGTTCGTGGTCTACCTGCCGATTCGTACCACAATCTTCCAGCCGACTCAGGACACCTACTCTCATTTGGTGAATACAACTGAGAACTTCGGTACCCGCACGAAACTGAAAGTGGAAAGCGGCGGTTTTGTTACCTATTTGAAATTCAATGTCAACAGCATCAGTGGCAGCATTCAGTCAACGCACCTGCGGCTCTTTGCCGAGAGCACCAGCACCGATGCGGGCTCGATCTACAATGCGTCTAACAGCCTGCTGTTTTCGTCGACGCCATGGACGGAGATAAATCTAACAGCCCAAAACGCACCCGCAGTGTTGGGTACGGCTCTTGATTCTATTGGTAGTGTCGTTTCTCAGACCAGGGCGCTGCTGGATGTTTCTGCTGAAGTGTTGGCCGAAGGCGAATATAGTTTTGCCATCGTGAGCGAATCAAGCGATCTGGCTGAGTTCAGTTCTAGAGAAGGGGCTGCACCACCGGAATTAATCGTTACGGCCATACTGGAGCCGAATCTACTTCCCACTATCCAGGGCTTCACTCCGCAATCCGCTGAGCCGGGAGAAGAGGTGGTCATCAGTGGGACCAGGCTCAACGAAGTGACGCGCGTGCGCTTCAACCAGCGTGCGGCCCGGGATTTTGAGATCGAGTCGTTTACGCGACTGCGGGTACGGGTCCCGGATGATGCCAGATCGGGACCCATTTCAGTTGCGAATTATGCCGGAACGGTTCGGAGTGCTACGCCGTTCGATTTCATTCGTGTCAACCTGGATACCACGTTTGTTTATTATGCAACAGCGGATGCGTTTGTGCGTTCGGCGGAACCGACCCGTAATTTTGGTAATTCGCCAGAGCTGCGCGTCAGCAGTTCCAAGTTTTCACGCGCCGTCAGTTATTTGCTTTTTGAAATCGAAGGTGCACTGGGAGATATCAAATCAGCAAGAGTCAAGCTCAGAGTAAATGACACAGGCCCTGATGGGGGAACGATCTACCCGGTTTCAAACAATTATAATGACCGGCCATCCCGTTGGCGCGAGGACAAACTGGTCTGGAAGAATGCTCCGGTCCTGCCTCCTTTTGGGCTGAGTTCGGTCAATGCAATCCAAACCGGCTTCGTTGAATTTGATGTCACGGAGTCCATCCACGGTGATGGTGTTTATAGCTTTGCGATCAAGAGCGGCTCGCCTGATAAAGTGTTGTTCGGTTCACGGGAGTCACTTCATCCGCCTGTTCTACTGATAGAAACAACACTGGATCCGGAATCGATAAGTCTCTTAACCGGCGTCGACACGCAGCAAGATGCCACCCCGGAGGTTCTCCCTGACAAGCTGGCAATCACTGCAAACTACCCGAACCCGTTTAACCTCGAAACAACGATTCAGTACAGCTTGCCGGTCCAGGGGGACGTGAGTTTGATTGTTTACAATCTGGTCGGGCAGGAGGTCAAAGTGTTGGTGGATAAGAACCTGGCGGGAGGCAAGTTCTCGGCGAGATGGGACGGCCGGGATGCTTCAGGCCGGGAAGTGGCGTCCGGGATTTATTTTGTGCGGCTGCGCGCTGCCGGCAGGAGTGCGCTCAGGAAGATTGCCCTGCAGAAGTAGGTAGAGTTTCACAAATGTCATGACTGTGTCACATGGATCCACTTGAGCGACGAACGATTCAGGCGGATTCCAGGCCCGAACCGCCGGCGGCAGGCATAGATGTGAGGTCTTGCATCATGGAGTTGCCGACGAGAGAGATGACAGAAATATTTGTTTTTATGTTGTTTAGTGTGAAGTGATGAGGATTGCGGGAGTTGCCCAGGATTTTCGAAATCTGGCGGCTCGGATTCAATTATTAATAAGAGGTTACGATAATAACTATTATCCCTAGGTCCATGCGTTTGGTACGAATAATGCATGAGTTATCCTGTTTTTTTGAATGACAATTAGAACCTCAAGCTAAAGCTGCACATGAAAACGAACATCACATCTGCTTGGATACTAGTTTGTTTGCTCGGGATCTTTCACACGCTGGCTGCGCAGGGCGGAGGCACTGCGTTGCAGTTCGATGGCCAGGGCGGCTATGTTGAGATCTCAAATCATCCCGATTTTCAAGGCGGTTCTGGCAACAGTTTCACCATTGAGGCATGGGCTAAGGTGACGGACTTGAGTGAAGACAGGCCCATCATCCAGAAGTGGCTGGACAAACGCAACAAAGAATGGGGCATGACCATAAACAGCGGCTCTGTCAACAACATAGCTGTCGCGATCGAAAACAACGGCAATGATTTTGAGTATGAGGCCGGTGGCGGTATCGTCCAGGATAATGCCTGGCACCACATCGCTATGACTTACGATGGCAATGCGCACACACTGAAAATCATCATTGACGGGCAGGAGGTCGGGAGTTCTCCGGTTCCGGATGGTATGCCCTCGACCAACGCGACTGTCCAGATCGGTCATCATCGCTACAAACCGGAAAAGAAGTTCCTCGGGGAGATCGATCAAATCAGGATCTGGAATCTGGTCAGAACACCATCCGCGATTCAGGCGGACATGTTTGACACGTTGAACGGTGACGAAGCCGGGCTTATCGCTTATTATCAATTTGATGAAGGCAGTGGTTCGACCACGGCCGACCAAGCCGGCAACGGCCACACGGGTCAGTTTAATCAAGGTCCGAGCAACGACCCGTTTTGGGTCGCATCAACTGCGCCTATTGCGGGGGATGCATTCATAACCGTGACTTCGCCGAACGGCGGTGAGGTCTTTGAGCAGGGAGATGCGCACACCATCACATGGATTTCTGGTGGTGCCGGTGGACACGTCATGGTGGAGTTGTCAGAGGACGGTGGCACTACGTGGAGTCTCGTTGACAATTCGACAAACAACGACGGCCGGTTCAACTGGACAGTCCCCGCCATCGTTACTGCGAGTGGGTTGATTCGGATTACAGATACTAGCGACACCACGGTGCGGGACGCGAGCAATGCAACTTTTGCCATTGTTGCCGGCGGTGGTGACTTTAATTTTAGTTTTTCCGATATTACCACGAGTGCCGGGACCGGCGGTCCGGAAGGGGCGGGGAACACCGGTGGGCATGCCGCTGTATTCGCGGATGTGGACGGCGATGATCGCTCAGACTTGTATCACACCATGCTCTTTTCTAGCCAGATCGCAGATCTGTTCTTCAGGAATACCGGTGGGAGCGTTTTTGCCGACGAAGGCGCTGCACGAGGCATTGATGACCTTGACGGAGGATCGCACGGGGCTGTTTTTGCGGATCTTGACAATGATGGTGACTTCGATCTGTTTAATGGTACGACCGGGCTCGATGGTTCCCCGGAGATAAACAATGTTTTCAGGAACAACAGCAGCGGCATTTTTACAGACGTAAGTAACTCCGCGGGTATCACACGGCGGGAACCAACCCGGGGTGTTGTCGCCTTTGACATGGATTCTGATGGCGACCTGGACCTGTTTGCTGTCAGCAATTTTCAGGGATCGGCGGATCCGTCCGGGGAACGCAATGAGGTCTATCGTAACGACGGCAACCTGCAGTTTACGGAAATCACCACCGGAGGACTGTATACCGCGCCGGCGGGACAGGGCGCGACCGACACCGATTACGACGGGGATGGCGACATCGATATCATTGCCGGCAACAGAACCGGGAGTCTAAATGTTCTGAGAAACGACGGCAGCGGCAATTTTACGCTGCTGGGCGCTTCCTCAATCGGCATCACACACCAGGGGCGGGAAGGCGTCACGATGGGTGATGTGGATAACGATGGCGACCTGGATATGCTTTTGTCCGACTTCAATGACCCGCAGAACGTTGCGCTGGAGCACTTGTATCTGAATGACGGCGATGGCACCTTCACGTTCAAGTCAAGCTTTACCGACACGAAGGGATTTATGGGCGGTTTCGCGGATTTGGACAACGATGGCGACCTCGATATTGTTTTTTCAGGAGACGACGTTTCTTATGTAAATGACGGATCCGGGAATTTCACCGTAGGGCCATCCGTTCCGGTGAGCGGA
Organism: Candidatus Zhuqueibacterota bacterium; assembly: GCA_029262055.1. GTDB lineage: Bacteria > Zhuqueibacterota > Zhuqueibacteria > Oceanimicrobiales > Oceanimicrobiaceae > JAJDAD01. Next base: position 27,702 of record JAJDAD010000063.1, read on the forward strand.
ATCGATGATCCGCGAGCCATCGCTTTTAGCGACATCGATGACGACGGCGATCTTGATTTTGCTATTGGGGCAAAACGTTCGCGCAACTGGCTGGTTCGCAACAATCTTACTTCAGGCAATTGGTTAAAGGTGGGGCTGGTTTCTCCCTCCGGTCAGAAAGGCGCGTTCGGGGCAAAAATCAAGATCTATGCGGCCGGCCAGCTGGGCGGCCAATTACTTGCTTTTCGTGAAGCGAGAGCCATGAACGGCTACCTTGGCCAGAATGCCCAGAATATCCACTTCGGCCTGGATTCCCGCAGCCAGGTAGATGTTCAGGTTATTTTTCTGGATGGCACTGTCTCTTCCCAGACTTTCGTATCAGCCAACCAGACGATCATTTTTGACGAGTCTCCGGGCGGTGGCGCCGGCCCGCAAATCAGCTCATTCACTCCGACCAGCGGTGCGCCCGGTATTACTGTTTCCATCTCCGGGACCGGTTTTACCGGTACGAGCGAGGTGCTGTTCAATGGCACAGCGGCAACTGGCTTTTCGGTGCTGTCCGACGTGGCCCTGGACGCTACGGTACCGGCGGCAGCAACCACCGGCACTATCACAGTCACCACGCCAGCCGGGTCGGCCACCAGCACACAAGTTTTTACGGTCACGGCCGGCAATACTGTAACCTTCGTCACCAGCGATGACGGGCAGGTCAAACTCACGGAACCATCGAAGAATTATGGTTCAAAGTCGACGACCAAGGTCGAAGAGGACAAGTTTAATACCTATCTGAAGTTCAACGTTAGTGGCCTGAGTGGGGCAGTTGAAAGCGCCAGGGTCCGGCTGCGCGTCTCCGCCGGAACCAGTGACGGCGGTCCCGACGGCGGTTCCTTGTTCCTGGTATCAAATGACTTTTTGGGATCGAGCACACCGTGGGTGGAGAACTCACTCTCGGCCGGTAACGCACCACAAATATCAGGAAATTCTCTTAGCTCCGCAGGCGCTGTGACGCCACTCGCTACCGTCGACTTTGACGTGAGCGCCGCAGTTTCCGGCAACGGCACCTACAGTTTTGGCCTCAAGAACGGCTCGGGAAACCAGGTCAAATACTACACCAAGGAGGGCAGCTTTGCCCCGGAACTCATCGTTCAGGTCGGTTCCGGCGGTGGTGGCAACACGGCCCCCACTGCGGTCGATGACAACGCCACAACCACGGAACCCAATCCCGTTCAGATCGACGTTGTTGCAAATGATTTTGATTCCGATGGTTCAGTAGACGCAAACTCCGTGGCAATTGTCTCGAACCCCACGAACGGGTCGGTCTCGGTGGCCGGTGGCGGCCTGGTAACCTACACCCCAACTTCAGGGTTTAGCGGCCAGGATACTTTCACCTACACTGTGGATGATAATGAAGGTGCTGCATCCAACAGTGCGACCGTTACCGTAACCGTTGACGCCTCCGGTGGTGGCGGTACAGGGACTTTCACATTCATCGCGACTGATGATGGACAGGTGAAATTAACCGAACCCGGAAAGAACTACGGTACCAAAGCGACCATGAAGGTCGAGCAGGATAAATTCGCCAGTTACATGAAGTTCAATGTTACCGGTTTGAGTGGCCAGGTTGTAAGCGCGAAGGTGCGTCTGTTGGTGTCGGATGGGAGCTTCGACGGCAGTACTGAGGGTGGGTCTATCTATCCGGTTGCCAATAGCTTTCTTGGCGGCGGCGTTCCGTGGGTGCAATCATCCCTGAATGCTGGGAACGCCCCGGCCATTTCCGGGAGCCCGCTGAGTACGGTTGGGACGGTCCTGAGTAATTCTTTCGTTGATTTTGACGTGACGGCTGCCTTTGGATCGAACGGAGAGTATAGTTTTGCAATTTCCAACACGTCAACCAACCAGGCCAAATACTACAGCCGGGAAGGGGCTTCGGAGCCGGAGCTGATCATCGAGGTTTCGGGAGGTACGGGCAATCAACCCCCGACAGCCGTTGACGACAACGTCGCCACAAGTGAAAATATTCCTGTCGTCATCACTGTGACGCAGAACGATTCCGACCCGGACGGCACGCTGGTTCCTGCAACAGTGGCGATAACCACGGGACCAGGCAACGGCTCCACAGCAGTCAATCCGGCCAATGGTGTGGTGACATACACGCCCGCTTCGGGTTTTTCCGGCAGCGATTCATTCCGGTATACGGTTGAGGACAACGAAGGCGCAGTCTCAAACGAGGCGCTTGTGAGCGTTCAGGTCAATGGTACCAACGCGCTCCCGGTTGCAGTTGACGACACCGTTACTGTGAGTGAAGATGTACCGAGCGCCATCAGTGTACTCTTAAATGATGACGACTCAGACGGCAGCATTGATCCCACGACAGTAAGTGTCACCAGCGGGCCCGGGCAGGGCACGGCTACTGTGAATCCGTCCACAGGGGAAGTCACCTATGCACCGGCGCTCAACTTTTTCGGGAATGACACCTTCAGCTACACAGTCAAGGACAACGATGGCGCGGTCTCGAACCAGGCAACAGTCACGATAAGCGTCACACCGGTCAATGATGCGCCAGTGGCCGCCAACGACTCCGAGACCATTACCGGCTCATCAGTCGTGCTCAATGTCACTGCTAATGACACGGATATTGACGGCACGATTGACGTTACAACCGTGACGGTGGTTTCATTTCCCTCGTCCGGATCCGTGGTTGTCAATCCCTTCTCGGGGATAGTAACCTACACTGCCGGCGGCGGTTTTTCCGAGTCAGACAGTTTTACCTACGAAGTACGCGATGACGGAGGCCAGACCTCCAATGTGGCTACTGTCACTATTTTTGAGCCGGGTAGCCAGAAAACCCTGTTTTCATTCGGTGCGGCTGAAGATTCCTACGTAAAAACTACCGAGCCGGGCTCCAATTTCGGTGGCCGCAACACCATGAAAGTAGAGTCACCGAAATTCTCTTCCTATGTCAAATTCAATGTCACCGGCCTGAACGGCAATGTGCAAAGCGCGCATATCAAACTGTTCGTTTCGAGTCCCAGTGTCGATGGTGGAACGATCTATCTGGCCAGTAACACGCAGCAGGGCTCCGGTACACCGTGGACGGAAGAGACGCTTACATTTGCAAACGCGCCGGAGATCATTGGTTCGGCTCTGTTTAACCCGGGTGCGGTGCAGGAACTTGATACGGCCAGCTTTGAAGTTACATCGGCCATCGGCGGAAATGGTGTTTACAGCTTTTGTATCCAGAGCACTTCCCTGGACCAGGCGAAATACGCAGCCAAGGAGAGTAGCAATCCCGACCCCGTGCTGGAAATCATCACCGACGGTGTGCCTCCTGCCGCGCCGACCGTGTCTGCACTCAACCCCGATAGCGGGCTGCCGGGCAGCGAGATCGTAATCTCGGGGAGCGACTTTATTGCGACCTCTGGCGGTAATCCTTTTTCCGGCACGATTCAAATCATGCCGCTCGGTAACTCCATCACAAAAGGTGTCGCCGGCGCCACCGACAACGCGGGTTATCGCAACGACCTGGCGGAATTGCTCGATCTTGACGGCGTCGCGTATAATTTTGTTGGCACAAATGACAACGGCACCGGTTTTGACAACGACCATGAGGGACACGGTGGCATCCGTGCCGACCAAATTCTGGTCGATTTGAATAGTTATCTCACGACAAATCCTCCCGATATTGTGCTGGTACATATCGGTACCAACGATATCTCCACGGGAAACACTCCCGCCAGCACGGCCGACGAGACCGGACAAATCATCGATACGATCGAGCAGTTCGATGCCGAGACAGTAATCATTGTGGCCAGTCTTGTACCACGCAAAGACCAAAACAATGATGAAACCACGGACCTGAACAACAGAGTCGAGGACCTGGTTGCTGCTCGTCAGTTAAACGGTGAACCGGTTTACTACGCACCGATTAATGAGGCCTTCATAGCAAACCCGAATTGGCAAGCCGATTATTTTCCCGCCGCCGACCAGGTGCATCCGAACGACACGGGCTACGGCGTCATGGCGGGGGTCTGGTTTGATTTGATCAAAAATATCATTTCCGGTTCTACCGGAATCACGGTCGCCTTCAACGGTAGCGATGCCACCAGCCTTACAGTCGATTCGGCCAACCAGATCAGAGCAACCGTGCCGGGCACCGCATCGACGGGACCGGTCACTGTCACAACGCAATACGGCAGCGGCCAAGGCCCGAGTGCTTTCACGGTGCTGGATCCGACAATCGCCGCGCTCGAGCTTGAGTATCCGCAGGATGCTGTCGTTTGGCAGGCTGGTAGTACGCACATGTTACAATGGCGCACTCTGGGCAAGGTTGAGGACGTCCGGATTCAATATTCTTTAGATGATGGTGAGACCTGGCTGTCTGCGGCGGAGCGGGTTCCCAACAACGGAAAATTCGTCTGGCGTTTGCCTTCAGGAGAAACAGAGCGCATCAAGCTTCGAGTCTCTGATGCCCAGAATCGACACATAGAGAGCATTACCGAGAACGGTGTCAGTGTGCGGCAACGCGGCAACACTACTTCGCTGCCCAATTGGGTCGAAATGCGACAGGCGCTTGCCAGCGATCCTGAGCTGGATAACGCCAGCCTGCAGCGTGCCGATCTGAATGGCGACGAAGCTGTGGACCTGCTCGACTTTTTGAGTTTGCTTGATCTTGACGAATCCAGGTTGGCAGCCATGCGTGACAACAGACACGAGGCCGGCCCGGCCGAAGAGCAGGGGAATCTCAGTCTGATTCTGCCGGCTATTGAACCTCCGGCGGGCAAGCAGGTCGAAATTCCGATCCTGGCAGAAGGGAATGAGAAGATTCGTGGCTTCCAGTTCCGATTGAATTATGACAGCGAAGCACTGACCAATATCGAGTCTGTTTCAGCCACCAATGAATTGGGGATGGTGCTCGAGACCTTCGTTGCAGACGGCTATGTCGATGTCATCGGTTACCTGGAAATGGAAGGAAGCGCGGTGCAAACAAATGGCGAGCTGGTGCGACTCAAAGCTGAACTTTCGTCTTCAGATGTGAATTTTGAAACCAAGGTCACGAATGTGCTTTTTGTCTCCCAGAACCTTGGACGCCTGACAGATACTGTCGTTGACAATTCTACCGGCAGCGGTAGTCTACCTTCCGAATTCCGCCTGGCACAAAATTATCCTAATCCGTTTAATCCGACCACACAAATCAATTTTGACCTGCCGCAAAAGTCGAAAGTCACCATTCAGATCTACAGTATTCGCGGTGAACTGGTCGCCACTCTGCTTGACAAAGAAATCGCACCAGGCCGCCACAAAATAACCTGGGACGGCAGGAACAGCAGAGGAGTGCGAGCCGCCTCGGGAATTTACATCTATCGCATTAAGGCCGGTAAGTGGAAAAACTCCAAGCGCATGACCCTGCTAAAGTGAACAATAAGCAATAAATCCCTCGCCGAAGACGCAGTGCCCGGTGTGACAACCGCGAGCAGCCTGCGAACAAAAAAACCTTTCAGAAGAACACGAGCAAAGTCTACACGAGACTGTATTTAAAAGACTTAAGTTGCCTCACTGTCTGTCTGCTCCCGCCAAAAATTCGCTTGACTTTTGTCGGCAGAATCTTATACTATCTGTCGGCTTTTACTTGCCTATCACTCTGTCTCCTATTTTCGGGATTCCAATTTGGATTTTGTTGACACCATTCGTCATGCGAAGTTACGCCGTAGTAAGGGACTACGGCTTTGTCCCTGAGTCTGTCGCGCCCCTAAACTGAGGAAGAACATGCGGAACTTCACGGTCATTCTGGTTGCTTTCCTGATACTCGTTTCGTTTTCGTCTCTGTTTGCAAATAATCCCGAAGAGGTAACTGGAGAAGGCGGATTAGGCAGTGCGCTTCCGCTGTGGAGTGTGATTCCCTTTGTTGGCATCTTGCTGTCGATTGCCCTTCTTCCCCTGCTGGCCGAATCGTTCTGGCACCACAATTTTGGTAAAATAGCGCTTTTCTGGGCGCTCCTGTTTGTCGTGCCCTTTCTTTTCGTATACGGTAGTGACGCGATCCACGAGATCTTGCACACTTACTTTCTGGAATACTTCCCCTTCATTATATTACTATGGGCCTTGTACACCATCTCCGGCGGCATCCTGCTGGTGGGGGCGCCTGTTGGCTTACCCATTAACAATCTGGTGCTGTTGCTGATAGGGACGGTACTTGCCTCCTGGATCGGGACCACGGGAGCAGCGATGGTTCTTATCCGGCCCCTGATCCGGATGAACAGTTACCGCAAGTCGAAGATCCACCTTATACTGTTTTTTATATTCCTGGTTGCGAACATTGGCGGTTCCTTGACGCCCCTTGGTGACCCGCCGCTTTTTCTGGGCTTCCTGCAAGGGGTAGATTTCTTTTGGACTTTCCAGATTTTTCCACAAATGGCGGTGGTCGCGGGCCTACTGCTAGTGATGTTCTTCATCTGGGATAATTACATGTTCCGGAAAGAAGGCTGGCATGAGAAGATGCACCTGAAGGCGGTTCATTTCCAGTTGCACAAGGAAGGTCCGGAAGAGATGGTGGTGGAAGAAGACATCGTGATAGAAGATCCTGAAACGCACAAGAAACATGAAGAGTCGTACAAGATGCACGTGAAGGGCTTTTTCAATTTCATGTTTCTCGGTGGTGTTGTGGTCGGCGTCCTGTTCAGCGGAAAGGTCCACCTGGGCGAAGTAACGGTCCTGGGTATCCACATGGAGATTCAGAACATCGTCCGGGATGTTTGGTTGATCATAATGGGATTGCTGTCATTGAAGCTTACCCCGATTGCATACCGCAAGGCCAACGATTTCAATTGGTTCCCGATTGTCGAAGTAGCAAAGTTGTTTGCTGCGATTTTCATCACAATCATTCCCGCACTGGCCATGCTCCGCGCCGGACAAGATGGCGCCTTGCGTTTTGTCATTGACTTTGTCGAAAACCCGAGCGATTATTTCTGGATGACCGGTGTGCTCTCCAGTTTCCTGGATAACGCGCCGACCTATCTTGTGTTCTTTAACACGGCACTAGGAAAGTTTGGTGAAACTGTCACCTGGCTGATGGCCGAAGACGGAGGTGGCTTATTTCTGCAGGCGATCAGTTGCGGTGCAGTCTTTTTCGGTGCTAACACCTATATTGGCAATGCACCGAATTTCATGGTTAAATCTATTTCGGAGCAATCCGACATCAAGATGCCCAGCTTCTTTGGGTACATGGGATACTCCGTGATTATTCTGGTTCCGTTGTTTGTGCTGACTACCTGGATTTTCTTTTAATGATTCTCGTTTTATTTTTTGTATTTGCCTGCGTGGCAACTGCATCGGCAATCATGATGGTTGTGCACAGGAATCCCATCTACAGCGCGTTGTTCCTGATAGTCTCTCTGTTCGCACTTGCAGGTCTGTACGTGCTGCAGAATGCACCATTCATCGCTGCTATCCACGTTATCGTTTACACCGGGGCGATAATGGTGCTGTTTTTGTTTGTCCTGATGTTGTTAGACCTGAAACAGGACGAGACAAGAGAAAAAACATCCCGGCCGGCACAATTGCTCGGCTGGCTTACCGCCGCGGTGTTGGTAGTAGAGTTGGCCATCTTTGCGATGTCGGACAAGTACTCAGTCGCAGGTCCATCGCCGGAGTCTGCAGCCATGGGCCTCCAGATTGGCGATACTGCTACCATCGGCAAGCTTCTCTTTACCAAATATTTGTTTCCTTTTGAAATAGCTTCCATTCTCCTGCTCTCGGCCATCATCGGTTCTGTTCTTCTTGCCAAGTTGAAACTCAGATGATTCAACCATCCTACTATCTGGTCCTCAGTGCGATTCTCTTTACAATAGGAGTTGTCGGTGTGCTCACCCGCCGCAACGCCATCGTTATTTTTATGTCGATCGAACTGATGTTGAATGCCGTTAACCTGACCTTGGTTACTTTTTCGAGACAGCTTAATTCTCTGGACGGCCAAATCCTGGTGTTTTTTGCCATGGTGGTTGCAGCAGCGGAAGTGGCCGTTGGCCTGGCGCTGATTGTGGCTATCTTCAGACAGAAAGAATCGGTGAATGTGAACGAGATTAACCTGATGAAGTGGTGATTAAGAATATGATGAGTAGAAAGCAATGATCGATCTCCTCTGGCTAGTGCCTCTGTTTCCTCTGCTCGGTTTCCTGGTCAACGGTATCGGGGGACATCGGATAAGCGAGCGGCAGGCTGGTGTGATCGGCAGCGCCGCCATCGCAGCCTCTTTCCTGACGGCGGTCGTGATTTTTTGGCAGTTCCTTGGTCTGCCCGAATCGGAACGTTACATTTCTAATACCGTTTACACCTGGATAGAGACGGGCGATTTTTCGGTCAACATCGGCTTTTTGGCCGACCCCTTATCGATGGTGATGCTTCTGGTCGTTACGGGTGTGGGAACGCTCATCCACATCTATTCCATCGGCTACATGCACGGTGATGCCGGAATATCGCGCTACTTTGCCTACCTGAACTTGTTTACTTTTTCGATGCTGCTCCTGATTCTGGCCGACAATTTTCTCCTCATGTTTGTCGGTTGGGAGGGCGTCGGCCTGTGTTCCTATCTGCTGATCGGATTCTGGTTTGAAAACGATGATTACGCTTATGCCGGTAGAAAAGCTTTTGTCGTAAACCGTGTGGGGGACTTCGGTTTCCTGCTCGGCATGTTCTTGATTTTCACCCACTTTGGTTCGCTCAATTTTGATTCTGTATTTGGCCAGGCCGCGCTGGTGCTTAATCCTGGCCTCGCTACCGCAATCTGTTTGCTGCTGTTTGTCGGTGCCACCGGTAAGTCGGCACAGATACCGCTCTATGTCTGGCTTCCGGATGCGATGGCGGGACCGACGCCGGTTTCCGCCCTGATCCACGCGGCCACGATGGTCACGGCAGGGGTCTACATGGTCGCCCGTTGTCATGCGCTGTTCCTGCAGTCGGCGGTTGCCATGAATGTGGTCACCATCATCGGCATTGCGACGGCCTTCCTTGCAGCGACAATTGCTCTGGTAAGTAATGATATTAAAAAAGTCCTGGCATACTCCACCATCAGCCAGCTCGGGTATATGTTTGTGGCCTGCGGTGTCGGCGCTTTCGGCGCCGGCATTTTTCATGTGAACACCCACGCCTATTTTAAGGCGCTGCTGTTTCTGAGTGCCGGCAGTGTGATGCACTCATTGCAGAACGAAACCGACATGAGAAAAATGGGCGGGTTGCGCAGTAAGCTGCCGACGACCTACAGAGTGTTTCTCACCGGCGCTTTAGCCCTGGCGGGTATTCCTTTCCTGTCGGGCTTCTTCTCCAAGGATGAGATCCTGTGGAAGGCATTGAACAGCCCTTATGGCGGTTTCTGGCTCTGGTTGCTAGGCGCGGCGGTCGCAGGACTGACTGCGTTCTATACTTTTAGATTGATTTTCATGACCTTCTTTGGCGAGTCCCGGGTTGATGAGGAAGTAGCGGCCCACATCCATGAGTCGCCCAGGGTGATGACCGTGCCGCTGATTGTTCTTGCGGTCCTGTCGGCGCTTGGTGGTTTGATCGGGATTCCGCATCTCTTCAACCAGTTCGAACATTTTCTCGATCCCGTATTCACGCGTTACACCCACATCGATTACTTTGAAAATGCCCACCACCTCGTGGGCACCGAGGTTATTTTCATGGCGATTTCGGCGCTTATCGCTGTGTTAGGTGTCGGTTTTGCGTATCTTTTCTATGTTGCGCGACCGGCTTTGCCGGGACAGATCAGTACCCGTTTCCGGGCGATTTATGCTTTCATGTCGAATAAGTGGTATGTGGATGAACTCTACAACACACTGATCGTCAGGCCGCTGCAGGTGCTTGCCGATGTCGTCCTGTGGCGTTGGGTGGACATAAAGATGATCGACGGCTTTGTCAATCAGACGGCGCAGAGTATCGGTCGTTTCAGTGAGCTGCTGCGCAAATCCGAAACCGGCATCGTACAAAATTATGCGCTGTCCGTGGCTTTGGGAGTCGTGGTTTTGTTCGGATACTTTCTACTGAGCTAGGACTTTTTTAGATGGAATTGCCTCTCCTGTCAATTGTGCTTTTTCTTCCGCTGGTTGCGGCTGTCTTGCTGGCCTTCATAAACCGGGCGAACGAGAGCCTGATCCGGTATTTCGCCTTCTTTTCTAGTTTGGCAGGGTTCATTGTTTCCCTCCCGCTGTTCTTCAGATTTCAAGACAGCGCACAAATGCAGTTCGTTGAATACCATTCCTGGATCCCCACTATCGGCGTAGGCTACCACGTGGGGATAGACGGGATCAGCCTGTTCATGGTTCTCCTCACGACCTTCCTGACGCCCATCGTCGTGCTGTCATCATGGAATTCGGTGGCGCGCAACATCAAAGGGTACATGATTTCAATGCTGGTGCTGGAGAGCGGTATTCTGGGCGTATTTGTCTCCCTGGACCTGTTTATGTTCTATGTCTTTTGGGAGGTCATGCTGGTTCCGATGTGTTTTATCATCGGAATCTGGGGTGGGGAGAATCGCATCTACGCTGCGGTTAAGTTTTTCGTATATACCGTGGTTGGCAGTTTGCTGATGCTGGTCGCCATCCTGGTCGTCTACTTCTACCATGGCGGCGTAACCGGCGAATACACGTTTGACCTGCTCAAGTTGCAGCAGATACTATTTCCCCTCGACTATGAAACTTGGCTCTTCCTGGCTTTTGGACTGAGTTTTGCCATCAAGGTGCCTGTCTTTCCCTTTCACACCTGGTTGCCCGATGCGCACGTTGAAGCGCCTACTGGCGGCAGTGTGATTCTTGCCGGCGTACTTTTAAAGTTGGGCACATACGGCTTTCTACGTTTTTGCCTGCCGTTTTTTCCGAACGCGGTTGAGCAGTTTACGCCGCTTATGTTGACCCTGGCAGTCATCGGCATTATTTACGGGGCGCTGGTTGCCATGGTGCAGCCAGACATAAAAAAACTTGTGGCCTACTCCAGCGTCAGTCACCTGGGCTTTGTCTTGCTCGGAATTTTTGCCTTGAACAACCAGGGCATCCAGGGCGGGTTGTTGCAGATGGTGAATCACGGACTGTCTACCGGGGCACTCTTCCTAATCGTAGGTATGCTCTATGAACGCAGACACACGCGGCTCATTTCAGAGTTTGGCGGCCTTGCCAGGCAGATACCGATATTTGCCGTATTTTTTATGATAGCAACTTTGTCGTCCATCGGACTGCCCGGATTAAACGGGTTCGTGGGTGAATACCTGGTGCTGCTGGCCGCCTTCCTCACCCACAAGACGTTTGCTGTTTTTGCCGCGTCCGGAGTTATTCTTGCCGCCGTCTACATGCTCCTGATGTTTCAGCGCACCATGTTCGGAAAGCTGAGCAACGATGAAAATCGTTCCCTGCACGATTTGAGCCCACGGGAGATTGCCTTGTTGGTTCCCATCGTCGTCTTTATCGTTTTAATCGGTGTTTACCCGAATATCTTTCTGAAAAAGATGGAGCCATCGGTCAATCAACTACTGCAACAAGTTGAAGTAAAACAAGCGATGTATGAACCGGATCAGCGACCGGTACTGGCAAATCACAGGATGCCGCAGCAGTGAGTACTTTACTAAAAATCAGGCATACAGCATGAATCAGGCAGGCAACATCGGTGCGGATCTGTTCGTCATTTCTCCTGAGATCGCCCTGGCCTCGGCTGGGTTCGTAGCTGTCATCCTGGGATTGCTCTCATCGAGGGTATCGCGCCACGTCGTTTTGGCGGTGGCCCTGGCAGGTCTGGCAAGTTGTCTCATGTTTGCCTGGCAGCTCTGGGATTCGAATACCGCAGCTTTCGGCAGCATGATCAAGAGTGACAACTTTGCTTTGGCGTTCCTTGTGATTTTTGTCGTGGGAGCTGCACTCAGCATAATGCTTGCGTTTAATCATCGCGAAGAAAGCTATCTGCTTTATCCCGAGTTCGTTGCCATTGCTCTGTTCGCCACCATCGGTATGATCCTGATGGCGGCCAGCAGCAACCTCCTGGTGTTGTTCCTGGGTTTGGAAACACTATCCATTTCGCTTTACGTTCTGGCCGGGATCAATCGAACAGACGAGCATTCGCTTGAGAGCGCTTTTAAGTACTTCTTGCTGGGAGCTTTCGCGAGTGCTTTTTTGCTGTACGGCATCGCTTTGATCTTTGGCGCCACCGGCAGTCTCGATCTTGGTGCCTTGCTTAAGAGCGGAACCGGCTTCCGGACAGAAAACGCGCCATTGTTGTTTATTGGGAGTTTGCTGGTCGTGGTCGGCCTGGGGTTTAAGGTAGCGATGTTTCCGTTCCATATGTGGGCTCCAGATGTTTATCAGGGAGCGCCCGCTCCAATCGCCGCGTTTATGTCTACTGGCTCAAAGGCGGCAGGTTTTGCAGCAATGCTACGTGTCATGTTTGCATTGACTGATGCGGCAACTTCGCAATTGCTGCAGGTGTTCTGGGTGCTGGCGGTTTTGACCATGTTCTTTGGCAACATCACTGCCATCGCGCAAAAGAACGTTAAGCGCATGCTAGCCTATTCATCTATTGCGCACGCGGGCTACATTCTGGTAGGGATAGTCGCCTGGAATCAGGTAGGACTTTCGAGTGTGCTGTTCTATCTTCTGTCCTATACGTTCATGAACATAGGCGCATTTGGTATCATTGCCTATCTCGGTTCGAAGGATAAAGAGTTTTGCGATTTCTCGGATTTCAAAGGCTTGGGACATGAGCGGCCATGGCTGGCGATCGCGATGGCTTTGTTTATGTTTTCATTGGCAGGATTGCCGCCGACCTCTGGTTTTTTGGGCAAGTTTTATCTTTTCTCAGCCGCGGTGAAAGCCGGACATATTCCGCTCGTGATTATCGGTGTGATAAATTCCATGATCTCACTTTACTATTACCTCGGTGTTGTCGTTGTTATGTTTATGAAAGAGTCAGACGGCACTTCCCGCCCGAAGCTGAAGGCACCGGTTGTTGCGGTTAGCCTGGCGGCAGCGGCTATCGGGGTTTTAGGAATCGGGTTCTTCCCCTCAAGACTCATGGCAACGCTCGAGACCTTGATTTCCCATGTTCTGTAGCATTTCTCTCCAGCTCTGCCTACGCAACTCCCAATCCTGGTGACATCGACACTAAAAGCAGCAACCTCTTAATCTATTTATGGAAAGATATCGCGAAATTCTTCTTGATATTAAGGGCGACCGCAGTTCCGGCGCCGGCCTGATCACCCAGAAGACCATCGCTTGTCTCGATGCGCTCTTGGACGAAGTCAAAAGTGGCACTGGCCCGGAACTGATATCGAGCATCCACGCCACAGCCGCAGACATCTTGAAAGAACAACCCGGAATGGCGCAATTGGTCAACCTTTTCAACATCGTCTTTGTGACAATCGAAGAGAAGGCGAATGAGGATCCTGTCTGTCGAAGACGTCGCATCCGTGGAGTGTTGCGGCGTTTCAAGGAATGTTCGAGAAATGCGGTGGCCCAAATAGCTAGCCTCGGTGCCCAGCTCATCGTAGATGACTGTGTGGTTCTGTTACACAGTAACAGCAGCACCATCCTGGAGATTGTAAAGAAAGCCCACGCAGACGGACGGACGTTTCAAGTGATACTTGCAGAGTCCCGGCCAATTGGCGAGGGCCGTGCTTGCGCTCAGGAATTGTCCGGGCTTGGTATACCGACGACCTATTTTGTGGATGCCGCCATTTCGAAGGGGTTGGTTCGTTCGGATTTGGTTTTGCTGGGGGCCGATAGCTTGTCGGAAAAGACACTTATCAACAAAGTCGGAACTCAGGCCATTTGCCTGCTGGCGCGTGAGGCGATTGTACCGTGTTATGCAGCCTGTGAGTCCACGAAGTTCATTTCAAGCAGATTGAGCCCCAAAAAGGAAATGCCGCGTGCCCCGTCCGAAGTCTGGGATTCGCCGCCGACTGACGTGACAGTGGAGAATTACTACTTTGATGAAGTAGGGCTGGACCTGTTTAGTGGGATTCTTACAGAAGACGGGATCGCCACTGCCAGTGAAATTGCGCAGCAAGTCTGCTCACAAAGACTGAGCACCAGGCTGCTGGAAATAGTCAAATAGAGGGTTCGGTATGAAAATAATAGCGAAATGCACCGCCATCGCAAGTGTGCAGGTCGATACCCTCGTCATCGGGGTTTTCTCTGATGATGTGCAGGGAGATGTGACCGGCGACGCAGAGTTAAACCGGGTTTGCTCCAGTGTAGTTGCGGCCAGGGACTTTTGTGGCGGCCCTGGGGAGTCGGCTCTGCTCTATGTAGAGGGGGCCGGGATAACACGATTGCTTCTGGTCGGACTTGGCGATAGGAAGGACTGGTCGGTTTCGGTCTTGCGCCGGTCTGTGTCCGACACGGTTGTCGCCCTAAAGCAGTACAAAACGAAGAAGCTTGCTGTCTCGGTCAGCAGCTTCGTGGAACAAGAAGTTGGGTCGGGTGAAGTTGCGCGGACTGTGGTGGAAACGACCACGTTGGGTTTTTACACGTTCTCTACCTTGTCCGATTCCGTGAAGAAATATGGTTTACCACGCGAGTTGATCTTCGTTTGCCGTGAAAAAAGTGATATCAAGGAGATTCGGTCCGCCGGCAAGGTCGGGCAGATCATCGCGAATGCGACGAATTTTGCCCGGGATCTTCAGAATACGCCCGGCAATATGCTGACGCCGGCCAAACTTGCCCGCCAGGCCAGGACGCTGGCGAAAGAAGCTCGCCTCGAATGCAAGGTACTGAATGAGCGTGAGATTCTCGCCGCGAAAATGGGCGGTGTCCTTGCCGTGGCCAAAGGCAGCAAAGAACCACCACGCTTCATCATACTGCAATATAAATCAGGCAAGCGCAACGCGCAAAAGATAGCTCTCGTGGGGAAGGGTGTTACTTTTGACAGTGGCGGTATTTCCATCAAGCCTGGTGACAGGATGGAAGAAATGAAGTTTGACATGTCGGGCGCTGCCGCTGTACTCGGCGCCATCAAGGCAGTCTCGGAGCTTTCCTTGCCCGTCGATGTGGTTGCACTGGTACCGGCAGTTGAAAATCTTCCGGATGCGAACGCGCTCAAACCCGGTGACGTCATCACAGCACGGTCCGGTAAGACCATCGAAGTGATCAACACCGACGCTGAGGGCCGGATTATTCTGGCAGATGCGCTTACCTATGCGCGCAAGTTCAAGCCGGATGTGGTGATTGATCTGGCGACACTCACCGGCGCCTGTGTTATCGCGCTCGGGCATCATGCAACGGGACTGATGGGGACAGATCAGGGTATTATGGATGCGCTCCGGGAGGCGGGTGAGCAAAGCGGTGAACGGGTGTGGCAACTCCCTCTGTGGCAGGATTACTTTGATGACATCAAGGGGGATTATGCTGATATCAAGAATTCAGGCGGTCGGGCAGGAGGGACCATTACGGCTGCTGCATTTCTCGGTCAATTCACTCGCGACATGCCGTGGGCGCACCTGGATATTGCCGGGACAGCCTGGATCAACAAAGCAAAAGGATGTCAGGAAACGGGTGGAACAGGTGTAGGCGTTCGGCTACTCACGCAGCTTTTGCTCAACCGGGTGCAGAGAAAGGGCAGCAAGAGTTAACAGGTAGGCGGATTTCCAGTCTTCAACTATAGCCTCCGACCAGGCCCATCACGTTTCTGCTATGGGCTTTTTCAACCATCAAAACCTCAACCGGGCGCGTGGTGGCGCAGTAGATCTCCTTAATGCTGTCAACATCTTTTAAGGCCTTCATCACCACTTTTGCATAGGAATTGTCGGTGAACAGAATAAAGGTTTCGTTCGCGCCTATCTTGCCGGCATTTTGCCGCGCCAATTGAATCAGCACATCGTCAGTACCAGTGTGTGTTACGGCATTCTGCTGGGTGCCAGGGGTGTAAGCCAACCCGAAACCGGCATCAGGCACAGTCCGGGTAAGCGCTTCGTAGATGTCGTTCAGGGTCCCGTCAACAGGTACCTGTCCCATCACCACGTTAAAAGACTTAGGATTGTCGACTTTTACGGTCAGCAGTGCCATGGCGTAAGAACTCCCGCAGAATGGAGGTTGTATTGTTACAGAAGTGGGGAAGTGAGTCTTTGTAGAATAAGCAAATCTGCGCGGAAAGTCAAGATGTCATTCGGAATACCGGGTGCAAAATGAAAAAAGGCAGGAAATAACCTGCCTCAAATCGTGGACGTCTTATTGAAGGGCGCTCGCGCCGGGCGTGCTACCGTTTTTCTGTAATGCGGGCGGCCTTACCTTTGAGTCCCCGGAGGTAGTAGAGTTTGGCCCTGCGCACCTTACCGGCGCGGACTTTGACAACCTTGGCTATGTTAGGGGAATGAATCGGAAAAACCCTTTCAACGCCGATACCGTTTGAGATCTTTCTTACCGTAAAGCTGGCATTAATGCCGGAACCTTTTCGTTTGATAACGACACCCTCAAATATCTGAATACGCTCTTTGTCGCCTTCTCGGACCTTTGTGTGCACCGCAAGCGTGTCACCTGATGCAAATTCCGGCACATCGGTCTTCAACTGTCCGGCTACGACTGCGTCTAACTTGTTCATCTGATTTGCCTCCAATCTTCCTTTTAGTCAACTTGTTCCTGGATACTTTGAATGAGATCTTGACGGCGTTCACGGGTTCTCCTCAGAGCGTTTTCCGTTCGCCACTTCTTAATCTCAGCATGGTTGCCCGATAGCAAGACCTGTGGTACTTTCAAGCCGCGGTAGTCTTCCGGGCGAGTGTAGTACGCACAATCTAACCCGGGAGCTTCAAACGAGTCAGACATGGCTGAATCATAGTCGCTAATAACCCCTGGCTGCAAGCGAGTAACAGAATCTATAATGACCAATGCGGCCAACTCACCACCGGTTAAGACGTAGTCTCCAATTGAGATTTCCTGAGTTGCCAATTCACGGACTCTCTCATCAACACCTTTATAATGACCGCACAAAAATATTAGCCGTTCAGTCCCGGCAAGTTCTTTGGCTTTGGATTGATCGTAGCGGCTGCCCTGCGGTGTTAATAAAATTACTTCCTGGCCAGGTACCGAGTCTTTGCCGATAGCATCCATTACCCTAAAAAACGGTTCCGGTTTTAGAATCATGCCGGGACCGCCGCCGTACGGATAATCGTCAACCTGGCGGTGCTTGTCTGTGGTGTATTCCCGCAGATCAATCACTTTTATGTCAACAATCCCCTTGTCCTGCGCCCGTTTGATTATGCTGGTGTTGAGCGGACTCTGAACCAGATCGGGAAACGGCGTAACTATAATAAGTTCCATAGACTAATCAAACAAGCCCGCAATGGGCTCGATCAGGATTTCTTTGTTTGGCCAATCTATTTTCTTTACGACATCCTTAATGACCGGAACCAGGTATTCATCGTCGCTGGACTTAACGGTCAACACGGCATTAGACGTAACATCCATCACACTATCCACCAACCCGATAGTGTCTCCAGCAAGTGTCTTGACTTTAAAGCCAAGAATCTGGAAGTAATAAAACTCATCCTCCTGCAAAGGCAAAAGGTAATCGGGCGTGATGCTTAAATATGCGCCCCTGAGCTTTTCTGCCGCTTCCCTGGAGTTTATGCCCTGTAGTCGCAGGTAGACACTGCCGTTGCGCTCAGAGAAGTCCTCAATTGCAAGCTCGAAGATACTCTGGTCCGGCATTTCAATATAAAGCGAGGGGAGCAGGCTGAACCGGGACGGATGATCGGTTAGAGGCCTAACTTTGATTTCGCCTTTTATTCCCTGCGGCTTTTCTACAAAACCAACCGCTATGTATCTAGGCGATTGATTGGGCATCAGCTCTGTGCAACTATTCGAGGATCTCCAAAACTGCTCGTTTGCCCTCTTTGGCAGATGCTGCTGATAGCAAGGTTCTTAGTGATTTTGCGGTCTGCCCTCTCCGCCCGATCACCTTTCCCATGTCCCCTTGGCCGACACGCAATTCAAGAACAATTGTCCGTTCTCCGTCTATTTCCGTAATCTGAATAGCGTTAGGATTGTCGACTAAGTGTGTCACGATAAACTCAATAAACTCTTTCATTTGGTAACCTCCGTTTGAAAGGTCGTCTTCCTTTTTAACACTTAGAAGATTTTGAGAACATCTGAGCTAGCTTACTTAATCGCGTTCACTGATTTGTAAAACTACTTTTGTCATCCCTGTACTACGGATGAACCTTTTGCGTCATTCTGCTTCTTTTGGTTTTGAGTCGCTTTCGCTTTTAGTCTCTTCGCTAGTTGTGTCTACATCATCAGCATCTTCCTTTGCGGGAGCCGCTTCAGCCACTGCCGCTTTTTTGTCATCGGTCTTCTTTGCCGCAGCCTTCTTCTCGGAAGGGGCAGTCGCCTCTGCAGGCGGCGCTTCATCCTTCTTTGTTTTAGCTGTGGTTTTCTCTGCGGTGGGTTCAGCACTCTTTTCCTGAGCCGCTACTTCCGGATCGTCCTTTGCCGCAAGTTTCTCCTGAGCCGCAACCTTCGCTTCGGGTTCAGGCTCAGCCTTTGCCACCGCCTCCTTGTCGGCGTTCTCGGCCGGAGTTTTTGCCTCCACGCTTGGGGTTTCAGGCTCTGGAGATTCCTTTGCTGGCGCTACTTCCAGCGCTTCGGTGGGCTCTTCAGATTGTGACTCTTCCACTGCCCCACTTTCCGGTGCTGGGCTACCAGCTTCTGCTGCCGCCTCCGCGGCTGCTTTCTCGTCCTTCACTTTCTTCTTCTCATCCGCTCTTTTCTTCTGTTCGGTGAGCGCTTCCTGTCTTTTCAGGCGGTCCGCCTGCTGGGTTTGCCACTTCTGTAATTCTTCAACAATTGTCGCATCGTCTGCACCATTTCGCATCAGATGCCACTTCAGCAGAATCCCCTCACCACGCAGAAAATTCTTCACGGTCGAGGAGGGAATAGCTCCCTGGCCCAACCAGTAGAGAATCCTATCCTCCTGTACCTGAATCTTGGCAGGATCCTGCAGTGGATCGTAAGTACCTACTTTTTCGATGTAGCGGCCGTCACGTGCCGCCCGGGAGTCAATCGCCACAATTCTATAGAAAGGTTGCTTTTTCTTTCCCATTCTTCGTAAACGCAGCCTAACAGACAATCTGTACCTCCTTTTACCTTTTTTATTCTAACACCTAAATGTATAATAATTGTGCTCTCAACACAATGATATTCTTCAGAAACTCAACCTCGGCATGCCCCTGAGACCCTGTTTGTTCATTTTTTTCATCATTTTCTGCATCATGTTGAACTGGTTGAGCAGTTTATTCACTTCCTGTACGCTAGTGCCGCTTCCGTTTGCGATTCTTTTCCGTCGGCTGCCGTTCAGGATGTTGGGCCGTCTTCGTTCTTCAATGGTCATGGAATTGATGATGGCTTCAACATATACCAGAGCTTTTTCATCCACCTGCATCCCCTTCATGGCTTTGCCACCGGCGCCTGGAATCATTTTGAGCAGTTCTTCCATGGGACCCATGTTTTTGATTTGTTGCAGTTGATCATAAAAATCTTCGAGGGTAAACTCTTGCCGCCGGAGTTTCTTTTCCAGCTTTCGCGCTTTTTCCTCATCGACGGCCCCTTGCGCCCGCTCTACCAGGGTGACTATGTCGCCCATGCCGAGGATTCGGGATGCCATTCGGTCCGGATGGAATTTCTCCAGAGCATCCAGCTTTTCACCGTTACTGATGAACTTAATGGGTTTGCCGGTGATTGCGCGAATAGAAAGGGCGGCGCCTCCTCTTGCGTCGCCGTCCAATTTGGTCAGAACGATTCCGGTGAAGTCGAGCCGGTTCTGGAATTCCTTCGCAGTATTGACCGCATCTTGTCCTGTCATGCCGTCCGCAACAAAGAGGATTTCGTCCGGGTTGGTTGTTTCCTTGATGGAGGTGAGTTCCTGCATCAGCTCGTCGTCCACATGCAGCCTGCCCGCCGTGTCGAAGATGACGATATCGTTCATGGACTTGCGGGCCACGTCGAGCGCCTGTCGGCAGACGTTGACAGGCGTGCTTGCCAATTCCGCGAGTACGGATACGCCAACCTGTTCGCCGACCACTTTGAGCTGCTCAACTGCGGCGGGTCTCTGTAAATCTGCCGCCACCAGGAGCGGGCTTTGACCGCGGGCCTTGAAGTGTTTGGCGAGTTTGCCGGCCAGCGTGGTTTTGCCAGATCCCTGCAGCCCAGTCAGCATAATGATCGTTGGCCCGGAGCCGGATTCATTGATTTGTGAATCCGTCGTGCCCATCAGACGGGCCAACTCGTCGTGCAGTATTTTTATGACCTGCTGCGCCGGCGTGATGCTCTTCAGGACGTCGTGCCCCATGGCCTTGTCCTGTACACCGGCAACAAAATCTTTGGCGACTTTGAAGTTGACATCGGCCTCCAGAAGCACACGCCGAACCAGCCGCATCGTCTCGCTTACATTGGCTTCAGTAAGCTTGCCATGGCCCTTTAACTTCTTGAAAACGCCATCAAATTTTTCAGTTATATCTTGAAACATAAATCTATGATTCGTACTAATAGAAAATCACAGGAACACCTGTGATCAAAAAATCTACGATTCAGAAGTGTACAGCAAAGAAATATATCTAACGAGCGGTCAAAACGCAAGATATTTTTTGGGATTAATTGCGCTGTGTAAGCAGTTGTAGTGGACGTGCACCTTCTACTTTGGTCGTCTCTTGTGCGTTAGGATTCCCCCTTTTGATGGTTAGCAAGCAGTGATTTATGGCCGTTTATCCACCCATGACCAATAGCGCACAATGCAAAGTTCTGATTACCGGATAACGGAAAAAGATGTCGCGGCGTTGCGTGCCGGCGACACGGCTGCCCTTGAACGCATTTTCATAGCGCTGCAACCTCGCGTCTTCCGATTCTTGTGGGTCAGGACGCGCTCCCTGGAAATGTCAGAGGACCTGGTTCAGGAGACATTCTTGCGCCTTTGGGACGGTCGGGATCGGCTGCGACCGACCGATCGACTTGAGACCTATGTCTTTCGAACTGCAAGCAATCTCCTGACGGATACTTTGCGCCGGGATGAACGCCACCGCGAATTACAAGCCGCAAATGTGAAGCCGGAGGTTTCTGCTACAACATCGTCGGATTCTGCCGAGAGCAAAAGGCTTGCACAGATAGTTGACCATATCGTCGCCACCTTACCCGATGCGTCACGGACCGCCTTCGCGTTGAGCCGCTACGAAGAGCTCACGCATAAGGAGATAGCTGAGGTAATGGACATTTCCGTGAAAACCGTCGAAAAACATATCAGCAAAGCGCTGCAAGTTTTGAAGACAGAGCTGGAGAAGTTTGATGTCGGCCGGGGGCTGTGAGGTGGACCTTTTCGCGATTTCTGTCAGACCGGCTCCTGCAACGCTCTGATTGCTGCCGGCGTTCCCCTCTTGCGATAAGGGATACCACGTTAGGTACATCCGCAATAAAGCTGTCCGACTTTCCAATAAGGAAGGCTGCTCTTCATCTGTCTACCAGTTCATTTCCAAAGATGAGTTTTTCGCAGGCCTCACCTTTATTGTCTGATTGCGCAATTGTTTCTTCACCGACCGCGAAAAAAAGAAATCTCTGTAATTGTGTGATTGATATGGACTTAGGATAGATATTGCCGCAACAGATATAAAAAAAATCAAAAAAAATCAATTTTCGTATGGGGGTTGGGCGCGTCTTATTCGTATATCAATATAAAACGTGTCCGAGTTTTGATTATGAAAACCAACAATCACAAGAATTTTGACATAAACGAGTACTTCGTGCGCTGGCTGGACGGACGACTCAATGCTGCGGAGCAGCACAGACTCGATGCCTGGCTGGCCGCAGAGGAGAACCGGAAAGCCTGGGACCGTCTGCAGGCCGTCTGGCGTGTTTCCGAACCCCCAGTGGTTCCGGAAGGGACGCCGGTTGCGGCGCAATGGCGACATTTAGCGAATCGTTTGCCAAAAGTCACAAAGGCCGGACGCGCGCTTGCGAGCCCTTCAATTCTCGACCAGGTGCTCGATCGTATCCGCGCCCCGCGAGTGCGTGCCGCTTTTGCAGGTAGCCTGATGCTGGCCGCATTTGCGCTGGTCTACTCGTTCTATTCTTCCGCGCCGCAACTCCGGGAAGTAACAGTGCCTTTTGGCCAGCAAATGGAAATCGTGTTGTCTGATGGTTCAGAAGTGCTCCTTAACGCAGGTTCCTCCATCAAATATCCCGACAAGTTTACCGGCGACATCCGGTTGGTCGAGATGGAGGGAGAGGCCTATTTCAAGATTGAATCAGATGAGATACCTTTTGTCGTCGCAACCGAGCGAGTCAGCACGCGCGTTCTCGGTACTGAGTTCAATGTCCGAACCTGGGACTCGGCGACCAAAGTGTTTGTCTACTCTGGAAGAGTGGCAGTTCATTCCAATATCGCTGTGCAAGCGACGGAAGTTGAGATACTTCCGAACCAATTGGCCATCTGTAAAGATGAGTCGATTACCGTACAACCCACCGAAAGGCCAGGCGATCTGCTTTCATGGCGGCATGGTCGTCTGGTTTTTTCTAACCAACCCCTCCCCGAAATACTTGCGGAAGTAAGGCGTATCTACGGCGTTGAAGTCACCGCCGACAACCGGCTGCTCGGTCAACGCCTGTCTGCCACTTTTGACAAGGAGCCTTTTCTAAAGGTTGTCGAAAGTCTGGCGGCTACGCTGAATGCGCAGGTCGTCCAGGGAGAAACTGCCGTTTCGTTGCGCTCCCGGTAGTTTCTGCGGCAGGTTGCTGCTCAACATTCAACTCTACGAAGAACCAGTCTCAAATCCTGCCTTTTTGTACGGGTTCAACTTAGAGAAAATCAATAATATCGCGAGTTTCCAGACGGGAGCTGATCAGTTTATTCTGAGGTGGATGGTGTTGCGACGCTTGGTTAGTCTGCTTGTTCTCGTTCCTATCATATTTTCATTAAGCGATGATTGTTAGGAAGCAATTGGCGCAGAGGCCGGCGACAAGCACAGTCAATCCGGAGAGGTTGCGGCAACTGTCGTCAACATCAACAGGCTGGCCATGTGGGTGGTTCGGGCTGATAGAATATCTGCACACAATCCTAATTGATGGGTGTTGGGAACGGCTATTCCCTGGGGTGCTGTCTATCCCCGGGGAATGCCAGTGGGTGTGGTTTTTGAAGGATGGGTTCGTCCGGGGAGGTTTGGAGCAAGATAGGTGGCCATGGTCGTGTGTGGGAGGGTAAAGTTGGCTGGAGCCTGCATTATCATGAAACTGAGGCCGGTAGATTTCTCATAGCCCGGAAGGTGGTATTTTTGAGATAGTGCCAAATAACTACGTGAAGTTTTAAGTACCCCCAAAGGTGTGTTTCAATAGCCTTTTGTTGAAAAGAACCCGCCCAGTGTTTCTCCGCAGTTTATGGCATATCCCCCGTGGTATCACGAAAAGACCTCGATAGGCCAGGCATCCTCGCTTAAAATCCCCCGGTTTTAATGAAAATAATTGAATATGACATGAAATATGTTGTATATTTCCCAGTTACCTTGACCTGCGGATGACTGCTGGCTCAAGATTGCGTTGAATCTGTGCAACGCGTTTTTCCGGCACGGGTCGTGTTTAACTGTCTCGACCTTGTTCCTTTAGATCAGTTTTTTCTGCGGGTCTGTGAAATACGTCGCTCAAAAGTAATCCAGCTAACCGTCCGGGCAAGAGCCAACCTCGGAAAGTGGAGGGTAAATGCTTCAGAGAATTCTGATGAAAGCATTCCTCGGACTTCTGCTAGTCCTGGTCAGGTTTAGCCAGTCCGCCTACTGCGAAGGCGACCTCATCAACTTCACCGCCCAGTACGATAATCTTGGGGCTGTCCTGCAGAGGATTCAACAGGACAGCGGAATCCGGCTGGTTTATGTCAATTCAGTTGTAGATTCATTCCGGGTTTTCAGGAAGTTCCAGGATACGCCATACGAAGCGGTCCGTAAGTCCCTGATCGGGACCCCGCTTGATTTTATCCGCAAATCGTCGGACCTCTGGGTCATCGTTCCTAAGGAGCAAACCAAAAGCCTGCCTGCCGTTGTTACGGGCCGGGTGGTAGATATTCATCTGGAGCAAGGAATTGCGGGTGCGAACGTCTTTGTTGAAGATTCGCAGCTTGGTACGGCAACTGACGGGCAGGGTTTTTTCGAGTTGTCGGGGATTCCTCCGGGGCGCGTCAATCTTTCGTTGCGCAGGATTGGCTACCATGACCAGGATCTCGAAATCTCCATTCGCGGGAACAGCCACAGGCGTGTGAATGTGGCGCTCGAGCCTAAACCAATATCTACTCGTGAAGTTGTGGTCGAGGAAACCGTTTATCCGAAGCAAAGCACTGCCCTGCTTGCATATCAGGAGATTGACCGGAGCCAGCTACGGACACCGCCACTCGCCAACGATGGCGAGGTCTTTGAAGTCCTGCACCGACAGCCGGGGGTGTCCCGGCGCGACCTGGACGATGTGTTTCCGCACGTCGAAGGTGGCAGCGCCACTGAAGTCATGGTGGAGTTGGATGGAATGCCGATCTACGTTCCCACCTTTGGACAAAATCGGCGCAGTGTGTTTGCCGCACCGGCACTGGAGTCAGTCACGCTGCGACGCGCGGGTTACGACGCCGAATATGGCGATGCCATGTCCGGTATCGTATCCTTGAAAACAGTGGGGTTCGAAGATCAGTCGATGCTCACTCAGGGCAGCGCCAGTCTGACGGGCTTGTTCTTCAATTTCAATAAGAACACAAAGAAGTTAGGTGTCGCTGGCATTTGGCGGAATGGCAAGGACCGCGGTGACATCCGGTTTGATCGCTGGCAGGGTTTGGATTTGTACAACAAGATAGAGTACAGGCCTGCGCAAAACCACACCATCACTGGACTTTCACTCTTGACCCGAGGCTCGTTTATTGAGAGCAACAGTCAGACCACCGCAGAGTTGGTGAGCCAGAATCTCGGCGTGCGCTATGACTATCAACCGCGCGGTGGTACTTCCAGTGCATCCGCGTTGGTATACCATTCGGCCTTATCGGATCTGCAGTCGGAGTCGGGCTTCAAGCTGTCCCGCACGAGCAAGTTCGGCGGTGCTTTGCAGACAAAGGCGGGCCTGGATTTTTACACCCTAAGAAGCAAAGGCACGGTTTTTCTGGACAGCCTGGGAACTTACAAGGTTGCGCGCGACATCGTCTTGCCTCGGGACGATGCGGGCAATTTCTTTCTCCCGATTGATGTCGATCCGGCCGATGTTTTTACTCAGGAAGGAACGGTTTTGTCAGGCTACATCCAGAGCAAGTATACCAGTAAATATTGGCGGTTGTCCGGTGGTGCCCGGTTGCCAAAGGATGTGCGCAATGGTCGAATTCACGTTGAGCCCAGGGCACGTTTGACCCTGACGCCGACGAACAGAATACATGTTTCCCTGGCAGCGGGGCGATACTATCAATTCACCGATCGTAGCTACGCATCCGAGGCCAAATCCGGGGACTATGAAGGGCGGGGAGAATTTGTGGTCAAACTGGGAGACGATCTGTCTTCGCGGGCGGACCACTTCCGGCTGGAATCCAGCTTCATGGTGTCACGTGATGTCAGTTTGTCGGTAGCCTACTTTGACAAACGTTATCTCTTCGATGACCGCGTCTATCTGGCCCGGATCAATCGTTGGTTTTGGAGCGTGCCATTGAAACGAGGCTACAGTTATGGCTTCGAGTACTGGCTCGCTAAGACCAGAGGCCCATTGCGCGGTTGGTTGAGCTTTACATCAAATCGACAAATCTACGAGAGCAAAGCCGGCACGCTCTTCAGACCCTATTTTAACCGTGATAGGATCTTGAATCTCTCCGTGAGCTATGCCATTACAAATACATGGGAAGTTAAAGGCAACTATTTCAAGTCGTCGGGCGCGCCGATGAGAGACTGGGAGCCTGATAAAGTCGTGATCAGTTCTTCGATGACTCCGGAGGTATTTGCCGCGCGTTTTCTTGCCGGGGACCAGAGGTTCGGCTCAGCGCGCCAGTATTCTCTCGGCCTGGCGTGGAGATTTGCAGCGTTTGCCAAGGAGAATGTTTTGAATCTGGTGGCGAGCCAAACCCTGGACGAAAGCCAAACGGGACTAAACGGGTTCAGGTTCTGGGCTTCGGTGTCATTCTCAAACTGATTTGCCGCTTCAATCGGATTGGATCTTTCCCAACTTGATTTCCCAATCCGTTCCTGCCGAAATCTGAAAAATCTCCGCAAAACTGCCACCATTCACAGCCAGTCCCATTTGTTGCACTGAGTCTACGTACAGCAGCGGCTTGCCCATCGGGACATGACCAAAACTCTTTACGTACGGGAGCCTTTGGTTCAGTACGCGCTTGCCCTTGTTGCTGAGCTCTACCTTAAGGACCGGAAGGTTGTCTGGGTCGAGCTTAAACGCATCGAACAGTGCGCGCGGGATGTTCGTGACGATGTTGCCGTACGGCTTTTCGATTCTTGTGACCGTACCGGTGATGGTGCTTGCATCGAGTAGCCGCGCGTTTTTTTGCGGCAATTGTACTACCTGCGGATGCAGCGACGGGCCTGTTTGGGAAAACGAAATCACGCCGCCGGCCAGACGAGCCCCGGTGTAGGAATAAACATCCCGCCCGTGAAATGTGTGCGCAGCCTCACTGCCGGGTAGGCGATTTTTTGTTTCATCAATTTCTCTGAGTTCAGCGATCCCGAATTGTTCCGCTACGCTGCTTAGCACGCCGTTGTCCGGCGCTACCACAAACTGGCCGGTTTTGGTCTTTAACACCACTGATTTTCTCGCGGTGCCGACGCCGGGATCGACCACCACGACAAACACTGTTCCCCTCGGCCAGTAGTTGATGGTGCCGGCGAGAGTTTGGGCTGCCTCCGCGATATTGAAGGGTTCAACCTGGTGGGTCAAGTCGTGGACCTGCAAGCGCGGATCGACCGTAAGCGCCACGCCCTTCATGCTGGCTACGAAGCGCTCCGACAAGCCGAAGTCGGACATCAGGACGAGTATCCTGTTGGTTTCTGCGGGATATCCCGGCTTTTCGCATCCTGAAAATGTCAGGGTCAGAATTAATGCAGCCATCAGTTTCAGCAACTTATCGATCATTGCTTTTATCCTGTTGAGATTACTTGCTTTCTTGTTACCAGCCACTGATTGAGAAAATAGACTGCCAGGCCCAGCAGGACGATACCGAAACCGGTGCACGACTCTACCGGTTTGTCCAGCATCACAAAGGTCAATGTCCAGGCGCTCATGACCAAAAAAATAATCGGGATGACTGGATAGCCCCAGGTTTTGTAAGGGCGGGGCAGGTCCGGCCGCTTTCTGCGCAGGACAAAGACGCCGGCGACCGTCATCGTGGTCACCAGGTTGAGAGTAAATCCTGCGTAAATCATGAGCTGCTCGAATGTGGCTGAATAGATGAGGATAAGGATCAGGACCAACTGAAAGATAAACGAGTTGACCGGGATGCCGTCAGAATTTTTCTTTCGTAATAGTCGCAAGGCGTGATAATCCTCGCCCATGACTTGCGTGATTCGCGGCCCCACAAATACGTGACCGCTGATACTTGAGATCAGGAGTAGCGATATGACCAGCGACATGATTTTTCCGCCTGTTTCTCCGAAAATATTTTGGCCGGCAAGATAGCCCACCTGAATCTGGCCGGCAAGTTCGGTGGTCGAAACCGAGTACAGAAAGACCAGGTTGAGAAAGAAATAGAGTATCGTGACCAGCAGTGTTCCTGCGAACAGTGCTTTCGGCAAATTCTGCTGCGGGTCTTTTACATCCCCGGCGACGTAAACAGCGGCGTTCCAGCCGGCGTAGGCAAAAGAAACATAGATGAGCGAGACCGCAAAGCCGGGGCTGGTGATTAGTTCTGGATCGCCGCCAGCCGGTAAAATGCTGATGGGTTGCGGCTGGTCGAGCAAGAAGACTGAAAAGATAAAGCCCACAATAAGCGCAATTTTCAGGGAGGTGAAGAGATTGTGAGAGTAAGCGCCGAAGCGCAGGCTGGCCGCATGAATGATCGTGAATACGACGACGGCCGTGGCAGCGGTGTGCTGCATCGGGATCCCGGGCAGCAGCGTTTTCAGGTAAGTTGCGAAGGCGATAGCCGCGAGCGCCGCCGGTGCGGCGAATCCCACGGTGACCGAGACCCAGCCCGCGAGAAAACCGAACGCCGGGTGGTAGATAACGCCCAGTAGATTGTATTCTCCGCCAGAGCGCGGCAGAGCGGCGCTAAGTTCACCATAGGTCAGCGCCCCGCAAAGCGCGACGATGCCACCTATCACCCAGAGCAGCAACAATGGGAATACGGATGGGATACTGACAACCTGGAAGCCCAGGCTGGTGAACACGCCAGTCCCTACCATGTTTGCGACCACGATTGATGTTGTTGTTATCAAGCCGATCTTGTTGAGATCTTTCATTCGGGAAACAGTGTCCTATCAATACCCGGGATGATTCTGAGGGCATTTTTGTAGTAGAGTTTTTTCAGAACATCGTCGGGAAGGTCGAGACCGTACATTTTCCAGAAGGCATGGCGCTTACGATAGTAGTCAAAGTATTCGTCACTCGTTTCCAGCACCCGGAAGTAGACATGAAATTCTTTCGGAACCCACAGGTCTTTGCCGAACAGAACCCGGTCCTGATACTTGACCAACCATTCGCGCGCGAAACGCGGCTGGCGGCCCAGTTCAGCCAGGACGGCGCCGATTTCAGTGTACATGTTGGGGTGCTCATCCAGAAGTTTGCCGAGACTGGCCAGGTCGTTTGCGCGCCATCCCAGATGCGCACTGATAAAGGTTGTCCCGGGGTGTTTCTTGAAAACATTGTGATGTTCGCCCATGACTTGTTCCCACGACGCCACCAGCTTGGGATCGCGGTAGCGGTTTGGCTTTTGTTTTAGTTCAAGCCAACGTTCGTTGTACCTGTCTTTGGGCTTCCAGAAGTTGGCCGGTTCACCGGAATGGATGAGGACCGGGATACCCAACTCACCGCATTTCGCTCAGATGGGGTCGAGCTTGGGGTCATCGACCGGGACGCGGCGGCCGTCTTTGTATTTCAGAGTCAGGCCCAGATCTTTGTATATTTTCAGTCCTTTTGCACCGCGCCGGACATCGGTCTCGATCTGTTTTACCGTCTCCCGGGTCCAGTCCGGGTCATCAATTCCGACATAACTGATGTTGGTGAACATGAGCATTCTGCCCGGGCAGACCTTGTCGACATTGTCAAGGCCAGTCTCGAAGAAGGCATCCTCGGCGCTCAGGTCCCTCTTCTCGGGATTCATGATCAATGCAAATCCACGCCCACTCAAGTTGACCGAGACCGCCACATTCAATTTGTCCATGTCGCTCACCACTGAGTCGAGGTAGGACGGATTCATGCGCCAGTGGTGGCTGTGGACATCGATGATGGGGAATCGGGCACGGCTCACCTTGTGTTCAGGCACGACCAGCGTGGACTTCGGTTCGTATTCCTCGAAGGACATGGTCTGACCGTTCGCAAGTCCACAAGAAATCAGGCTGAATAAAATCAGGAGAGAGGGTTTTCGCATAGCTTCCTCATAGGTGGTCATTAGTTACTCACGAATCCAGTCGTGGTCAATACGACCCGCCTGCTCCGGCGCCGCCTGACTCACCGCCGCCGGGATCTGTGCTTCCCGGCCCTGGCGTCGATGGCTGTGCAGCCGTCTCAGCCATTAGATAAGCTTCTGCATTCTTGAAATGATCGCTGTCAGGCAACAACTTTTTCGCCGTGAAGCAAGTGGAAGATTTTTTTAGAATCTGCACCAGCGCGACTGCCGCAAGAAGAAGTGCAGTCCCCCCAGCCAGGAGCCTGAACTCCGGCTGCAGGATCGAATAATAGTGCGAGAATGTGAATCCAGAAAAGCAGGCGGCGAGCAATCCGGCGCGGATGAACGCGATGTCCTTTGCCCTAATACCAACCAGAAGATAGCACAAAGGCACCAGGGCAGTCAGGAACTTGAAGGCCATTGCAAAGGGGATATCCTCTCCGGCTGCCGACGTCTGGCCCAGGACCGACACGCTCACCTCGCGCACTACCAGGTAGTTGCAGGCAGCGTAAAAGGCCACAATGCCAAGAAATCTGAGCAATTCAAGAATCCGGTGCCAGTTTTGATACCTTACCTGGCGCCGATTCCTATTTGAAAAAGAATAGATGAGGGTGCTGGTCAACATGAGAAGAAAGGGTAACCCGGCCCTGGACCAGGGACTGATTGCAGCGGCCTGAGTGAAGACATAGACGACTAGGGCACAGAACAGGGCGACGGCCAGCATTGTATCGGCAAAACGGATCGCGCCCCAGGCTAGCAGGGGAAGTGCCATACCCAGCGCCAGGGGTGCAGAAACCTGAATTCCGCCTGAGTCAAGCAGATACAGTAGCCCCGCCAGGAGAAAGCCCAACGAGAGATAGAGCAGGGCGTCATCCACTCCTGCTTTAAAGAACTTCCTTTGCCGCACAGCATAGGATTCCAACAGCCAGTAAAGGGTGCAGCCGTACGCGAGTGCACTTAGTCCCCAATACGTTTCGCCCCAGCCTGTTGAAAATACGAGAGTAAGCAAGCCAAATGCCGCTGCCGCCGCCAACAAGGTAGCAAGAAACAGAGTTACGCGCACAAAGAAGCCCGGCGAGTAAAAGTCGCTTGGATGCGACTCCAGGATTTGCGCAAATTGGGACTCAGAAATGAATCGGCTCACTTGCCATCGATGTGCTTCTCGCTGGATCCGGAAGTTCCGGTAGGCTTCTTGTTCGTAAATCAACATAGCCTAAGAAGAAGCCCTTCCGGCCGCGAATGTCTTGATCGACACAATGATGAAGATGATTAGCCCGAGACACGAAACAATGAAGTAAACAAACCAAAACAGGCTGCCGAACCGGCCGATTTGTGATACCAGGTAAGTCGTGGTAATGTAGCCAAACACGGCGCCGTAAAGTAGGAAAACAAAGTGATCGGTTCTCTGTGCGTATCGGACCGACGTCGCGCTTAGTGCCAGGAGAACAGCCGCAAAGAACAGCATCGGTTCAAATTTGAATAAGGCCGCCAGCAGGCTGGTGAACACAAGCGTGGCGCTCCACAGCAGGTAAGTAAATGTGAAGTGCTGCTTCAATTTGAGCCGGTCGAGCGCGAGACCGGCAGCCCAGATGCCGGTCCCTAAAAGCGTTGCCGGATAAATCAGATCCGTTTCCTTGAAGATATTGCTCGCCATCCATTTATAGGCTGAAATCTGCAGACCGATGGCAGTGGTCGCGGAAACGATCGCAACCGAAAGGACGCCGCGGTGGTCGTAGAGGTAAGCGAGCGGCCAGAAGACAAGGGCGGGGATAGCCGCTGCCAGTCCCCACTGATTGCCAAAAAGTGAGTAAACCGCCTGCAGGTAACCCTCCAACGCAATGAAGAGAAGCGCCCCGAGAAGCACGACGTAGTCGTAGTAGGACGATGGGCTTTCGACCTGCGCTTTGCTGAAAGTCGGTCTGTTCTTCCCCGCATACCAGAAACACGCCATCATGATGATCGCGAGGGCGGTGTTGTTCAGCAGGTGCCCGATCGTACCGGCATTTTTGTAGATGAGGATTCCTGCCCCGCCCGTGAACATGAGTACGCCGAAGTACAATAGTGTGCGGATTTCATGGTAAATTGAAATGATTTCCCGGGAGTAGATTCTGGATAGAAAGCGGTGTTGCTCAGGGCCAAGGAGTCCTTTTTCAAGCAGCCGGTTGAGTTCAGATGTTGTCATCGCGCGGGCTTTTCTCCGGAAAAGTCATGACGTAATGCGCTGTTTTGCACGTTCGAGATATCCTTTTTGGCGTTGACTTGGCTGTAATGCATGTCTGCATGCCCAAGGCTCCACCGGTCGTGATTGCGCCCCCGACAAATGCAGCGTGGTTTATTTCTGAGTTCCTTGCCCGGCATATTGGGCAAAGCCCGGACTCTCAGGATCCCAGGTACATTGGCATTTCAAAAGCCAGGGTTTGTTTGCGGGCCGCGGAAATGAACTTGACAGTTGTACTTTTCCTGGGTGGCTTATTGCTCACCGAAAAGCAGTTTGTAATCTCGCTCTTTCGCTACTTGCCACCATTTCTCCGGTACAACGGTCCAGTTGCCGAACGCTTTCGGCGTTATCACTTCTGTCTTTTCAATCCATTTCATGAGGAAGTAGCGCAGATCCTTCTGGGTTGAGGACACGATACGCCCGGTTAGCTGCTCGCGCGGGATTCCTGCTCCCGTGGTCAGGTGATCTCCGCCGCCGGCTCCGCGGTACGAGTTAATCGCGACCTTATAGGTAGCTTGCGGATCGAACGGCCTGCCGCCGGAGAGCGCTTTTATGGTGATTCGCCGGTCCGGCGGTTTTGACACGTCAACTACATAATCAATTCCCGCCATGGAGTCAAAATTGTATGAAGGGTTCCTGAGCAAGTATGATTGCCACTGGTCAGACCAGACCAGTGCGCCATTGTCATCCTTTTGAAAGTTCAGGAGGTGATCGTCTGCGTTTTGCATTTTATTAAACCAGCCGCCGTAAGAGAACTCGAGGAAGCCCTTGATTTCGGTGCCGGACAGATGCATGGTGTACAGCAGGTTTTCGAACTTGTACAGGTTGAACATATCGCGTACGTAAACAGGACCTTTTTCTATGTTCGCATTGGGAGACAGAGGCGCTGAAATGGAGATGTCCGCC
This sequence comes from Candidatus Zhuqueibacterota bacterium, assembly GCA_029262055.1. Classification (GTDB taxonomy): domain Bacteria; phylum Zhuqueibacterota; class Zhuqueibacteria; order Oceanimicrobiales; family Oceanimicrobiaceae; genus JAJDAD01. Next base: position 60,355 of record JAJDAD010000063.1, read on the forward strand.
CCTGTCAGCTCCAATTGTATGCGATGAACGATATCGACGAACGCTGAGCTTCCGAACAGCGCGTCTCTGGTGCTGATTTTTTCGGTGAAAGTGCCGATGGGGCGTGAGACATACTCCCGGACCTCGTCAAATTCCGGCTTGAATTTTTGCAGAAAGGCGCCGTCCGGTTGCACCCCGGCCATGTCTACCAGCTTCCCTGTAATTGATTTGTCCCACTTGTCGGCGGCTTCATCATAGTCGAGTGTAACGGTGGCGACGGCCACATTTTTTGCATGGCTGTCGGCGCCAAGCACTACCACTGGGTTTCCGTCGGGTCCGGTTGTGGTCAGGTTCCAACCACGATGATCATGGCCGACAAAGACAACATCAAAGCCGGCCACCTGCTCAGCCACGGCTCGCGATGCGTTTTCGAGCATATTGGTCGCCTGCTCTGGAGCCGCTGCGGCGCCAGAATGGAACAGGCCTACCAGCAGGTCAGGCCGTTCCTTGCGTAAAATAACAGGCACCCAGTGGCGGGCTGTTTGCACCAGATCTTTAAACGCCATACCGCTCCAGATTTGCGGTGGCAGCCAATTCGGAATTCCTGGCGTCACCATTCCCAGTACTGCGATCTTGATGCCTGCCCTCTCAACTACCGTATACGGTTGAAAATACGGCTGTTGTTTCTCCGTGCTCACTGCGTTGGCAGAAAGCCAAGGGAAATCCAGATCATCGGCGAACTTGTCATACACGGCGTGACTGGTCTCAATGTCGTGATTGCCTACGGCGGCAGCGTCGTAACCCATGTAGTTCATGACGCGCGCGTACAGGTGCGGTACGTCCGTGCGTTCGAAGTTGTAATAGTAGACCGGCGGTTGTCCCTGCAGAATGTCGCCGGCGTCCAGCAAGATCACCTGTTGGCCTTTTACGGCTTTCTGATCTTGCACGTAAGCGTGGACCTGGGCAAGGGAGCCTTTGGTCTTCGAGTCGTTGATGAAATCGTACGGATAAATCGTGCCGTGTACATCAGTGGTTTCGATGATTTTGAGCGTGATTGTTTGGGCGTGAACAAAACCTGTACAGGCGGGCAGGTAGAGAAGAACGGACCAGGACAGGAGAAGGAGAGAGAGTTTTTTCATTTTATCAGCTCTTTGAATAAGAATTGCCGGCTCAACATCAATGAGTTTTAACCAGGTGGTCCAGCTTCTACGACATTTGCCCATAGTTCTCTGAAATATAGCGGGCAAATCCTCAAAAAATGGCTCTCACAAATATACACGCCAGGAGTTCATTGTCAATGATTGGAATATGCTAATGACGTCGACAGCGTTGCGGATTTTGGGCGGAAGATTCGTGTTTCTGTTCTGTATCAAATTCAAGCTCCCCAGCCTCAAAACCGATACTTACACTTAGCGATCTTCCCACACCCAAAAAGGTAAGGCATGAATCCTGATGAGTCTGATCCGACAGTAGATTATCAGTACCAACAATTGGTCCAGCGCCGATTCTTCCTGACGGTTGCACTGATCTGTACCGCTCCGTTCATCCTGACTATCTGCGGTGTCGATTTTGGCATCCCGCACGTCGTCCCGCCACCTGATTTGCCGGCTGTTGACCAGATGTTTCATCGACTTTCCGGAGCATTCACACATACGCTTCTGGAGTGGACCGCCTTCTGTGCGGCGTTTCTCACGGCGGTTCTTTCCTTCATCCACTTTGGTTTGAAGCGGGACGCGACGACACCGATCATCGGAACGGCTCTTTTCCTTGCCGGATGCCTTGATGTGTTTCATACCCTTGCTGCTAACAGACTTATCGAGGCGGCGGCAGATAGCCGCAATCTGATTCCGTTCACCTGGGTGATCAGTCGCTTGTTTAATGCGCTGGTCATGCTTGTAGGCATTGGGCTTCTGCTGAATCGCCGGACAAAACCGCTGGCGGCCGGTACCGGATTTGTGGCAACCGTATGTATTGTCTTCGCACTGACTTCTTATGGGATCATTCATTTTTGTGCGACCAGCGCCGCCCTGCCTGAGACCACCTTTCCACAATCAATCATTTCCAGACCTTATGACGTTTTACCGCTGGTACTCTTTCTGATTCTGGGCATCTACATTTTTCCCAGGTTTCACAAGAAGCAGAAGGACTTGTTTTCGGCTTCACTTGTGATAAGCACAATACCCAATGTGGTCGCGCAGCTGCACATGGCTATTGGCTCCACTGAACTGTTCGACAGTTACTTCAACATAAGTCACTTCCTGAAGGTCGTCGCGTATCTGGTGCCATTGACGGGGTTGTTGCTTACGTACATCCAGACATATCGTGCAGAAGAACAGACTATCCTTCGCCTAAACCGTGCAATAGCGGCCAGAAAGAGCAGCGCAGCGGCTTTGCACGCCAGCGAAGTTAGACAACGCGCGATCATCAACAGCATGGTGGACGGTCTGATAGTTATTGACGAATCCGGCAGCATTGACTCATTCAATCCTGCGGCGGAGAAGATGTTTGGTTACTCTGTGCAAGAGATCGCCGGAAAGAACGTGAAACTATTGATGACTGAGCCATTTCATAGTGAGCACGACAGCTATTTACAGCGCTACGTTGCTACAGGCGAAAGTAATGTTATTGGAATTAGCAGAGAGGTTGCCGGTCAAAGGAAAGACGGCAGCGTCTTCAACATGGCCATCTCGATTACAGAGATGACAATAGGTAGTAGCCGCATGTTCTCGGCCCTGGTTCGCGACATAACTGAGCGCATCCAAGCTGACCAAATCCAGTCAGTCCTGTTTCAGATTTCAGAAGCGACCAGCCTTTCGCACAATCTACGAGAGTTGCTGGAGATTATTCATCGGGAGCTCAGTCGCCTCGTGGATTGCACCAACTTTTTCGTGGCCCTGTACGATGCGGAAACAGAGATCTATTCCTTCCCCTACAGTGTGGATGAAGTGGATGGCGAAATCGAGGTAACACCGCAGCAACTCAAGAAAAGCCTGACGGATTATGTGAGAAGGACCGGTTCGCCACTTCTGCTCAGTAAGCAGGAGCATAAAGAACTCATCAAAGCCGGTAAGGTCGGCCTAGTTGGGAACCACGCAGAAATCTGGCTCGGAACGCCTCTGAAAACCAGCCAGGGCATCATTGGCATCGCCGTGGTTCAGTCGTACACGAATCCGTCGGCCTACACTCAGGACGATGTCGATCTGCTGGTTTTTGTTGCGGAACACATCGCTATGGCCATTGAGCGCAAACAGACCGGTGATGCATTGCAACACGCTAAAGAGGTAGCCGAGTCTGCCAATCAGGCCAAGAGCGAGTTTCTGGCCAACATGAGCCACGAAATCCGCACGCCGATGAATGGCGTCATCGGGATGACGCAGTTGCTGCTTGATACCGAGCTAAAGGGTGAGCAACTAGAGTGTGCTGAAGCTGTCAAAGGCTGTGCCACTGCTTTGCTGACGATTATCAATGACATTCTGGATTTCTCAAAGATCGAAGCCGGCAAGCTGGACATTGAATACATTGATTTTGACTTGCAAAGCTTACTGGACGACGTAGTGCAGTTGCTTGCCCTCAAGGCGGAAGAGAAGAACCTGACCGTTACATGCTCTCTTGCCGAAGAAGTTGTTCGTCCAGTCAAGGGTGATCCGGGCAGAGTGCGGCAAATCTTGCTGAACTTAGGAAATAACGCCCTCAAGTTCACCGAAGAAGGTGAGGTGACTATCACAGCGAAAGTTGAGTCTGAGTCAGAAACGGACCTGTGCGTTCGTTTCAATGTTAAGGATACCGGAACCGGTATTCCCCCGGAGGCAAAGGACAGGCTTTTCGATTCTTTCACTCAGTTGGATGCTTCGACTACGCGAAAATTTGGTGGCACTGGCCTCGGGTTGGCAATTTCCAAGCAGCTTGCCGAGCTGATGGGCGGCAGAATTGGTCTCGAGAGCGAGAATAGTAAAGGCTCTGATTTTTGGTTTACCGTTGTGCTGAAAAAGCAGACATCGAACAGTGTACCGCACGCGAGAGCAGCCGGGGTCCTTTCAGGCACGCAAGTCCTCGTCATTGACGATTGCGACGACCACCGGGACAAACTCTGCGGTCAGTTGGGGTCGTTTGGCTGCGAGGTCTGCACAATCAGCGAGAGTGACAATGCCTTGCCGCTCCTCTGTGAGAGCGCCGAGGGGGGAAAGACTTATGACGTCGTGATCGTCGAGCATGCTGTTCAAAAAATAGAAGCTGCGAGTTTTGTGGCTGCAATTCACTCAAAGCCAGCTTTCCGGGATGCGGGCCTGGTCCTGCTGACATCGACCGGTCAACGCGGGGATGGCAAGAAGGCGCGGGAACTGGGGTTTCATGCATACCTAACCAGACCAGTGACAACTGCCCAGTTGCGCGATTGTCTGCAAGAAGTGCTCGGCAGAATTGCGGCAGGTACTGAGAAGACACAACTGGTCACTCGACATACTCTGGCTGAGAATCGGCGACCGGTACGCGTCCTTCTGGCAGAGGACAACCTGATCAATCAGAAGGTGGCGAGTAAGATGCTGCGGAAGCTGGGCTGCACCATTGACTGTGTCAGCGACGGCAAACAGGCGGTGGCTGCCGTCTGTTCGGAGGATTATGATATTGTGTTTATGGATTGCCAAATGCCGGTGATGGATGGCTTTGAGGCTACCACTGCTATTCGGCGGCTGAAGGACGAGCTGTCTTCTCAGGATTTCGCGTCAAAACACGGATCTAAGCATGGTATTCGGGCTCGGGGCCTGCCGATCGTCGCTTTGACCGCAAACGCAATGAAAGGCGACCGTGAGATGTGTTTACATGCCGGAATGGACGACTACCTGACCAAGCCCGTGAACCGGGAGAGTCTGCGGCGAGTGCTGCTCAAGTGGACCGGCACTGCCGACGCCGCAATGCAACAGCCGGCGGTCCGGGTGGTGGCTGAGCAGGAGCCAGAGCTAGCGGAAGGAAGTTGACTACCGTCATAAGGGCGAGTTGGTCTCGCCAAATCATTTGCCGGAATTGTCTGATTTGTGCTCCAAAAGAAAAGGCTTGCTTGACAGCACAAGAGAGCGCTCCACTCAGGCATCTGCGGCAGACAGTGCTTACACTGCAGACATAATGTTATTCGCAAGTGATCGCATTACAGGGGCATCTGACGACGAGGCCTGGCCAAGACAGGATTGAGACAACATTGAGGATGCAACAAAATAAATACGATGGACCTGTCACGATTTATGACCTCTTAGGAATGATGACAATCTATGACACGGAACGATGGCAAAAACAATGAATCAGCCGCGGAATTGGCAAAGCTGCGCCGGAGAGTGCAAGAACTCGAGGCTGACAACGCCAAACTCTGCCGGACCGGCGAGGCTATCCAGGAGACTCTCTCGCGAGGATTCAATCAATGCGGAGAGGAGCTCTTTAAATGTATGGTGCGCCAACTAGCCAATACTCTCCAGGCCGATTATACCTTGATAGGTGAAATCACGGGAGCAGCGCGTAACAGTGTCCGGACCCTGGCAGTGTTTGCTGACGGTGCCCCGGCTGGCAATATTGAGTACGCTCTTCGCAATACTCCGTGTGCGAAAGTGATCGGCAGGGCTGCCTGTGTGTATCCCCGCAATGTTGCGGAAGAGTTCCCTGATGATGCTATGTTGCGGGAGATGGGGTTTGAAGCCTATGTCGGCATCCCTCTGCTTGATACCTCTGACCAGGCCATTGGTATCCTGGTTGGTCTTTTTCGTAAACCCCTTGCCGACCCGGATTTCTCTAGATCCGTACTCGGCGCATTTGCGGCTCGTATCGCTGCCGAGATCGAGCGCATACGGGCGGAAGACAGGCTGATTAGAAGCAAGACCAGTCTGGCTGATTCCCAGAGAATTGCACAGCTAGGCAGTTGGGATTGGGACATGGTGGCGCGGAGCGGATACTGGTCGGAGGAAGCTTACAGGATTCTTGGGCTTGAACCAGGGCGAGATGACCCCAGCCTGCAGCGCCTTCTTGAGTGTACCCATTGCGAAGACCGTCGATCGGTTGAGACTCAAATCAACACTCTGTTGAAAAAAAACCAGCGCGGCGAAATGACGTGTCGCATTGTCAGACCGGATGGCGTGGTCCGTACCGTTTCGCTTGTAGCGCGGGCCGAACTGGACTCACACGACGGGTTGGTACGGGCTTTTGGCACGATCCGGGATGTCACTGAGTCCGTGGAGGCAAAAGACAGGCTACGCAAATATCAGATTATCTTTGATCATCTTGCGGATGCCGTCTTCATTTTTGACAAGGAAGACAAGCATTTTCTGGACTGCAACAACGCCGTGATTCGAATGTATGGCTACAGCCGCTCTGAAATCAAATCGATGACGCCGTTGGATTTGCATCCCAGGAATGAACAGCAAGTGGTGGAAGAGAAGATAAATGTGAGGAATGTCGATGCTCCAAACTGCTACAAACATGTCACCAAGAGTGGCAAAATCTTCGATGTGGAGATCCTAAGCGATGAGATCATCTACGAGGGACGGGATGCGTGGATCAGCGTAGCGCGTGACATCACTGAACGCAAACGGGCTGAAGCAGAGCTGAGAGAGTTGAATGAATCCCTGGCACGCGCCAACGCACGGTCGGTGGAGATCATGGCCGAACTTGGGGCGGCCCAGGCTGAGGCCGAGTCCGCTTCGATCGCCAAGAGTGAGTTTCTCGCCAACATGAGCCACGAAATCCGCACGCCGATGAACGGAATCATCGGTTTCAGCGATCTGCTGGCCGACGAAGAACTGCCCTTGGAGCAGATGGAGTGTGTTGATACCATTCGGAGCTCTGCCACGAGCCTGTTGTCAATCATCAACGATATTCTGGATTTTTCAAAAATCGAAGCCGGCAAACTCGACCTTGATTTCATCGATTTTGATTTGCAGGTAACAGTGGATCAGGTCACCGATTTGGTTTCACATCGGGCCGAGAAAAAAGGGCTGGTCTTAACCAGTTTCTTGCATCCGGATGTTGATACCTACGTCCACGGTGATCCTGGTCGACTCAAACAAATCTTGCTAAATCTGGCGAGCAATGCAGTCAAGTTTACCAGCGAAGGGGAAGTGGCCATCCGCGGGGAGTTATCAGAGGAATCTGAGACGGACCTCCTCGTTCTTTTCAGTGTCAAAGATACCGGCATTGGCATCCCGGCCGACGCACAACACAAGCTGTTTGACTCATTCTCACAGGCGGACACGTCGACCACTCGCAAGTTTGGCGGCACCGGCCTGGGTTTGACAATTTCAAAACAGCTTGTAACCATGATGGGCGGTGAGGTTTGGTTGGAAAGCTCATCAGGCGAAGGTTCAACCTTCTGGTTTTCCGTCAGGCTTATGAAACAGCCGAAAGAGCGGCGTAGACCAACACAGCTTAACGGGGACATAGCCGGTAAACGCATCCTTATTGTCGATGACAACCGCACAAACCGGCAGGTGCTACGGCTGCAACTGCAATCATATGATCTGGAGGTTGCAGAAGCGGTTGACGGTATGACAGCTCTGGAATTGTTGCGCAGGGCGAGCCAGGCCGGAAAGCCATTCCATCTTGCCATCCTCGATATGCAGATGCCGGAAATGGATGGTGAAACGCTGGGCATGGCGATTAAGAGCGATCCGGATATTCACGAGACCATCCTCGTCATGCTGACCTCGGTGGGGCAGCGCGGTGATGCCAGGCGGTTGCATGCTGCCGGGTTTCAGGCGTATCTCACCAAACCAACCAAACTGACGCAACTCTACAGCTGCTTGCGCATGGTGCTTGGCCAGGATAAATCCCGAACAGAGGAAAGCCGCCTGGTTACGCGTCATACCGTCGATGAGAACATGCAAGCGAATACGAAGATCCTGGTGGTAGAGGACAATATTGTCAATCAAAAAGTCGCCGGTAGAATGCTGGAAAAGTTAGGGTGCCGGTTCGATTTGGCAGCAAACGGCACGGAGGCTGTCGAGATGGTACAGAATGCAACCTATGATTTCCTGCTCATGGATTGCCTGATGCCGGAAATGGACGGCTTTGAGGCTACTGCGGTGATTAGAAACTGGGAGTCGGAACATGCAGATGCCGATAGCGATACTGGGGGAATTCCGATCATCGCCATGACCGCTAATGCCATGAAAGGCGACCGGGATAAGTGCCTCAATGCCGGCATGGACGACTATATTTCGAAGCCTGTGAGTATCGACAAGTTGAGGGAAGCAATCTGCAAATGGGCCGGTACAAAAGTATCGGTGGTTGATGAAGATAAAATTAAGAGAGGGACCGAGCTGTGAGTAATGTATCCGACCTGCGGCGGCGCAATGGTTCAGTAATGAGTAGGGTAGGCTCAAAACTGACCCTCATTCTTCTGTTAGGCGCCTTGATTTGGCACCCGGCAAGAACCCAAACGCTGATTGTGACTCATATTCGTCCCTCATCCGATACAGATGTGCGCAATCAATACTTCATACGTATGCTGGATTTGGCTCTAAGCAAAACTAAGGGCGACTACAAATTGGTCTCCGCCACTTCGAGAATGCATCAAGGAAGAGCCTTAGCCCAGCTTAAAAGCGGGGTCGGTCTCGATGTGGTTTGGACGATGACGTCGAAAAGGCGCGAGGAAGAGTTGCTGCCTATTCGCATTCCTCTGCTCAAAGGCTTAATCGGCACCCGGCTCTTGTTGATCAACAAATCAGATGCGAACAAGTTCAGCCAAATCACCGCGGCAACGCAATTACAAAAACTACGGGCGGTGCAGGGACACGACTGGCCCGACATCGAAATCCTGAGACATAACGGCTATACTGTTGGCGGAGCCGCTTCATATGACGGGCTTTTTAGAATGCTGCAAAAAAGGCGAATCGATTATTTCCCGCGTTCGGTAGAGGAGATCTGGCAAGAGGCCGAGACTCACGCAGATATTGGGATAGCGGTGGATAAGTCAATTGTGATGCAATATCCGGCCGCAATTTACTTCTTCGTCAAGAGAGACAATCATCTTCTGGCGCGGCGGTTGGAGGACGGCCTCAACCGTGCTATCGCGGATGGTTCCTTTGAGGAGGCATTCCTCAAGCGATTCAATGAGATCATCGCTAAGGCAGGTCTAAGCGAGCGCTATCGAATTGATTTAGTGAATCCATTACTAACCGATGAAACGCCGTTGGATCGAGCAGAGCTTTGGTTCCAATATTAAGTGCAATGTCCAATAAGGTTACCAAGTTAATGAAGTTTTCCCTGAAACGAACAACGGCTCGGGACTTAACCTTAGCACTAACACTCACGATAACCGTTGTCGTTATCTCCATCGGCCTGCTAAACTACGTTTTCTCTATAAACGAGGCCAAAGAAGAGTTAGAGAACAAAGCCAATGATACGGTGGATAAGCTCGCGGATATTCTAGCGGTACCGTTGTGGAGCATTGAATTCGATCATCTGGAACAAATTGCCCAGGTCTATTCCGAGCGAGACGAACTGGTTGCACTCAGGGTAGTGGACGAGGAGGGACTGCTGCTCTATGAAAAACTCGTGTTTGACGACGGCAAGCTCCTCACTCGGAAGAGAGACATCTTCTACGACAACCAGCGACTGGGAAGTGTGCAAGTGTCTTTCACGCAAAAACGGCTTCGCGAAATACAAAACAACATCATTCGAACAAGTTCGTTTATCATATTCTTTGTTATTCTGGCCGTGATCGTGGTAATCCAAACTCTTCTGCAGCGTTACCTCAATCAGCCACTCACAAATCTGGCGGAATTCACTAGCGTAATCGCAGGCGGCAACTATGGGCATCGCCTGACGCCCGTCATGCAGACCGATATCAGTGAAATCATGCATGGGATAAATGCCATGGCCGATGCAATCCAGTCACGTGACGCGCGGTTGCAGAAGGCCCGGGAGGAATTGCTGATTAAGGTAGAGGAGCGCACAAGTGAGCTCACCAGTTCTAACAAGATGCTGCAAAAGGAGATTTCCGAGCGCAAACGCGCGGAACTTGACTTGGAAGAGAGCAACAAGTTTTTGCAGGATGCACTAAAAGTGGCGAGGGAATTGGAGCTGCAGGCACAAGCCGCGAACCAGGCGAAGAGCGATTTTCTCGCCAACATGAGCCATGAAATCCGCACTCCGATGAATGGCATCATCGGTTTCAGCGATTTGCTGGCTGACGAAACCCTGTCCGCAGAGCAGGCGGATTATGTCGAGACCATCCGGAATTCTGCGTCTGGACTGCTGACTATCATCAACGATATTCTGGACTTCTCCAAGATAGAATCCGGTAAGCTTGAGCTGGAGTACATCGACTTCGATCTGCGGACTACGATGGCAGAAATGGTGGACCTGTTTACTTTTAAGGCGGAAAGAAAGGGCCTGTCGCTTACCTGTTTTCTCGATCCGAAAGTCGAGGTCCTGGTCAACGGCGACCCCGGGCGGCTCAAACAAGTGCTCATTAACCTGACAAACAATGCCTTGAAATTCACCAAGTACGGAGAAGTTGCCATCCGCGTCGAGCTGCAGCACGAAACCGATACTGAGCTCTGCGTCCGCTTCAGCGTCAAAGATAGCGGTATCGGCATAGCCGCAAAATCGCAGGAAAAGCTCTTTCAACCTTTCTCACAAGTGGATACTTCCACCACCCGTAAGTTTGGTGGGACCGGGCTGGGGTTGAGCATCTCTCGCCAGATCACAGAAATGATGGGCGGGGAAATCGGCGTCGAAAGTGAAGAGGGCAAGGGCTCAACTTTTTGGTTTACGGCATTGCTCAGGAAGCAACCCGAGGAGTGGTGGACGCAGCAGAGCGAGAGTATTGACCTTAGGGGGAAACGGATGCTGGTTATCGACAAGAACCAGAACAACCGCGCTATGCTCAGGCAGCAACTGCAATCATGGGACTGCATTGTCGCCGAGGCCGCCGATGCAAACGAAGCGTTAAGGCTCTTGCGTTGGCAAGCTGAAGATAATGCCCCATTTACAGCAGCGTTCGTAGACTTGCAGGTGCCTGGCCTGGATGGCGAGACGCTGGGGAAAACCATCAAAAGTGACATTGCTATCAAGGATACCGTCCTGGTCTTGCTCACTTCCCTCGGTTGGCGCGGCGACGCCAAAGAAATGTCCAAAATCGGCTTTGATGCTTACCTGACCAAACCGTTAATGCAATCGCAGCTTTATGATTGCTTGGTTAGCATATTGAATGACGCGACTACGGATGAGCGCAGAAGGCAACTTGTGACCCGGCACACGCTGGCTGATGATCGTCGCAGGCGGAAGGTCAAAGTGCTCGTAGCTGAGGACAACGTTGTGAATCAGAAGGTAGCTACAAAAATGTTGGAGAAACTCGGCTGTGATGTTGACTGTGTGGGCGACGGGCAGGAGGCTGTGGAGGCGGTCACGGCAGTCCCTTATGACCTTGTGCTGATGGACTGTCAGATGCCGAAAATGGATGGGTTTGAAGCGACCCGATTTATCCGCACGAACGAAGACCAATGCGGCAAGGTTGCCATTGTCGCTCTGACCGCGAATGCCATGAAGGGTGACCGCGAAAAATGCATCGGCGCCGGCATGGATGATTATTTGACCAAACCGGTTAGACCGGTGGACCTGGAGGAAGTGGTGCAAAAATGGGTTGTCAACAAGTAAACAAGTTCACCAGGGAGTGGTATGAGAAGTCAGGCTGTAGAGCCAATTTTATGATGAAGGCCCTTACCGGAATCCTTCTGTCTGCACTCATCCTGCCGGTGGTTACACTGGCCCAGTGTCTCAAGACCATAAACTACGATCTTGAGGCGGGGCTTGCAACCAATCTAACCAAGACAGTGATCCATGACAAGGAAGGCTTTGTCTGGATTGCGACCGACGCGGGTCTGATCATGTACGATGGTAGAAAGTTCACGACCGTCGCGGACGAACTGCCCAGTTTGTATGTGAAGGATCTGCTGCTGACTGAAGAAGGCATCATGGCAGTCACGGATCTGGGTGTTTCAGTGGTGGCCCGAACTGATTCCGGCCTGACCTGCAGGCTGTTTGTCGCGGGCAAAAGCGCACTCACCGACTCCACACTGTTTTACCCTAAGAGGGTCTACAGAGACCGGACGGGAATTCTATGGTTCAGTGAACCCAACGCAATCGTGCGTCTGGAGAATGGCAACCTGCGCAGATTCGAGTTCGATCTGGAGTACCGCGCAGACAGCTACATCCGGTCATTCACGTTCGTTGAAGACCGGCTTGGCCGTCTCATTGTTTCTTCGCAAAGAGGAGCGTTGTTCCAATTCGATCGTACGGAAGAAACTTTCCGGCTACTTGCGGTTGAGAATCCCAACGGACCTTTCAGTATTAACGCCATGATATTGCTGGATAGCACGCTCTGTGTTGGCGGGGATAAGGGCATTTTCAGCGTGGACCTGACTCATGATCTGAAGGACCTTGCATGGCAATGGCGCTCTCGCTTACCACAGGTTGCTTGTCTGGCACAAACAGCGGACGGCGATTTGTATGCCGGTACTAGTGGTGCGGGTTTGTACGTGCTGTCTGACTTGCCGGATGGCCCCCTGCATGCGGCCAGGTGCGAGGATTTGGCAGCGCAAGTGGTCAACGCCATAAGCATGGCGCCGGATGGCTCGGCGTGGGTTAGCTCTGACGACGGCGTGGCCTATCTCTATCGTCCCTTTTTCCACCAGACACTGGCATACTCGAACTATGCCGTACATTCCGTGGCAACGTCCGGTGACCATATTGTGGCCACTGACGGGTATTCCGTCTTTCAGGTCAACAAAGCTACCACTTATGAAGATAAAGTCGACAAACCTTTTGAGCAGGTCCGGACAAATGAAAGAAGTCCCATCTCTTCTGTTGCATCCGCGGGCGACAACCTATGGATTGGTCGTAGTGACGGCAGCCTGACCTATCATGGCACAAGAGGGGAGAGAAGAATAAGACTGGGCGAAATCAGAACGATCTTCCACCTCTTTATTGACCTTGATCAGAATCTGTGGGTTTGTCAAGACGGCACCATCGGCGCCTTCAAAATTGACTCCGACTTTAATTTGGAATACTATGGCGCTGACAGAGGCATCACGTCCGCCCTCAACGTTATTCGGCAGGACGAAAGGGGCGTTTTATACGGCGGCGGGGTGGGCAATGATGACTATCTATTTCGCTATGATGCACGATCCGACGCCTTTACAAGGCTTGGATCTCCCGGAGAGCTGGTTGGTAATAAGAAGTTCGAGGTCTTTGACCTCGCGTTCGATGGTAACGGCGACATCTGGTTGGGCACCAATGCAGGACCACTGTTATACAAAGACAATATTGTGCGGCTCGACTCGGCTCTGAATGCGCTCGGGAATACCACGGTAAAAGCTCTCGCCAGCGATCGGGTTGGCAATGTTTGGATAGGCACAAATCGGGGCCTTTTTAAATTCGGTGAAGGCGACTTGTCACCCTTTGTTCGGAAAGATGGTTTGTCAAGCATGACAGTCGCGTTCAGGTCGATTGTTGTTGATCAGGAAGATCACGTCTGGGTGGGCAACTATCACGGTGTATCGAGATCACACCAAACCGGCCGGCTATTGGGAAAAACCCGCAAGCCGGTCTTTCTATCGCTGATGCTGGATGAGAGTCATGTCAACCCGGCCGAGGCAGGGCCCGCAACCGTTCCTTTCGGTTCGTCGTTGAGGTTTTCCCATGTTTCTCTCTCTTTCCCCGGTGGAAATGTGTTGTACAAACACCGGCTGCTGGGACTGCATGAGGACTGGTCGGACGCCACCAATGAAAATGAAGTAATCTATCCACGTCTGCGCGATGGTCATTACGTTCTTCAGATCAAAGGGCAGCAAACAGGCCATCCATGGAGCGATGCTCTGGAATACACCTTCGGGGTGGCCCTGCCGATTTATAGAAGCCCGTGGGCCTGGCTGGCCTATTTCTGCATCGCATTGCTATTGGCGGCTGGTTTCGGACAGTTTGTACGTGTTGTGGAAAAACGGAGAGTGGCGGAAGCGGAACGTGAGGAACTGGCCACATTTCCGCATCTGAACCCAAACGCTATTATCGAGATGAGTGCAAGCGGGGTTGTCAATTACATAAACCCGAAAGCGCAGAAGGTCTTTTCAGATCTCAGGCATGGCCCTCCCAATTATCCCTGGATTGAGGAGGTTCTGCAAGTCGCCTCTGATTTGCACGAGCAACCGGACAACTCCGTTTCGCACGAGATTCAAACGGGCGGTACGTGGTACCGAATTGTAATCCATTCCGTTAAGGACAGCAGCCGTCTGCGCCTGTACTTTGTCGACATCACAGACAGCAAACGTTCCGAATTGGAGCTGCGCGCGGCTAAGGAAATCGCTGAAGACGCAAGCCGGGCCAAGAGCGAGTTCCTGGCCAATATGAGCCACGAGATCCGGACACCGATGAATGGCGTTATCGGCATGGCCGGCCTGTTACTCGATACGCCTCTCAATCCCGAGCAAAAGGAATATGCTGAAACCGTCCAGAGGTCAGCCGATGCCTTGCTGACGATCATTAACGACATTCTGGACTTCTCGAAGATCGAAGCGGGCAAGCTCGATATAGAGGAAATCGCCTTTGACCTGGAGAATACACTGGAAGACGTTTCCCACTTGCTCGGCTTTAAGGCAGAGGAGAAGGGACTGGAGTTTACGAGCCTTCTTTCTTTCAGCGTTGAGAGGTTTGTTCTCGGAGATCCGGGCCGCTTGCGGCAAATCCTGGTGAATCTGGGCAACAACGCCATCAAGTTCACTAAACAGGGCGAAGTAGGGATCAGGGCGGATCTGGAAGATGAGACCGAAGTTGAGGTCCGCGTTCGTTTCACAGTTGCTGACACCGGCATCGGTATTCCCCGCAATGAGCAGAACAAGCTATTTAAATCCTTTTCTCAGGTAGATTCCTCAACAACGCGCAAGTTTGGCGGTACCGGACTGGGCCTGGCTATTTCTAAACAGCTGGTCGAAATGATGGGCGGCGAGATCGGGCTTGATAGTGTGGAAGGCAAAGGGTCGACTTTCTGGTTTACGGTCAGACTTAAGAAGCAATCGCTGGCAGACCAGGGTGATCAGGATACAAATATTGAGATTGCCGGTAGACGCATTCTTATCGTCGACGATCACAAGACAAATCTTGATATTCTGGGCACCCAGTTGCGGACGAAAGGATATTCGGTGACCGAAACCCAGGATGCGAGTGCTGCCTTGACCCAGCTCCGGCTGGCCGCTGAAGAGGACAGTCCGTTTGAGGTTGCCATCATCGACATGCAAATGCCGAGGCAGGACGGCGAGGCTCTGGGGCGGGCCATCAAGAGCGAGGCCGTCATTGCAGGCACAAGCTTGCTCATGCTTACCTCGACCGGCCAGCGTGGTGATGCCAAAAGGTTACACGGGATGGGGTTTGGCGCCTATCTGACCAAGCCGGTCAAGAAATCGCAGCTTTATAGTTGCGTGGCTAAGGTAATCGGACGGCGCGAAAAAGGCGTCGCAAAGAAGGAGTTCGTCACCCGGCACACGTTGCGCGAAGATCAGAGAACATCGGTCACGGTCTTACTTGCGGAAGACAACAAGATCAATCAAAGAGTCGCCAGCAAAATGCTGCAAAAACTGGGTTGCCAGGTTGATTGCGTTGCAGACGGCCAAGAGGCGGTCGCAGCGGTGACGACGGTACCGTATGATGTCGTGTTTATGGACTGTCAAATGCCGACAATGGATGGGTATGAGGCGACCACAGCGATCAGGCAGATGGAAACCGATGGTCAGCACATCCCGATTATTGCTTTGACCGCCAACGCCATGAAAGGTGACCGCGAGAAATGCTTGAGGGCCGGTATGGATGATTATCTCTCAAAACCTCTAAAGATCGAGTCTCTTGAGCGAACGGTTGCCGATTGGGTGCAGCGAAAGGACAAAAGCAGCAGTGAGTGAGGGTGTTCCGGGTAGAATTCGAAGATTTGTATCCCCTTAGGTTTGAGAGGGACCGGCGGGGGACAGACCGAACACTAGCAGGATCATGATTTTGAAAGACCAGTTTAGACAAGACCGAGTCGCGCCCTGCTCAAGAGCTCTATTCACGTTCGGGATATCTATACCAAGGGGCATGCAAGTACTAGCATTGCTTGCGCTGAACTTGTTTATAGACCCTTTGCCGACTCCGGTCCAGTCTCAAGACCGCAATCCCAGCACCGTACAAAGAGTTGTCAACCTGGATGCACTCAATCTACTCAACTCCGGCGCTGCAGGCCAACAATATGTTCATACCTGGTGGCTGACGACGCAGCGGCTAGACGCCGCTGACTACTCAGCAAGGTTCTTGCGTGGCGCATATGGAGAAACTGAACGTTCAGATGGTTGGAAGCCATTGCACGTCCCCCTGACCACCGAGTCAAGCCTGCCTGAAATTGAAACAGTTGACTCATATTGGTGCCGCAAAACAATCGTTCTTCCTGAGACCATCAACCGGGATCTCATCTTCTGGGCGTCCCAAATCTCAGATAGAGACAGCACCTTTTTCAATGGCACCCTGATAGGAGCCACCGGAGAATGGGATAGCGAAGTAGCCCAGGGCTATGATCTCGCCAGGCTTTACCGGATCCCGCGGGAAATTGTACAGGCTGGCCAGCCTAACGTAATTCTCGTCAAGGTGAAACGTTATTTTCCAAAATCCTCAGGGTTTGACCATGGTGCAGTGAGAATTGCCTATTCCGATGTGGTTCAACATTCATACCGCTACGAGTGGCTTAATAGTGTATTACCTCTCCCTGTTTACGTTACCCTGGGCTGCTATTTTTTGTTGCTGGTTATTCGTAGGCCGAAGGACCGTGAGAATCTCTATCTTGGCTGCTTTATCTTGCTGCTGTTCTGCTACATGCTGCTCAGGCTCCCGCTCAAATCTGAATATGGGCTTGAGTTCAACGTGATAAAAAAAATGGAGTACCTGGCTCTGTTTTCCTTCGGCCCGTTATGGCATCTTTTCTTTCTCAGTATGTTTCGGAGGCCACCCGCGAAAGTCGATAAGTTGTTGCGACCGACTGTGAGGGTGTGCTACTTTATGACGGTCGTAAGCTTGGTCGTCGTTTTGCTTACGAGCCAGGTGCAAGAATGGTTTTTCCTATTCCAGTATGTCGTTATACCGACATGGGCGATCTACACTATCGATGCCATGCGGGCGCTGAGTTTTGCTATCAAAAGAAGAAATCAAGATGCCTTGCTGATACTATGTGCACTCAGCGTATTCCTGGTATCAACAGCAAGTGACGTTCTACACCATCTTGCTGTGCATGACCTGCCGCTTCTTGCGAACTACGGCTTCATTGTTTTTGTGACGGGATTTGCGTTTGTTGTCGCGAACAAACATGTCAGGGTCAGTGAAAATGCCGAGTTCCTTAATAAGAATCTTGAACTCAAGGTTGAGGAGCGCACGCACGAACTTACCATTGCCAGGGATGAGGCTGACAAAGCAAACCAGTCAAAGAGCGAGTTCCTGGCAAACATGAGCCACGAGATCCGGACGCCGATGAATGGCGTCATCGGATTCAGTGACTTGCTTGCTGATGAAGATTTGTCACCGACGCAGGCTGAATACCTTGAGACGATAAGATCTTCAGCCAACAACCTTCTGACACTGATCAACGACATTCTGGATTTTTCTAAAATCGAGGCAGGAAAGCTGGAGTTGGATTCGGTCGATTTTGATCTCAGAAGTATGCTCAGTGAGGTTACAAGGCTGCTTTCTTTTAAGGCAAGAGAAAAAGGACTGGCTTTCTCATGTGACATCGATGAGGATGTTAAGGGTTTTCTTAACGGTGATCCTGGTCGACTGCGCCAAATTCTTCTAAACTTCGTCAACAATGCTGTTAAGTTCACGCAAGCCGGCGAGGTCCGAATCGTAATAAGAGTAGAGCATGAAACAGAAGAGAAAGTAACGGTCAGGTTCAGTGTTTCCGATACCGGAATCGGAATTCCCAAGGAAGATCAAGGGAAATTGTTTCGGTCTTTCACTCAAGCCGATACTTCGACCACTCGTAAGTTCGGCGGCACGGGGCTTGGGCTGGCCATCAGCAAGCAGCTGGCAGAGTTGATGGGGGGGACTGTCGGACTTGAAAGTCAACCCGGCAAAGGATCGACCTTTTGGTTTACAGTAGTATTCAACAAAAGACCTGATCCCACAAGACACCTGCCGGGCCCGAGTCTCGATTTGACCACGACCGAGGTCTTAGTCGTATATAGCAGTGCAGGGGTTCACAGAAGATTGGCTGAATTGCTCAACCCCTTACCGTGTGTGGTTAGCGAAGTTGGCGATGTTCGCGATGCACTGGATAAGTTGCGGACTCGCGCTCAGGAAAACCGTCCGATTGACGCCGTGATAGTGGATATGCCGTACCTGCAGGATGATGACGATGCCCTCGTGAAGTTGATCAAGCAGGACCAGCTACTTAAGAATACTCGGCTGATCACCATCGCCGTGGTCGGCACTCGCGGCGATGGTAAGATGGCTAGAGAGCTTGGCTGTAATGCTTACCTAGTAATGCCAGTGACAACGGAGCAACTTCAGGAGTGCATAGCATCAGTTCTCGCTCAGCCCTCTGTTGATTCTGCAAGAACAACACTGGTCACCCGTCATACGCTCGCCGAGAATTGTGCCAAGATGCACGTATTGGTAGCCGAAGATAATGTCGTGAATCAAAAACTGGCCAAGAAAATGCTGGAAAAGCTCGGGTGCCAGGTGGATTGCGTGAATAACGGAAAGGAAGCAGTCCAGGCTGTTGCGGCAACCCGGTACGATTTTGTGTTCATGGATTGTCAGATGCCCGAACTGGACGGTTTTGAAGCTACAAGAGTCATCCGCACTAACGAAGAGGAGGGGGCAACCGTGACAATCGTAGCTCTCACCGCCAACGCCATGAAGGGTGACCGCGAGAAGTGTTTGCAGGCCGGCATGGACGATTACCTGGCCAAACCACTCCAACGTGAAGAGCTTGAGCAGGTTGTGGCTGGCTGGATGGGACCAGGCAGCAAGAACCCAGGTTGATGCTCCGGACTCCGCCGTACAAGTTCGGTTGAAGTTCGTTTGGTCATCCCCTTAGCGTTTCTCTTATTTCTCCCGGTGTGACACAATTCATCCAAGCCGACGCCCCGGCCAAAAGAACCTGCTTGGAATATTCCTTTGGGTTGAGTAGGTTCCTATTCGCAGGCCACCAAAATTCGACTAAGACAAAGGAAAAGCAATGCCAGCAACGAATCCCAGAAAAAAAATCAAAGAGATGGAAGTGATGGTCGCAGAGGCGATTCCGGAGGCGCATGATACTGTCACGCTGGTTCTGTTTACGGGCAACGACAAGCTTGACTACCAGCCCGGGCACTTTCTAACAATCTCGCCCCATCAATTTCCTGGTCTGCAGCGCTGGGTGGCGTATTTTGAAGATCTAAAGGGCAAGAAGGAGCCGCCGCGGGCGTACTCCATGTCCAGTTCGCCGGATGAAAAATATCTCGCCTTTACCGTGAAGGAGGAGAGGTACGTTTCAGGTGTGACGCCTTATCCGCCATTGCTCTCACCGATCCTGGCCAAAAGAACGTTACCGGGAGCCATGATGGTCATCACCGGATTCACCGGCCCGTATCGCCTGACTGACGAAGTGCGCTCCAGGTACGGCGAAATCGTTCATGTCTGCGCCGGCAGCGGGGTGGTACCCAGCTTCAGCATCATAAAACACGACTTGCGGATGAATGAAAAGTCAAAACATACCTTGGTTTTCAGCAACAAGGTAATGGAAGATGTCATGTTTTTTCGGCAACTCCGGGAGCTGGAGCAACAGTTTCCGGGACGACTGCGGGTTATCCATACGCTGACCCGGGAGACTCAAAACGTATTCAGTGATCAGGTTCGCCAGGGCCGGGTGTCGCACACGCTTCTGCAGGAAGCTATCACCAATCCGGAGGACACGGTGGCCTTCGTCTGTGGACCGGACCACTCGGTCTGGCAAAGGAAGGCAGCGAAGGAAAGTGGAGAGGCATTACCACCGTCATTTCTGAGTAGCGTCCTGCAGGGACTGGAACAGGTTGGACTGCAGAAGGATCAGATTGTCAAAGAAAGTTACGGGTAGGAGCACCAGGAATACCTGTAAACGAATTTCCAACCTTCACGCGGAGTGCGGACAGATGCCCAAACTCATTACGTTGAACACATGGTCGCGGCGGCCGCAGTACGAGTTCTTTAAGGTTTTCGATAATCCGTTCTTTAACATCTGTGCCGATGTGGATGTGACCGCAGTGCAACGCCTGGCGAAGCAAAATGACATTTCATTTTTCCTCGCGTCCTTGTATTTGTCGCTGCATGCGGCCAATGGCATCGACGAATTTCGACAGAGGATTCATCCTGAAGGTGTGGTCGAATACGAAGCCGTAGACGCCGGCTCCACTATTTTGAACGACGATGCAAGTTTTGGCTTTTGCTATTTTGACTATGCGGCGGACTTTCAGACCTTTTATAAAAAGGCGAAAGCGGCATTGGCGGCTTATCACGCGGCGCCAAAACAGTTTGACCCTCAGGACCAACGCGATGATTTATTGCATTATTCAGTCATCCCTTGGGTTTCATTCACTAGCTTTTCTCATGCCAGGAGATTTAAGACTGGGGATTCCATTCCCAAGATTGTATTGGGAAGATTTCGACAAGAACAGCAACAGGTGAAAATGCCGGTCTCAGTAGACGTCCATCACGCTCTCATGGACGGACTGCACATGGGGGAGTTTTTTCAAGATTTTCAGGCGCTGCTCGTAGACCCTGCCGCAATTCTGCTTTAGAAGCCATCCAATCGTCGCCAACAGTTTTTTAGGAAAGAACCGCACAGAGAACCCCCGTGGAGGGTTCAGAGTTTTGCCAAATGCTCTTCGGTGAATTCGTGCAAAGACCGAAGTTTTAAGTCCGCAGCGTCAAAACGATCCTGCTGCCAGACGCTCTCATCCGGAATCGCGACGGTTTTGAGTCTTGCCGCCCGGGCGGCTGCAAGGCCATTGAAGGAATCTTCGAATGCGACAACTTCATGTGCCGGCAGACCGAGTTTTCGCAGGCAGGTCAGGTAGATGGCAGGATCCGGTTTTCCCTTTGGCTCCAACTCTCCGGAATGCACAAACTCGAACTGGCCTTGCAGTTGCAGCTTGGACAGCACCGCGGTGATGACTCTGAAATGTGAGGATGAGGCCAGCGCAACCCGCAGATTACGCGATTTAAAAAAATTGAGGATGTATGCGACGCCCGCCATACGGCTACCCCGGCCGTCGATGAGGAGGTCCAGTTCGTCGAGGATGTCGCTCTCAACCGCCTGACAAGATTTGTCATTCCATCCAAACTGCTCATAACGCAAACGGACGACCTCGTCAACCCGCAGTCCCGTCGTCTCCGCCATCATCTCGCGTGTCATTGCGACGCCCACTCGCCGAAAGGCTTTGATGGCAGCTTCCTGCCAAAACGGTTCCGAGTCTATGAGCACGCCGTCCATATCAAACAGGGCAGCTTTGATCACGGAGCGTTTTCCCCGGCTGGCGATGTTGCGATAAGACTTGATGCGGTTTGCGGTGTGGAGAGCAGTTCTTTGAAGACCTGCCAACGCTTTTCGATTTGGTCGGCCCCGCCGCTGTTGCGCGCCACGAAATCTTTCACGATGTCCTGGCCGAGATTGTAGTTTATGACGTAGCTTCTATACCGGTCTATGAACTGCAGGCTTTTTCGGGCGCGTTCCTCGGGCTGCAGGGAGTACCTGGTCATCCAGGCGATCGCCTCGGACTCATTCATTGTACCGTCGAGATAGTTGCGGGCCGCCTGGTTGCGAGCATATCCCAGGGCGGTGGTGAGCTGTTTGACCTCGTAAAACCGCCTGGCGGTGTTGGGTGCAAGCCCGGCAAGCGGGAAGAGAACCTCTTTTTCGAACTCGATCTGTTCTTGTCCCGGAAAAACCATTTCGATGCCATAGTTGGCGCTGCCCTCTGCGATGAGAGACTGCGGACTGAACAGGGGGTAGACAGAGAATTCCACCCAACCTTGCTCGACGACCAGCTTGTTCTCCAGCAATGCATTGTAAACATGGTGGCCAGGGTAGCCTTCATGGGCGGCCAGGTCCACTGCCCGATCGATGTAGATGGGTAAGTCGGTGTTTACTTGAATGAGGCTGAAGCTGTTGCCCTGGTACCAATTGTAGGCGCCCCACGGTTGATCGCTAACATATTCTACCTTGAAGTCTTCATCTTCGGGGAGCTCGATAAAGGCCAATGTCCGTTTGCGGCACGCATCGATTGCGGCCTGAAATACGGCGTCCAGCTTTTCCTTCGGAATGATGAAATCCTTCTTGAAATCGGTTAACCGCACCGTGATATCACCAGTGCCGGGCAGTGCTGCATCGAGCTTCTGCAGCACGGACTCAAAGTATTGTGCATCGTGGGACGGCGCGACCGCGTCATACAGGAGTCTGCTCTCTTCATCAAAGGTCAGCACCTTGCCATTCAGCATCTCTATTTTTGTTTTGACGGCGGTCAACTGTTTTAGCAGAAAAGCGCGGCGCTGGCGCAAAGGCGCATCCAGAGTTTCAGGCGCAATATTTTGGGTTGCCGCTGACAGGGCATCGGCTTTTTCAGAGAGTCGGGTGTAGGGGAAAGCCTCCGCCTTGCTCTCGGCTGGCGGCCGCCATTCCGGCGGGCCATAATAAGCGTCGACGTAGTCCGGGTCGTACAGTCCCACTTCGAGGATCAGTTTCACATAATTCTCAGCGATGCCGTCCATGCCGGCTCTCCCATTCTCGGATGTCAGATTACAGGCGCTGACGACAAGTGTCAGCAACAGTGTTGCGTAGGCTCTAAATTGGCTCACAAAGCTCTCCTTTTGCTGCGCGGAGCGCGGTTGGCTCTCTGGTCGCGTTCAACCTGTTAGCAGAGATGGTTCTCGGGGGATCTCACCACCTGGCGGATGGAGGGGAATCTACTCTTTTGCAGGCTGCGACGCAATGTGTTTATTGATGAAATTACGACAGTACTCCTTAATCATGTCACGCACGGTATTGAATTCCCGGCTAATCTGTTCATCTGTGCCGACGGCCTTGGCGGGATCGGGGAAGTTGTGGTGGAACCGAAGCGCTGCGGAAGGGAAGACCGGACAGCGCTCTTTGGCGTGGTCGCAAACTGTTATTATGTAGTCAAACTGAATGTCCTGGTACTCGTCGACATGATTTGAGGTGTGCCTGGAAATGTCGATACCATCGTTCTGCATGGTTGCGACGGCACGGGGATTTACGCCGTGCGTCTCGACGCCGGCGCTGTATGTTGCGGCCTTGCCGGCGGCAAAGTGGCGGAGATAGCCTTCCGCGATTTGGCTTCGGCATGAGTTGCCGGTACACAGGACTAGAATGTTCTTCATAAGATCTTCTCCATCACGATTGCTGAGTCGGGGCAAAGCGTCTTGAATTGCTCGGTTTCTTTGATTTGAACGGGTACCGTTGAACGGACGACCGGTTCAAAACCTTGCCGCGTAAAATACTCTGCCGCAGTGGTAGTAAGCAAGTAGATTTTGTCAATGCCCGTGGATTGTGCAAAGTCGAGGGCGTGTTCGAATAAGCGTTGTCCGATTCCGCGGTTCTGTAAAGATCGGGATACAGCCAGGGAGCGCAGGAAGCCGACCCTGCCAAAGCGCTCGATGCCCACCGTTCCAACGATTGTCTTTTCACGCTGTGCCAGGAAAAATCCACCGAGGCTCTGGTCGAGATCCGCGACGCACAGATCCCACGATTTCAGCAGAGCGACGACGTCGGCGAAATCACCGGCACGGGCGGGCCTGATTCGGGTGGGGGGCTGCTCCGGTAACGCCTGTTCCACCGCTGTTCTGTCTTCTGTCATGGTCTCACTGTTTTTAGGTTGAGGTTTTACAGTACTGGCGCCGATGTTGCGATTCGGCAAGCAGACTTGACAGCCCTGACAGGACCAGGCAGCGCTACTGCGTCCATTTCTGTGCCGTACGTCCTGTCAGGATTGGCGGACTAAGCGGTAGGTTTTTCCGCATAAACCGTAACACTGTAGACGCCGATGTTGTCATTCTTGAATTTGCTGAGTTGCTCCGGTGTCAGAAATCTCAGGAGCGTCGAGTCGGGCAGGGGCACTTGTTGTTCTTTCTGTACCTGCATATTCACGAAACCTGTCTCTTTAATCAGATTCAGGTAGTCGACGCTTTGCATGGCGCCGGCGACGCAGCCAACATACATTGCCGCTGCTTTTTTGAGTGGCTCCGGCAACTCGCCTTGTAACACGATGTCCGATATGCTGAAGTGAGCGCCTGGCTTTAGAATGCGGTAGGTCTCCGCGAAAGCCCGTTCTTTGCTCGGCACCAGATTCATGACGCAATTGCTGACCACAACATCCGCGCTGTTGTCCGCAATCGGCAGTTCTTCGATCTCCCCCAGGCGGAATTCCACGTTGTCCAGACCGAGCTTTTCAGCATTCTGGCGCGCTTTCGTGACCATTTGGTCGGTCATATCCACGCCGATTACATGTCCACTGGAGCCGGCAATTTCGCGTGCTACGAAGCAGTCGTTGCCGGCTCCGGAACCGAGATCGACAACCGTGTCGCCGGGTTTGATCTGCGCGAACTGGGTCGGCAAGCCGCAGCCAAGGCCCAGATCGGCATCCGGGTTGTAACCTGCAAGTTGTGAATAATCATCGTTGAATATGGTGGTTTTATCCGAGCAGTCGCTGTCGCCGCAACATGACGATAGATCCCGTTTCTGCTCTGCAATCTCCCCGTACGTCTCTTTAACAACCTGTTTGATACCTTCAGTGTCAGACATGACTTTCTCCTTTGGGTTGTATTTGTTATCGCTATAGCGAAAAGTAAAGAATGACCGGAGTCAAATAATCAGCAACACTTCATGGAGCTGAAAATTCGTCCGATCATTTTCTGTGCCTTTTGCCAGATTTTTGCATTTATGCAGTAGCAGATTTTGGGTCCTTCGATATTGCCGCGAATGATCCCAATTCTTCTTAACTCTTTCAGGTGCTGCGAAATGGTAGATTGCGAAAGAGGAAGTACATTTACCAAATCACCGCAAATGCAGGTCTGGTGCTTGATTAAGTACTGCAGAATTGCTATGCGCGCCGGATGGGCAAGCGCTTTGGCAAATTCTGCAAGCTCATTTTGTTCCAGGTTGAAAACTTCAGTTTTTGTGATACCCATTTTTGTTCTCAAGAAGAATAATAGTCTTTATCGTATTATCGTAATAATGCGATAAAAGTTGCAAGGTGCAAGTTCTTTTTTTGAGATTGATGTTTAAAAGCGGCTTGTCAGTTCCAATCTACGGCGTTCGCCTTTGTTTGGAATATCCAGCCTGGATAATGCATGAATCAGCGTATTGTGCACAAATCTAACAACGACAGTCATTCAGGGGGAATCTTTTTTGAACAGGTCCAGTAGCCTTCGACGGGCACGGATTTTATCCAAAAAAGATCCTTCCAGGATGACAAGAAAGGTAGTTCATGAATGGTGCAGGCTAGTCTGACTGAAACAGGGAAAGGTTTTCTTCGAAAGCCGGGTCTGAGCTGTGCTCGCTTGCTTTATGGCGTCAGGTTCTCCAGGCATTTCTTCAGCGGTTGCAACATGGAGCGCGGCTCGACATTCTCGAAGTGAATCTCCGAACAGCCGTTAAACTCGGCGAATTCCTGAATTTTCTTCGTCAGAGGTATCAAGGCCTTGCCATAGTCCTTGAAGCCGGCTTCGAACACGAGATTCCGGACCAAAAATTTCCCACTCGCTCTTTCGGCTTTGGTGTCGATTCGTCCGATAAACTGCTCGCCCCACAAGACGGGCAGGCAGAAGTAGCCGTAAATTCGTTTCGGGGCCGGCACATAGCATTCTATCTGGTAGTCAAAATCGAACAGCTCCAGCGTGCGTTTCCGTTGGATGACCGCGTTGTCAAACGGCGAGAGAATGTGCACGTTCTTCATGATTCGGGTTTCAGAGAGGCGGTTCAGAATATCTTCAGTTGAGTAGTAGGGAGCGCGCAACCCTTCGATTTGCACGGCAACCACCTGTCTGGCGGCAACCAGTTTCTTGAGCTCGTCGGCGAGGTCCTGCTTTAAACCTTTGCGCAAATAGCCGATTTCCGGTTCGGCGATGACACCATGTGCCTGCAGGGCGCGTTCGATGAGGTAACGGGAGTACTCGCCTGAGCTTGGTGGTGTCGTGTCGACGTGGGCCGGCAGCACGCGTTCGGTCAGATCATAGATTTTCTGGAAATTGTTGCGCCGGACAACCATGAGTTTGCCCTCCATAAAGAGCTGCTCAAGCGCAATTTTGGCAGGCTTCCACTGCCACCAGGGGCCGGATTTGTGGCCGGGCGGTGGTTTGAAGTCTTTGCTCATGGCCGGTCCCTCTAGCGTGATGTGGTCCAGTACTCGCCGCCTGACTTTTTCGTCCTTCGGAAACCACTGCATTTCACCCGTGGCAAAAGCACGCATTCTGGGTTGACAAAAGCGAAAATCGTCAATTGGGAGGTAGGCGGCGGCATGGCTCCAATATTCAAAAATCCGGCGGTCCTTTGCTTGCAACTTGTCCAGAGCCCCGGAAGAGTAGTTTTGACAGCGCGTCCAAAACGTGTGGTGGTGCGCCCGTTCGATCACAGAAATTGTGTCGATTTGCACATAGCCAAGCTGCTCGACTGTTCTGCGGGCTCCGTCGTGACCGGTTCCAAACGGACGTGATTTGGCCAGACCCTGGCAGTTCAGCGCCAGCCGGCGGGCTTCCTTTTTAGAAATCGAGTTGGTCATAGTTTTTGCTTTTGCCGGTATATTTTCAGCACCAAGAGTAACATGAGACAGGGAATCCCGAGCCAGACGATTTCGCTCAAGATAACTTGTAGGCCCCACTGACTGAAAAAGCTCGCGATGCCAATGGGAGAGACTTGAATCGGTTGCCAGGGAAAGAAATAGCGCGCGTTTTCAAAAGGGGAGAAGAACGCCACGCCCAGGCCGCCGTTGGTTAAAGCGTCCAGAACTCCGTGCGAAGCCGTGCACAAGAAGAAGTAAATAAAAAGTAGAAACGATCCAACGGTGTTTTCCTTTTCTCTTGAAGAAAAACCAACGGTGAAAAGCGCTCCCAAGATTGCGGCAAAAAAAAAGGAGTGTGTAAATCCGCGGTGACCCCAGAAGTGGCCGTAAGGGATGCCAAGGGCAAAGGCAACTACATCGACGTCGGGAAGAACTGCGCAAAAAATACCGGCCGCCCAAAATCTCGCGGGCTGGGTTTTACGAAAATGGATCTTGCCGATTGCGTAAGCGACGGCAGTGTGAGCAAAAAGAGATGCCATAGTTGATCAGAGGCAAGCAGCATGACGCCACCTACAGAGAAATCCTTCCAGCGTTGATTCTTGACGAGCATTCGACATTTCTTTCCGGCGAGTCGATTGGCGCCGTTGCCGTGCTAATGGGCGCTACAGGTTCTCGTGCAACCACTTTATAATGTCACTCTCAACCTCGGGCGCATCCTCGAAAATGCCTACTCCGTGAGCTTCTGACTTGTCGATGATTTTGACTTGTCGCGGTTCGCCTGTTTGGTCGTAAAGCTCTTTTGCCCAACCGGCCCGGGCGCCGTTCGATTCAAGGGACGAAATCAGAAAGACCGACCTCATTGCAAGGTTGTCGTGACCTTTGACGCCGGCCAGGTTGTAGACTGCGCTCGTTTTTCCCGAAATCGCCACCGCGGTCTTGACTCCATAGTCTGGTACGCCGGCGGCCACACAGGCGAGGTTTGCACCGATCGATGAGCCGACAATCGCGATTCGTTTGTTGTCCACAAAATCGAGTGACCTCAGTTTCCTGAGCACGGCCTGTAAGTCGAGGGGCGCCTGGCCGGGATCGTTAAACAAAGCATAAATGCTCTTAACGCTATCCGACTTGCCGTGACCGCGTACGTCGTATGCCAGAGTGACGTAGTTCTGTGCGAGCAGTTTGCGGGAGAAGCTGTTCCATTCGGTCCTGTCCGATCCCCCCTGGTGGATGAGAACCACTGCCGGCAGTCTCTTCGCCTCTGAGCCGGGCCGGGACAGGGTTGCACTGATTTTGAATCCATCTGCCGTGTTTATGACAAGTTCGGATTTCTCGACCCCGGCCGGGAGCGAATGAACGCTGAATGCGGACAAAAGGAATGCTACGTAGAAGCGGAATGTGTGGTTGATTTTCATTTTGCCCCCATTTTATTTGCTTACCTGATAATCGCGAAGATTACTTCGTCGGTATATGTCTTGTTTTTGTACACTGCTTTTTCATGCCTGGCTTCCTGAGAAAACCCAGCCTTTTCCAGAACCCGCATTGAAGCTTTGTTCCAGCCGAACACCGGAGCATAGATACGGCAAAGATCGTGATTCCTGAAGCTATGCTCAGTCAGGGCCTGCACTGCTGCGGTCATGATGCCCCGGCCCCAAAATGGCTCACCCAACCAGTAACCGATCTCAGCACTATTACAATAAACATCCTGATTGAAGACCAGGCTAATCGCACCGACAGCCTCACCTGCAACCTCAATGGCAAGGTGCAGCGCCGCCTCATCAGAGGTCGCTATCTGAATCCACTCCTCTGCGTCTTGGAGAGTATATGGATGTGGGAACAGGTCGCGCAGGTTCATCCAGATCTTTTTGTTGTTAGCAAGTTCGGCCAGTGAGGTTGGGTCGTCCTGGTGCCAGGACCGGAGACGAAAAGCCGCGCCTTGAATCAAAATTTCACGCAGGGTGTCGGATTTCAAAGTTTGGATTTTCCGAAGGCGTTTTGATAAACATCTTGAGGGTGAGAGCACATTAGTGACCAGTTCGACCGGCTGCAGTTGACTACGCCGAGGGTTGAATGTAACCCGTTTTGTTCGGTTTGTCAAGTGTGGGAGTCGTTTTGAGAATTGGTAGGCTCGCAGGTTGGAACAAATACTACTAATGCCTTCAACCCTGAAGAAACAACTACGCAGATCGTATCGGGTCGACGGGAATTTTTCGGAAATGGTCCAGGCTTGCGCTGCCCAGAATCAGAGTGATACCGCGCAGAACTTAGCCGATTACCATTGAGTATTTTTTTGAGGCTTTCCACATTGCCAAACTTCGGGAGTGCGATGCCTACTTTGAAATTTCCACCCTGGCGATCTCGCGCAAGCTGCGCACGTAGATACGACCGTCCGCGAAGCTGGGGGGCGTCGCATTACGACCACCGGTGATTTGCAGAGCGGTTTTCTCTCTAAAACCGTCCGGGCTGGCTGCCGCAACAAACAGTTTCCCGCCACTATTCAGGACAACCAGGTGATCGTCAACCAAAATTAAGGACGCGTCGCCCGTTGTCCTCGACTTCCAAATGGACCTGCCCGTTTCCGGATTGATGCAGGTGAGGAACGCGCCACTGAATCCGTAGATGTAACCCGCGTGATAAACCGGCTCGCTGAAGTTTCCACGTAAATCCCGGCTTTGCCAAAGTGCCTCGACCTGATATTTTTCACCCAACCTGGAGATATGTAGTAGTTCACTTCGGTCAAAACCGGGCACCAGTAGTTTTGCAGGCTCAATGAGAAACGGCGTTGGATGTGTTTGTTGCCCCAGGTTCAAGTTGTCAGAATTCTATTTGTCAGGTTACACAGAGATTCCCGATAGGTTGCCATTGCATCCGGTGGCTGTTCCACTCATTGCTGGCTTGCCGATAGAACTCGCCGGGTTTAGTGCATGATTGAGATGCAAGTTTAACCGTAAATCCAGGAACTACTTGGAATAAAGCTCCTTGCTGACAGGCTCGAATTCATCACCGTACCGCCATTGCGGAGCGGCAGGCATGTCCGCAATTAATCGGGCTGAGTAGGCAAATGCTTTGGAAAATTTCAGCAGATAGTTAAAGTCAAAGTCTGCACCGACTTCGTCTTGTGGCTGGTGATAGTATTTTTGTAGCTCAGGACCAAATGTGCGGAAACCGGGACTGAATGTAGGCGCAGGTATCCCTTTTCGTGCAAAATTTATGTTGTCGGATCGGCTGAACAGGTTCATGTGCGGCACGGGATCGGAAATAGCATCCAGGCCGAAGGCCGCCGCACCGCGACTAATTTCCTGTTTCGCTCCTGTGCGGTCCAATCCGACTACTGAGACGATGCTTGTGTCTGTAAAACCGGCGCCGTCCGTGTTGAGGACAAAAATCGTCTTATTTAGAGGGACTAACGGATTTTCGGTATAGTATTTACTTCCCAATAAGCCCATTTCTTCAGCAGTGGTGGCAAGACAAATCACCGACCTGGCAGGCCGCGCCGAACTCAACGTTTTGGCGGCGCTCAGGAGTGCCACCACCCCCATCCCGTTGTCCCGGGCACCATTATTGATATTGTCTTCGTCCGCTGGGCCGTGATTCGTGCCGATGTGGTCGAAATGAGCCATCAGAACTACATAACTCTCTTTCAAGTCTGCATGCCCACCCTCGATGAGGCCGACTACGTTGGGGCTGGTAATAGTCTCAGTCATTTGCTCTTGTATGAAGAGGCCTGTAGAATTCGATTGGTTGATCTTCCCATCATATTTTCCACCGCTGTTGTTGATGAGTAAGTGTGGAACCGTAGGCTCATCAGGTTCGTTTTCAGCGGCGGTGGCTACTGTATGTCGGGGGCGTTGCAGGAATGCGGCCAGGCGTTCCCAGGGCACTTGTCCATCGTATAACTCGACCAGTGCCAGGGCACCTTTCTTCCTCGCCAGTGCCAGTTTTTCATTCCCGGCCTGCAGACCGGCGCGTAGATCCTGGCCCTCGTGAGTCCCAAAGTTTGCCACTACCACCTTTCCCCGGGCATCGAGCTGCGCATAGTCATTGCCGGCACTGGACGTGTCGTCTATTCCAAACTCTACTTGCAGGAGTTGTGCGTCAGCGTTTAGCGGCGTGGCATTGAGGACGATTAGGTCACCACCGTATCGAAGCGTGTCCCCCGAAATAGTCATCCAGTTCTGCTGCGATTGCGATGATACGCGCAGAGGAACCGACTGAAAATAATCCGAGATCCCCGGAACGTTTCTTAGACCGTAAGCACGAAAGTGCTCAGCGATAAACCGGGCCGCTGCTTCATTGCCTGGCTCACCGGATTTTCTGCCTTGCAGGTCATCAGAGGCCAGGAAACGCAGGTTCTCAGAAACCTCCGTCAGGCTTAGGTTTGATTCCGGATACTCGTCCGCCGATTGCCGGGCTGCCAGAGGGCTTGGGATGGCCGCACACAATTGGGTGACGAGGACCAAAAGTGTCGGCAGGTAACGAATCAGTTTTTTGCTGAGCTGGTCTTCTTTAATCACTTTCAGTTCCCCGTAATAAATTTGTAGAAGTTCCGGATTTTATGTAGAAGAAACTGAAAATGGGAATACTCAAATACATAATCAATCAAAACAAAGGGCAAAGGCTGCTTTGGTGCGGGACACACGGAAAGGAAAATTGTTAACAATTATTCTTGACATTGGTTGCAGAAAGGTTATTTTAGGCAAAGCATAGTTTGTTTAGTGAATAAATAAACCAGGAGGCGTCATGCGGAAAACGAAGATAATCGGTGTTCTGACCATGTTTGTTTCGCTTTTCGTGATCTCGGTAGCCGGGGCCAATGCGCAACAACCCGATGCACCGACAGGCATTGCAGTTGCAGTTGATTCGCTGACGCGCAATCTTGTGACATGGATTGACGAAGCATCCGCGAGTGGAGAGACATATAATGTCTATGTCAGCGAATCGCCAATTGTAGACATTGCAGCAACGGGCGTCACAAAGGTAGGCCGCGATGTTGCTGAGGGTGATCAGAGCTTTTTGCATGTTCTTTACACCGCACAAACTTCTGGTCCTGTTAGTTATTATTATGCAGTGACCTCGGTTTCCGCCTTGAGGGAAGAAAACGTAGCGATCTCGCCCGGCAGTAATGCAACCACGAACGCGACCGAAAACGATGCTATTGCGACGGGCATGATTGCTCTTATTTCGACGCCGGTTGTAATCG
The DNA here is from genome assembly GCA_029262055.1 of Candidatus Zhuqueibacterota bacterium. Taxonomy (GTDB): domain Bacteria; phylum Zhuqueibacterota; class Zhuqueibacteria; order Oceanimicrobiales; family Oceanimicrobiaceae; genus JAJDAD01. The sequence goes on from JAJDAD010000063.1 coordinate 92,323, forward strand.
ATGGTGACATTGGAGAGTTTACCTCGCAGACCATTCCTTTTTTGATGGATGATGCGCACGGCTGGGTCGAGGGAGATGTGACCGATGATGCCGATCTTAGCGCCAAAGCTTACGTGATGGTGGATTCCGACAATCTCTACTTTGCGGGGGACATTACGGACGAGTCCCTGGTGCAGAACTTCAGCGGTTTTGGTACCTGGAATGGGGATTCATTTGAACTTCATGTCGGCCTATACCCTCTGCCGGCGAAACTTGATCACAATCAACGGTTTAAGCGGGCATCTGAGCCGGACTATCAGTTTCGCCTAAGTCCTAATGAGGAGACCTGGATGCACGTACCCTTTCCCGGGCGTGGAGATAACCAATCTCCAAGTCATGTGGTAGATTACGTTGAGATTGCGGTTGCGCCCAGAGATGGTGGCTATTTTCTGGAGTCACGTATTCCGCTGCAGGGATTGCTTGACGACCCGATTATGCAAGGCCATCCCGCCGGGCAGGATAGTCTATTTGTTCCGGAGTTGGGAATGGTTCTGCCTATCGATTTTACTTTGAGTGATGGCGATACAGAGGCCTACGACGGGCATCGCTACTATTTTTGGGAAGGTCCTGATATCCCCCGACCATTCCAAAGTCCTCTGGTTTGGTCGCAGGCGGTTATTGCGGAGCCACAGATCGCAACATCAGTCAATTCCCCGGAAGGGAGGAGAATAACCATTCCTGATAACTTTGCTCTAGGGGCGAATTTCCCGAATCCGTTTGTAACCGCGGTTTCGTCTTCGGCAATAAATGCTCCACGTGCCTCTTCGGGTCAGACAACCATCCGGTATTCCTTGTCCCAGCCGGAAAGTGTCTCCCTCAAAGTTTTCGATATTCTGGGCCGTGAAGTTGTGACTTTGGTGCAGGGCAGGTTTCAGGCTGGTGAACATTCCATTAGTTGGAACGGTCGGGATCGTGTACAGAATCTTGTGGCGCCTGGCATGTATTTCTATCGACTGCAAGTAAGCGGAAATGTCAAAACTCGCAAAATGTTGTTGCTCCGTTAACCTGATAAGGTTCATCTGAATGTGGTTTGACAAAACAAGTCACTATGAATAAAATTATTCTCATCTGCCTCACCGCTATCTGCTGTTTGAATTCTCTGTTTGCCGGAACCACCGGTAAGATCAGCGGCAGGGTTACGGAGGCCGCTTCCGGTGAACCTTTGCCCGGGGTCAACCTGATTCTTGTGGGTACGACAATGGGCGCTGCTTCCGACAGCCGCGGGCGATACGCGATTCTGAATGTGCCGCCCGGAGAATACGTGCTGCGCAGCAGCATTATCGGTTACAAGATTGTCGAAGTTACCGAAGTGCTGGTTCGTATAGATTTAACGACGGCGGTCGATTTTGAAATGACCGACACCGTTCTTGAAACAGGCGAGACGGTAACCGTGGTCGCTGAACGGCCGTTGGTGCAAAGGGATATCACCTCAGGCCTGGCCGTGGTCAATCAGGATGAGATCTCGAGTCTGCCTGTACAAGAGCTGGCGGAGGTTCTGTCTCTGCAGGCAGGAATAACCGAGGATGCCGGCGGCAATCTCCACTTTCGTGGTGGTCGCGCCGGTGAAGTCGCGTTCCTGGTCGATGGCATCTCTATCACAGATCCTTTTGACCGGGCTGCCGCACTTCAGGTAGAAAACAATAGCGTGCAGGAGCTGGTCGCTGTTTCGGGAACATTCAACGCAGAATATGGACAGGCTCTTTCGGGCATTGTTGACATTGCGACCCGGGAAGGCGGATCGCGACTCACTGGTCAGTTAAATGCTTATACAGGCGACTATGTCAGCACGAACGATGATGTTTTCTTTGAAATAGACGATGTCGAGCCGGCGGCTGTGCGAAATCTTCAGGGAACACTGAGTGGACCTGTTCCCTTGCTTGGGGAAAAGCTCACGTTTTTTGCCACCGGACGGTATTTCCGCAACGACGGTTGGTTGTTTGGCCAAAGGCGGTTTCTGCCCAGCGATTCCTCCAGTTTTTCGGCGCCTAATCCGGCAGATTGGGTCATCGTTGAGAGCGGAGACGGCGCGATCGTTCCAATGAATCGCAGACGGAAATATTCGTGGCATGGCAAGCTCAGCTACAGATTTACGCCGAATCTCAAGCTTGCTTACACCTTGCTTGGAGAGGATGTCGATTCTCAGAACTACAATCATGTGTTTAAGCTGAACCCCGAGGGAAGTCTTAAGAAGTTCGAAAACAATCAAACCCATATCGGTTCATTTACCCACTCCTTGTCGTCAAAATCGTTTTACACTTTGCGTGGGTCTTTTTTTAAAAAGGAGTTTCGCCGGTTCGTGTTTGAGGATCCAACGGATGGTCGTTATGTCAATCCTCAGTTGCTCCGCCGCATCGGTAGCAGTTTCCACAGCGGCGGCATTCTCATGGATCATTTTACCCGGGAAACCAAAACGTGGAACGGCAAGTTCGATTTTACCAGCCAGGTGCATTCTGACCACCAAGTCAAACTCGGCGCCGAATTCCGATCCCATGAGTTAGAGGTCTCGGATATCAGAATTCGATTTGATCGCGATAGCAATTTTATGCCGGTTGTCGACCCGGTCACAACGTTCAATAATAATCACTATGTGAACAAGCCAAAGGAGTTTGCGGTTTACGCGCAGGACAAAGTCGAATGGCGGGACATGATTATCAATTTCGGTTTACGATTTGACTTGTTTGATCCTAACGGTGTTGTTCCAGTTGAGTTGCGCGACCCTGAAAACTCCGAGAAGGTCTCAGCCAGCACAAAAAAACAACTCAGCCCACGCATCGGTGTGGCGTATCCGATTACTGATCGCGGTGTAATACATGCCTCCTACGGCCACTTCTTTCAGTTGCCGGCTTTCGACTTTCTTTATCAGAATTCCGAGTTTGAAGTTTTTCCTGGTGGCTTATCTGCCAGCAGGCTTGGCAGTGCCGACTTTGAGAACAAGATTGGAAATGCCAACCTTGAGCCGGAGCGGACGGTAGCCTACGAGATCGGTTTGAGGCAGCAGCTCGGCGAGGAGCTTGCCGTGGATGTTACGGGATACTTCAAGGATATCCGAAATTTGCTCGGTACCGAAATCAATGAACTGTTCACGCTAGGCGACAAATATGCGCGATTCATCAACCGCGACTTCGGTAACGTACGGGGCATTACGATAACCGTAAACAATCGGGCCACCAGCTTGCTCAATTTTTCTGCCGATTATACTTTTCAAATCGCTGAGGGCAATGCGTCTGATCCGGCCTCAGTCTTTCTGGATAATCAAACAGACCCACCGGTTGAAACCGAGAAAAAGGTGATTCCGCTTGACTGGGATCGCCCCCACACATTGAATGTGCAGTTGGGTTTGCGGAGACGAAACGCATGGAACATCAATTTTCTGTTTAAGTTGTGGAGTGGGTTGCCCTACACCCCTTCAGCGCAAGGGACGCGTCTATTGCCGTTCGAAAACAGCTCGCGCAGACCGAGTCAGATCACTCTTGATTTCAGAGCTGCCCGTACTGTCAATCTATTGGGAATGAAATACAGATACTATCTGAATGTCGATAACCTTCTCGATCGAAAGAATGAGATTATTGTGTTTGCGGATACTGGCCGGGCCGGCTCCACGCTTACCCGAAACCCCGCAAGAGGTCCGAATACGGTTGATGAGTTTTTAACGCGTCCTGATTTTTATGCGCCGCCGCGTCAGGTGACGGCGGGGCTTGAGATAATCTTTTAACCATGGATGCTCTCAAAACGAATATGATGGTTCGGAATCTGACTTCTATTCTAATCGCTTTTTTGTTGCTATCCCTTGCCGGGATTGCCCGGTCGCAGGCGACTTTTGTAGATACTTCCAAAGCGGACAGAACCTGGCGCAAGAAAGGGATACACAACGGCAATCTTCTTCGCACGCTCTTTTTCAACTGGGGTGAAGTTGCTCGCTGGCCGGATCAGCCTTCAGTAGAGTGGCCCAAAGGCAGTGGTAACTCTTACGTCGATGGTGTAACCGTCCTGGTGGGCGCGGAGGTGGTCGAGGGTAACTTGGATACGCTTCACATTGTAGAGGCTGGGTTTCGTGAGCTGATGGAGATTTCTCCCGACGGCATTGAATACGGGTGGCAGCCCTTACCCCGATACGTAGATTTTGATCAAGATTCCCCTGCGATGAGCGACAGGCCAGAGAGTTGGCCCAAAACCTGGCCGGATAAGCCCGCGAGCTTCGATGGTATCTGGAACGGTTTCTTTGGTGCGAAGACCTCGGCGGACCAGGAGAGCTTCTTCGTCTTTGACGACGCGCTTGACAAACGGTTTGCTTACCAGCCGAGTCCGGTTTCGGATCCGCTTCGTGGCGGTCTCGGGATGCAGGTTCGTACGCGGGGTTTGCAGTGGGCGCACGTTCTGGCCGAAGACGTCCTTTTCTGGCTTTACGATGTGACCAATGTTGGCGAGAAGGGCTACCGGGATGTATTTTTCGGAATGTACATTGACAGTGGCGTGGGCGGCACGGATGACTCTTTGGATGATAATGGGTTTTATGATACCGTCATCGATATTGCGTACGCCTGGGATAATGATGCAACTGGAGATATTGGTTTCGTTGGCGCTCCAGGCTACGTCGGTTATGCGTTTCTGGAGAGTCCCGGAAATCCTTTTGACGGAATCGACAATGACCTGGATGGCCTGATTGATGAACGCCGCGATGACGGCATTGATAACGACGGCGACTGGCGTTCTTTCCTGGATCAGAATCAGAATGGTCAGTGGGACGAGGGCGAGCCGGTTTTTGACGACGTCGGGCAAGACGGCCTTGGCCCGCTGGACAGAGGATACCAGGGGAGAGATTTGGGAGAGTCTGACGGCCAACCAACGGCGGGTGAGCCAAATTTTGATGCGACCGACCTGGGTGAATCCGACCAGATCGGCCTGACGGCAGTGGATCTCATTGTGGCAGGACTGAGCGGGGATGTAACGTTCGAGACAGTAGGGCAGGAAGACCTTTGGAGCCGCATGGCCTCAGGTTTTTTGGACACGGAGCAAAATCTGAATACGAACGCGGGATTGATCTACTCTTCAGGTGCATTTCCCATGCCGGTCGGACATACGGAACGCTTTTCCATGGCCCTGCTTGTTGGAGAAGATTTGGACGATTTGTTTCGCAACAAGAACACCGTGCAATTGGTTTTTGATGCGAATTACAATTTCGCCAGACCACCCGACAAACCCAACCTGAACGTGGTTCCCGGGGACAAAAAGGTTACCCTGTATTGGGATCGGGTTGCAGAGGATTCGAGGGATATTTTTCTGGCCGATTCTCTTGGAAATGGGCGGAAGGATTTTGAAGGGTATCGGGTTTACCGTGCAACCGATCCCAATTTTTTGGAAAACCGAACAATAACGGATGCCTTTGGTAACCCAATTTTTCGTAAGCCTATCGCTCAATTTGATCTTGTCAATGACCTGAAAGGCCCTCACCCGATTGGTGTGAATGGCGCCCAGTTCAACATGGGGACGAATTCCGGGTTGCAGCATGTGTTTGTCGATACCCCGCTAGTCAACGGACAAACTTATTATTATGCGTTGGTTTCCTATGACCAGGGGGACGTGAGCATCGGCTTGGCTCCGAGTGAGTCGCCAAGCGTTATCGAAGCCGACATTGCCGGAAATGTCAGAACCGATATCAACACTGCAATCGTGATACCCGACGCGCCAGCCGCAGGTTTTCGTCCTCCTGAAGTCCAGGGAGGTGGCGTGCTGCATCAAGCCGGCCCAGGCACCGGGCGGGTAGAAATTGAATTCTTCGACCATACCCTTATCAAGGATGGCCAGCGCTACCAAATCGCGTTTGAATCTGCAACCTTCCAACAGGAGACGCAATCCTACTCGGTATTCGACCTTAACCGCAATCCACCAAGCCTGGTTGTGGAGAATAGTCCATTCGTGGGCTACGACGAGTTCGGTCGCCCGGAAGAGGGGCCGCTTTTTGATGGCATGCGAGTACAAGTGCTTAACGACACCACGGCCTATGATAGTCTGAATTCAGGTTGGCTTCCGGGCTCTGAAAGCAACTTGACAGTCTCGGGCGGCAAAAGTTCAGAAGGAATTCCCAATCGCAGAACAATTTTCCCGGCTGACTACGAAATCAGGTTCTTCGATACATTCGTAGATACGTCTTCAGAGTTTGGTCTCCGGCCACAACCTACGAAATTTGAGGTGTGGAATGTCACTGACGATTTGAAAGTCGATTTCTTCTTTTTTGATTTGGATAGGGATTCAACCTTGACTCACGGTGACAAAATTGTTCCTCTGTACTATCTGTTCGGTGATTCCGTTGCAAATAGCGGTGGCCGGCGGGATTATCGCATGGCCTGGGAAGCAGAATTCTTGGCGCCGGTTTCAGGCGATACCATTCTGCCGCAGTCAGACGATATTTATTTGATGAGCTCTACAAAGCCTTTCCGCACCGGGGATGTTTTCGAATATGAGACGCGTTCTGCGCACGTTGATAATATTGCCGCTGAACAAGAGATGGACCGTATAGCCGTGGTCCCCAATCCGTATCTTGGCGCAGCTTCCTGGGAACCGGCAAACCGGTTTCGTTCAGGCAGAGGGGAGCGCAAGATTGATTTCATACATCTCCCGGCGCTATGTACCATACGGGTTTACACCATGAGCGGTGTTCTGGTGCAAACCCTGGAACATAGCAGTACCGCGGATGATGGTTCCGAATCCTGGAATCTCATATCCAAGGATGGCATGGATATCGCGTACGGCGTTTATTTTTACCACGTGGAGGCACCCGGGGTTGGCGAGACAATCAAGAAATTCGCGATTGTGAAGTGACTGGCACAGGCTTAAAAGTGAACCGGATCATGATGAATAGAATAATCTTTGCAATCATCTTAATACTCCCTGCAGCGGGGTTTAGTCAGTTTGTTAGCGACGTGTCCAAAGCCGGGACGACTGCTGCAGCATTCTTGGAAGTGGGTGTCGGATCCCGGGCGGTCGGCCTGGGTGAAGCGTATGTTGCTATCGCCAATGATGTGTCGGCCGTTTACTGGAATCCTGCTGGCTTGGCACAGCTTGGCAAGAGAGAGCTCGGCCTGAATCATATCGAGTGGTTCGCAGATGTGACGATTGACCACGCCTCACTCGCGTTCCCGATTAAAGGATTCGGCACCTTGGCGTTCGGCCTAACCATGCTGAATATGGGAGACCAGGACGTTCGAACTGTCGAAGAGCCGGACGGCACCGGCGAACGCTTTGGCGCTAATGACATTGCTGCCGGGATTTCATACGCCCGTAGCTTAACGGATCGCTTTGCTATTGGCGGGACGATCAAGTTTGTCAGACAAACGATTTTCAATATGCACGCCAATGGTGTTGCGCTGGACGTCGGCACCATGTTTACCACGCCGCTGAAAGGGCTGCGTTTGGGCATGAGCATCACGAATTTTGGTACAAAAATGCGGATGCGCGGCGACGATACCGTCGTTTTTGTGGATATCGCTCCGGACAATTTTGGCAGCAACAACCGGATCGTGAGCCGTCTTGATTTAGAATCGTGGTCTCTTCCACTTAATTTTAGAGCAGGGCTCGCCTACGAAATCAAGCAGACACGCGGCAGCAAACTCACATTAGCGCTTGAGGGACTGCATCCAAATAATAACACCGAAAGCGTGAATGTCGGCGGTGAGTACCTGTTTCAGGGATTTTTTGCTGTCCGGGCTGGATATCGCTCTCTCTTCATCCGCGATGGAGAAGGTGGACTCTCTTTGGGAGCCGGCCTGACCACTAAGATCAATAACATGCACTTGCAGTTTGACTACAGCTACTCTGACCATAATCGTCTACAGAGCGCGCAACGTTTTTCAATCGGACTTATCTTCTAAGCGATGAAATTACTGACACTCGATTGGTCGATCATTATTGGCTATCTGGCAACATCGCTGTTGATTGGGCTTTATTTCTCCAAGCGAGCCGGAAGCAACCTTGTCGAATATTTCGTGGCAGGGCGGAAGCTGAGCTGGTGGGTCGCCGGTACTTCTATCGTGGCAACATCGTTTGCGGCCGATACGCCTCTGGCGATTGCCCGCATTGTGCGCACCCAAGGGTTGCAAGGCAATTGGTTTTGGTGGAGTGGTTTGATGGGTTTCGTATTGTGCATGTTTTTTTTCGCAAGAATGTGGCGAAGAGCGAAGCTCCTCACGGATGCTGAATTTCTCGAGTTGCGCTATGAAGGAAAACCGGCGGCAACCTTACGTTTGTTTCATGCGGTCTACCGGTCTGTCCTGTTTAACAGCATTACCATGGGGTGGGTCATACTTGGCATGCAGAAGTTGTCGGTTGAAACATTTGGTTGGTCCAAGCTGACCGCAATTCCCTTGCTGATCGCGGCCTGCCTGGTCTACACTGCTTTGGCCGGTCTCTGGGGCGTCGTGATTACGGACTTATTTCAATTTGTTTTGGCAATGGTAGGCTCAATTATCCTGACAATCCTGGTACTTGATTATGTTGGAGGTCCTGCACAACTTGCTGAAAAAGTAGTGGCCGCAGCCGCAACAAATTCCGCAGGAGCGAATGGGTATGCTGCCGTTGCGGGGCCGGACCGAATTCTGAGCTTCTTCCCTGACTTTTCGGCCGGAGGATTGGCGGTTTTGACATTCGCGGTCTTCATCGGAGTGCAGTGGTGGGGTGGAGGCGAAGGCGGCGGTTTTTTGGTTCAGAGATTGTTTGCCACCAGGGACGAACGCCATGCGGTGCTGGCGTTGCTTTGGTTTAGTGTTGCGCACTTCGTGCTGCGCACCTGGCCCTGGATTGTCGTAGGCCTGGCGTCCGTTATCGTTTTTCCGGACCTTGCAGACCCTGAATCCGCTTACCCCAAGATGATGGTCAGGTTTTTACCCACGGGACTCCGGGGCCTCATGGTTGCCTCCTTTATTGCCGCCTTCATGTCTACCATAACAACGCACCTGAATTGGGGCGCTTCCTATTTGATGAATGACGTGTACAGACGTTTCTTGAGAAAAGACGCATCAGACCGGCACTATGTCATGGTTTCACAGCTCTTCGTCCTGGCCATGGCGCTGTTGGCGGGTTTTGCAGCGTGGCAGATGAATTCAATCTACAGTGCCTGGTTGTATTTGACTGAAATCATGGCCGGCACCATTTTCGTGGTCCTGCTCAGGTGGTACTGGTGGCGCATCAACGCCTGGTCTGAAATTGCAGCTATGATCAGCTCTCTGGTTATCTCCAATTCTTTTCGGTTAATTAAGCCGCTGGCTGCGCTGTTCGACCAGTTAGCGATGACTTCGTTATCCGGTTTTTTGCACAGCATTGAATTCATTGCCCTGGATCAGTGGTACCCGGTACGGTATCTGATTATCCTGGCGATCTGTACTGTGGTTTGGTTGGTGGTGACTTACCGCACACAGCCGATTTCTGAAGCGCACCTTATGGCTTATTTTCGCCGCGTACGGCCGGGGGGGTGGTGGGCACCCATCGCTCGGAAATGTCCCGACGTCAAGCCCTCTGAGGTGGGTTGGCTGGAAATCGGAAGCTGGATACTGAGTGTTACGGCCATATTCCTGGCTCTTTTTGGTGTCGGATGGTTGTTTCTGGGGGAGGCCGTTAAGGGGGGAATAGCGATTGGCTGTGCACTGGTTCTGGGCTACTTTCTGCTACAGAACCTTTCACGAATGAACTGGGGCGAAGTCAACTGAAAAACTCTGCGAGGAGAGAGATGGGATATATCAAACCTGCTAATGCGCAGTTGATTAAGGGGCTAAATCAACAGCTAGTTTTAAATATGATTAAAAAGGAAGGCGCTATTTCAGGCGCTGACCTAGCCAAAATCACTCGCCTGCAGCCGGCAACAGTATCGAAGATTTTGAAGCACATCAATGATTTGGGGATGATACGGGAGGCAGGAATCGGAGAATCCACAAAGCTTGGCGGTAAACGCCCAAATCTTTGGCGGCTTAATGCTGACTTTGGTTATGTCATAGGTGTGGAGGTTCTCTCGTTTGAACTGCGCGCCGTACTTCTCGATTTCGAATCAAAAGTTGTAGCTGAGCACAGCGAGTCCTTACCGAAAAAGATCACCAGTGAGAATATTGCAGATCATATTCACGCGTTAGTCAGGACAGTCTGCAATGCCGGGCGCATTGCCATGAAAAATCTCATGGGGGTGGCTCTGGGGGTTAGCGGTATAGTTGATTCGGAAGACGGCGCGATCAAGTTCTCCATCGATCTTGGGTTGCGTGAGCACCCAATCAGGGATATTTTGGAAAAAAGACTTAACACCCAGGTTGTGGTTGATAACGATGCGAACGCCGCCGCAGTTGGCACGAAGTGGATGGGATGTGGCCAGGACAAGAGGCATCTCGTCTACCTCATCGTTAACGAGCGCATTACCGGCATAGGTTGCGGCATTATTCTGAACGACGAACTGTTTAGGGGCACAACCAATAGTGCGGGTGAGTTGACGTTGTCGTTGCCGGCATTGGATGATTTGCGCCATGATGAAGCAAGTTCCGAGAATGGCAAGCCTGCCACTAGCCTGACCATGACAAACTTGATCGCGATGGCACGAGAGGGCGATGACAATGCCCGGCAGACGTTGGTTGATTTGGCCAACGTCTTAGCCGAAGAGGTTGCTCGAATCCTTGATTTCATAAACCCGGAATTGGTTGTCTTCGGTGGAGATATTGTCGAAGCCGCTGACTTGATCCTGGAACCAATCAGAAGCGAGGTAAAAAAGCTTACCCTGGAATTACCGTTCAAAGCTGTGACCATAAAGATGACCGGGTTTGGTCAAAACGCGGTCGCAATCGGCGCGGCATCATTGATATTTAAGCAGGTTTTCAAAAAGACCCAATCTGCTGCGAGACATGTCTTTGCGATTCCAGGTACAAAGCGGAATAAACCAGTGGGTTTTTCAGACTGATTCAGTAAAAAAAGCCTGTCACAATGCGGCCACATTGCGACAGGCTAACACAACAAAGCAAGATGCGTCGATGCTCCGCAAGTAAGCAGTGACCGACGGCAACCTTAAACTAGTGTGAAGGTCGGGTAGCTGTGGTAAGCCGTGGCTTTTCAGCTAGACCCGTTTTGCTTTGATGTGGGAAGTTAACATCTTCGGCGAGAATTCAAAATCTTTTTGAGGAAAGTCTTTTATGAGTTATGGCCATTTTTCAAGTGACGGAAGAGAGTATATTATTACGCGACCGGATACCCCGCGGCCGTGGGTGAACTATCTTTTCAATCACAGCTATCATGCAATTGTGTCGCAGACCGGTGGTGGATTTAGCTATTGCAGGGATCCAAAGTTCAACCGCGTGCACAAATACGAGCGAATGGTGAGCGATCGTCCGGGCCGCTATTTGTATTGCCGGGACAAGGAAAGCGGTGAAACCTGGTCGGCAAATTGGCAGCCGATGATGCGACCTTTTCAGGAATTCGAAACCCGTCATGGTCTCGGTTACACTGTGATACGTTCCCGCTATTTCGACATCGAGGTCCGGATGACCTTTTTCGTGCCGCTGGATTCGCCATGCGAGGTCTGCCGGGTAGAGGTAAAGAATCACTCTGGCGTGAGCAGATCTTTACAGTTGTTTCCATTCGTTGATTTTGTTGCAGGCGATGCCCAACTGGAGATCGATTATCCCAATATTCTGTCCTTGTATAATCGCAGTTTTTTTGATGCTGAGCATGGCGCCATTATCGCCTACAAACAACCACACCCCGGCCGTGAGTTGGAGAGTTGTGCTTTTTTCGCCAGCTCAGCTTCCGTTTCAGGATTTGAGTGCGCAAGAGAGGCTTTCCTCGGGCGCTACGGCTCCCTGAGCAACCCCAAAGTCGTTCAGGATGGCAAGTGCTCAGATTCGACGGTTTGTGGCGAGGACATGGTCGGTGTTTTTGAACACCAGTTTGAAATAGCCGCCAATGAATCGGATACGTTCGTTCTCCTGACAGGGTTTGTCGACGATGAGGCAATTACCGATACAAATGCTCCAAACGCGAAAGAGTCTTTCTATCAGAGCCTGCCATCCGCCGCCTGCAAGCGCATGATAAAGAATATGATGGATGAATTCCTGAGCGAGAAGCAGGCCGCTGATGAGCTGAAGAGGATCGATGAGTACTGGCAGCAGCAAACCTCCAGCCTGGTGGTCGAGACCCCTGATGCGGAGTTTAACCGCATGACCAATATCTGGGGACGCTACCAACTCTTTGGGATTACGCATTGGCGGGGCACTTCTGCCTACCACAACGCCGAGGGCGGCAGAGGTTACCGTGATACGGCTCAAGATGCGGTGGGAATCCTGGCACTTGATGCGGTTCTCGCTAAAAGCGTGCTGGAAAAACTGCTGCGGTATCAATATGCCAATGGCCATGCTGTCTCGGGATTCTCTGATAAAGAGGGTAGTTGGGAAACTCAGGGTCAGGCGGTTGTTACCGGCAAGTCCGATATGGCCGTTTGGCTGGTTTATGCGGTTGTGGCCTATCTTGAAGAAACCGGAGACCTGGGATTCTTGGATAAAAGATATCCATTTCTGGATAAGGGCGAAGCATCTGTCTATGCGCATTGCTTGCGCGCATTGGAGTTCCTGACGAGAAACCTGGGTAGCAACGGCCTGCCGCTCATCGGCAAGGCAGACTGGAACGATGCCTACGATCGTTTGGGCTACCGTGGAAAGGGAGAGTCACTGTGGTTAGCCATGGCAATCGTCCGTGCACTAAATATGATGATCCAGGTTAGTGGATACATCGGAGATGACAAAAAGTCGCTTTTACTGAATGAATTGGCCGAGAATCTACAGAGTAATATCCGGAAATTCGGTTGGGATGGGAATTGGTTCATAGCTGCCATCAACGACAACGGTTTTCGTGTCGGTTCAATTGAGAACAGTCAGGGGAAGCTGCCGCTAAACTCACAAACCTGGGCAGTTCTCAGCGGGATCGTCGATAGCAAACAGGGCCATGAGTTGGCTGAACTGGTAGACCGTGAATTGGACACAGAGTATGGTCCAGCCCTCTTCTCTCCAGAGTACCGGGACTACCATCCGGGCATCGGCCGGGTGACCTCATTTGCCCCTGGTACTAAGGAAAATGCTGCCGTGTTTTCTCATGCCGCAGCTTTCAAAGTAGTCGCTGATTGCGTTTTGAAACGCGGCAACAAGGCGTACGACACTTTCAGAAAGGTCATGCCGGGCAACCCCCGGAAAGCAGATGCGGACCTGCACAAAGTCGAGCCGTACGTCTACGCGGAGTACATCGTCGGGCCGGGCCATCCAACCAGGTTTGGCGAAGGCGGCTTCACCTGGAATACCGGTACAGCCCCCTGGATGTTCATGGCAGCAACAGAGTGGATATGTGGCGCCAGGCGGACTTTGGATGGACTGTTAATCGATCCTTGTATCCCAGCTGAGTGGAAGGAATTCAAGATTGTCAGGCCTTTTAGAAATGCCATTTATCAAATCATTGTGCGGAATCCAGGTCATGTCGAATCGGGCGTCGTGCAGATGAAGGTCGATGGAATTGTCGCGCAAGGCCAGTTGATATCGCCACACGAAGACGGCCGAGAGCATCTAGTCGAGGTTCTCCTGGGAAAGTAGAAAGATACAATCAATATTTATAAGAATGGTAGTCAAGGAAAGGAGGTCAGGCATCGTCGCAGTCTTTGTTAAGTGATTACTAAATTAATCGGCAACACCATCAACTAAGGTGGGAGGTAAATATGAACAAGTTAGTAGGTCTTTTAGTGCTCACGGTTTTTTTCGTGAACGTTAATGTCGGAATGGCACAAAGCCTGGAGAGTTTTGATGAGCCACTCAGTTTTAGCCCCGGCCCCGGCGAGTGGTTTACTTTTAGCTGCGATGAAAGCTATGTGACCTTTTCCGGAGCACTATCCGGCGGCGCATTGGTTTTGGAAAAAGAACCTGTGGGATTTGGCTGTGGCGCGCAGTATGCGTTTGCAGCTCCCCAGGACTGGACGGGTAAGCAAGTTTCATTCTGGGTAAAAATTGACACCACCGAGTTCACCAGCGTTAACTTTCAAATCTTCGACGCCAATGATGAAGAGCAGTGGGAGCAAAAGGTCTCGCAAGTTCCCCAGGGCGGCGCCTGGGTGGAATTTGTTGCCACGATTTCTCCTGAGCATTTTGTGAACAATGGTAACGGCGGCATTGGGGACGGAGCCTTGGACATAACTCAGATTAACAAGCTCAACCTGATTGCGTTCAACAATGGCGAGATTTTTCGAAGAACCGTTATGTTTGATGAGATGACACTACGTGATGTGCCCACCACCGAGACTCTGATCGAGAGTTTTGAGGATTCGGTAACCGTTGAACCGCCTTCGTACGAACCGACTCCCGGAACCTGGAATTCCTTTTCCGGCGATACATCGTTCATCGCGACCGACGGCCCAGCTCACGATGGAACCAACTCTTTCGTAGTACAAAAATCAGGCGTTGGATTTGGTGCCGGGATACAGTACGCATTGCCGGCAGTGGAGGATTGGACCGGCAAAGCAATGTCGTTTTGGGTTTACGTCGATACTGTTGAGTTTTCCGGCTACAATTTTCAGGTGTTTGATGCGGTCGATGATGAACAGTGGGAGCAGACCATCATCACCAACCCGTTGCAAGGAGGCTGGCAACAAGTGGTTGCTCATATCGACCCGGCATATTTCCAGAATAATGGCAATGGCCCCGGAATTGGCGACGGACAACTTGATGTAACTCAAATCAAGAAATTCAACGTCATCTTCTTTAATCGGGGTGAAAACTTCACGCGCGAGTTCAGAGCAGATGACTTTCGCCTCCTCGACTCACCCATTCGGCCACTGACTGCTGCGCACCAGATTGAGAATTTTGACAACGCTGTTTTTGAGCCGCCGAGCTACGACCCGACACCGGGGCTTTGGAACTCTTTTTCAGCGGATACTTTCTATGTCACTCCGGACGGTGGCCTTACGGGAGCCGGAGTTGTCATCGAAAAATCTCCGACCGGCTTTGGGACGGGCATTCAATACGGTCTGCCGGAAATTCAAAACTGGCGCGGCAAGCAAGTGTCGTTTTGGGTTCACATCGACAGCACCGAGTTCACCAGTGTGAACTTTCAAGTGTTTGACGCTAACGATGACGAGCAGTGGGAACAGAAGGTAAGCCAGTCCTTACAAACCGGTACCTGGGTTGAGTACATCGTCACGATCTCGCCGGAGTATTTTGTTAACAACGGCAACGGCCCCGGGCTTGGCGATGGCAAACTGGACGTCACGCAGATAAAGAAGTTCAACCTCATCATTTTTAATAGCGGTGAGATTTTTAAACGCACCATCACCGTCGATGAATTTGAGTTGCGGGACTTGTACGCTGACGATACCCAGCTCGAGAGTTTTGAAAACGAGCCCACGTTTGAGCCGCCGTCGTATGAGCCCACACCGGGCACCTGGAACTCTTTTTCCGCAGACTCTTTCTACGTGACCAACAGATTCGGACACGACGGCCAGTCCTCAGTTAAGGTGGTAAAGAGCGGAGTAGGTTTCGGAACAGGACTGCAGTATGCTTTGCCAGCGACAGCGGACTGGACAAAGAGCCGTGTGACTTTCTGGGTATTTGCCGATACGGTTGAGTTTTCCGGTTACAATTTCCAGGTGTTTGACGCCAATGACGACGAGCAATGGGAGCAAGCGATCGTCGCTAACCCTCTGCAGGCGGGCTGGCAGGAAGTGGTCGCTAACATTGAGCCGGTCTATTTCCAGAATAACGGCAATGGTCCAGGGGTTGGTGACGGACAGCTTGATGTAACCCAGATCAAGAAGTTCAATGTTATCATGTTCAATCGCGGCGAGAATTTTACCCGGACCTTTTATGTGGATGACTTCAGGATCGATGGCAGTCCGCTTGTAACCGGCATCAATGATTCACCGGTTGAGTTACCGGTAGCATTCGCTTTGGGGCAGAACTACCCGAATCCGTTTAACCCCTCGACCACCATTGAGTACAGGTTAGAACAAGCTGCTGACATCAACCTGACCATTTACAATATCATGGGCCAGAAAGTCCGAACCTTAGTTCAAGGTACGCAGCGGGCAGGAGCACATGCGGTGCAGTGGAGCGGCAGAAACGATTTTGGTAGAGTTGTTTCCAGTGGCACTTACTTCTATGTTTTGCGCAGCGCTGATAACGTGACGTTGACGCGCAAGCTTATGCTTCTGAAGTAGTTTCATCAATTCCTTTGTAGAGTTCTATCAAGAAGTGCCGCCTCATGCGTCAGCAGAGGCGGAACTTCTTTTCTTTCTGCTTTTGGTGCAGGCTTTCGAAAACAGATGTTGCTATCATTAAAGATGAATGGGGCATGAGTCATGGACTGCAGGAATTTCAGCAGAGGCCGCTTATTACCTGCGCTGGTAAGTGTTTGTTTTTTCGTAAGTATTGTCTCGTCCGCAGCGCTCGCTCAGGTGCGAAAAATCGATTTCGCCGGAGTGACCTGGACGGTGAGGTCAGGGAGCGGCGGTCCGGGTCCGAATCAATGGTCAGACAGCGAAGAGAGCGTCTGGCTGGACGAAGCCGGCCATCTTCATCTGAAGATTCGTAAAATAGATGGCGTCTGGCACTCGGTTGAAATCGATACCGATGGGTTCTCGACGCATGGCGAACACCGGTTCCTGGTAGAGGGCCAAATCGACGATCTTGACAGGCATGTCGTCCTGGGCCTCTTCGTATTTGCAAATGATAGAAACGAGATTGACATTGAGTACTCAAAATGGAGCACGCCAAGTAGACAAAATGTCGGTAGCTACGCGGTTCAGCCATATAGTACACAAGGAAACTTTCTGAGGTTCGTTTCACCTTTGGATACGACTCTGTCTACGCATCTTTTCAACTGGCAAGCGGATTCTATCGTGTTCGCAAGCTATCAAGGTTTGCAACACGGGGAGCCGCCTTCTCAAGATCAAGTCATCAATAAATGGACCTATACCGGCGCAAATATTCCAAATCCATTGCGGAATTTGCGCACGATAGTAAATTTCTGGATGTTTCGCGGCACAGCGCCTGTCGATACTAGTGACCTCGAAGTCATCATTCATGATGTGGTACAACCGATTGCAGTGACAAGTGTGGACGAGCGACCTGCCTCGCAGCCGGAAGGCTTTACCCTGCATCAAAATTATCCCAATCCGTTCAATCCCGAAACGACGATACGCTATTCGGTGCCGAGTGGAGAAAAAGTAACATTGAAGATTTATAATACCACGGGTCAAGAGGTCCGAAGCCTGGTAAATGGCATTGAATCTGCCGGTGAAAAAACCATGGTTTGGGACGGACGCGACAATTTTGGAACACCAGTTGTGTCCGGTGTTTATTTTTATAGATTGCAAACGGGACGTCATCAAGCCGTTGAAAAAATGGCGCTTCTTCGATAAGAAAAGTTTTCTGCGGGAGGTGACATGAAAATACTCAGGACGACTTCACTGGCCGGAGTTGCCATCCTGGTAGTCCTGGTGGCGACAACTATCGCTCAGACGCAAGTCATTTTCACAGACGTTAGCGAGAACCGTGGCATCCTGCCTTACCAAATGGCATACGGTAAAGGAGGGTCAGTGGCCGCGGCTGATTTTGACAATGATGGGGATGTTGATTTGTTTCTCCCCACCGCTTCCGGCATACCCGACCAACTTTACCGGAATATCGGTAATGGTAGTTTTGAAGAAATTGCCGCTACAGCCGGCGTTGCCTCTATGGATGCCAACCGTGCTGCTCTTTGGTTTGATTTTGACGGAGATCATCTGCTTGATTTGTTCGTGGCCGGAGACTGTTTTGAGCAAGATGGATCGTGCCCGCAGTCTTCTACCCTGAAGTTATATCGCCAGTTTGAAGATGCGAAATTTGAAGACGTTTCTACGGCAGCCGGGTTTGCCAATGATAGCGTCGTTGACACTCTGGCGCATCGAGGCCCACTGAGTGCCGGGGACATTAATGGCGACGGTTATTTGGATCTCCTGGTTAACCTTTGGGCTGGAGAGGCCCAGCTTTTCTTGAACCAAAGGGATGGTACCTTTACCGATATCACTGTCACCAGTGGGCTTGGTGGCACCGGACGCCTCAGATCGCATTGGCAATCCATGATGCATGATTTTAATGGCGACGGTCTTCTGGATATTTACTCAAACATCGATTTCGCCCCAAATTTACTGTGGGTTAACCAGGGCGACAATACTTTCGAGGATAGGGCCATTGTGTCCGGCTCAGGTAATAAATGGAATGACATGGGTCTGACCCTGGGAGACTACGATAATGATGGGGATCTGGATCTATATATAACGAATATTACCACCGCAAGTCGTAACAATGTCTTATTGCGCAACGAATCTATCGGTGACAACCTCAGTTTCAGCAGAGCAGCTATTGATGCTGGTGTCGCTTATGGAGGGGTCGGTTGGGGCTGCACTTTCTTCGATGCAAATAATGATGGTTGGCTGGATGTTGCAGCGACGAACGGATTTTTTCACGGAAGTGCAGCCACGGATTCTTCCAAATTCTGGATGAGTTCGGGAGGTGCTCCCGTCACCTTTGTGGATGTATCCGACAAGGTTGGTTTCAACGACGATTTCTGGGGAAGCTCTCTCATTGCAGTTGACACCGACCGTGACGGCGATTTAGACCTCTTGCAAACCTGCAATGGCAGCGGCCCGCAACCAAGCCTTTTTCGCCTGCTGGAAAATCAACCTCAAGGAGCGGCCGCGTCCAACAATTACCTGGTTGTGAAACCGAGAATGCCAGGGGCCAACTACTGGGCAATCGGAGCGGTCGTGCGAATCCGCGTGGGACAGCTATCCATGATGCGCTTAATCTCTGCCGGGACCAGTGTGTTTGGCCAGGAGCCTGCCGAGGCATTTTTTGGAATCGGCGAATCTGCAGAGGTAGACGAAGTATCTGTAGAGTGGCCGGACGGCACAAAGACATTCCTTGAAAATATTGACGCCAATCAACAACTTGTTATTGAGCAACCAGCAAATCAAGACCTTGTCTTCACAGATGTCGCTTCGCTCTCAGGTATGGATTTGCCAAATACTCTGAATGAATCGCTTGCCTGGGGCGACTACGACAACGATGGCGATGAAGATCTTTACTTGACCAACAACGGTCCCAATCGACTCTTTCGCAATGACGGCAATGATGTTTTCACAGATGTTTCGAGTATTGTTGGAGTTGACAATGATCTTTTCAGCGTGGGCTGTGCTTTCGGCGATCTCGACAATGACGGCGACCTCGATCTTTACGTGGTAAATTTTGGCGCCGGACACGACGTTTTGTATAGAAATGATGGTCCGGTCCTGGCAGGCGGGGAATTCCAATTCACTGATATTACAATTTCTGCCGGAACGACGGTTGAAGAAAGCAGCCGCGGCATGGCTTTTGTGGACTTCGATCGGGATGGTTTGTTAGACATTTATGTCAATGCAATCGGTGAGGACATTCTATACCACAACAAAGGCAATCTTCAGTTTGAAAACGTGGCATCGCAGTTCGGCATCGTTGGGGCCGGCGGCCAGGGGGTTGGCGTCGTCGGTACCGACGTCAATAATGATGGTTGGCCCGATATTTACAACGCCAATCGCAGTTTCGATCTGAGTAATCTATTCATTAATTCGAACGGCCTATTTACAGACATTGCCAATTCCTCGGGCATTCAGGCGATTGGTCTGGGGATGGGAATTCTATCCTTCGACTATGACAACGATTTAGACATGGATTTGTATTGGACGACCTGGCCGGGCAACAATGTGCCTGAGACCAATAAGCTTTACCAAAACCAGGGGAATGGCAGCCAATTTGTTGATGTTGCACGACAGACAGGCACGGCAGATTCCCTCGGCTGGGGTATTAGTTGTAACGCGGGTGACGTTGACAATGACGGCTGGATGGACTTTTTTGTCACCAATGGCTTTGATGACACCACCACGCCAAACGTCCTTTTCCACAACCAGAACGGCAGTTCATTTGCGGACATCACGAACCTGATTGGCGGAGGTGATTTCGATGGCCGGGGCGTTGCTTTTGCTGATTATGATGGCGACGGCGATCTTGATTTGTGCGTCACCGGCGGTCCGAATGACAACACGAAGCTCTGGCGTAATGACAGTCAAACCGACAATCACTGGCTGCATATCACCTTGGCCGGTGAGCGAGGCAACAAAAGCGCCATTGGCGCGGCCGTGCAGGTCACGACAAGCCTTGATGTAACCACCGTTCAGGAGGTAAGCGGCGGAGCCGGACGGGGATCGTTCAACAGCTTGCCGCTTGAGTTCGGACTGGGTAAGGCAGATAGCGTGGTCGCAATAAGCGTTCGCTGGCCCAGCGGCCTGCAGCAGTCTTTGCCCGGCACAGGCGTTGACCGGGCGCTCACGCTTTTCGAGTCGGCGATTACGAGCATCGAGGATGAGCGGCCAGAACTGCCGGGACAGTTTTCGCTCAGTCAGAATTATCCCAATCCTTTTAATCCGACCACAACAATTCAATTTGCACTTGCAGCGGAAAGCAGGGTCTCGCTGAGCATCTATAACGTGCTCGGAGAATTGGTGCAAACGCTAATCTCCGGCCAGATCAGAAGCGCCGGACAACATCAGGTATCCTGGGACGGAAGAAACAGCGTGGGCGCACAGGTCGCAAGCGGGGTTTATCTGGCGAGCTTACAAAGCGAACGTGAGGTTGAATCACGCAAGATGCTACTCATCCGATAGGACTTGGGAGATGCAAAAAATATGAGGACCGATGTGAGTATGAAATGTCTTCGTTTGATAGCTGTTTTAGCGCTTGCGGGGTTGTTCATGGTTGATGTCCACTCCGCCAAAGCACAGACACAGCACCACTCCGGATCACATAATTACACAACCGGAACCAGGAAAATTGATTTTTCCGGTACAACTTGGACAGTGAAATCCGGCTTTGGCGGGCCTGGGCCCAACAACTGGTCAGATAGCCAGGAGAGTGTCTGGTTGGACGATCTGGATCGTTTACACATGAAAATTCGTGAGATAAACGGCGTTTGGCATTCCGCAGAAATCTACACAGACGCTGTTACAAGTCATGGTGAGCACCGCTTCCTGGTCGAAGGGCAGGTAGACGATATGGATCGTAGCGCTGTTCTTGGTTTGTTTGTCTACTTCGACGACCTGACTGAAATCGACATTGAGTATTCAAAGTGGGGGGCGGCTAGCAGACAAAATGTCGGTCAATTCGTGATCCAGCCCTATGGTACTGGCGGTAACCTACAGTCCTTCGTTGCCCGGCTGGACACTTCGCTTAGCACGCACCTATTCAATTGGCAACCTGATTCTATCACTTTCGCAAGCATTCAGGGTCTGCACCAACAGGATCCGCCATCAGTAGACGAATATATTCACAGATGGAACTATAGGGGAAATGACAACCCGGACCCGGCCAAAGGCTTGCGAACCAGGATCAACCTCTGGATGTTCCGCGGTGCCAGTCCGGTAGACACGACGAATCTCGAAGTTATCATCAGAGATGTCTTTCAGCCGCTTTCCCCGGTCTCCAGCATTGAATCTAAGCCACCGGCAAGACCCGAGACGTTCACGCTTTTCCAAAATCACCCCAATCCTTTTAATCCGCAGACGACGATTCGGTATGCTGTTGGCGCCGACGCTGGCGCAAGTGCAGTTGTACGGCTCAGGGTGTTCAACCTGAGAGGTCAATTAGTCAGGGTTTTGGTTGATGCGAGTGAGGCGTCAGGCCGGAAGTCCGTTTTGTGGGACGGAAGAGACGACTTCGGCCACGAAGTTGCGTCCGGCTTGTACTTTTATCAACTTCAGGTCAACGGCGGACTGGCGGATAGCAAAAAAATGCTGTTACTTAGGTAGGCACGATGTTTCGATTTGCTACCGTATTTCGAATCGTCCTGATCTCTGTTGCCATAAGTGCAAATCTGCTTTCTGCCCAAACGGATGCGAGCCACCGGGCTTTGCAGTGGCTGCGCAGCCAAATGCTGTTTGATATTGATTCGGGGCCCGGGACTGCCAAACTGGTCAAGAGCTACGAAACCAATTCGATAATTGGAGCCTGGGTTTACGACCAGGCGCTTGCAATTATTGCATTTACCGCTGCGGGAGACCATGGCTCCGCCCGATCCGTTCTAAATGCTCTGCGCCTGGCCCAGACCAAAGACGGTTCCTGGGACTTTGCTTATGCCTACAATACCGGCGCCAGACTTGACACCCGCATCCCGGTCGGCAGCAATGCGTGGGTCGTCATCGCCATCGCACAATATGAACTCATGACCGGGGATGAGTCTTATCGCGACCTGGCTCTGGCCAACCTTGCCTGGCTGCTGCAATTCAGAGATGCCGACCCAAACGCTGACACCTATGGCGCTTTTGTCATGGGCCCCGACCACGAAAGCACCACCTGGGACGAATCTACAGTTTACAGCACCGAACATAATGTCGATGTTTATGCCGCGCTGCGTCTGCTTTTTGCCCTGACCGGGCAGCAGCGATTCAGCGACCATGCCGATGAAATCTATTCCTACCTTGTGACTCAAATTTGGAATCCTTCGCCGGATTCGAATGATCCCGTCGGCTCATTGCCGGCAATTTTTTGGGTGGGTTTCGTTGACTATACAAAATACCTCGACCCGCAAAGCTGGACCGTTGCTGCAATTGGTGCGACGGGCCCCAGCGGAGAAGATTTCACCGCGGCTTTGGATTGGGCTTATCAGGAGCTGCGCGTCTCCGAAGCTTCAGTTAACGGCATAAGCGGGATTCAAGGATTTGACGTCAACGCCAGTTTCGACTTGCCGGTCGACAAAGTTTGGTCTGAAGGCAGTGAAGGTATGGTAACTGCGTATTTCTCGACTGGTGGTCCGGAAGATTCGACCAGAGCCGTGTTCTTCCACAACCAGACTAAACGTTACCAGTCCGCAAATGGCGGAGTTCCGTACGCGACAGACAATTCGGATGGTTGGGTGTCTTTTAATTCCGTGGCCGGGACCGCCTGGTTTGTTTTTAACGAGCTTCGGATAAACCCGTTTCAGGTGAATAGCGACTTTGCTACCGGGGTCAGACAGCCATCGCCCGGTAGGCGAGGGAGCGCCCAGCCGGATGCTTTTAAACTTAAAAGCATCTACCCAAATCCTTTTCATTCTGATTCAGGTGGTGAGGTGTCAATTGCATACCGGTTGAGCGAAGAGAGTGACGTTACTCTTTCAGTTTTCAATCTTTTGGGACAGCGTATCAGTATTCTGAACCGCAGCAGGCGATCTCCCGGCCTGCACAAGACAACGTGGAATGGACGCGGAAAAAACGATATCGCCCTGCCATCCGGAGTTTACCTTATCACTCTGGAGTCCCGCCAAAGTAGGGACTTACGTAAGGTTGTGCTGTTTCGATGACAATGTCCAGCCTGACTGTGCGATTTCCTGCCGCGATTGTCTTCTTCTCTTTCTTGCTTCTCTTGCAAGCCTGCACGGATGCATTGGAGAGTGAGCAAATTCTTGCGAGAGTAAATTCGAATGAGATCACAAAAGATGAGTTTCGAAAACGCGCGGAGTTTTATCCACCTCCACGTTTTGTTTCCTGCAATGGATTTAAAGGAAAGCGCGGACTGCTGGAATACCTGATCGGCGAAAAACTTATGGCCCAAGCTGCTCACGAAATGGCCCTGGATACCAGCCGGGCTTTCAAAAAGCAAATCGAATTCGTTGAACTTCGGGCTGTTTTGCAGGAGTTGTTTGAACTTGAAGTAAAGAAGAAAATCGAAGTGGACTCGACGGAATTGCTCGACGCTTTTGACAAGCAGCAAAAGAAGTTTGACATTCAGTTGTTCCGGACCAGCAGAGAAAGTGTTGCCTCATCTATCCGCCAAGAGCTTTTGGCCGGCATAACTGTAGGCGTAGGTAGCGCGGATTTTTCCGGGGAAAGTAAGGCTGCCGAGAGTTTCGAAACGGTCAGTTGGGGAGATCTGCCGGAGCCGGTGGAAAAAGAACTCTACGCCATGCAGATCGGTGATATTTCCAACGTGATAAGGTCAGCGAATGGCTATGTGGTGCTGCGAGTTCAAAATGTTTGGATCAATCCTATCACTCCGGAAGGCCGGTTCAAGCAAAATGCGTCCGGGATACGGAAAGTGCTGCGCGCCCGGAAAATGCGGAACCTGAACGCTGACTTGGTTGCTAACCTTATGAACAAGCAGAGCGTTATCGTTAAAGGCGATGCTTTTGAAGCGCTTGCGCGCTGGCTGGATCGGATTACTGAATACAAAAACGACTCAGATTTGCCGGAAGCGCTGGATTCGGAGCAGGAGATTAATTTCGACCGAATCGCGGTCGGTCTGAAAGAAAAACTGAACGAGCCGCTTGTTACCTTTCACGACGGGCATTTCCCCATGCGCGCGGTCCTCGAGAAGTTTCATTTCTATCACGTCAGGGTGGACGACAGTTCCCCCGCCGCCATGCGCAGACAACTTCACGCAGACCTGAAACGAATTGTACAGGATGCACTGCTTGCAAGGGAGGGCTATAACCGTGGACTGCAGAGTGCTCCGGCGGTTCAGTCAGAAGTAAGGTTGTGGCGAGACTATTACTCATCTCAACTTTTTGCAGCAAAGTTGGGGATTAAGCAGAGCGAGAGTGGCCAGAAAGTTTTTCCGGAGGATTTGCTGCAGATACGTGAAGAAGCAAGCATCAAAGTAGACAACGAACTCCTCGACAGCATTCAACTCACCAGGGTTCCGGTGTTGGCTATGCGTCCCGGTACCGCCTATGGTCCGGTGGTGCCGCCCTGGCCGGTATTTTGAACTGGTGCAAAAGGTGGATTGCTGTCCATCACTTCTCGCCCACAACTAGCCACATGAATTGATACGGACGCAGTGTTATCTCAGACAGTGCAAGTTCCTGGCCTGAAACCAGGTCGGTGAACGACCGGCTGTTTGTCTGCGGTGTAACCGTCACATCCCGGTCAGTCAGGTTGTGTATCGCGATGACCGTTCGGTTCTTGTCGGGTGCAAGCCGAACCGCGGCAAACACCTCATCCCCGAGTCCCGGAAACTCAAATCCCCCAAACGGATGAAAGGCAGAGTCGGATTTTCTGATCTGCAACAGCGACTTGAGCGCTGAAAATACCTGATCGCGAATCGATCCGTCATCCTGCAATTCCGACATCAGGGTTTCGTAGTCGAGTTTTTCGCGATTGATGCTGCGATAACGTCCGCTGCGCTTCACCCCCTCGACATCGTTTGAAGAGCCGACAAGAGAGTGAAAGTAGATTCCCGGAACCCCTGGCATTGCCAGCATGATTGCCTGAGAAACAAGCAGTCGCTTTACGCGCAGGCTGTCAGAGGCGTTTGGATCGGTGAGCAGGTCCATATAGTTACAGTTTAGTTCATAAGGAGATTGGCTGTCATCTTCATTCCTTTTGAAAGAAACAAAGCCTCCATGTGCCTGAGCCGTGTCCGCCAGAGATGTGATTTCGCCGCTGGTCAGGATTCCTTCCACCGGGCGCAAACCAACGCCGTCATGGCTGGCCGTGAAGTTGAAGAAACAGACCTGATCTGAAGGTAAGCTCAACGACTGCGCCCAATTGGTCAGTTTTGTGGAATTGCCTTGGATCATGCTGTGGGCCAGCAGCGGCGGCAACGTGAAGTTGTACACCAGGTGTGCCTCATCATTGCCGTTGCCGAAGTAGGAGACGTTCTCCTCGTGCGGTACGTTGGTTTCGGTGATGATGATTGTTGCGGGCGCGACTGCGCTCAGGACTGCGCGCACCAGCTTGATGACTTCGTGCGTTTGTGGCAAATGGATGCAGGACGTGCCCGGCTCTTTCCAAAGGAAAGCGATGGCATCGAGCCGCAGCAGCCTGGCCCCTTGTGCCAGGTAAAACAGAAGCACTTCGAGAACGGCCAGCAAGACGGCTGGGTTTCTGTAATTCAGATCAACCTGATCTGCACTGAAGGTCGTCCAGATGTGTTTCTCCTGACCGCTCGCCGTCGTGAACGTTGTCAGCAACGGCAGCGTGCGTGGCCGCACCACCGCTAAATTGTCTTGTTCCGCGGGGCAGGCGACAAAATAATCCGCGAACTGTTCATCTCCTGCAAGATAACCTTGAAACCAGGAAGATTCTTGTGAGATATGGTTGATGACAGCATCGAACATCAGGCGGTAATTTTTAGCCAGTTCCATAATATCCTGCCAGGCTCCGGCATTTGGGTCGACCTGGCAATAGTCGATGACCGAGAAACCATCGTCGGACGAATAGGGATAAAACGGTAGAATGTGCACACTGTTGATGGCACCGGCCACGTGTGATTCGAGAAATCGCCACAAGGTCTGCAGGGGCGAAAGGCCGGTGCTCTGTACGTGATCGGCATAACAAATCAGCACGATATCGGCCTGCGACAATTCATGCCGTGCCGACGGAATGCTACTCGTGTAAGAGTCGACCAAGTCTTGGATTTGACGATTTGTCGTTTCAGCTATTGCCTCGGGATAAAGGGCTTTCAGTCTGGTTTTGAAAGGCATGGCAGTACCTGCGGTTGGTTGCGTCTTACCATATTCTGACTTGGTTGAAATGTGAGTGAATAGATTATGGAAGCATGGTCACAGAGCATGGCACATTACGTCACGGATGGCACTTCCGGAGAATCTTCTGAGAAAATACCGCAATGTAGATGCCTGTCCTGAACTGTTCCGGATTAAGTTAACAGAGTTAGCAAGAAAACCAAGTGCGGAAACAGGGCTTCGTTTGGGGTTGGGCAAATGATTTCTGATGTACGGATTGGGGCCCTTCCTGAGTCAGCGGTTCAGGGCCGTCGTCGATGGTAACTCAGGTGCTGCGTACGGCCGTCTGCTATGAATGTCCCGGCACGGTTCGCCGTTTCATATCTACTGGCCCACGCTGCGCGCGTAGCTCCTCAGGTCGTGGCAGCCGGGGAGGCAGGAGCCGCCGTCATCTTTGCGGCTGAAATTGATTGGCATTTTCCACGTCCCGAAACTGACAAAATCCGATATGAGGTAGGGATTGTCGGAAGCGTGAATGTCGTGACAGAGGTGACAGCTTCTGCCTTTCTCCTGATTGACGTGCACAAAGTGGAGATTTTTGTCACCGTTCCGGAAGTCGGTCGCAAGCGTAGTGACTTTCGACTCGAGCAGCGCTTCATCATGGCACTCGAAGCAGAGGGCAAAGGAGGCCGGCTCGCCCTTGGCATAGTCTCCGGAAGGGAAGGCTGCGTTCAGCAGGGGCATGGTATCAGAGGAATGGACGGAATGGCATGCCGTGCACTCACCCTCAGCCACGGGCGCGTGCATAAAGATCTTGCTCTTGAGTAGCGGGCGGATGCTGCGCGAGGTGTTCTTATGACAATCAAAGCAGACCTGCGGCGGTTCAGCTTTAAGCAGGCTACCGAATCTGGATGAATGCGGAAAGTGGCATTGCAGACAGCTCTTTTTCTCCTGAAACGGTGCGTGCACAAATTCATGTTCTGACATCCCCTCTTCGATGTCGTCATGGCAGCCGTAGCACAACTCCGGCTCCTGCGCAAGCAGAATTGCCGGCACCTGGCTCCCGTGCGGCTGGTGGCAGCCAAGGCAATCGTCTTCGAAGGCGCCGTGCACGGTGGGCAGGGAGGCTTCTTCCTGGATGGCGCCATGGCATCCAAAACACAGCTCAGGCGTGTCCTGTTTTAACAGGGCGCGATGATCAGACTGGTGTACTTCGTGACAACTCGTGCAGTATTTGCTTGCGACCGGGCCGTGCTGGGCCGTATTTTTCTCTAACTCAAGTTCGTGACACCCTTCGCAGATGATTTCGGTGTCATCCTCGAGCACAAGCAGGGATGGTTGATTGGAGCTATGTGGCGAGTGACAGCTCACGCAGTCGCCGTCTGCGACCGGGGAGTGCACGTTCGCTTTTTCGTTGTTGGTGTCGTGGCACATGTAGCACAGATCAGGTACCTGCTCAGCCAGAGAAAACTCGTCCCCGGTATCTTTAGGGTGCTCGCCTTCGCCGGGCTCGTGGCAGGTTTCGCACTCATCTTCCAGCGGCGCGTGCACAACGCTGTTGGATCGGACTCCGCCGTGACATGCAGCCGTAACACAGCCGTTGCTGTCTGCAAAGTCCTGGGCCCGTACGGCAAATGCCAGCAGCACCAGCCAGAGGCAAGTCAATCCGGTTCGCGTCAGCTTGTTCACAGCTTCCTCTCGACTCGCATGTACATTCTGCTGAAGTTGGTTCTTTCTCCCGAAAAACTACGCCGGTAGTTTCCAAACCCGAGGATCAAGTTGATTTGCCGAAAATAGGTCGAGAATTCCCCCTGAAATGAAATCAAATTCAGGTCAAGTCCACGCCCTTCCTGGAAGACGTAACTGCCCTCGAAGTCGATTTTGGACTTTCTGCCGACCCGGTAGAATGCCCTGCCCGACAGGTTTGCAAACGTCTGCTTTTCGTCATCATCTTTTAGGGTGTTCTTCTGTATGTCTCCGGTTAGGGATGCGGTTAACCGGTTGAACAGGTAGCCGGTCAGCGTGGCGAAGAGTCTGGTCGAGCGTATGGGCACCACATTGCTGTCCGTATCATCAAGTTCAGCACCACCTGACAGAATGCCATAGGACGCTCTGGCGCCGTAGACCCTGCGCGAGATCTTCTTGAACACCCTGCGGTCGGTTCGTTGCAAGTTGCCATGATCCAACTCATGCGATCGGTAATAGAGGTCAAGATGGTTTTTTAACAGGGAGAAGCTCATGCCAAATTTGTGTGAGATGGAATCAAAGTCAAAAGAAGACTGCGGCTGGGTTGAGTAATCGATCAGTACGTCATCCCCGTTTGCGATGAGCCCGCCCGGCAGGCGCTGTATCTCGAGGAAGTCCCCTCTCTCGATCAGAACATAATCAAAGCTTTCACTATAGGTAATACTTTCCGTTTCATCCTTTACGATGACACTGCCGAGCGGTACAAAAGGTTTGTCCAGCAGCACAATATCACCATCGTTAAGTCTATGCGCCTCATTCACGACCCGCACGATGAGCTCATCATTATCCTGTGTCTCTCCGCGCAGACGAAAGTCGTAAGAGAACGTCACTCTGCCCGTCGGTATTCGTTTTTTGTACTCCAGGTTTAGCCCCAATGTCCTCTGGGTTTCGTCAAAAGCGTCCTGGTTGAGACGACTGTATTCCAGGCGCAGTGAGCTGCGCAGGCTTAAATACAATTTGTGTTCAAGCTGACCGGTAACGCGATGTTGCCTGGAGTCAAAACTATTCTGCCGGTAGTCGACAAACTGGTAACTCGTGTTCAGGGCAAACTGCTCGGGCAGTTCGAGGTACATGTTCTCATTGACCTGCCAGCGGCGGAACGGAATGTCGCCTTCTTGCAGATTGTACAAGACATAGGAATTGAAATGCCGATTTCCGTTGGTATCAAAAAGAAGCCGGTTTCTCAGATTGAGCGTAGTAAGACGGTTGCGGACGGTATCGATTCTGACGTATCTTCTTTGGTAATCAATATGAGAAAGCGTCAACTGATGGTCATCCAGTTCAGTGAATGATTTCTTCATCCGCGAATTAAAGGAAATTCTCCTGTTTTTGAACTCTCTGCCGGTCTGAAGTTGTTTCTCCCTGGAATTTTCATAATCGTAGGACACGGTCAGCGGGAGCGCACTATTTCGTAGGTTCAGCCTGTTGCCAAATCCCGTGCGAAACAGCTCAACATTGGTTGCCAGGTCCCGGTTGATGTACTGGTGATTGACGTTGCCATATATGTTGAAGGACAAAGCGCGTTTGTTGAAAATTGTGGACCGGATCCCGAACTTCTCTGCGGTGCTGAACTCGCTGCGGTTCGGCTGGTTGATGAAGCGTTCCCGTCGTGTGCCCGGGCGATAATCGAGGTTGGCGTCCAACAGAATGAAGTTAGGATGCATGATGTAGCTTTGCGCGGTCAGCATTAAGCGTCCGCGGATGTCAGAGGTTCTGGGTCTTTCTGTAGCGCCCGATTGCAGCAGGTTGCTCTGCAACCGGTATTGCCCTTCCAGATCGACCTGACCATCCACCGACATCAACCTGAAGCCGCCCCAGTCTACCTCCGGGGTCTGCCCATGTAGCGGTGCAGCCGTGATTAGGCACATCAGGGCCAGAATTTTGTTAAATAGTTTTGCCATCACAACGTCTTGTAGAGTACTCTCTCAAAGGAAAAAATCCTCGTTCCCGCCGTGGGGGTTATGGCACTCGATACAACTGGTTTTTTCGATCTCAGCGTGGATTTCGTTCGCAAACACCGCATGGCTGTCATGACATTTCAAGCAGACGTCCTGACCTTTGGCAAACAGCAGCTTTGGGTAGTCGGCTCTGTGCGGATTGTGGCAGGCAGTACACAAGCCACCCGCAACCGGGCCGTGCAACAAGCGCAAATCTTCCCGAAAATCGTCGTGGCAGGAATAGCACAAGTCGGGTGGCTCTTCATTCAGCTGGTTCCCGGCAGTGCGGCCGTGACAAGAGTCGCAGGCTTTCTCGAGAAAGGGATAGTGGAAGAAGATCTCAGGCTGCTTCCGGCGCGTGGCAACCGAAACCGGTGATGCGGTGCTTGAGTCCGCCGCCAGCGAGTCAGCCATTGCCGACTCACTACTTTCCGGCTCGGGAACGCCGTCAAAAAGTGTAGAGAGTATTTTGAATTTTTTTTCGGAGGAGCAGGAGAGAGAGCAGCAGGCAACCAGAAAAATGATGAAATATATGCTATTTTGTGAGAGACTTGTCATTCCGGTTGCATGCGTTTGTTCATTTTCCACTCCTACGGTTCACGATGAACAAACACAACCGGGTTCCAAACCCTCTTGCAACCAACTATTGGTTGCAGTAATAATTCAACCTGAATCAAGTTGCCGTCCAACCCACCGTGATCAGCCCTGATGTGTTCAGTTCTTCCGGGTTGTCATCTCGCGCTCAGGACCAGTGCCGATCTCAGGACCAACATAGGCATATACATTGACTTTGTCCGGGCCATACTGGTTTGTAACAAAGATAAGATGTCTGGCCTGGAAGCCTTTATAAACGTACTTTTCAAAATACTTCAAGTTGTCATAATCTATCACGACTTTTGCAGGCAACCACATATCCCCCGGACTTTTATACTCGCCGCCGAAGAACATGAGGAGCCGATCGAACTTATCAAAGATTTGGACATTTTCGAAGCCGGCGTCAACAACGAACAGATTGTTGTTCTTGTCAACAGCGATCCCTTTCGGACGTACGAACTGCCCGAGGCCCTTGCCATAACTGCCAATGGATCTGACATATTCGCCTTCCGGCGTAAAGACTTTGACATTGAATTCACCAAAGTCGCTGACGTAAACCCGGTTAGACGAGACAAACAGGTTGGTCGGCTGATGCAAGAATTCTTCGGCAGTTTCAGCGGCATCCGGAAAACTCTTGACCAGTTTGTGATCGCCCTTTGAGTAGACATTGATTTTGTGGTCATTCATATCGGTGACATAGATCTTGTCGCCGGCCACTTGTACATCTGTCGGTTTAATCTTACTGGCATCGCCAAAATTTGCCAGGTATTTCAGATCCTGATCGAACACAATCACCTGCCTGCGTTGGGCATCGGCAACATAGAGATTGCCTTCGGGATCCACAAAACAATTGATGGGTTTTTTCAGCAAGCCGTAGCCCTGCGGCTGGAAATAATCGAATGTTTTCCTCTCGAGATCGATGATCTCCATGCCCCCAAGCATGGTGTCGCAAATATAGATCTTGCCGTTGTGAATTGCGATGCCGTACGGTTTGACGATCTCCTTTTCTTCTTTCTCCTTTCCCATAACATAGCTCTTGAGGCCGGATGTTTTTCCTGTTATGTCTTTTGCAGAGCTAAATGTGGTCAAGAATTGAATCCGCGTCGTATCCGGCGGGGGAGGGAAAATCGTCAGGGAGTCTTCGACTGTGGGTTTTGTCAGTTGTGAAGAACATGCCGTAGCCAGTATGGCTAGAGAGAGATGGAGCAGTAGCCTGGAATGTCTGAATTTCATATGCGTGATACTCACTTATTAATACCAGAAAATGGAAAGCAAGGGGAATAGCGATTCGATGGTCTGGTTGCTGAATTCATCGCTGCACAAATGCCAGATATGAACTTTTGTTCGTCACAATAGAGTCTTATTTGTCATGGCAGGTTAGGCAGAGGCCACTGCTTACATTGGAGATTCTTAACAGGTTGGCTAAGTTGGTGCTCCTGTGTACATCGTGGCATGAGGCACATTGCACCTTGTTACTGATCAACAGGTCCGCATTTATCGTTCCTCCCAAACCTGAGTTTTGCGTGGTTGGATTGTATAACTCACCATCTGAGCTGGCGAGAGTCGCATCATAGACAAACGATACCGGATGGTCATTGCTAAGATCGGTGCCGAGCAACGCATCTCCAGTCACAAATTCGTTTCCGTTGATCGTACCACTGAAGTTATCCACCGCGACGGTGCCGTCATGACAGCTCAGGCAAAGTTTTGACGAGCCATCAGGTTGCCCCATTGTAGCGTCCAGAGTACCACTGCTGTAGAGTGCAAATGTCGTGTTGGTTATTTCATGATTCCACAGCGGTGCGTCAGCTACTGTGGCATCCGCATTGTGTGGGGTGTGGCAGACAGCGCAAATTTCGTTGGTATTGTTCCAGGTTTCACCGGAAAAATCGTGTGCTGAGCCAGTGATTCCCTGGCCAAAACACAATCCGGAGAACACCATCACAATGCCGAAAACTAGCGCACTTCGAAAGATTGCTCTAGGCATCATTTCCTCCTAATTCGTTTCGTAGGTTATTCGTCACATTATTCCCCTTGCTGAACGTCAAATCTAAAGTTCCTAAGACCGTTGACCGATACTAGGTAGATACCCTTCAGATTTACTGTCCTACTTATCCGCAATTATGGTGCCGCAAACCGCCCCATTTTGCAACAAACATACTGGGAAGAGGGAGTGCTTGAAAACGGCGCAAGTTACAGAAAAACAACATCAATGTGTTTTTAGCCTGCACGAGGTGAAGATACAAGCCGTTGCAGGCGAGTCTTGTGTAACGGTTGCGTTGCGCCAAATAGCGCACAGCGAGTGCCATTTGGCGCAATCAGGAAGAGAGTAAGTAAAAATTACAGAAAAGTAAAACAAGTAATGTACATCCAAACGGAAGTTGGTATTGTCAGGATTTTGTTGCGGTTTCTTTGGGGCAGGTTTACCGGACAGACCAGGCCGCGATAGGGGCTTGTACAGAGGTTAGGAGCGCATTGAAGAAGACAAGAGAGTGCAGTTGCTAGTTTGGGCAATAGCTAGGTAGAGAGGGAGTGCTTCCGCATTTTATAGCGCAGGGCATGACGTGAGATTTTCAATAGATTTGCCGCACGGGTTTGGTTGCCACCGGTGCGCTGCAGCGCCTGCTGGATAAGTTGTTTTTCGACGCCGCTCAGGGCAACGCCAGGTGACGGCAAACTGAAAAGGTCGGATTCGTTGCCTGCAGGTGCCTGAGTGAGTTCCAACGGCAAATGTTGCACCCGGATTGTCTGGGTGTCCTCCAGAATCATAATTCGTTCCAGCACATTGCGCAGTTCCCGGACGTTGCCAGGCCAGGTGTATTTCATCAGAACCCGCAGTGCTTCAGGGTCGATACCAGCTACGCGTTTGTTGAACTCTTTGTTGAATTGGTCGATGAAGAAGTTTGTCAAAAGTGAAATGTCAGACTCTCTCTCTCTTAGCGGCGGCAGATTTACAAGGATTACATTAAGACGATAGTAGAGGTCCTCGCGAAAGCTTCCTTCTTTCACCATTAGATCGAGTGCTCTATTCGTAGCGGCAACGATGCGTACATCCACATCGATATCTTTGGTGCCGCCAATGCGCTTGAATGTTTTTTCTTCAATAAAGCGCAGCAACTTTACCTGTAATGACGCCGATGCATCCCCAATTTCGTCAAGCAACACCGTACCATGGTTGGCCAACTCGAACAGGCCTTTTTTGACCGCTTTTGCGTCTGTAAAGGCACCCTTTTCGTGACCGAACAACTCACTCTCGAGAAGGGTGTCCGGCATTGAGCCGCAATTCATCGCCATAAACGGTCCTTGTGAGCGGTCACTTTCGTAGTGGATGGCCTTGGCAACCAGGTCTTTGCCGGTTCCACTTTCACCATTGACCAGCACGGTGGTCGCATCGTTTCGTGCGATTTTTCGAATCAGTGCAAAGACATGACGCATGTTGTCCGCGTCGCCGATAATGCTGCCGATTCCGTGTTCTTGCTTGAGCCGGTGGCGCATCCGGGTAACTTCCTGACTCAAGTCATGGTGCTGTAGCGCTCGATCGAGTACGGCCTTGAGCTCGTCGTAGGAGAATGGTTTTTTGATATAATCGGTGGCGCCGATTTTGACCGCTTCAACCGTCGTCTGCACTGTGGCATAGGCTGTCATCATGATGACCACAATATCGGGCGCTTCGCGCTTCAGGCGGCGTAATGTCTCAAGGCCGTCGATGCCCGGCAGCTTAAGATCCAGTAAAACCACATCAGGCTCATGCTCGCGATACGCTTTGCATGCGCTCTCACCGTCAGCGATGAGCGCGACCCTGCAATCATCGCTTTCGAGATCTCGCGCCAGCGCCCAGCTGACCAGTTTGTCATCATCGACGATGAGTACTTTTCGATGGGCCATCTTACCAAGTCCTATTCTACTGAGGTCTTTTCCGTTTACAGTAATGTGCCCACTGGCAGCTCTATGGTAAATGTTGTACCCTTCTCGGGGTTACTGTCAAAATAGATTTTGCCGCCATGCCGCACAATGATCTCCTGGCACAATGCGAGCCCGAGCCCGACACCGTTGACTTTTGTCGTCATAAACGGTCTAAATATCTCATCACCCATTTCCGCCGGTACACCCACACCGGTATCTTGAACAACTAATTCTACTTTGCTTTCCCCGCTTTGCTCACCCAGCCGACTGATGATGGTTAAGATGCCGCCGTCCGGCATAGCCTGCACGGCATTGATGACAAGGTTGAGAATGACCTGCTCAATTTGTTTGGGGTCGACCAGCACTTCGGGTAGGCTCTTGTCAAGGTCGCTGCTGATCTCGATCCTGCGCATGTCCGGCTGTTGATGCACGAATAACAGGATTCTCTCTATAATATTGTTGAGTTCCGTTGGGAATCGCTCAAGACGGCTGTGCCTTGCGAAGGTCAATAGCGATTCCAGATTTTGTTCAACACGATTGGCCTGTTTGACAATCTCCTCAAAGATATCATGGCGCTCATCTTCCGGGTCGGTTTCCCGCATTAGAGAATTTGCGGCAAAAACGATCCCTGAAATGGGGTTTTTGATTTCGTGGGCCATTCCCGCGGCCATCTCACCTATTTTCGCCAACGCCTCGGCTTGCATCAACTCCTCCCGGTGGTGCTCCATCAGGTGGCCTTTCGCCCTTTCGAGTCTCTGTGCCATCGCATTCAGTCCCCTTCCAAGCTGACCCAGGTCATCGTCTTGCGTGGTTTGAGCACGCGCGGAAAAATCACCTTTCTGCAGAGCCGTCATGGTTCGCCGGAGTTCTTGCACAGGTCTATCCACCGAGTGGATAAACAGAACCTCAGTGGCAACTGAAAGCAAAACAATCACGCCTATGGCGATGCCAAGAACTCCTACGAGATCCCATTTGAGCGCAGCTATAGACACGGAGTCGGAGGTCGAAATCCAGGAAACTCCGTTAACCTTGCGCGCCGGATCGTGACAGTTCTGGCATACCTCGGCGTTTTCCAACTTGTGCCACCTTTCGAACGTCAAAGACCGATCTTCGGAAAATTGAACGATGCGGCTTGCGGCCTGCTCGCGAACAAATTCCTGAAAACTCTCAGATTCAATCTTCGTGCCCTCCTCCTCTCTATCGGAGGAAAAAGCAATGCGGCCGTCTATGTCGACAATTCGAACCTGGTTAAGGTGGTGTAGCCGGGATAGCTCCGGCAATATTTCGCGGGCCAAATCCGACTCATTCCGTTTCATGACACTGATGAGCAAATTGTCAACCATTTCAGATGCCGCGATTGCATCGGCTTTGAGATGCTCCTCGAGTGCTCCTACATGCAGTCTGTAGACAGCATAAAACGTCACCGCTGCTACAGAAGCAACGATCCAGATAACATGCACGATCATGCGCGTTTTAAGTGTCTTGAAGAACATGGTTGGGGCCTGAAATTAAGTTATGTTCGAATCTATATGCAATCGCCATGCCCAACAATTTGGTGCGTCTGCATGGCATCCGGGGCGCTGATTTCAGGTGAATCTTCAGCGAGCTGTGCGGTCGCGCCCCTGGCACCGGAGGTAGTGGCCCATGAAGGCATGCGCGAAATGGCGCACCCCTGCAAGCCGAGCACTGAAGAGATTGGCCTGACATACCGATTGTCTTCTGTAGTTGGTCGGCCGTTGAACCAACGGGCGTATGAGATAGAAACGGAAAGGACGGTAATTCTGAGCCGCTGCCATTCTTCCTCGATTGCTGTACGGCAATTGCACTGTGGAAAGACCACAAGTCGGACAGCACTTTTGTGCGCCTGACACCTAAAGTAATCCAAATATTAGAAAAGTATCAAGGTATATCATGCAGGGGCAGCGCCGGAGGCCAGGGCATGCAGGCCGTGAGGTTGTGGGGGAGCACTGCTCACAAAGATTCTTTCACAGACGAGACCTGACGGGACCAGCAAATCGACATCAGTTCTGACGGCGTTGTGAGGCAGAAATACGCCATACCACGAGACCAGCGTTTTTCATCCGTTAGTTCTTGTAGTGGGCTCTATCGTGGTCTTCTCCGTGGCAACTCAAGTAGCATTCTCCCTCAAAAAGACCGGTATCTTCAAACCTCAACTGGCCGTCCTCATTAGAGGAGACAACTGATAAATCAAAGTTTATGAGGTGCGAGTTGGCGGTGGGACTTCCCTGGGAACTGCTAACGCCGTGAGGGTCGTGGCAGACATTGCAGGTCGTAAGCCCGCTCTCGGTATTCTCCTTAAGGTGTTGCTCGTGCACATCCCGGCCCACATCATCATTGTTGAAGATGACGGTTTCGGAGTGACATTGGAAACAGAGCTCAAAGTCAAAGGGATTGTAGACGCTTTTGCCATCAATGGTACTGTAGTTGTATTTCAGGATTTGCGGATATATCGAGCCGTGCGGGCCGGACGGAGCGCCTGAGCCGTTGCTGGCGTGACAGTCCGTACAGAAGATGATGCTGGATTCCGTCAAAGGCGAGATCAAACTTGGTACGTTACCGTTCTTGCCGGGCCCCTCGATTGGGTGAAATGATGGGTTGGTGAGATCGAATTCAAGCCGGACATTGCTCTGCTCAATTTGCCTGCCTGTGGGACTGCCGGGCTTGTCGGGGCTGTCCGCGTGGCAGCGGTAGCAGAGCTCATATTCATATTGAATGGTCGTGACTGCGTTACCATCGGTATCGACGCCCTTGACCCCAAGGAGAAATCCGTTCGCGGCAGGGGCATTCGCGGTGCTGTTTCTGCTGGCGTGGGGATTGTGGCAATCCTGGCACTCCACATGCCGCGTCGAAACCACGTTGGCCTCGTACGGATCATGACTGCTGCTGTACGCAAAAACATCATGTATTTCCGGTCTGGTCAGCAGAGCCTTGATGTCGGTGCTGGCCACGCTTCCGTCATGACAGATGAGACAGTTGTCCTCCTCAGCCTGAAAATTCATCAAGCGCTCACTGCCTCCCGCATTGTGCGGATTGTGGCAATTCTCGCACGCGTTTTCCGACACAGTTGTGTACGGCGTGTGGAACCAGGGGTCGTTGCCGGAGACGTCCCAACCGGCATTGGATATCCTGTGCGCTGCAGCCGTGGACCAGAACGCCTTGTCGTGGCAGTGCAAACACAGCTCGGAATCTCGTGTAGACGCCACCAGGAAATCACCGAGCACGTTTTCATGCGGGTCGTGGCAAGAGGTACATTGCATCTTGCCGTTTTCCAGTTTTACCGGGCCGGTCAGGGAAGCGGGGTCTGCAAGTTCGCCGTCCGCCGCCGCCAGGGCGGAGCTGTAAGTAAACGACAGCGGGTGGTCGTCTGATAGATCCGTGGTGAGATTTGTCGTTCCTGTGGGCATTGTTGTGACACCTGATTGGAAGCCTATCGTGTTGTTTCGGCTCAGAACGTTGCCGAGCGCGATAGTGCCATCATGGCAAGACAGGCACAAGAGTGAGGAACCTGTCGGTTGCCCGGGAGAGGCTTCCGCGGTTGAACTGCTGTACAGGGTATAATTCCCGCCGGGGTCAGGCCGGTTCCAAAGAGGCGCCTTTGGGCTGCTGTTGTGCGGCGTATGACAGAAGATGCAGACTTGCGATTCGCTGCTGGCCTTGACACTGCCTGGGCCGCCTGCCGACAGGTTGTGCAACGTGTTGACAACCGACTGTGAAAACAAGAGTGTAAATGGTTGCAGGCTCATGAAGAGAAGAGCAGAAAACCTGAGCATCAATCGTCCGTACGTAAGAGTTCAAATATCTGGATTCGCGCATTATAGCTATCAGCCACATAGATCATATTGTTTTTGGCAATAAATATGCCAGTTGGCAACCAGAACTCTCCCGGTTTACGACCCTGTGATCCGAAATTGGAGAGAAAAGTCCCCTGCCGGTCAAAAATCTGCACGGTATTGAAAAGCGCATCCGCTACATAAATATGCCCGTAACTATCGGTCGCGAGCCCCTTAGGATGAGCGAAATAACCAGAGGCGTCACCCGCTTGTCCAAACTCGGATAGAAAATCACCGTCAGGAGAAAATATTTGTACTCTGAAATTCATGGAATCGATCACGAACACTGTTCCTTGATCATCGATCCAGAGAAATGTCGGAAAATTGAACTCACCCGGAGCGCTGCCCCTCCTGCCGACGTATTTGACCACACCACCGTTCTTGTTCAGTACGACAAGTCGGTGTGCGCCCGTTTCCGCAAGCCAGATGTTTTTTCTAATATTCGAATACGCGATGCCCGTCGGCCGGGACAAGTCAAGGTCATGTCCCAAAGTGGTCATGGACTTACCGGAATTGTTCATCACAAAGACTTGATTCAACTGGGAGTCGGTGAAATAGATGGTGTTGTCCGAACCGGCACAGATGCCCACCAGGGAGGGGAGGGCAGCGTAATGTTTGAATTTAAGGATATTGAACTTTCCTCTTTTCTTGTCAATTCGGGAAACGAACCGTCCTCCTTGATCCAGCACCCACCAAGTCGAGTTGGATACCATGAGGTTAATCGGCCGGAGCAGCCGCCGGTTGTTTTTGCCGAAAAGGTAATTGAGGAGTCCACCGGCGACGCCGGTCTTCTTGCCCAGGTCTTTAGTGGAGGAAAATGTGCCGACCCACTCAATCCTGAAGCCTTCTTGCGTAGATTGTCCGAAGGTCCCGGTATCCTGGGCATACAGACATTGAGTTAAGCTGAAGAGTAGCAGAACGACCGAAACAAATACGAGTTCATCTCTGTGGTGCAACATGGCCTGCGTATCATCTTATTAAGAGGAGGAATTTCAGCTAGCCTGCACTATTCACAAATTACTTTTCTTGTCATCCTGGAGGGATCTTTTTTGGCAAAATCTGTGCCCGTCGATAGCCACCGGACCCGTTCAAAAAGGATTCCTCCTGAATGACGATGTTTGGTTGATTTGTGCGCAATACGCTGATTCATGAATTATTCAGGCTAGAAAGGCGTCACCGAAATCCCCACCAGAATCCCCCACTCGCGCGATTTTTTGATCGACTCAAATGCGCGGATGTCTCCGTTTCCGCTGATTTCGTTGACCCCCTCCAGGATGCCGCTGTTGGCAGTTGCGACAGTCAACAGCCAGCGCCGCAGAAACCGGGCGGAGAGTCCCAGGATAACCTGATCGCCCGGAGACTTGATCTCCGTACCGATGCTGACGCCGAGACTGGCAGAACCGTCGTTGCTATTCAGAAACTCCCAGGTCAGAAAAGCAGACATGTCCTGAGATAAGTCGTCATCGCGGATCAAGTTAAAGACCTCATTGCCGGCCAACGTCTGGACTTTTTCAAAATCGATATCGTCCAAAGATGAAATCACATAGCCGGCATGGAACATCACCGGCCGGGTCGATTGCACAAAATATTGCACGGAAACCGGCAACTGCTGGGCGGCAATGCTGTAGTCAGCGGCGTTGAAATTGTCCACGGTGAAAGTAGTGGTCACCAGAGTGCCCTGCGATTTCTTGCCTACCCTGATCTCCTTGCCGCGGTAGGTGTCCCTGCCCTTCTCAAAAAAGGCGTCAAACTTTGCCAGCACAGCGTCGTGAACCTGCAACTGCTGTTCATACAATTTGCCGGCATAATAGGCATCCGTTGCGCCCTGCGCGCTGACGATCACGCCCTGCAGCGTATCCGTGCGCCCAATCAGATGATCGTCATCATCCTTGATTGCAACCGGGTTGAAAACCGCGGTGGTAAAGCTCTTTGAGGTCAGGATTTTGTCTCGTGCTTGTATTTTCAGGGCCTGCAACTGGGCCACGGCGCCGACGCCAATGGCTCCGTGCTGCACTCCCGGATCTTCGATTCGGTCCATTAAGTCGTCCAGGACACCTTGCGGCAGGCCGACATTTGTCGGGAAAGCCTCCAGAAAAGCGTCGAGCGCCCGGTCGCGAAGATTCAGCCAGGTGCGCCACTGGTCGAGGTAAAACAGGAATTCGTCTTTGGCTTTGACGGAATCCGGCAACGCGGCGATGCCGAGGGGTATTTGGTTGAACAGTTGGTTCCAGAGATCTTCCAGAACCCGGTATGACACGATCACTTCCTGCTCAACTTCGTGCTCCAGGTTGTAGCGCAGGTAATTGAAATGGTTGACCTCGAATGAAATAAAAGTCTCCCGCGTGATTCTGCTCTGTTTGTAGAAGGTGTTTCTCAAACCAGGGTCTTGTTCGATAGCAAACCAGTTGACCGGGATTCTCAGGCTGCCAGTTTGCGCCAAAGACGGCACGGTCAGAAAAAGAATTAAGCTGAGAAGGATGGATTTGGATATGGCCGGGTGTTTCATAGCGCCCCTCCTATGAAATGGGTGGTAGGTTATCAGGAGCTTGACCAGGGTCTTGTCCTGACGATGACGTTTAGATTCTCCTCCGAGTAAGTCCTTTTTGCTGCTCTTGAAAATCTCACGCTCCCCCGGGAGAGGGAAAGTAGACAATCTTCATTCGGGTTGCAACTAAATCTTATAGTGCCTGCGCAAAGTTTTTCTTGAGATGATCGGATAGTTGTGCTATCTTCCGACTTGACCCTTCATAACTACCCTTCTTGTCATCCTGGCGGGATCTTTCTTGGTAAGAGCTGTGTCCGTCTACCGGACCCATTCAAAAAGGGAATCCCCCGAATGACTGTGGTTGGTGGGTGCTCAATACGCAGATTCATGCATTGTTCAGGTTAGGAATTACTCGAACCTCGAGTCACTTTCAAATAGGGAGATTTGAATGCCGTTTCCGCAGCCCTTCTACAAATGGCGGCCACACCCCTGGCACGGACTGGATCCCGGGGACAGCCCACCCAAAGTTGTAAACGCCTACATAGAGATAACACCATTCGATTCGGTAAAGTACGAGTTGGACAAATCCACGGGCTATATCCGTGTCGACCGGCCACAGCGCACGTCATCGCAACCACCGACGCTCTACGGCTTCATTCCGCGCACCTTTTGCGGACGCCGGGTTGCGGCGCTCTCTCCGAGTTCAGAAAAGGCAGATGGCGATCCTCTTGACATTTGCGTGATCAGCGAACGCCCGATCAATCGTGGCGAGATCATCCTGCGGGCCAAGGTTGTCGGCGGCCTGCAGATGGTCGATCACGGCGAAGCGGACGATAAAATCATAGCCGTCCTCGAAAACGACAACATCTGGGGCGCCGCGGAAACTCTGAAAGATCTTTCAGAAATCATGATAGAGCGGTTACGCCACTACTTCAGCACCTACAAGTATATTATCGGGGAGGACTTAAACGTGCAGATCGATCAGGTTTACGACCGGGAGCATGCCTTCGCCGTCGTCAATGCCTCCTTGCAGGATTACGCTGAAGAGTTTGGAAGCTGAGAATCATGGGCAAGAATCCCGATATGTTTGCCAATTACAAGATGAGCGCACGCGCGATGAAGTACTTCTTACTGGCCTATGAGCAGCAGATGGCGGGTGAACTGGAAGCGGCAATCGTAAACTACCGAAAATCCCTGGCCGTCGAGCGCAGCGCCGAGGCCTTCACTTTCCTGGGCTGGACCTACAGTTTCCAGGGCAAATTGGCCGAAGCCATCGCGCAATGTCACAACGCCATTGCCGTCGACCCGGAGTTTGGCAACCCGTACAATGACATCGGCGCTTACTACCTGCAGATGGGAAAAGCAAAAGAGGCCGGACCGTGGCTGGAAAAAGCCAAAAAGGCAGGACGGTACGATACGCCGGAATATGCCTGCTGCAATCTGGGCAGGGTCTACGAGCTGCGCGGACTGTGGCCGCTCGCGATGAGAGAATACCAGGAAGCCCTTAACATTCGTGAGGATTATTTGCCCGCCGAGGCCGCCTTTCTACGGCTGCAAATCTTGCTGAACTGAGTCGTTCCACAGGACCTGCGCAGCACGACTCACCGCTT
The DNA here is from genome assembly GCA_029262055.1 of Candidatus Zhuqueibacterota bacterium. Classification (GTDB taxonomy): domain Bacteria; phylum Zhuqueibacterota; class Zhuqueibacteria; order Oceanimicrobiales; family Oceanimicrobiaceae; genus JAJDAD01. Next base: position 134,981 of record JAJDAD010000063.1, read on the forward strand.
TCTGCGCCGGAGACCGGTCAGCGCGCAGCCTCCGCTTCAGCCAACCACAATCGTCTCAACCCTTCATGAAACTCCACAATCGGCACGACTTTGAGAAGTTGCTTCAACTGCGTATTGTCCGCGAGAGAGTGCTTGATATCACCCAGTCTCTCCGGGCCAAATTCCGGTTTGCGGGATGAATTCGAGATTTCCTGCAAGTGCTCGACCAGACGCAGAAGGTTGTTGGAGCGGTTACAGGCCACGTTTATCACGGGGACGTGCTCGAACGGAGTGGCTGCTGCCGCCAGGTTGGCCTTGACCACATCCGCTACATAAACAAAATCCCGGCTTTGCTCACCGTCGCCGTAGATGGTGTACTGCGCCTCTTTCTGAAAGCGATTCAGGAAGATTGAAATCACTCCGCTGTATTCAGACGATGGGTCCTGGCGCGGACCGAACACATTGAAGTAGCGCAGCGCCACGGCCTGCAAGCCATAGAGTTGGTGGAAGAGGTTGAGATAGTATTCGCCAGCCAGCTTGTGAAAGGCGTACGGCGACATCGGCTTGGGGGCCATGTCCTCTTGTTTCGGGAGTTCCGGATCGTCGCCATAAATAGCAGCCGACGACGCAAACACGACTTTCTTAACCCCGCTCTCCTTCGCCGCCGTCAGAACAGAAACAGTGCCTCCGACATTTATGGAATCGGTCGCAATGGGATTTTCGATGGATTTCGCGACCGAGGCTACGGCCGCTTCGTGAAAAATAACGTCGACCCCCTGCGTCGCCTGCCGCATCAAATCGAAATCACGGATATCCGCCTGCAGGAAAGTGATCCGGTTTTCAAATGTGTGCAGGTTGGAAAGTTTGCCAGTGGAAAGATCGTCGACAACGGTTACTTCGTGGCCTTCGTTTACGAGGGCCTCAGCGATGTGCGAGCCAATAAATCCTGCCCCGCCTGTGACCAGGTATTTCATAGTCCATTCCTTTGTGTAGGGTATTCATCCTTAAGATCGGCATGAAGATATCATACCTTAGTCAACGGCGGTTTGCGCACACGGGTACGCACTTTCGTGGAAAACGTATGCTTAACTTGTGGAATGAAATGAACACGGCAGCCGGTTCAAACCAGCCCCTCCAGCTCATCAAGCATCCGCTCGATCACCTGAAACCCACCCTGCCAGAAACTCTCTTGCTGGAAGTCCAGACCGACTTTTTCAATTTGTTTTGCGGGCCAGTCAGAATCTCCGGCCGCCAGCAGATCGCGGTACTTGGGTACGAACGCACTGCCCTCCTGCTCAAATTGATTGTAAAGGGCCAACACAAAAAGTGCGCCAAAAGTGTAGGCATAGCAGTAAAAGCGGGTATGAATGAAGTGGGGAATGACGGACCAAAACCATTTTTCTTCATCGAGAAAATCGACGGAATCTCCGTAAAGCTCATCACGGCGTTTCAGCCAGAGGTTGCAGAATTCATCTGCGCTCAACCGGCGCTGACCACCTTCCTGATGGGCGTCCAGTTCAAAACGAGTGTACATTGTTTGGCGGGAAATCGTCCCAAAAAAGTCTTCCAGCTTTGAAGAAAGAATCCGGATCCGGGTTTCACGATTCGGGTCTTCAGAAAGAAGCTTGCGGGTCAACAGCATTTCACCGAATACCGACGCCGTTTCGGCCAGGATAAGGGGCGCGTGGAAGGTCAGGAGCGACTGCGATTCGCTCGCCAGCACCGTGTGCAAGGCGTGGCCAAGCTCGTGCGCCATGGTATAAACGCTATCGAGATTGTCCACGTAGTTGACCAGCACGTACGGATGCAGACTGGGGGCAACGCTGTAGCAGAAGGCGCCACCACGCTTTCCGGGCCTAACTTCCGCATCGATCCAGTTCTCATCGAAGACCCGCTGTATGATGGCGCCGAACTCGGGAGAAAATCCGGCAAAACTCTCCAGCACCAGGGCCCTTCCCTCCTCAAAGGAAATTTTATGTTCCGACTTTGCCACCGGTGCATACAGGTCGCTGCCGCGCAGTTTCGGCAGGTCGAGCATTCTTGCTTTCAGACGACAGTATCTTTGCACCAGAGAGTTGTTGGCTGAGGTGACATCCATCATGGTTTGCACAACCTCGGTCGGCGCCTTATTTTTCAAATGAGTCGGCTGGATCGGGCTTTCGTAACCGCGGGCCTCCATCTCATTGGCATGGTCCTTAATGAGATTCCCGAAAATGTTGGAAAAAATCAAAGCATGCTCGCCATACCTGCCATCGTGGGCGGTCTTGGCTTTTTTGCGCAGGGCAGCGTCCGGGCTTCTGTGCAACTCGCGCAACTCGCTCTGTGTCAGGGTTTTGGTCTCGCCCGCGATCTCAAGTTGCCATTCAAAGGTTGCCGTAAACTCGTCATACAGGTTGACAAAGGCGGTTTTGCCGGTAAGGGTCTTGCGGTTCACTACCTTTTCTTCCGGCTCGGACAACGTGTAGGGTGTAAAAAGACGCAAGGATTCCAGGTAATGCCGGTATGGCTCCAACTTTCCCGTGGCGACAAAGTTCTGCAGGGACTCATCCGGGATTTTCTGGAGTTCAAGTGCAAAAAACAACGTTTCGTTGCCGAAGCGGGTCAGCGCATCCTGCACCTTTGCCACCAACGCCTTATATTTATCCGACCTGCCGTCGCCGGTGAACAGCAGATTGGCCATCGCGTACGGACGATAAGCGCTCTCCACGAGCTTCTCATAGTCCTGTAGCGCTTGCAGCAAGAGGTCTGCCGAGCAGTCCGGAGCCGTTATTTTTCCATAGTATTTACCCTGGAACTCCTGCGCCAATCCGATTAAAGATTCGATATCATGCGCCAGGCTGGGGTCATCCGCACCTCTGTAGAGATCGTCAAGATCCCAAACAACTCCGTGAGCTTTTTCCATTGGCATTCCCGTAAGTATTAAAAGTCCTTTTATTATGTCGGTCAAACAACGGGAAATTTAACATCCTTTCTCTTGGGATCAAGCGGCTTGTACTTTGCTGCCCAAATGACACACATACGCGCTGCGACTGACACAATGACATCTGCCCGCGCGCAGATCGTTTAATTATCTGTCAGGGCTGCATGCCGATGTTTTGACGCCAGCAACAACTCATAGGGTTTAAATCATTAACAAACAGTATATTACAAAAATCGCATCGATTTGGCATGCAATTTGAATAGAAGCAGACCTGAAGTCACGACCCGAGGATCGGAGACCAAAATATGATTGGAATGCACGTACTTGACGATAGACTAAGAGACTCAGGTGAGCGGCTCAGACAAGCACTGGCTTTATGGGGCGCCGGGTTGCTGGTTACTGCCCTTATTATCATTGCAGTGCCCGAGATAGTGGGCTATCTTGTGGCGACCCTGGTCCTGGCCGCCGCATTGGTGGCGCTGACGGTTTCTTCTAAAATGAAAAAATAGCACAGGCGGTGAATTACAGTCGCGGAAGCCGGCAGATCCTGGAACCGTGACGCCTGCGTGACTGCAGCAGGACGACTTTGAACTGAAAAGGGAAAACCTGATGAAATTTGACAAACTGACTCTCAAGGCCCAGGAGGCTTTCTCTGCGGCTCAGGAGCTTGCGACCGAACATGGACAACAACAGATAGAAGTCGAGCACCTGCTCAAAGCCTTGCTCAATGCGCCGGATGGTCTGGCCGCCGTGATACTAAAAAAGATGGGCGCGGACGCCACAGCCATCGCAGACCGCGTGCAGCAGGAGATCGCCAAGCTGCCGCGCGTTTCGGGATCCGGGGCAGCGGGTAACATCTACATTTCAAACCGTCTCAACACCCTGCTGCAGGCCGCCACGGCAGAAATGAAGGAACTGAAAGACGAGTTCATTTCCATCGAGCATTTGTTGATAGCTATTTCCGCTGAAAAAGATGGTCCGTCCGCCAGGATTCTCAAAAAGCATGGGGTAGAGAAAGACAAGATCTACGCCGCACTTAAAGACATTCGCGGCAACCAACGTGTCACGGACCAGACGCCCGAACAAAAATACCAGGCCCTGGAACGATACGGCAGAGATCTTACCGTCCTGGCGGAAAGGGGTAAGCTGGACCCGGTCATCGGCCGCGACGAAGAAATCAGGCGTTCGATTCAGGTCCTGTCTCGCCGGACCAAGAACAACCCGGTCCTGGTGGGAGAGCCCGGCGTCGGCAAGACCGCTATCGTCGAAGGCATCGCGCAACGCATCGCCAATGGCGATGTGCCGGAATCGCTGAAGAACAAGCGCCTGATTGAGCTACAGATGGGGGCCCTGATTGCAGGCGCCAAGTTCCGGGGAGAATTTGAAGAGCGCTTGAAAGCTGTTCTCAAGGAAGTTGAAAGCGCCGAAGGGCAGGTGGTTCTGTTCCTGGATGAGCTGCACACCATGATAGGCGCCGGCGCAGCGGAGGGAGCGGTCGATGCCGCCAACATGCTGAAACCGATGCTGGCGCGCGGCGAATTGCGCATGCTTGGGGCCACCACACTGGACGAATACCGCAAACACATCGAAAAGGACAAAGCATTGGAACGGCGGTTTCAGCCGGTCCTGGTCGGTGAGCCCTCCGTCTCTGACACCGTCTCAATCCTGCGCGGCCTCAAAGAGAGATACGAGGTGCACCACGGGGTCCGGATAGCGGATTCCGCCATCATTTCCGCGGCAAATCTGTCCGATCGCTACATTTCTGAACGTTTCTTGCCGGACAAGGCCATCGATCTTATCGATGAAGCTGCCGCCAAATTACGCACCGAAATTGATTCTATGCCGCAGGAAATCGACGAAACAGAGCGCCGGATTAAGCAGTTTGAGATCGAACAAGTCGCCCTGCGAAAAGAGAAAGATGATGATTCCCGCCAGCGGCTTGACCGTCTGGGAACCGAGCTGGCGGAACTCAAGGAAAAATCGCACGGTCTGAAAGCAAAATGGCAAGTGGAAAAACAAGCGATCATGGAGGTCAGGTCGGCCAAAGAACAAATCGAACAGACCAGGCAGGCAGCCGACAAGGCCGAACGCGACGGCGATCTCAATCGTGCGGCAGAACTGCGCTACGGCACCCTGACGCAATTGGATCAGAAGCTGCAGGAGGCCAACGAAAAAATAAAAGAAGTAAATCAGGCCGGCGCGCTTCTCAAAGAAGAGGTGACGGACGACGACATCGCCGACATTGTCTCGCGCTGGACGGGCATTCCGGTGGCGAGAATGCTGGAAGGAGAACGCGAAAAGATTCTGCAAATCGCAGACCGTCTGCGGCAACGCGTGGTCGGACAAGACGAAGCCATCGATGCGATTTCCTTTGCGGTACAGCGTTCGCGCGCGGGCCTGAGTCCGGAAGGGCAGCCAATCGGATCGTTCGTTTTTCTCGGTCCGACGGGGGTTGGCAAAACCGAGCTGGCGCGGGCGTTGGCGGAGTTTATCTTCGACGACGAGCACGCCCTGGTCCGCATCGACATGTCGGAATACATGGAACAGTTCAGCGTTTCGCGCCTGATTGGCGCGCCCCCGGGATATGTCGGCTACGATGAGGGTGGTCAACTGACCGAGGCCATTCGGCGGCGGCCGTACTCAGTTGTGCTGCTAGACGAAATCGAGAAGGCACACCCGGAGGTATTTAATGTGCTGCTGCAGGTCCTGGACGAAGGCCGGTTGACCGATAGTCAGGGGCATGTGGTGAATTTTAAGAATACCATTATCATCATGACCTCAAACCTCGGCTCCGAATTAATCCAGGAGCGCTTTGCCGCGAGCAGCGATGCCGAGCGCGACAGTGTCTACGAAGAGACGCGCAAGCAGGTTCTGCAACTGCTGCAAAAGCAGATGCGGCCGGAATTCCTCAACCGCCTGGATGAGATCATTGTCTTTCATCCTCTGACCCGCGCCCATATCCACGAAATCGTCGACATCCAGTTTGAGCAACTTGTGCGCAAAGTTTTGCAGCGCCAGGGCTTTGATGCCGTACTGACGGAGCAAGCTAAAGATCTCCTGACCGCGCAAGGATATGACCCGGTTTACGGCGCCCGCCCGCTCAAGCGCCTGATGCAACGCAAACTGATCAATGAGTTTTCGCGCATGATACTGTCGGGTGATCTGAAGAAGGATGACTCGATAAAAATAGATGCTAACGATGGGGAGTTGGTGTTTGCGAAAAGTGAGTAAGGTGTCGACTCACTACCCACTCCCCGAACAAAGTGTTGACATTCGCGGACTCGACTCTTATCTTGATTTTTAGACGAACCTCGTAGACAAACAAGTTCACAGAAAGCCCTGAAACCCTTCCCCAAAGTGCCACTCAGGGCTAAGATGTTGGAGACGTTGGAGAGTTTTGATGAAGTTGCGGCGTGCCAAATTAAGTCGAGCAAGTAACTCGACTCTACCCTCTTCACCTCGTTGGCGTCATCCCAAATTCCATAATCTTATCCTTATTTTCAGCAGGCGTTGTGGGTCCTCATTGTTTCCCGCCCATTGCCTGTTAGAACCCACAGATAGATTTGTGCGACCTCATTACAGGAGATCGCGTTGACCATCAAGCCTAAGATAGTCCTCTCAATAATTCTTCCAATTGTGCTGCTCGCTTGTCTTGACCATTTGTACAGCCAGCCCGAAGCTGATTCACTATTAGCTCATTATCCTTTACATGTTGGTAACGCATGGGACTATTCAGGCGGTTTCTATTTCCACAACACATTGTTTTATCCAAATTGGACAATCATCACAGCAACAAAGGACAGCATTCATACAAACGGCAAGCAGTACACTGTTTTGGAGACTACTTCCTATGATATGAGCGGCCAAATTCATTCGGGCGCATTAGGTACAATTCGCAGGGAGACTACTCTAAAGCGAGTAGACAGTACCAGTTTTAATGTCTATGAAGTCTTACAGTTTTTTGAACCGCCCGTTGGCGATGAGCTGTTAGTAGATAGTCTGAAAGCCATGCAAGGGGACCAGATTATCACAAATTTTGGTGATTATGATATTATCCTACAACTTTTCAGGGTTTCGGAACAGGAACTTTTTGGCCACTTGCGCACCACCAGAACCATCGCAACAGTAGATGCATTGGTTGGTTTTCAATTCGCCACAGCTTCCGGTTTAGGAGAAACTGGTTGGACCGGCGGAGAGGGTGAAATACATTCTCGCACCTTGCAAGGAGCAGTAATAAATGGAGATTCTCTAGGTACGCTCGTTAGAGTGCATTCGCCCGGACTATCCGTCAAGAGAAATACACTACTCTTCTCGCAAGACAAAATGAGTCATCGTTTGTTTTTTGTGAACAATGAAAACGGCTTAACAATCATAGACTCAGTCAGCATAAAAAACGAAATGTCATTTTTTTCTCATCCGCGTTATCATGGTTTCGGGTTTGCTCACACAACATTCAGTAAAGGCCCCTTTCTGGTTTTTCCACGGGATTCCATTTTCCTGGACATATTTGTCAGAGAAGACGTTCAGGATCCAGTCTTTGAGGATACATTACAGATTTTTGCCAAAGGTCTCAATGGTGCGGCAATTCCGAGAGTGGATATACCGGTGAAGGTCGATTTAGTCGTTTCAATACAGAGTCCCTCTAATCACACTACACAACTTCCCGACGCATTCAATCTGACCGCCTACCCGAATCCGATTTCTTCAGAGAACACACTAAATATTGAATATCAATTAAGCAAAGCGGAAAATATTGAAATTGACGTTTATGACATTCTCGGCAGACACATTACTACACTGGCAAAGCAAAGAAAGAGCCTCGGCAAACATCACATCGCGTGGGCGGCGCCAGGACTTCCTTCAGGAACATATTTCATCACCATCGGCACTCAAAAACGAAGGCAAGCCATTCGTATTCAACTTATGAAATAGAATTCGAGTTTTTCACGCAGCGACAAGGGCGAAGGGTTTCTATGTTCGCTTCGGGTTTTCTCAGTGCACCATCAGGTTCTCAGTTCATAGAGTGACTGGCATTTAATTACACTCGTTCCCACGCTCTGCGTGGGAACGAGTGGCAAAGGAATGCCTCCAACATACGCCACCAGCTCAACTTCTTTAAGAAACAACACAAGACAGATCGCCGGTACCAGTTCTGGCAGGAGGGCTCACACTTGCTGTTTTGTGGAATAGCGCCGCTTACCGGCTGTATCATATTTATTCACATTTCTCCCTTCAGTTGTGGCTAAAGTTGATTAGAATCAATGATCAGATTTTCTATTTGCAGTAGCAGGCTGATAGCCTGTTCTTTGAAGTGTCAGTGGGTTGGCGTATCAAAATGATCTTCCCCCATGTTAATTCAATTAGGAAGCGATAGTCTATAATGTCGAGGTGTAAGATGTGCAGCTCCTTCAAGTTACTTGAGAAGACTTTTGTGGCGTCTGCTGTCCTGAGTTTTGCTTTCACTAGCAACGTTACCTCCCAAATCATCGAAGAGGATTTTGATGCCAATTTCTGTTTAATAGAAACAAATAGTCGAACCCATGAAGAAGCAAATAAGGCAGCCGCCTACATCAAAAATCAGGGAGGAAAAGTGAGCGTAATTGCAACACCCCGTTATCTTTTTGGCTGGGTGGCATCGGAGCTCCATGGGGATTTAATAGGAAATCAGAATATCGTTGCAATTCACACCAGCACCTACGACAAACATGACGATACGAATACCTTGACTCAAAACGATCGAGCAACAATTAATTACTTTAATTCTGTGGTTTCCGGGGAAATACATCAAAAGGTCATCAATAAAGATGTAGAACCTGTATGGCCGTCTCAGGGCTGTATGCCGGTCAATGATAGGCTTCTTTCCTTAAGGCAGACAAATATGCAGGATAATTGCCTTGATGTTCCTATTTCGGAGCGCATGGTTGGGAATATCACCTGTGTCCTGATATTCGTCGAAAGTGATGGAACGATTGATCCGGATCTTTATACCTGGACAAACTCAGACCAGGAAATCATCTTTTCTGCCGCAGTCTCAAGCCTGAATATTTGGTCGTTTCATGCCAATCGATTCGGCCACGATTTGACTCTTACCATTCTATCCTATGACGAAGACGACCCCGACGTTGTTAATCAACCGTATGAACCTATACTCAGAAATGGTGTGCAGTTTCATCACCTATGGGTAAATCCTATTATGGGAAAATTGGGATTTTCAGATGGCAATGTGGTTAGCCGTGTAGCTCAGTTCAATAGAAATACCAAACAAAAAGCAAACGCAGACGGTGCGTTCACAGTGTTCATTCCGTATAATCCCGTAGTTCAGGGAGCATCTGGGATCTTTCCTGACGGCGCTTTCCCGGATGGTTGGGCTCAGCGCGGTGGTTCTTACTTTGTTTTGACATTTGAACGTTTACGGGTTTTGCCCCTAACTTTTGGGCATGAAATGGCGCACCTTTTTCATGCTCCGGATGAAAACCGGCAAATACCTTCGTGCAGTTTTGTTTTCAACGGTATTCAGAATCTTAACTCACGTAGCCATCCCTGCGACGGCTCTCAAGATTGTATCATGGCATCAACGAGTGTTGGGCAGACTAATTGGCTCTGCGATTATACCCCGGCTCATATAGGCTGGACCTCTTTGACATCGAAACCTACAACTGTCTTCCCCATCGAAGACGGCCTCGTTGCCACTGGCAACGTCAGATTTCAATGGCATAAGAACGTAGCAGACTCCTCAATCTACTCATTTTTGACTATTAAAAATGCCATTACGAACGAGATTGTTCACTGTGAAGGGTCTTTTTCTCTTTCTCAAAGCGGCATTTCGCCGAGTTCCAATTCGAGAGTCGTCAATCTGGCACCCGGAAACTATAAGTGGTTTGTAGAAAACGGAAGCCGGTCTTGGTCAAGAGTTGCAAGTTCAGAGAGACATCTTACTGTTGTCTTGGATTTGCCTGAAACATTTGCTTTGCACCAAAATTTCCCCAATCCCTTTAACCCGGTCACAACAATTCGATATAGTCTGCAAGAATCAGGTGTTGCTAAGTTGGCAGTGTACAATCTGTTGGGGCAAAAGGTCGTAACCTTAATTGATAATGAAGAGAAGTCGTCCGGAGACCACGGATTGACTTTTGATGCCGGCAATTTGCCAAGTGGCATCTATTACTATAGATTAGAGTCAGCCAGTTTCACAGAAACCAGAAAAATGTTGCTTCTAAGATAGTATCATATGACCATATGAGGGGTCAAGGTATTGATAAAGGTCATTTTAGACATTTCGACCGAATGTCAAAAATGAGCTGGGAGGATTGAATTGCCTCCCAGACACGCACATTATTACACTGGCAAGGCAAAGAAAAAGCCCTGGCAACCATCAAATCGCGTGGGCGGTGTTGGTTTTTCCAATGCTTCAGCTCTGTCGCCTATTTGATGTTTATTCCGCCCCAGGCAGATCTACTGAATTCTCTAATTACCTGTTTTTGCAACTCTTCGTGCTGAATAGCCTACTTTGGGCATCAACGGTGGTTGCTACTTTTACGTTTGTCCACAAGAGATTCTGATGCATTCACGTAGGCTGAATTCTATTTTTGAACCCAGCACGATTTCACCATACAACCCAAAGCCTGCCTGAAAACGCAGGCCTGTTCCCATCTTAGACGTGCAAAAGTTGTATTGCACCTCTGATGGCACTATCTTTCTTGAGCCTTGGCCACGACTTTACAGATGACGCCACTGTTAGCTGAGAATACCCCTGCGACGCCAACGGCAACATGATAGAGAACAAGAACAAAGGCATCACCGCCATCGAGTACAAAATCTACATCCCCCAAAACAAGTCGGCGAGGTGAACCAAGCAAACCAACTGTAACACTCCTCCGGAAATGTTGTCAAAGCATATGACAACGAATCAATTTGAACACACCACTTTCCTGGAGGTTGCTACAGTTATGCAGAACTTAAAGAACTTTGACGTACAAAGTGTCGCAGTTAACGCAGATGCGGAGCAGCTATTTGATTTTGTCGCCAGCCCCACAAATTTGCCGATTTGGACAAATGCTTTTAAGCAGGCAGACGATGAACATGCAATACTGGCAACCCCCCAGGGTGAGGTGCCAATTAGACTTGAAGTCAAGGCATCTAAGGAGCATGGAGCAATTGACTGGTATATGCACTTTCCGGATGGAAGTTTGGGGACTGCCTATTCTCGGGTTACGCCAAACGACGGCGGCAAGACGAGTGTTTTTACTTTCGTTTTGATGGCGCCGCCCGTACCTTTAGAGCAATTGGAGGGCGCGCTAGAGCAGCAAAAGGTAATATTGGCAGAAGAACTCAAAAATCTCTCAAACCAGTTTGCTTAAGTAATCACGCAAAATTTCAGTGACTCCCCTGACATGACTAACCCATTTCCAGAAAAAATAAAATCCGGGCTTACGGATGAGAATCTCATAGAACAGGCGTTGAACGGTGATAAGAAGAGCCTGGAAGCGTTAATCTATCGACACCAGCGGTGGATCTACAATGTTGCTCTGCGCATGGTCTGGGAACCTGAAGATGCCGCGGACATCACTCAAGAGATACTCATCAAGGTAATTACAAAGCTCAGTACATTCCGGGGGCAAAGCAGTTTCAGGACCTGGCTTTACCGGATCGTCAGCAATCATGTCATCAACATGAAAAAGTATAGAAGAGAATTCCAGGCATTATCCTTTGAACAATATGGTGACAGTTTAGACAATGCCCTCGACGCAGAGCTGCCTGAACATTCAGAACCTCCTGTCGATGAGGAAATCCTAATTGAAGAGGCAAAGATTGGTTGTATGAACGGCATGCTACTTTGCTTGGACCGGGAGCAGCGCCTGTTATACATTCTAGGCGAGCTGCTCCAGGTAGGCGATACCATCGGCAGCGAGATACTGGGAATCACCAAGGTGAATTTCCGCGTGAAATTATCGCGGGCGAAAGCACAGCTCTACAACTTTATGAACGAGAAATGCGGTTTGATTAAGCGATCAAATCCGTGTAGATGTGTCCGCAAAACCCGGGCTTTCATAAAAGCAGGATATGTCGATCCGGAAAATCTGCGCTTTGTCTCAAATTACCGGAAGACCATCGAAGATGCGGCAAGCCGGAAAAGCAAAAATGTAGAAGACTTAATTCATTCCGATTACGCCAAACTCTATCGACAGCAGCCCTTTGTGGATTCACCCGATTTATTGGCATCCCTGAAGAAGCTGCTTTCTTCAAACAAAATCATAGAAACCTTGAATCTCTAGTCTAAATGGCCTAAAATGACAATTATGTCTGACCGGAAAAGGTAACACTGCAATGCTCTCTGCGCTAGAAGCACTCGACCGTCTTTGGGAAGGAAATAATCGCTTCCGGTCGAACCTTCGAGGCCCCGGACCAAGCACTGACCCTGCACGCCGTAGCGCTTTGGTAACAGGCCAGGAGCCGTTCGCTATCATTCTTGGCTGCTCTGACTCGCGCGTGCCGGTCGAGATTATTTTCGACCAGGGCCTGGGTGATTTGTTTGTCGTGCGCGTGGCCGGCAATATCGCCGCGCCGTCTCAGGTCGGAAGTATTGAGTTCGCTGCTGAGAAATTTGGCACCCGGTTGATTGTCGTCCTGGGACACTCAATGTGCGGAGCAGTCGTAGGCACGCTAAAAGAGATTGAGCACGTGACAACACTGGCGCCGGGCCTGCGTTCGATCATCGACCGCATCCGGCCAACCGTCGAACCTTTGCGGGAGGCAGAACCTCAGCAGGGTTGGGATGAATTGGTGCGACGAGCGGTTCGCGCGAATATTCGTGCTTCGTGTCAGGATCTACGCCAAGGCTCGCAGACTCTTGAACGACTGATTCAAACGGACGGCCTTCTGGTCGTGGGTGGTGAGTATTCGCTGGAGACTGGAATTGTCGATTTTTTTGAGGGGCTTCCTGAAACCGGATAGCAGGACCCAAACGCATCTATGCAGTTTCCAGGCTTTTTTGTCGCCTTCCGGATAATTTTCTTTTCAATTTTCCAAACGCTCACTCCATATCCTTGTTTTCTCTATTTTTTGTTCTATCTTATTCGCAGCGTGAAAATTGGCAAAGCTCAGGATTAGAATGATAAGCAACAGAACATTTTACTTTTGGAACGCTGTCGGGACTACCGTGGTTTTGACCTTCCTCGTTTGGCTGATCTATTTGCGGCCCGGGAGCGGCGGCAGGAGTGTGGCCATATCGTTCCTGCCTGCAGTTAATGCCGGGTTGAATGCGGCGGCGGCGCTATTCTTGGTCTCTGCATTCCGCGCCATCCGCAATGGCAATGAGAACCTGCACCGCAAGCTCATGGTCACGGCTTTTTGTATTTCGGGCCTGTTCCTCCTCAGTTACGTTTACTACCATAGTTTGCAGGGAGACACAAAGTTTCTGGGCGAAGGTTGGATCCGGCCCGTGTACTTCGCCATCCTGATCTCGCACATATTTCTGTCAGTCATCATGCTGCCGTTGATTTTTTCCTCACTTTTCTTTGGTCTCACTGACAGGCGCCGGCTGCACAAGAGGGTAGCCCGAATTGCGTTGCCGGTTTGGCTCTACGTTTCGGTCACCGGCGTTATTATCTTTTTCCTGCTACGCGCCTTCTCCTAACCCGCGCACGACCACCTTTCGGGCACGGCCGGCGTACCTGGGAACACCACATGACCATTGTACGGTCATCCGCAAGCGGCCAACTGTAAACCAATTTCGAATAATCCTAAAAAAAATGCTCTAGTTTGCCGCAAATCAGCAGATTGTAGTTATATTAGTTTAACAAAATTAGGTAATTACACTTTACTTCAATTAATTACCTGGTGTATCTGGAGGTGGGGAAGGAAGCTTAAAGCAGATCGGTTTCCCGTTTGGAACCCTCTGTATGCAGGAGCCGGCCACTGGCTCCAATATTTCTGGCTCAATTAGTGGTTGGTCTTTCAACCTCGCCCTGGCACCGCGCGCTGCTGCTATTCACTATTCTTTCTGATGGGAATATTATCACTATTTTGTATAGGAGAATTAGTATGGAACGACTAAGCGGACGCCTATTGGGTGTGGCACTATCGCTCCTATTGGTCATTGCTGCCGGAACAAGCAATCTGCAGGCGCAGCAACAACCGGTCGATCGGAGCTTCGGACTTACGGGCTCGATCCAGAGTAGTCAAACGGTCATCCTGGTACCGATTTGGGTGAGCCAGACGCTGAACATCGCGCCCGGATTCGGCTTCAGCTATCGGGAAGCTGTGGGGGCTCATTTCACCTTCCTTCTCGTTCCGCATTTTTACTTGGATATGGGACGAATCGCGCCGTATGTGTCCCTGCGCGCCGGCCTGATGGTTGATGCGCCCAAGAGAAGCGGCGATCAGGCTGATTTACTTGGCGGTATCGGGTTTGGTGGCGAGTACTTCATCAATCCCAAATTCAGCATCGGAATAGAAGCGACTGTAGATGGCATAATCGAGGATGCCGGTGGCATAAATCGAATCGTTATTCAATCCGGAACAGCTGTTAACGGCACGGTCTATTTCTAGGCCGTCAGCGTAGTTCTCGAAAAACAATGCACAGCATCGGCCACTACGTGTCATGCTGTGCATGATCATTTTTCAGTGTAGTGCCTGTCGTGGAGCAGCGAGAGCAGGCCGTCTCCCAGTCCAATCTGGGGAACGAGTATTTTCTTAGCCTCTGCCGCCTCATTATCGAAGTGAATATTCTGGCCGCCGGACGATCACATCTGCCTGGTCCTGCCGCATCTTCAATGTCCTGATTCTCTTGAGAATCCGCCTCTAAACATTAACAATCACAATATTCTTCATTGAGGTACTTCCGGGTCAGCTCTTTCTCCGGATTGTGAAAGAGCTTCTGCTTGGACCCCTGTTCGATCACACCGCCGTTGCACATGAAAACCAGGTGATCCGCCACGCGTTGTGCTTGCTGAATATTGTGTGTCACAAATACAATTGTGTATTCTTTTTTCAGTTCGAGCATCAGTTCCTCAACCGCGCGGGACGACACCGGGTCCAAGGATGAGGTTGGCTCATCGAGCAAGACGACCTTTGGTTTGACTGCCAGTGTCCGGGCGATGCAGAGCCGCTGCTGCTGACCAAGTGACAGAGTGACGGCCTTGTCATGCAGCCGGTGGGAAACCTCACGCCACAAGGCCGTCAACTTGAGATTATTCTCGACGATTTGCAGCCTTTCCTGTACGGTTAGTTTTTTCAAATCCTGCATCCCGAAAAGAACGTTCTCGGAAATCGACTTGGGAAAGACACACGGCTTTTGAAATACCATACCCACTTCCTGGCGCAGTTTGGCGACGTTGATGGATTCAGACATAATGTCCTTACCATCGACGTGGATTGTCCCTTTTGCACAGTAGCCAGCCACATCATCATTCATGCGGTTGATGCTGCGGATCAAGGTGGACTTGCCGCTGCCCGATGGTCCGACGATACAGTTTATACGATATTCCTGAAAAGACACCGCTATTTCGCGCAAAATGTGGGCGGTGCCAAACCAGACGTTTAAGTCGTTGACCTTGACTGCGGCCGCCGCTTCCGGCAGTGCTCCCGGCTGGATAATTCTAAGTCCTGTTGAACGCGTCATCTTAAACTCGAGGTTTTTAATTTCATTCTGCCCCACAATCCCAGCGTACTGAATACAGTGACCAGGGAAATCAAGACCAGGCTGGCCCCCCAGGCATTCTCCAATGCACGTGCATCTACGGCCTGCTGGGCCAACGCAAGAATGTGGGTCGGTAGAGACGTGACCGGATCAAGAAAGGATCCCGGGATATCGATGCCTGAAAATGCTGTGGCGATAAACATGATCGGTGCGGTTTCGCCAATCGCGCGCGCCAGACCGAGAAACAAACCGGAGATCGCCCCTGAAGTTGCCTGCGGCAGCAAAACCTTAACGATCACTTGCCATCGGTTCAGGCCCAGAGCGCTTGCGCTTTCGCGGTAAATCTCCGGGACGCTGTTGATCGCATGGTAGGCCGCCAGCACCACTGTCGGCAGCATCATGATCGCGAGAATGATTGAACCCACAAACCATGAGACACCGGTCTGCAAGACATTCACAAAAAAAATCAACCCAAAGATCCCGAATATGACCGAGGGCACGCCGTTCAGCCCGTAAACAAGTATGGCACAGAGTTTTTGCACCCGCGCGTTGTGTAAATACTCGCTCTTGAAGATAGCCGTACCCAAAGCAAGCGGCAGACAAATGAGGGCCGCAAATAATATCAACAGCAGACTGCCAATAATCTGATAAAAGATGCCGCCCGCTGCGCCAAAGTTGCGGGAAGCAGCAAACAGAAATTCGAAGTTGATCGCCCTGATGCCATTCCATGTGATGATTGCAAACATGAAAAACAATACCAGTCCGCAAAGTCCGGCGGCAAACCAGGTCGCGGTCGAAAATACCCGGTTTGTCAATTCTCTACTCATAAAGCCGATCTTCCGGATTGTAAAAGTAAGTTAGGGAAATCGTTGTCACCAGCAGAACAAATACGAGTAGAATCAACCCCATGAAAATCATGGCGCTGAAATGCAGAGATCCGAATGCTGTCTCCGCGATTTCGCGTCCGAGTTTGGAAGTCAGGGTTTGGCCGGGAACGAAAACGTTGTAAAAAGGCTCGGGAATTCGATCGATACTACCCACCACCAACATGACTGCCATGGTCTCGCCCAGCACTCGCCCCAGGCCCAGCAGAGCAGCGCCGATGATGTCCGGTTTGGCAATCGGCAACACGGCGTTTCTGATGACTTCGTAATTGTAGAATCCCAGACTTTTTGCAGCTTCACGGTACTTTTGCGGCACATGGTGCAGGGCATCGTCAGACAGGGTGACGATGGTTGGTAAAACCATGACCGCCAGCAGCAAACCACCGGTAAAGACTGTGCGACCGGACTGCAGATCAAAGGCCTGTTCCACCCAGACGCTAAGAAAAACCACCCCGATTAATCCATAGATAATCGACGGGATGCCGGCCAGCAGTTCCAGTAAGGATTTAACGTAGAGCCGTAAACCGGCAGGCAGAACTTCTGAAGTAAAAATCGCAGTGGCGATGCCGAGAGGCAGCGCGATGGCGATGGCAATAGCGGTGATCGCGACCGAACCGCAAATCATCGGCAGGATACCAAACTTGTCCTGGGCCGGGTTCCACTCGCTGGTGAACAACTGCAAACCGGTCTGCCGGATCGCATCCCAACTGTTCATCAGCAGGAAAAGGATGATCACAAGAATCATGGCCGCACTCAGGAAAGTGCTGCCCACCACGTACCCCTTTCCAATCCTACTTGAGGCGGACATAACCGGCTTCTTCTACTATGGTTTGTCCTTCTTCGCTCAAAACAAAATCGATGAACGTCCGGACATCGCCACGCGGCGGGCCGTTGCTGATCAAGAGCAACGCGCGCGTGATGGGGAACGAACCGTTCGCGATGTTGGCCAGCTCCGGCTGCACCAGCGAACCATCCGGCATAATGATGCTCAGACCCCGCACATCCTTGTTTATCCAGGCATTTGAGAGCATACCGATGGCCGCATCGCTCTGAGCAATTGCGGTTTGCTCTTCATTGTTTGAGCCGAGGACCAAATCCGCGCCGGGCGCCGCCGCAACTTTGTCACCCAAAACAACCTGCATAAAAACGTGGCGGGTTCCTCGTGATTGCTCTTTGTCTACCACCAGTATTTCCCGCTCCGGGCCGCCCGCTTCTTGCCAGTTCCGGATTTCTCCGAGATATATTTTGCCAATTTGGGCCAGCGTCAACGCCTGCACACCCGAATCAAAAACCTCAGAGGAGACCACCGGCACCACCGCATCCCGCCCGATGGTATGCGTCACGAAATCGACCTCAGGGTAGTTGGTTAACTCAATCTGCGTGATATCCCGCGACGCCATGCCGAGATCGATTTTTCTCTCTGCCAATTGGTTGATTCCGACCCCCGACCCGCCGGCATTGACGATAATGTTCACATCCGCGTGCTTAACCCTGAATTGTTCGGCGGCCTTGGACACAACCGGCAGAACAGTCGTGGAGCCGGCCACCTGAACGGATGCCGTTCTCGAACAACTGAACACAAGAATAAGAAACAGGCTATCTAATGTTAGCGTTGCGAGGTTCTTCATCGATTTGTGAATGTTGTTCTTCATAATCAAATATCGTTTAGCCGTCTTTCGGCTCTAAACTTCCTAAGTGACCGATAAGATCAGAAAAACAAGCTTCTTGTGCAAATTATTTCAGGAAGTTGAGGGAAGGTTAGTGAAGGGGAGCTTACTTTTCAAACAGCATCTTCTTACAAACGCTCGTGTCGCCTGCCTGCAGTCGGTAAAAATACAAACCGGATGAGAGGTTGTCCGCTTTGAAAGCAAAGGAATGCAGCCCGGGTGTCAGAAACCCAGCTATTTTATTTAGAAAAATTGATTGCTTGAAAGAGTCAGTGTGGTCAGACTGTCTCAGGTTATTCCGTGGTCAGCCGACGCCTCCCGGGACTGCAGAACTGTTAGGAGCGCAACATCAACCGTGGTAGAATCGAGAATTTCTTGTTCTGAAAAGGCACCCAACTCCCATTATACTATCTGTCGTTTCCAGCCAACGTGTTTCATAAACATTGCCTTTGTCTGGACTTCAGGTATGGGAATTTCATGAGTGAGCCAATGCCACCTACTCTGAACTTTCCCCGATCAAGCGTTCTTCAAGAAACCTGGCCGCAGACATCACGGTCAAGGTCTGCACATCCCTGACTTCGCCATTTTCTATGTAGAACAGAGTCGGGGTCTGCGCCACCAGGGCGTTGAAAGAATCAGGATCGATCCTCTTGCTGCCGAAATTGGATGCGAACCGCTCTTCGAATTCCAGTAAGTCTATCTCGTCCCCGTAGGTCAAACCGTAAATCTTCTGTACGAGCCCGGTCTCCTTGTAGGTTTTCACATTTTCGATGGCGTCCCAGCACGAGCTACAACTGGTACTATAAGCAAAAATCACATAGGGGGAAACCGCCTCGGGCTCGATGTAATGCACCAGCGGGGTCGCACTGATCTGTTTGTGCAAAAAGGACGGCCCTGATTGCAACAGCGGCGTAACGCTTGAAATGCCAGAGAGCATAAAGGCAAGAGCGCCGGCGACGGCCAGCGTCAGCCACTGCCATCCGGCCAGAGGGCGCGGTTCCTTGCGTTGCTTCACTCGATAGAGATAAAGACAGAAAAGGATCAAAGCGGCGTTCCGGAGAAACGAAGCGATTGGCGAGCTTTGTAACACCGTCAGCCTGCCAAAGCAACCACAGTCCTGCACTCCCTGCACAAAATGGCCATAAGCAAAAGCCAGCGTGAAAAAGATCAGAGAGAGCAGCGAAGCCAGAACGAGTGACCGGGCAGGCCCGTTAAAAAGAAGCGCGAGGCCGAGCAGAATTTCCAGTGATGGAATCGGGATCGCGACGACCGTTAGCCAACCCGGAACGCCGTAGAGCTCCAGAGCGCTCTTGAATGAGTTAACGTCAAGCATCTTTCCCACACCGGAAACAATGAAAAAGAGGCCCAACAGTAATCCGAACCAAAAGTGAATGGCCGGCGGACCGTTCTTAACCTCTCCGTCCGAGGCAGGGTCGGGTGTTCGTTTCTTTTCTGAAAGACTCATTAGAGCCCCGTTTGGGACAACCCATGCGGTTGCCTCATTGATTCCCGGACGCATGCTGCATGGAAACCCGCCTTCGTCGTGCTTGTCATTGCAGGACTAACCTGGTGCGTGCATGTAACGATTTTCGAACCATTCACTTCGTGTTGACTGTCTTCGTTTCCCGCTCCCTTTGAATTAGTGAAAATGCCAAAAAAGGGATCGAATAAATCATCCCATTTAGAAAAAGCGCGAGAAGTATGGGTTTAGAACCAACAGTGTTTCCCAAGATAAACTGAGTTAGCAAGACTCCGGGTACAAGGAGTGGCTTCAACAATTCTATGAAATATATTCCCAAACCAAGAGGCGCAATCGCAAAAAGAATAGAGCCTATAATGAACCCATAAACTAAAGATCTAATAATTAATTTTGCCATTACTACGATCTAGTCAAAGTTGCGTACGATTCTTGTCCAAAAGTGTCCATATTTGTCCCGAACCCAAAAAGGAAGGCCCTCAAAACTTGAGGGCGGCCTTCATATTGTTTCTTATCAACTTAACTTAGTGGGCGATACTGGATTCGAACCAGTGACCTCTGATATGTGAGACCAGCGCTCTAACCAACTGAGCTAATCGCCCGAAGCTTGTTTAATCAAAAACACGGTCGCACGAGAATGTTCACCTTAAACAGATAGTACCTCGTACTACAAAAAACATACTCACTTTTTCAATTAAGAACAAGAAAAACGTTCTGTCAGATGCATCCCTCGTGCGGTCACAGAATCCCGCACACGATAAGAAAATCCGCTACCGTTGCCTGACCCGGGCGAGCACGCCATCATAATCGTTAAACCGAACGCGCTCCGGACGGACCGGAAATGGTCCCAGTCGAAAAGTGCGTTGCCTGCCGGTCATGCTGACAACTTCCATCTTTCGACTGTCCGGCAGCTCTATGCCTACGGGGATAAACGCAAGGAAGTCCGGCTCCACATCCTCCTGCGTAACTGTGAGCTCGACAAAGTATCCCTCTGGTTCCTCCGTAATGGCGGTGGCGTAAATATAAGTAGGAACATCGACTCCGTAAACCCACTGCTCAAAAAACCACCGCATATCCCGGTCAAAATGCCGGTCGACGATTCTTTCAAAGTCAGCCGTTTGGGTGCGGCGACCGCCGTAGGTTTGGGCAAAGTCGCGCAGCATTGCGAGAAAGCGGGCATCGCTACCGGTTTCAAAATCGCGCAGCATAACGCGCAGCATGTGGAGCACGTAAGCGCCCTTCTCATAGACATTAACATAATAATCGATCGGGTGACGCGAACCAAGTCGCGCGCCCAGCCAAATGGGACCGGCTCGCAGCCCCTCGCTCTGTGCCAAGTCCGACTTGGAAAACCCGAATCGCCGCAAACCCAAACTGACTCCGATATGCCCCTTGTCAAGCAAGTCGTCTCTCCAGCCGGCAACAGACTCGAAGAAGCGCTTGTCGCCGTCCAGCAAAAACTGATTCATCAAAGCGCCGGAGTATTCTGCAAACGCCTCGCTGAGCCACTGATCGTGATAAGACTGCCAACCGACCAGATTGCCCCACCACTGATGCGACAATTCGTGTCCGCGCAATTCCTCCATCACGCCCTCAAGTTGTACGGAAAAGGTCAACGAGGTCAAAAACAGTGTTCCGGGGTAGCCGTTGCTTCCCTGACTCGGGGACTCGACAACCCGCAGATGCGAGTAGGGATAGCCGCCGATTAGATTTTCAAAAAAATGAAAGCTGCCGACCACATCGCTGCCGATTTGCTCGCGCACACGCTTTGAACGCGACTTCTCAGAGTAAACCTGGACCGACATTGAATCCGAAACCTGAAACGAACTCTCTTCAAATCTGCCGAAGCCAAAGGCCGCCGCCAATGACGGTACCTCCTGCACCCACTTTGAGTGTTTCTCCTCCCCCGTTTCCCATTCCTGCACCCGCACGCCTGTGGAGAGAACTTGCATGTTCTTAGGATGGGCGTAGGATATCTCATAAGTGGCCGGCTGCAAATACCCGGCTCTTGGGTACCAGTTGAGGCGGTGCTTCATAGCGTAGTTACCGTCCACGTTGGCGAGCAATTCTCCGGAATAGAAAACCGTCACGCGCCGGTTCTCACCGGCGGACATAGGCGAATCGAGCACCAGCTTGACAGCCGGTTCCTTCTCTTCCTTTATAAAGGCCAGAGAATCCCCCGTTGCACTCCGGACAGAATCAATTTCCAGCTCCACAAACAGGTCGAAAGACAGCACCCGAAGCCCATCGACGAGGGACTTAATCCTCATCTCCGCCGTATTCCTGACCTTGCCACTCTTTTGCAGGACGATTTTGAGTCGATAGTGCTCGACGGCAAACCTGTCAAGTGCCGGAGTTTCTTCTGGCGCCGCAAACTCAGAATCAAAGGAACAGAGCGTATAAAACGCTTTCGGCGCCCGATGCGGGAAATACTGAAAAAGCCCGACCTGCTCTTGCGCCAGTCGGTCAAGTACGTAGAGGCAGTAATTGGGAAAATTTGAATTCTCCTGGTCATTGCGCAGGACTGAAAAAAAGAACCCGGGACGGGACGGGTTCAGAAGGTCGCCTAGCAAACGGCTGTTCAGATTCATCCCTCTGTCTTGCAACAGAAAACCCTCCACCCGCTCCCGGAGCTTGCGGACTTGCTTAGGCATCTGCGCAGCATCCGGCAGCGTCCCGCCCACCAGCTCGGCAAAGGTCGAGTCGCTAAACCGGAAATAGGCGGCCGTGAAATTTTCATCCAGCGAATCGGCATCAATGAAACGGTGCAACTGATAGCGCTCGATTTCATTGGGGGGGATAAATCGAAAATTCAGATCGCCAAGAAAGACAGCACCGGTCAACTCATCATTGACCGTCTCAACAAAATAAAACGTCCCGCTCTTGAAATGAAATGTGCCCCGATCCTTCTTCAGGGTAAGATTCTCAACGGTCACAGCTCCCGCTTCATCGAAACTCGCGTTTTGCAGTTGACGGTACAGGGCGAGTGGCCTGGTATGCACGGAATCCTCACTTGCTATTTCGGGAAGGCCACTGCTCCAAAGCCGGGGTACGCAAAGCAGGCCACAAAGCGAGACGATCATGATAAGAAGCCCAGTCATACACACAACTTAGAAAACCACGGCGGCAAACCCAAGTAAAGAATTGTTTAAATAGGAGCGCAGTCCACAAAAGAGTTGCCGAGGTCCCCGCACGCGCACGCGACAGCTATAAATTGAAATTTAGGATGTCACAAAGGGAATTGCGCTAAGTGTAGTAGGAACAAACGAAAACGTTGTAACAAACCAAATTACAAAAAGCGAGAGGTGTTGACATAAACATTGAACTTAGGCTCGGTAGGATATTTGAGGTAAAAACGTGATTGCGGACCGTTGCAGAAACCAGGGCCATGCAGGCAAACAGATGAGCGTAACTATGTGATAAAACTAAAGTACAACAGCTTGCAACACGGCGCGTTGAAGACCGTTAGAAAGGACGCTTTGCTGGCGATTCGTTGCAACAAACAATGTGCAAAACTATGTACATGCCGAAATTACTTGAAAACATAAGGCATACGAAGGAGAGTTGTCATTGAGAATGTGCATTTTTGGTAAACTGAAGGAAACCCTAGGCTGACAGAATAGCATAGGAACTACGCTGAACCCAATGAGAAGGTCATGCCGGGCTCAAGCTTTCAGGAGGGATCACTTCTTTTTCTATCTCATTTTCGGGAATACTTACTAACATTCTTATCAGACTTTTGATTTCAGAGAAAAGTGACATTGCAAATATCAACGGAATCGCGAACGGGGAAAGAAGTACGAGAAGTACTCCATTGTTGAATATGAGAGCATAGCCAACGTTTTTATACAGTTCACTGGTCAAGTTATTAATCTCTCCTAGTTTACACTCCTCTAATAGAGAATTACGCCTACTAATTATGTCAGCTACAACATCGTGATGATTCTTGACATACCTGTTTGCCCAGAACAGTGTCTTTAAATCCATTTGATGTAAGAACCGAATCGAAATATTGATTGATTCGTGCAAATCATGGTATAACTCATCACTAAGGTCATTTGAATGAGTTATTTTGAGTGAGCGCAATTCATCGCGTATCTCAAAAATGCGGAGTCTGAACTTGAACCTAACTGAGGGTAGGATAATCCCGTCATAAATGAAATGGATTATCACTAATGCAATAAATACAATTATTAAAGTTGCCATTTGTCACTCCTCCTCACTAGATTTAATTCCATCATGCATAAGGAATTTTTTTTGCCACTTGTCTCTCTCCTTGGCAAGCCTTTTCATATCTAATGTTATCATTCTACGTTGTGCTTTAGCGTGTACTAGCCACCCAATAAGGGAGACACCAGCAACAATCCATCCAACAAATCCACTAAATAGTTTACCCGTCAAATCGAAAACAAGTTTCGAAACGTCTTGACCAGGCATTTTGTATATTATGAGTAGAATAATAACGAAAAGTGATGCTCCCAGAAATTGTCCTCTATTCATTGAATGTATGAGAACATCCCTGCACATCTGCGGAAACCCTACCGGGCGATATTGACTATTCAAACCACGCCGGTTGTTTTTTGATCTGCGCTTACCCACATCTACACTAGCATTACCTTAAGTATCGATTGATTCAGTACTGTACTAAAGGGATTTTTCTGAAGGAGGCTTCGTCGAACGAAAATGTAAGTAGCAAACTGTTCAGAAGCAAGTACAATCTGAATAATCACTAAGGTGCAATATTTCCTAATCATTGACTTAATTGACGGTACGCCTCTATTTGTTGCTTCTCGCAGTAGTCACGCATGCGGAAGTCGTTGGGCCATTCGCTTGCGCACTTGGAGCGGACTTTGGCTAGTACACCCGTCATCGTGCGCGAGCGCAAGGCCTGCAGGCCAGCGTTCTGCTGATCCTGGCAGTACTTTCGCATTCTGAAGTCGTCAGGCCATTCGCTGGCACATTTTGAGCGAATCAAGGATGCTGCGGCGGCACTGGATGGGGGAGAAGCATTGGAACGTGCGGCCTTCTCCGATTGCTGGTCCCTGATAGCTGTATCGACCGCATCAGAGAACGGCTTAGACCAGTCTGTTTTTGGAACCCTTATCGTTGCTCCTGACTTGAGTTTGACCGTTATTTTTCCAGATCCATCGTCTTTGATCGAGCTGGCTTTAAGTACTACTGCTTGCCATTCTTGTGCCAGGACAGTCTTTGGTGGCGGCATCATTCCTAGCAGTAGAGCGATGATAAGTGCTGTGAGATGATGTGACATTGGTGGGACCTCCCTTCACTTCGTTCGGTTGTACACTTAAACGATGCATATAGCATATAGATGAGAGAGCCGCACGTTGCGGAAAGACCGTTGTGGTCTACATCAGCTTTTGTACTTGTAAGAGAGCAGGCATTTGTCAGTCATGTTCTCAATAAGTTCTCGATCCCCCCAGTCAATGCGGAATATCTTGCTGACGATTCTTTCGAGTTCATCATCGGCAAGTGGTCTTTCTCTTCCACCTTTGTCCTTGATTCGAATGTCGGCGGCATTCACTCGCTTTACAGCCTCAGATTCTGAAGTCCTTTCCCCGTAATAAGCCAGTCATAGTCTACCTCCATCAGCGTGGAGAGCTTGCGCAGGTCTTCGATGTTGGGTTCGCTTTTGTGCTGACCCAGTTGTGTACTGTGTTGAGATGCTTGCCCATACTTCGTGCCAGGGCTGTTTGTGACCAGTGCCCATTGGTCAAGATGGTCTTTAATCTTGACCGAGGTCCCCGCACGCGCTCGCAACAACAGGGCGAAGAAATCAGTTGATTTTCCACTCCTGAACCCATTAATTGTTACAATCCTGTTCAATCCCCAACAAAATCGAGCGTATCTATGGCGCACAAAAAAGGCCTGAACCGGCAGGCGTACGAGCCCGTTGCGGAAGGCGACACTTACGAACCGTATGTGCCGGCATCCGAAAGCCCGGTTGAGTTCAGCATAAAATCAGTCACGGCCGGCATTCTCTTTGGCATTTTGTTCGGCGCAGCTAACGCGTATCTCGGGCTGCGAGTCGGCCTAACCATCTCCACTTCAATTCCGGTTGCGGTAATGACGGTCGCTGCGTTCAAGGCTCTGCAAGCGATGGGGCGCAAAGGCGGCATCCTGGAGGCGAACATTTCGCAAACCATCGGCTCGGCTTCGAGCTCAGTGGCCAGTGGCGTCATTTTCACCTTGCCGGCATTGTTTCTTTGGGGCCTGAAGCCGGAATTAATCCAGATGACGGCGCTGGCTATGTTTGGCGGCTGTCTCGGAATCTTGTTCATGATCCCGCTCCGCCGCTTTCTGATTGAAAGAGAACACGGCAATCTTCCCTACCCGGAAGGCACAGCGTGCGCGGAAGTTCTGGTGGCCAGCGACGTCGGCGGCAGCCGGGCACGCAATGTCTTTCTCGGCCTCGGCGTTGGCGCCCTGGTCAAACTGCTGACCGGCGGAATTCGCATTATTCAAAGCAAGGTCCATTTTGACATCCCATTTTTAAAGAAAGGGCAGATCGGCCTGGATATTTCGGCGGCGCTGTTTGGCGTGGGATATATCCTCGGTCCCAGGATCGGCAGCATCATGGTCGGCGGGGCTTTCCTTTCCTGGTTGCTAATTATTCCGGCTATCGCGATCTGGGGCGAAGGACGCGCAGAACCGCTTTATCCGGAATTGGTAAAAACCATTGCCGAGATGTCGCCGCGCGAGCTTTGGACACGTTACGTGCGCTACATCGGAGCCGGGGCAGTGGCTACCGCGGGTGTCATCACGCTGATCCGTAGCATTCCGACCATGATAGCCAGCTTTAAGGTGGGCGCGCAACAAATGCAGGCCCGGCTGGAAGACAAGAGCTTCGTCACTCCAAGAACCGGACAGGACTTGCCGCTAAAAGTCGTCCTCGTCGGCGTCAGCGTGATCGTTCTGGCGATGGTATTCGTGCCTTATGTGTTTGGTACTGCCGCATCCCTGCCGGTGCGCTTGCTGGGCTCTGTTATGATCGTCATTTCGGCTTTTTTCTTTGTGACGGTGTCCTCCAGAATTGTCGGCCTGGTGGGCGTCACGTCGAACCCAACCAGCGGCATGACCATCGCGACTCTGCTCGCGACGTCGGGAATTTTTCTTTTACTCGGCTGGACCGATCAGATCGGGATGGCCACTGCCCTGACCGTTGGCTGTGTGGTGGCAATCGCCGCCAGCATCGCGGGCGATACCTCGCAAGATCTGAAAACCGGCTTCCTGTTGGGTGGCACACCGAGAAAACAGCAGACCGGTGAGTTAATTGGGGTCCTGACGTCGGCGACGTTTGTCTGTTTGGCCGTTCTCCTGCTCGACGGCGCCTACGGCTTTGGAACCGACGAACTGCCGGCGCCGCAGGCCACATTGATGAAGATTGTGATCGAAGGCGTATTGCAGGCATCCTTGCCCTGGTCGCTCGTCGGCATCGGCGTGGCCATCGCACTGGTCGTAGAGTTGTTCCGCATCCCAAGCTTGCCCTTTGCTGTCGGCGTATACCTTCCTATCGGAACCCTGACCCCTCTTTTCCTGGGTGGTATGTTACGTCATTTCTTACAGAAAAAAGCCCGCGATGAAAACCAGGCAGCCTCCAGAAGAGAAGAAGGCGTCCTGTTTGGCTCCGGTCTGGTAGGCGGGGAAGGTCTGCTGGGAATCGGAATTGCAGCTGTGGCATTTTACCAGGGCAGTGCACCGAAAGGATTCGGCGTTGACTGGGCAGGACCAGCCGCGCCTTTTGTTGCTCTGCTGGGATTTGGGCTTCTAGCCGGCATGCTTGTTAAGTTTAGTACTGATCGAGAATAGAACCGAAGGCACCTGCGCGTCTCAGGCCCTGATTTGACCAAACAAGGGAGGAAAGTACCATGGCTGCATTTATTAACAAATATGAGTCCCAGACCTATGCTTTATTGCGAATCATGAGCGGTTTCTTGTTTCTCTGGCACGGCTCTTCCAAGCTTCTCGGTTTCCCAACCGCAGCACCGGATGCGCCTGCATTTATTATCTACATTGCAGGGTCCATTGAGCTGGTAGGCGGACTCCTGGTTATGATCGGGCTGTTTACGGGCTGGGCCGCCTTCCTGTCGAGTGGCCTGATGGCTGCCGCATACTGGATGGGACATGGCATGAAGGCGTTTCTACCGGTTCTTAACGACGGAGAGCTGGCTGTACTCTATTGCTTCGTCTTCCTCTTCATTTCCGCAAGAGGTTCCGGCATCTGGAGTATCGATGCCATGCGTTCAGGTGAAGGTTAGAAACAACCGGAGATTCCTTCAACGGCGAGTTTGAAAATGAGCAATGCTCGCAGAGCACAATACAACCAACGATAAGGGCCGGCGCAGGTGCTTTTCATGGTTAAATGACTCTGACCTTCCCCGTGGCCCCGTTACGCCCGACGAACAGGCGCGGACGGGTACGGTTACAATGCCACGGGGGGAGCATCCTGCTCACAGCTTACCCCTCCGTCCCCGGGACGTTGCAAGCCTTTATGAAGAATCTACACTCGGCTTAACGAGCCGCTTTGAAGTCAGCGCAGACCGTAACCTATGACTTCACGAGGGCTGTCAGACTTTGGAGCACAGCACCTCTGTACCACTTACAAAGGATATAAAACCATGGGCAACCGCATTACGGTGCAGGTCATTCGGGCCGCCAGGTTGGCGTCATTGCTATTGCTGTTTTCCTGCCAGCGTTCACCTTCTACACAAGTATTTCAGGTAACCGAAGTCACTATCGCGGAGGTTCACCGGGCATTCCTGGAGGGGCGGGTAACCAGCCAGGCGCTGGTACAACGATATCTGGATCGCATCGCGGCTTACGACCAGCCAACCCGCCTGAACGCACTGGTGGTCATCAACGCGCACGCTCTGGCGCGCGCACAGGAGCTGGACGCGGAGTTTGAGCGCACCGGAAAACTGCGGCCTTTTCACGGCATTCCGATTATCGTAAAGGACAACTATGATACCAAAGACATGCAGACCGCCGGCGGATCACTGGCCTTGAAGGGGTCAATCCCGCCGGATGATGCCTACCAGGTGCGCAAATTGCGCGAGGCCGGCGCAATCGTTCTGGGCAAATCAAACATGGCGGAATGGGCGTTCAGTCCGTATGTCACAGCCAGCTCCATCGCCGGCATCACAAGAAATCCATACGATCTCAGCCGCGTGCCGGCCGGTTCGAGCGGCGGAACCGGGGCAGCTGTTGCCGCCAATCTCGGTGTTATCGGTTTGGGTACTGACACGGGGAATTCGATCAGGGGTCCTTCGTCACACAACGGCTTGGTCGGCATCCGCTCTACCATGGGTCTGACCAGCCGCGATGGCATCATTCCGCTTTTCCTGCGCAATGACATCGGCGGTCCGATGGCGCGCACCGTGGCAGACGCCGTGCGCTTGCTGGAGGTGATTGCCGGATACGATCCCGCCGACCCGGTGACTGAACGGTCCAATGGCAAAATCCCGGACAACTACACGCAATTCCTTGACGAGGACGGATTACGGGGCGCCCGGTTGGGCGTGTTCCGGCACTACATTAACACGCCTACTATGGACGCGGAAATCAAACAGATAACCGAAAAGGCGATTCGCGATATGCAGGCCCAAGGCGCCGAGATTGTCGATCCGTTTTCCATCCCGGGTTTTGCAGTTATGATAGAAAATATTTGGTGCGATGTCTTTCAGCACGATGTTGACAACTATTTGGCGACATTGGGTAAGTCCGCGCCCTACAAAAGTCTGGCAGAGATCGCAGCCTCCGGGCTATACTTGCCCTATATCGAAGATGGCATAAAAGAGGAGCTCGGCTTTACGACACCGCCGGCGGAACGCGATCCGCCCTGTCTCGACCTTTACAACACGGAACGCAACATCGTCTTTCGCGACGCTGTGCTGCAGGCGATGCAGCGGCATAACCTCGACGCCATCATCTACCCCACCTGGAGCAACCCTCCGCGAAAGATCGGTGACATGGATAGCCCGGCAGGGGACAACAGCCAGGACCTTTCGCCACACACCGGACTGCCGGCGATTACGGTTCCCACCGGTTTTACAAAGGCGGGACTTCCCGCCGGAATGACCTTTATTGGTAAACTGTTCGGCGAACCGGAGCTGATCCGTTTCGTCTACTCCTACGAGCAAGCCACGAAGCACCGCAGGCCTCCAGCGCAGTTTCCTGAGCTTGATTGACCATACCCGGCGAAACGGGGATTTCAGTAATCACTGATGGAGAGTTGCAATTCCGGCACGGGTCTCGGATATTTTTCCAGATGTAGATAATCCCAGGTTGCCAGGGCAATCATGGCGGCATTGTCCGTGGACCAGCGCAGCGGCGGCAGGCAAAGCTCAACATCCATTTCGCGGCAGAGTTGCGCGGCTTGCGAGCGTAGTTGTGGACTGGCGGCCACCCCTCCCACCACGACCAAAGATGCCGACCGCCAATCGAGCAGCGCACGCCGGCATTTTGTGAGGAGGACGTCCATGATGGCTTCCACAAACGATGCCGCCACATCTTTCAGGACCGGAGCTTCGGTCTCCGCCAGATACCTGGAAACCGCGGATTTAAGCCCTGAAAACGAAAACTCCAGGCCGTCATGCAGCATCGGCCGCGGAAAGGCGACAGTGGGGCTGCCCTGCGAAGCCATTTTGTCGACAACCGGACCACCCGGATAGCCGAGACCGAGCATCCGCCCCACTTTATCATAGGCTTCACCGACGGAGTCATCGCGCGTCGACCCGAGCAGTGTTATTTTGCCGGGGTCCTGCATTTGCGCCAGAAAAGTATGCCCGCCTGAGACCAGTAAAATGATGGCCGGGTATTTGACCCGGGCCTGCTCAAGGTCGGCGCTGCGCAAGTGCCCTCGCAGGTGGTTTATACCGATTACCGGCACGCCCCAGCCCATGCCGAGGCCCGCCGCGGTGTGTAGCCCAACCAACAACGAACCGATCAAACCCGGACCTCTGGTGACTCCGATGGCTCGCAAGTCGCCATGGGCTATGTTCGCTTCGGAAAGGGCCTGTTCAATCGCCGGTAAGATTGCCACAACATGCGCGCGGCTGGCAAACTCAGGGTAGATGCCACCATATTCTGCGTGGATTTCAGTCTGCGTAGCAATTACTGAGGTCAAAACCTGTCCTGCAGCATTCACCACCGCCACCGCGGTATCGTCACAAGAGGATTCAATTCCTAAAACGAGGCTTTCCATATTTCTCAACCAATAAACTCCAGTAGCTCTGCTTTTGAAATGGTGCCCTGCCGTTCGATAACCGGTGGATCATGACGGCAGTTGATGAGGGTCGACGGCACCGTAGCAAGCATTCCGCCATCGATAGCCATGTCGGGCTTATCTTGGAGCTGGGCTAACACGTCCTGCATGTTGTTGGACGTGGACACGCCATGCTTGTTCGCACTTGTGACCAGAAGCGGCCCGGTCCTGCGCAGGACTGCCAGGAGCCGCCTGTCATCGGGAATCCTTACGGCCACTTCTTCCCGCCCCGCGAGCCACGGTACCAAAGGCCCGGCAGTAAAACCCATGGCAAAAGTAAGTGCACCGGGAACAAACCTTGATTGCAACAACTGTTGCAGGCGCTCATTGACCTCGAGTCCCAAAGATGCCAACTCACCGGCTGAGGCCACCATTATCGGCAGATTGACAGTCCCAGGCCGACCCTTGAGCGCAAAAAGTCGTGCAACCGACTCATCGAAACGTGGGCTCACCGCAAGCCCATAAACGGTATCAGTCGGGAGGAGCACAATGCCGCCGCCCATCAGGCAATCGGCTAACGCTACTACTTCATTTTCCTGCTTACTCATCGAGCATCTCAGATTGTTCATTTATTGGAATAGCTATGTGGGGAAACCGCTTTCCGCGCTCCGCAATCGGATAAGCCATCTCCATAAACGTTCTAGCCTGACCGACCCGGATGCCGCTGTCATGGATTTTCGAGTCAGGCAAAAGCTCCTGTACGGAACTCCTATAGGCGCCGGCGACAGTGAACTCACCCAGTCCAGCAGTCAATTCTGAAGTGATCTCTTCCAACGCGCCAAACTTCATTGCGGTGACCGCGCCCTGGTCATACAGGCCCAGGTAAGCGCTTCCCTTGGCCGCCCTGGCGGTGCAGAGAACCGGGAGCCGGTTCTTTTTCCAGGCTTCAAAGCCCATCAACTCGAATGCAGTGAACGGGCAAACCGGTATTCTCAGACCAAGGGCCAGCGCATTCGCAAACGAAACTCCGGAACGAACTGAGCCGAGCCCACCCGGCCCGATGTTTACCGCAATGGCTGTAATTTGACTTGTGCGTTTCCCAATAATCTGCAGGCCGCGCTCAACCAGCAGTGCCAAGTCTCTCTCATCCGGCAAACTCGACTTATCAAACGGTTCGGAAGAATCGAACAGAACATTCCCATCGATTCCAAGAGCGACGCCGAACGGTCGCGATGAGGTCTCGATAACCAGAACTAGAGCCATCTTCAAAAGCCGGATAATTTATTCTTGAGCAGTGCCATCTCTGAAGCCCAGCGCTCACCAACAAACGAAAACGTCACCTTCCGTTGATTTTCGTCGCGCTCCAGGAAATCGAATTTTACAGACAGGTAATCTGCGAACTCCCCGGCAACCATGTCGCCCCATTCCACAACGGTGATGGATTCAGAAAAACACTCATCCAGGCCAAGGTCCAAAAATTCGTCCAGGCCGGACAAGCGATAAACATCGATGTGCAGCAAATTCCCCGATCCGTGCCGGTAAAAATTTGCAATCGTAAACGTCGGACTCGTAACCAGGTCGGTGCAGCCCAGAGCATTGGCCAACGCCTTGACAAAATGGGTTTTGCCCGCAGCCAGCGAACCTGTGAGGATGACTGCGTCACCGAACCGGAGTATCGGCGCTATGGTCGCTGCCAGCCGGGATGTATCCGCGGCCCCCGAAGAAACAACGCTAAACGTATCCATACGTATGTTGCTCGCGTCTTTGCGCTCCGCCTAAAACGGTTTGGTCAGCGCCAGGTAGGCGGCAATACAACCCAGGATAAGCGCCACCGCACCCACCTGTGTTGCCATGCCGGGTTTGCGATTCAGGACTGCGGGAAGTCCGCCAAGGATGAGCCAGATCACCAATTTCGCTACAATCCAGCCGTCGAACGCTATCCCCAGCTTGGCCATGAGGCCGAAGCCGGCTATTAGTGCAATCAGCAGGCCGCTCCCGAACAATATCCCGAGTACCTTCTTGACCTGCATATTTGAATCAGCAACCAAACTGCGGACGACTGCGCCTCCAATAGACAAGAAGATTGCAAAAACTGCCACCAGATGAAGAACTTTGTAGAAAGTGTAAGACATTTCGTCCTCGCATTTATGTTAAACTTCCAGACCGATTGACCTGTACGAATGGGCGGTTAAGGTTCCCCGAACCCAGGTCTAATATACATCCGGGCATGAAAAATGCAAGCGGCAAAATCAGGTCTGCAGGTTACCCTCCCTGCCTGCAGGCAACCATTCGCGAACAATATCCCAGGTTGCTTTTGTCCGCTATCAGTGTATCTTTTAAAGCAACCCCGCTCTTCATCAACCCAAGGAGGCAGCATGGCCGCCCTCAGACTCAAAGCAGTAGCTGGAATCGTTCTATGCCTTTTCTTTGCACGCATCAATGGTTTAAGTGCCGCCGGCCAGACAACCACAAAGGCCAAAAACGGCATGGTGGTGTCCTCATCCATGATCGCTTCCGAAGTCGGCCGGAACATTCTGAGAACCGGAGGCAATGCCACTGATGCGGCAGTGGCGACCGCTTTTGCCCTTGCTGTAACATTGCCGGCAGCCGGTAATGTCGGCGGTGGTGGTTTCATGGTTTATCACGGTGCCGATGGCGAGATCACTTCCTTCGATTTCCGGGAAAAAGCACCGCTGGCAGCCGGCCCCGACATGTACCTCGACCAGGATGGCAATGTCAGGGACAATTCAAACCACGCCGGGTTGCTGGCGGTAGGGGTTCCGGGCACAGTCGCAGGGCTGTATCTCGCTCACCAGCGCTTGGGCAGCAAACCGTGGGCGGAACTGGTAGAACCGGCTGTACGTCTGGCGGAGGAAGGTTTTGAGTTGACTTGGGGGATCTACACCGACGCCACCGGTCGGCTGAAGCCACGGTTCAAGAAATATCCATCCACAACCAAAGTCATGTACAAAAGCGATGGCGATTTCTATGAGCCGGGCGAACTCTGGCAGCAGCACGACCTGGCGCGCACCTTGCGCAGAATTCAGCAGCAGGGGCCGGACGGATTTTACAAAGGCGAAACAGCCCGCAAGTTGGCGCAATTCATGAAGAACAATGGCGGTCTCATCACTGAGGCCGATCTGGCAAAATACCGGGCCATAGAACGCAAACCGGTGCACGGCACCTACCGTGGCTATGACGTCTACTCGATGCCTCCTCCCAGCTCGGGCGGCGTGGTACTGATCGAAATGTTGAACATTCTCGAAAGCTATGATTTGAAAAAAATGGGGCATAACTCCGCACTCTATCTGCACCTAGTTACAGAGGCGATGCGCCGTGGATTTGCGGACCGGGCGCTATTTCTTGGCGACCCGGATTTTAACCCGGAGATTCCCTTAGAAAAGTTGCTGTCCAAAAGCCATGCGCAGCAGCAGCGGACCAACATCGCGCTGTCGGTTGCGTCCAAAAGCGATTCAGCAATGGCGACTCAACCGGAAGAAGGAACACACACCACCCACTTTGCCGTGGTCGATTCGGACGGCAATACCGTGTCACTCACCTACACCATCGAGTATTGGTATGGTACCGGCATTATTGCCGAAGGACTCGGTTTCTTTCTAAACAATGAAATGGGAGATTTCAATGCAGTACCGGGATTAACGAATTCAAAGGGACGAATCGGTACTGCGCCGAACCTCATCGCTCCGGGAAAACGCATGTTGTCGAGTATGACGCCAACGATAGTTGCCAAAGACGGCAAGCCGTTGATGGCAATCGGCAGCCCGGGTGGCCGCACCATCATCAACACAGTATTGCAGGTGATCCTGAACGTCCTGGATCACGGCATGAACATCGGCCGGGCAGTAGAAGCCGGTCGAATCCATCACCAATGGTTGCCGGATGTAACGGTATTCGAGCCCTGGTCCATGTCATTGGATTCCCAGCGCCTGTACAAGAGTATGGGGCATAATCTCAGGGAGAAACCGTATGGCGGACAGGGCCGGGCTATGGGAATTCTCATCAATTATGCGGATGGCGTGCTTGAAGGTGCGGCCGATACTCGCAGCCAGGATGGCGGAGCAGCGGGATTTTGAGCTTCGCAGCCCATAACTGCCCTATTTTGGTCGAAAATTTCCGTTAAGAACAGGTAACGTATCTTTCATATTTATTCAGAAATTGATAGCTTTAGTCGACTTAATTAGGAGGATTCGACCAGAGAATTACATTAGTCTTTGCGAGGAGACCAGTATGCAAAATAATCCAAGGATAGGGTTACGTGTGAAGCGGGTCGACAATCAGGAGATCAAGCAGCTTAATGCCTTGATCAAGAGATTGCCTGAGACCCAGTACGGCGAGTTCTACGTTCAGAGCGATGAAGAATGCGACTTCTGTTTTACAGTCACTCTTGTCGATGAAGAGCAGGTGG
Organism: Candidatus Zhuqueibacterota bacterium; assembly: GCA_029262055.1. Taxonomy (GTDB): domain Bacteria; phylum Zhuqueibacterota; class Zhuqueibacteria; order Oceanimicrobiales; family Oceanimicrobiaceae; genus JAJDAD01. The sequence continues at coordinate 170,192 of JAJDAD010000063.1, forward strand.
ACAAGACGTTGTCCCAGATTTGTGAATTCGTCGCCGAAGAAAGAATCGAGATTATCAACGCCTAATCTCGCACTCTGATCTGCATTTCCCGGAGATGTTCTTGATGGTGCGCCCCGGTGGCTGCTGCACCGGTGCCTAGTAGCATCAAGTTCGACTCCCCCAACGTTTGTAAAGCGCAGCGCGTTATGGCAGGGACCTGTGCGGTCCCGATCAGCGCAGACGCAAAACGTCCCGACCAGTCTGATTGAGCAGAAATCACTACTGATGACTGCTCCCGCCAAAACCGCACTCTATCGCCCGCCCCTTACACCAGGCCACCGTCATCAGGAATGGTTTTCAAGAGAAATTCGCACTTGATATTCGGGGAATATTTGGCGACGATGCGGTGGTTCATATACTGAATACATCATCCCCTCATCCCATAACGAGAGACCGAATGGTAGATTTGGTAGCACAGACCAAGGGCTTTATGACCAGCCTTTTCGAGAAAAGATTCGACCCGGCGTTGGTGAGACTCCCGCAAGTAGACAGCCGGAATGAAAGCACCGTCAAGGGCCTTTACCTCATAGGAGAAGTGCGTGGGACGCCGCTCATCAAGATGGGCCTGAATGCGGGCAATGGGCTGATCAATGACTTGTTCGAGAACAAGCCGCCGCTCGACCTCCCAGGTGACACTCATGATCTCCTGATCGTCGGTGCCGGGGCTGCCGGTATTGGCGCGGCAAACCGGGCGCAGGAACTTGGCATAAAATACCTGGTGCTTGAGCAGGGGAAACCGGCCAACCTGATCAACTCATTTACAAAAGGCAAGCCGCTGTTCATGGAGCCACTGGACGTGCCTTTGGAATCGTCGATGTGGTGCGAGGAAGGCAGGAAAGAGGACCTGCTGAAAAACTGGGAACGACAGATCTCGGAACGCAAATTGAACATCCAGTCGCACGAAACAGTTACCAACATCCAAAAGTCGTCAGGTATTTTCGTTGTGACCTCCTCGAAGGGAACGTATAAAGCAAAGTATGTCATCGTCGCCATCGGCAAGTCCGGCAATCCCCGTAAGGCCGGCGTTCCCGGAGAAAAAGAATATGCGGAAAAAATCGCGCACTTTCTTTCGGACCCGGATGAGTTCGACGGCAAAGACATCCTGGTCTATGGCGGTGGTGATGTGGCGGCAGAAGCTGCCATCGCCCTGGCGCCACGCAACCGCGTCACCCTCGTTACCATCGATCCCGAATTCATTTTTCCGAAGAAACGTAACGTTGACAAGTTGTTGGCTTTGGAGCAAGAAAAAAAGCTCGAAATCCATTTTGACACACAACTCAAGGAGGTAGGCCCGGACTACGTAAAGTTCGGAAAGGGCAATACTGTTGAAGAGAAGAGGAATGATCAGGTCTTTGAAATGATCGGAGCAGAGTTGCCGATAAAGTTTTTCAACAAAGTCGGCATCAAACTGGAGGGCAGTTGGGACATTGCGCGCTACCTCTACCTGGCGGCGATGTTCATCATATTCTATTCGGTGTACGCGATCAAAGCACCCTGGTGGCCGTTCAACCTGCACGACTTTTCAGATGCTTCCGGCAGCACCATCAACTGGAAAACCTATCTGACTTTCGGCTTTGATTTTGGTGGATTCACCAAACACATTTCACCGAGCTTTTGGTACGCGGGACTCTATACTGCCTTCATGTCGTATTTCGGCGCCAAGGCTTACGTACGCTGGGGCGTCAACTTCAACGACAGCTACCAGAAAAAGCGTTACACTACGCTTATTGCCACGCAGTGGACTTTGGGATTCTTGATTCCGGAGTTTGTCATGTGGTGGCTGCACCACAAGGCCGGCCCAAGCACCTTTCTTGGCAGTCCGGATTATTCCTGGAAGGCATACGGCTTTGAATATGCCTGGCCATTGCAGTTTCACCAATTTTTTTACGACATCAGCGTCTTCTATATTGTCTGGGGGCTGCTGACAACATTTGTTCTCATCCCCATTCTGTCCATTCACCACGGCAAGCGTTACTGCACCTGGTTTTGCGGATGCGGCGGTTTGGCGGAAACCTGGGGTGACCAATGGCGCCATAAGGCACCCAAGGGCCGGCGCGCAAAAGCCTGGGAATGGATGAACATGGCAGTCCTGGTGTGGGCATTTGTCACCACTATCCTGGTCGGTGGCAACATGTTGTTCGGGTCTCTCTACTATGACGATATCTATCACTGGTTCGGCTTCCTGTCCGGAGTTGGAGAAAGTTCGCGGGCGTGGTATTCGTACATCGCGGATTTCTGGTTGGTTGGTGTGATCCCGGTTACCCTTTATCCATTCTTTGGTGGGAAAATCTGGTGCCGCTACTGGTGTCCGCTGGCAAAATGGATGCAAATCTGGAGCAAGGCATTCGGCAAGCTCGGTATCGACAGCAACGAAAAATGCATAACCTGCGGCGAATGTTCACGCTATTGCGAAGTCGGCATCGATGTAATGAGCTTTGCAAAGAACCAGGAGCGCTTTTCAAACGAGAATACCTCCTGCATTCAGTGTGGCATTTGTATCACAGTTTGCCCGATGGATGTTTTGTCCTTTCAGACGAATGGCAGCGTAAAACTCCATTCTGCCACGGAAGTAGAACACGCCTAAATCAGTCTGTTCTCTGTTGGGGTAGTTACGACGCCTGCCCCAACAGAACACGCCCCGCTAGTTTCTTGTTGAAAGAGTGTTTTATTGTCTTAACTTCTGTATATCTGCATTTAGTTTTCAGACCTCATCAGGGATCTCAATCGAGTTGATATGGAATCGGCCCGCAAGCCAAGGGTAAAGATTTGTTGCATCCAAAGCGTGGACGAAGCGTGGATGGCAGTCCAAACCGGCGCAGCGGCCCTCGGCCTGGTTTCCGCAATGCCAAGCGGGCCGGGTGTGATCTCCGAAGAGGAGATTTACCAAATAGCGACACAAGTGCCGCCGGGCGTGAGCACCTTCCTGCTGACCTCCAAACAAAGCACGACGGAGATAATCGCACAGCAGAAACGTTGCTGCGTAAATACCATCCAGATCGTCGACGTACTGCGCGAAGGCGAGTACCAAGACTTCCGTGATGAGCTACCGGGTATAAAGGTCGTGCAGGTCGTCCACGTTACAGGCCCGGAATCGGTCACAGAAGCCGTGGACCTTTCGCAAAAGGTCGATGCCATCTTGCTCGACTCCGGCAACCCCAATCTGGCAATTAAGGAGATTGGGGGAACCGGAAGGACCCATAATTGGTTACTTAGCAAGACCATTCGTGAAAAAGTAGCATGCCCCGTCTATTTGGCCGGTGGTCTCAAACCCGGGAACATCGCCGACGCATTCGCGACTGTTGCACCTTTTGGTCTCGATATTTGCAGCGGGGTACGGACGGATGGCAAGCTCGATCAGCAAAAGCTTAAGTCCTTTTTTGACGAGATAAACAAAGTTGTACACTTATAAGAACCAGAATACTCTTTGGGTCAGGAACAGCAAGAACACGAGTTTTGCGGTTGTCACGCGAATCATCTGTGTACTCCTCTTGACTCTACCCGGCCAGCGCGTGCTGGCGCAAAACGCCGCCGTAGTAAACCCCAATCCTCTGCTGGTCGCGGCAGACACACTGGACTTTTCGGATAACCCTGCCCTCCTCCATCGTATCACTTCGGCGCCACATGGTTACTTCCGGTTCATCAACATTCCATTCAGCAAAGAAGTCTGCCGGCGGTTCACTGACCTGTTGTCGGGCACGCCTTCCTTTAATCTGCACGGGGACGCGCACATCGAGCAATATGCCATGACGGATCTCGGGCGGGGATTGACCGATTTCGATGACTCATCGACAGGTCCGGCTGTGATTGATCTGATGCGCTTCGGCGTATCTCTGCACCTGACCTGCAAAGCAAACGGCTGGGCTGAGCAGGCGGGCGAGCTCTACGACACGTTCATTTCAGGTTATCGAGTTGCCTTGAACGACAAGAGTGCCGAGGCGCCGTTGCCGTCGCTGGTCAAACGAATTAAGACAAAGTTCAAGTTTGACCGGGTCAAGTATTTCCAGTGGATTGAATCGATCATGCAGCCGATGACGGAAGAAGAGAAGGCCGATCTCAGGGCGGCCATGGCCCCGTATTTTGACATGATGATTTATGAAAAGCCGGAACTGCCGGAAGAGTTTTTCAAAATCAAAGAGCTTGGGTCTCTGAGCCTTGGGATTGGTAGTGCCCGCGACATCAAATTTCTGGTCAGGATCGAAGCGAAGACTAGCAGTCCGCTGGACGACCTGGTGCTGGAGGTAAAACAGGTGCGGGACCTCAGCGCAATCGACTGCATCACGATCGCCCAAAAAAATGATCCTTTCCGTGTCATGGTGGGACAAGCCCGCATCGCTTATGAGCCGTACAGATTTCTCGGCTATGCCCACTTGAATGACATGAGCTTTTGGGTGCACTCGTGGGTGGACAATTACAAAGAAATCGACATGGCGGAGTCCTTTCAATCAGTTGCAGAACTGGAAGAGATCGCTTTCGATGTGGGTGTGCAGCTTGGCCGCGGACACATCAATCAGATTGCCGCACCCTTGGATGTACAGTTGCGGCGTGAGCAGATCCGCCTCTTGAATAGGTATGAAGACCATATCAGAGAAGGATGCTATGAGCTTGCGGAACTGACCATGGCAGCCTGGAACAGCTTTCGGGAAGAAGCAGGGGAAATCAACTAATGTAACCCCGGAACCGTCACCGGAAACAACTCTGCACCGTGCGGCTTCCCAGCGCGGCGTGTTCGCCTGCATCAGCAGAATGGAAGTGAGGATGCGGCAATAGCGCTTTTGATTTGCTTTGTATTCGGCTATTATTATTTTAGGTTTTCTTCTTGACCAGATGGAGGATGTATGGCATCAGTTGGAGATTTTCGCAATGGGATGGCTTTCAAACACAACGGCGACATTTGGATCGTCAACGAATTTCAGCATGTGAAGCCCGGCAAAGGCCACGCATTTATCAGGACAAAACTGCGACAGCTTAAGACGGGAAAAGTTGTGGAATTCACGTTCAGGCAACACGACAACATTGAGGAAGTCAGGCTGCAAAACAAGGAAATGCAGTTTCTGTACGCAGCCGGAGATGAGATTTGCCTAATGGATAACAGCACCTACGACCAGTTAAATGTTCCGAAATCTCTGTTTGGTGAGCAGAGCAAGTTTCTCAAAGAGGGCAATCAAGTCAATGTGCTCTTTCTAGAAGGGACAATCGTCGAAGCCACCCTGCCCATGTTTATTGAACTGGAAGTCAGTGAGGCCGAGCCGGGCGTTAAAGGCGACACTGTTTCCAACTTACAAAAATCAGCACGCCTTGAAACAGGAGCAGATCTGCAAGTCCCTCTTTTTATCAAGGTAGGCGACGTGTTGAAAATAGACACCCGCACAGGACGCTATATTGAACGGGTAAGCAGGTAGAGAACAACGATACCTTTATCTACCGCGTAACACAGGCAGCATTTGAAGAAAGGGGATGGCCCAGTAGGGACATCCCTTTTGTTTATAGTCAAACCTTGGGTAAAATCGACGAACTCGAACTCATTGTACGTGAACTCCCCACACCTTTGGCAAAGGCCTCAATCGTGAGGGCGTTGCGATTTTTGACACAGCCGCAAAAACGAAAAGAGGTTGCCCACTCGCGGTGGACAACCTCTTTGTAGTTATGTCGCTTGAATTCTAGGTCGTTTAGTCTAAATCATAAACCCTTTGAACAAAAAGAGCAGGTACACCACCGCCAACCCCATCAGCAGCAGCATGAATCTCTGATAATATATTCTACGGTAAACCTTCACTTGCATAAATGACATATTCCCTCTGTTTGGCACACGGCATTTTTAAGAACGACAACATAGCATTTTTCGCCCATTTATCCAAGAAAAATGTTCGTGCCAGACGGCTTTCCTCTCACCCCCTATCAAATACTCTCAATGGCTACCATGCGGTCTGTCGATGCCCGCCACCTGCTGCATTACCTCAGGATATTTTAACCCGGAGCCGGTATTGAACAGCACGACCCTGTCCTGCTTGTCCACTTGGTTACGCTCGGCCAGGTGCTTCAAAGCAGCCCAGGTCGCAGCGCCTTCCGGGCAAACCACAAGCCCCTCGGCTTCGGCCAACTCGGCAACGGCTGCCATGATTTCATCGTCCGAAACTGAGATCGCCAAGCCCCCGCTCTCCTGTAACGCTTTCAGGATAAGCTTGTCCCCGAAGGCTTTCGGAACGCGCAGACCTGCCGCAACCGTATTGGCATTCTCGAAAAACTGAGAATCGGGTGCCCCGTTATCGAAAGCCCGCGTGATCGGGTCGCAGCCCGAGGATTGTACGGCAATCATTCTGGGCAGGGCGCCCGTGAGCCAGTTCATCTGCTTCAGTTCGGCAAAGGCCTTCCACATCCCGATCAGGCCGGTGCCGCCACCGGTCGGATACAAAATGACATCGGGAAGGTCCCAATCGAGTTGCTCCGCCAGTTCAAGCCCCATGGTTTTCTTCCCTTCCAGACGGTAAGGCTCTTTTAAGGTGGACATGTCGAACCAACCGTGCTGCGCCTTACCGGCCGCGAGCTGTTTGCCACAGTCGCTGATAATCCCGTCGACAAGTGTTACGTCGGCTCCTGCGAGCTGAGTTTCAAGAAGATTGCTGCGCGGCACATCTTTCGGCATGAAAACGAAACAAGGCAAACCGGCCCGTGCCGAGTAAGCAGCCAGGGCGCCGCCTGCGTTACCCGCGGTCGGAACGGCAACACTCCGCACGCCCAATTCGCGTGCGCGCGAAACAGCCATTGCCATCCCCCGTGCCTTGAAACTGCCAGTTGGCAGCGGCGCTTCATCCTTGACCCAGACGTTCTGAAGGCCTGCCTGACCAGCGATGCTTCTGAGCGACAGAAGAGGCGTCATGACTTCTCCGAGGGTGACGATATTTTCCTCGCGTTGTAGCGGCAAAAGCTCGCGATAGCGCCACATACCGGCGGGCCGCTGCCGCCACATTTCCCTGGTTAGCAGATGGCCAGCCTGGTCGAGATCGTAGCAAGCGACAAGCGGTTGATTGCAGGCAGCGCAAAACGTTTGCAGTTCGGAATGAGCAAACTTCTTACCACATTGACTGCACTCGAGATGGGTTAACAGAGATTGGGGGGACATAAGCACCTGACCGGAATATTATTCCAATAGTTAGTTAATAGCTTGAACAAACTGGACGATTAATAAAGTCTCTTTCTGGACATCCTGGAAGGATCTCTGTTTGGCAAAACCAGTGCCGTTGGGCGCTGCCGGACCTGCGCCAAAAAGATTCCTCCTGAATGACTGTAGTTGCCCGATTTGAGCCGATACGCGGATTCATGAATCGCTCAGGCTAACATTTCTCACTTCGCAAATGACAAATAACCAAACGTTTTTTTCAACTCAACAACCTCCCCGGAGGGGACAGATTCAAACTCGTTAAGCGTTTGAATCAGGGGTGGGTATGTGGCACGGGGCAAGCACCGATGCAATAGTCCTCCGATAATTGGCTGGAAAGCAAATATGCAAATGGGGATCGTTTGTCATTCATTTTCGCCAAAATAAAAATACCGCTCCATCAGATTGACGTACGAACTCCACCTGTGGCTACCTTCCCGCTTCTTTATCCTGAGGAATGCGTTTGCCTTGGAGTCGATTTCATCGGCGTAGTAGAGCAGCAACGCTTCCAGCGTCATGGGAACCACGGGCGAGGCTTGCTCAAGCTTGCCCTGGTGGCTAAGAATCAGATGAATAAGCCGGCGCTGCAGCTCCTCAGGGAATTCCGGCATTAGTGCAATTTTCTCATTCACGAGTTGCGATCCCAGAACGATGTGGCCAAGCAGTCTGCCTTCGTCTGTAAAGTCTATCACGGTCTTGTAGGTGTAAGTGTAAATCTTACCAATGTCGTGCAGCAGGCCGCCAGCCACCACCAAATCGCGGTTGGCGTCCGGATAAATCGCAGCCAGCTCGCAGGCGATGTCGGTGACACACAGAGTGTGCTCCAGCAAACCGCCGATGTAGTTATGATGCCACAGTTTTCCACCGGGTGCGTGCGCAACTTGGTTTCGCAGGCGCTCATCGCCAAAGATAGACTGCAAGAGTATCTTGAGCGCTCCCTGCTCTACGCTCTCGATTGTTTCATCCAGCTTTCGGAGTAAGTCCTCAAGGTTCTGGTCGACTTTTGGGATAAGCTGTGCCCAATCGATATCATCGCGTCTACCGGCCTTGCGGATTTTTTGAATGCTAAGGTGCTTCTTGTTCTTGAAATCGATAACGTGCGCCTTCAGCTTGACAACATCGCCAACCTCAAGTGAGTCGTAGACTTTCTTGGCTTCATTCCAGAAACTCCCGCTGATTCTGCCGGCGGCGTCTCCCAACTCCAGAGCGAGATAGAGCTCCTTGCTCTCCCTGCTCGTACGGATTTCTTTCTTTCTCAAAACAAAAAAGGAGATCACTTCATCTCCCGGCTGTAAATCTACGCTCAAAGACATCTTCCCCTCCCTTTGTTTATTTCTGTGGGACCAAAGTCAGGTGGTTTGCTGCAGTTTCAGCAAGCAATTCTCTGTTCGTGTGCACCGTGTGGTAATTGCCGGACAACCAATCATCGGTCTGGTCGCTGTAGTGCTCGCTCATACGCTGCCCCGACTGCCCGGATGTGATGATGGACAGAGAGCGTTCCGGCTGCGACAGATCAAAAATTTGCCGGGTGGATGGCCCGACCACAACATCAAACGGATGTGCCAGACGGTACTCGGCGCTGTTGATTGTCCCGGTCGATCCACCGACTGAGTAGGGTCCCAGATTCAAAAGAAACGCGAGTGACTCGTGTCGTCCGAGCGGATGTTTCATGGTCAGTGTGTGGACTTTGCCCCAGCGCCAATCGCTGATATTATCACCGACCAATTTCTGCAGAATGTTCCCGGCGTCCGTCAAGCTCCGCAAAACAATGTCTTCCTTACTCTCAACCGCAGCCGTGCTTATGTCATCGAACCAGACCGAGTCGCTCCCGGACAGAAGCGTAACCATTACTCGAAACGGTACGTTTCCGGTCCGGATGTAGATATTGAAAAGCTCTTCGCCCATTTCATCTTTCAAAGTGTTTTCCGTGGCGGCCACGAAAAAGGCGTGAAAGATCGCCGGCGCCACCGATTCCGGTGACTCTGTGCCGTCCCACTCCCGCATTAGCTTGAACAGACTCACCCAATCGCGCGAGGCCGGATCATCAAGCTTGTGTGCTGCCGTTTGATGAATAACCTGCATGATCTCCTGCGCCAGAGCCGATTGCACATTCAACTGCATCTCCTTGAAATCCTGAACGGAAAAACTTTCGCCGGCTCCGAGCAAGCGGTGAATTCGTTCAGCCCGGCTCGGCGGCTCCCACAGGTTTGAAATGTAGTAGGGATAATGGTCGTCGACGATTTTATTGTTGGCCGTGGCAAGGTAGCCATTCTTTGGATTAAGCGCGTTAGGCAGCCGGTCAAATGGAACTTCGCTCAGCCAGCGGCCCTGCCGCTTCCAGCCCGCATGAGGCAGGATCCCGGTAGCCTTGTGCCGTACAGGAACGCTGCCGGCAAGATGATAACCGATATCACCAGCGTCCGAGGCGAAAAGGAAATTCTGCGCCGGCACCTTAAAGTCTCGCAAAGCCGTCACAAAATCCTGCCAGTTTTGGGCCTGCATGATTCCGAGGTTGGCAGAGAGCTCATCGCTGGGAGTCTGGCCAACCCAACGCATGGAAACAACTCTGCCGCTGTCGCCGACAACTGGATGCAGGTCCGAAACCACCGGGCCATTGCCGGTCGACTTGACCTGAAGCAGAACGGTGGGGCCATCTTTAACTTCGATCTCTTCCTCGACTACCTTAAAATCCTGCCACTCACGTCCATCCCAGTAGCGGGCAAGGCTATCCGGCGAAATGCGCTCCAGATAAAAATCAACATCGTCCACCATGCCGTTGGTCAGCCCCCACGCAATGCGCTGATTGTGTCCGATGACCACGCCGGGTACACCCGGAAGGGACACGCCGGCTGCGTCTATTTCACCTCCGGAGAGATGCATTTCGTACCACAGCGACGGGGTCATGAGCTCGAGATGCGGGTCATTGGCCAACAGAGGTTTCCCGCTGCTCGTCCTGTCCCCGGACACGACCCAGGAATTGCTGCCCAGGCGCCCACCCCGGCTACCTAGCAAATCCAACATTCCCATTCCTGCCTGAACAAAGGTACTGATCGACGGCAGCAGACTGTCATCCTGCGAGAGAATAAAAGGGCCAGTCCCGGGAAAATCGGGAAAAACCTCGGCGGCCTTCTTCGCGCCGAACTTTCTGACCAGCTCATGTAGCGTCAGGTCGACATACCAACTAAAGGAGAGCTTCCACGCCATGAAGCGGGTAAAAGCGATGCTGTCGCTGACCTGCCAAGGCTCAGGCTCATAGCCCAGGAGGGCAAACTCGATCGGCAGGGTTGAACCGTTTTGGGCAATGAAGGCATTGATGCCGTCAGCATACGCCTGCAGGACAGCACTGGATTGCGGCGACAGTTTGGCTTCAATGTCCCGGGCAATTCTGGCAAACCCGATCACGCGCGCAAATTTGTCCAACTCGACCGCCTTACTCCCCAATACTTCCGAGAGCTTGCCACAAGCCAGCCGCCGGAAAAAGTCCATTTGCCAGAGACGGTCCTGGGCGATTACGTACCCGGCAGCACGAAACAAGTCTGCTTCACTCTCAGCAAAAATATGCGGTACGCCCACTGAGTCGCGATAGACATGGACCGGTTTGTCAACGGCGCTGAAGTGCAAAGCGCCGTCCATCGGCGTTAGTGACTCGGTCAGAAATCTGTAGAGGAAAACGAGTAGAATGAATGCCAGGAGAAGAAAAAAAACAACGCTGTTCGCGAGGACCCTCCACCCTCTGCTCATAGAAGTGCGCTGCGCTTAGAAGTACTCAAAATATCCGATCTTGAACTCACGAGCGACATGGTTGGAACCGTTTTCGAACAAATTCTTCAGGTTAACTTGCAGGAACAGACGATCAGAGAAGCCCCATTGCACGCCCGCATTGAAATAACCGGTGCCGGAACCAAACTGAAGGTCGTTCTCGTTATCATTGATGCCAAAATCATATTCAGCAAAAGCCCGGACCTCCCGGTTTAGGCTGAAATCGGCTCCTAAGAAGAAATTAAGTTCGTTGTCATCGTCGTCATCCTCGAGGCTTACATTCAATCCGGCATGCAATCCCAGGTTGAACAGAATAGCGTAGTTCTTGCTGGCCACTGCAAAAATGCCACGTGACTTGGTTTCGTAACGGTTCAGGGCATTGTCATATTTGCCGTAGCCCTGTGAGTCGAAACCCAAGGTTACGGCCGGCAGGACAAAGGTCTCGTCAAGCACCCGCAGCCGCGCCTGAATTCCGGGATCCGGGTTCCAGTCGATATCGCCCTCGCCAATGATGTTTTCACCGCCGTAGGATATACCGAACATAAAACGCGGAGAAAGCCCGACACTGACCCGCCCGAGCAAACCGCCGTTTGCAAACATGCGGAGATCGATAGCGTAACTGCCCCGGTCCAGTGTCCCGGCTGTTGGCAAATCGATGAGCTGCCGTTGCTCGACGTACTGTTGCGCAAATGCAAATCCCGGCAAAGTCATTGCCAGGCATAAGACCACAATTCGTATTTTCATGAAATTGTCTAGCAGGTTAATGTTAGTCCTCCCTGAACCCAATTACTTAATCTCGGCGCCTGCCTCCCAATCAAAGCCGATTTCCGCGTCGTCGTGAGCGATCCGGCCCTCTTCATCGGGATTGTAGGTCTTGGAAGTGATGTATAAAAGATGTGCGACCGAGCCCAACACGCGGCAGCCATGAGCGACGCCCGGAGGAATTCTCAGGACCTTTCCGCCGTAATTCTCACCTAGAAACACAGTTTGTGTTTTCCCTTTGCTCGCTGAATCGGGTCGCTTGTCGTGCATCCCCACTTTGATATTCCCGACGGGGACGTACCACCAATCGACCTGCGTCTTGTGAATGTGCCACGCCTTGGCAACGCCCGGATACATCAGTGAATGGCTAAACTGTCCAAAGCCTTCGGCAAAAAAATCGTCGGTTACTCTGATAATCTCCCTAAAAAAACCACGCTCGTCCGGATAAGTATTCAACTCCTTGAGAACAACTCCTTCAATCATTAAACGCTCCTTGTTTACCGGGGGTGAAGTCTGGCTAAAAAACTGCCTAATATAACCAATCGCTCTTTTTGTGTCAACTCATTTGCCGGTACTAAAACACAGAAAGGAAGGTCATGCACCTTCCTTTCATGTATTCAAACAACTGTTCAACATTCTTAGTGAGTACCCGACTTGTCTCCGGCGCTCACTGCATCAAACTCTTTAACCAGTCCCGCAAGCGTGATGTCGTCAGCTATCTTGCGATTCAGGGAGACCGCCTTGCCCGAGACCACATTCACATCACCCCTGGCTACTTCAAAATCTATTTGGCCCAGGTATTTGCCCTTTGAACCCGGCTGCATGACGCACGTAGACCCGATCATGGATGGCTCGCGCGATAGGTTCCACCCGTGACCACTGACGACAAAGTCCAGACCAGGTAACTCCTGCGCAAAGCTTTTCGATTTTTCAAATCCCAGATGCGACAAAGCGATGACGACGTCACACTTGTCCGCCAGCTCAGCTACCACGCTTTGGGCGGCGGTGATGGGGTCGCGAATTTCGAGCCCTTGCTTTTCCCCCACCATGCGCGGATTAGTCGGCTTGGACACAACACCGAAGATACCGACCCTGGTACCATCGACTTCTTTGATCACATACGGATCCGCAAAGAGCTCCTCGCTGCCATACTTATAAACATTGGCCGAAACAAAAGGCAATTGATGGTCATTGCGCATTTCGGTTAGAAACTCACTGCCATACTGCAAGTCCTTTTCACCGAGGTTGATGGCATCATAGTGCAGGGCCGCCATGCCACGCAGCAAAAAGGTAACTTTGGTCTTTTGCGCCTCTGAAACCGTGGTGCCAAAATCACCGCAATCCACCAACAGTTGTGCGGTTCCTGCTTTGCTTGTGCTGCTTATATAGCTGGCTCGCCGAGCCAGTCCGCCAATCGGGTTAGCCTTTCAGCCACACGGTTTCAGGTAACCGTAAACATCACTCGTAAAAAAAAGCTGCACGGCAGTTTTCGCCTGAGCGAGAATCAAGCCCGGGCTCAGAAGAAAAATAGCCATCAAGGCATAGCTGCCAATCTTTCTCTGGTAAGAGTGCGACATCGGATTAACCTCACGTTTTAAATATCGTAATGCCTGCTGTTGCAAGTCATGGCCGCGTTACGGCTTAAGCATTCTGCAAAATAATATTTATTGGGCTATAAAACAATCACAAATTGCCGAAAGAAAACGCTACCTGTGAAAAAACCATCCTCTGAGCGCGTAAATCCTGCCCCCCGCTCACTTGGCGGCCACCACTCTCAATATCTCCGAGTAACTCTGCAAGGCGTCTCTTACTGCCAACCCCCCGCTTTCGCCGAATACGTCCACGAGCTTCCGGTAGTCGCGCATGGTGATGTCCTCCCCCATCGCCCGGTGTAATTGGTGCAGCAGATCGTGAAAGTCCATATCCGCGTCCGGATTAAAATCAAGCCCGAGTTTGTCCTGCAGGTCCTGTGGGTTATAAAGATAGACACGGCCTATGGCTTTCTCGGCGGTCCGGTGCAGGAAGGCCAGTTCCTCTTTGTGTTCGCGCCAGGCCGGGTCTTCTCTGATCAGAGCACCGATGTGTCCTGCTGCCGGGCCGACATTGTCCGAGGCCTTGGCTTGCTCATCCAGGTAGGCCAGGTATTGCACGGCCACGCCAGCATCCAGGAGCGATGCTGCGATTTCGTGCAGCTCCCCTGGCTCTGCTTTTGCCGGAGCTGCTTGTGCAGCGGCCCGGGGTGGCACAACCGGTACCGGCCCAGTAACGGTCTTCGCTTGCCGCGACTTTTCGACGGCAGCTCGCCTTGCTGCCATTTTTTCCCGCCTGGCCTGTGCTGCCATCTGTTCCTGCTCAAGCATCGCCATAAAGAACTTGAACTCGTTTTCGGACATTTCAGATATCGGCTTATTCTTCAATTGCTCAAGCTGTTCCTCCAGGCTTATGTCGGTTTTTGCACTTGCCTTACCACGCTTCTTCCCGGTCTCCCTGGCTTCCTGCGACGCCAGTGAACTGTCCTTACGAAAGGCTTCGTACTCGGCAAGAGACAGAACTGTGCCGTCCCGTAACTTGACGCCCTGCACCTTCTCCCGTGGCAGAACTTCACCGTACTCATAAGCCTGCTTCCAATGGCTGGCGTTGAATACGATTTTAGTATCTGTGATATCGAGCACCTCAGCCTTGATGCGTGTGCCATCATTGAGCACAATACTGACGGACTCTTCCTGCTTGATGGTGGTCCTGGTGGTTGCACAACTGCTGAGTAAAAAACAAAAAACAGCGAGAACAAACGGTAGTCTACTCATGGTTTCACTCTCTCCCTGGCAGAACCGGCGGTCCCACCTATTTAGTAACTAAATGCAAATCGACGGACTTCTCAATACTTCTCGCCTCGACCAAATCGTTCACGGTAACACGCAGTTGGTAGAGCCCTGCTTCCAGGCCACTGACATCGAAACTGACATATTCGATCATGTCTCTCGATGTTCCGCTGCGCTCATCCCGCAAAGACACACTCTTCTTTTTTCCGCCGAATCCGAATAGTTTCCCCAGACCTCTTCTCTTCTTCTTAAGTTGAACCAGTTCGTGGATGGTTTCCACCGATGTCTCACCTTCCGCATCCCGACTCAGGTTATAAATCTCGTAGTAAACATGGATGGCTTGATTCAGTGTAAATTCCGCGGCCGGGTTTGGCACAACTTCCAAATCGCCGCGGCGAAACGGACCAGCCGCCCCAGCCGGGTTGATTGCTGATGCCAAAACCAAATCGCTGGCGGCCAGAGTGGACCGGTCAAATGACGGCACAGAGACTTCGAAGTTCTCCCCGCCGAGGCGCCGGTATTCCTTTTGTCGAACAAAAAAGGAAAGGTTGTAAAGTTCCGGCTCCAGTTCAAAGCTGTGAGCCAGGATAAACTGGTCCCCGAAAACGTGTGCTGACCGCGGAGGATCTAGTTCTTCCCGCTTGAATATCCTTCCGACTTCCTCGAAGCCCGTGCTTAGGACGGCGCTACCGAATTCGATTGAGTCGGATTGTGCGGAAGCCAACGGAGCGAGCGGTGTGGAAAAAAACACCTCCAGCCGGGTCCGGCCACCCTCGCCGCGAAAATTCGCAACGTGATAGGGAACCGTCAACGCCTCCGTTTTCTTGTCCCAGGTGTGGTAATCGCTCTGCATCGCAATCTCGACCATCTCGCTGCTGGCCTCGGCCATCCGCAACAGGTTGCTGCTTAACTCGCCGGTCGACTTTGCCAGGTAAACATTTGAAATCGAGTGATCCCACCCCAGGCGATCCGATAGCATTTCACGGTTTTCGATGGAGGGTGTCAGGCGCCAGTTGTTTCCGGTCGCGAACCGCGCGATCATAAAATGAAAAATGAGCTTGGGCCGGTCTTCCCTTTGATGGTAAAGCCAGGATTCGTTGGTTGCCACAAACTCGCCTGCGGTCCGCGCCAAATCATCGGGCTCACCGTGCCGAATGAAAATCAGCCCCTTGTCGTTGAATTCCTGGTTCAACGCGTAGAACCGGGGGAAACGCAGATATTGTACCCGGTCCGGATTGTTCACCCGTGACCGCACGCCGTCAAACCAATAATCTTTCTCCGCCTTTATCAGGCGCCGATAGTGTTCGACAAGCCTAAAACTACTTTCTGCCGCTGGGACGAGCTCTCGTCTGCGCCAGAACGCCCGGATAAAGTCTCCCTTTGCAGCAAGCCCAGCGCTGTCGAAGGTATCCAGTTCAGAATCCTTGAACAAATATTTGGCGTCATTGAAAAAAAACAAGGCATCGGCGGGCGTGCGAATGGCGGCAACGGCGGTCCAGTAAAACTCGCTGGCGGCCGGCTCTTTTCCCTGCTGTACCAGAAGTCTCACCAGTGCAAGATAGGCCGGGATCTTTACAGAATTCTTTCCACCCGCCAAAAGCGTACCAAAGATGTCTTCGGCCTCGGCCAACTTGCCTTGACGCCTGAGGTTTTCTCCCTCAAGATAGCGCACCCAATCTTCGCCGACATTTGCAAAAAGTGTGCTCTTTTCAGCCCGGGAGGCGTGCACCAGATAAAGTCGATAGAGATTATATATATCTACCTGGGCCTGCGCCAAGTCTGGGCGTTTACGAAGTTGGCGATGACCCCAGTCCAGGGCCTGGCGCCAGTGATCGCGTCTGCGTTCCAGGAAGGCCCGCTGCATCAACACATCCGAATAACTGGAATCGATGGCCATGACGAGGTCAAACTGCCATTCGGCTTTCCCGAAGTCCTTGCTGCGCAGAAGCAAGCTCTTGAATTTTCCTGTCTCTCGAAATGCGATGCCGAGATTGAGGTTTGCTTCAAGATCTTCCGGACTATCCTGTAGAATCCTCCGATTCCATTTCTTCACGTCTCCCCAGTCAAAGGTAGCTTTTGCTACCCTGGACAAGGCCCGTAAGGCTGGCAGCGAGTGCGCGTCGTGCCGCAAAACTTCCTCAAAATTTTTCTTCGCCTGTTTGAAATCATGAGAAATAAGGAGGCTATCCCCCGAAGCCAGCAGCCTTTGTGCACTGTCATCGGCGAAAGGGTAAACCGGAACGAACGTTGGTGCCGCGCAGAAAAAAGAGAACAGAAAGAGAAGAGAAAGTAGTCGCTGCATAATCAACAAAGGTCAGACTGTGCAACCCTTGTAGCCCAAGCAAGAGTGTTTAGTTAAGTCGAAAAGAGCGGCCACCAGCCTCACCGGAAAAAGGCTGATGGCCAACTATCCTCAGAAACGGAAGGCGAAAGAAACAAATACTTTGTTTACCTTGATGTCCTCAACATAGTCGCCAATGTCATTGGTTTGAGACAGGCCATTATTAAAACGTTTCCAGAAACCGTGGACGTAGGCCAGATCCAGGCGAACCTGTTTGTCAACCAGAAAACCAAGCCCGGCTGAGAGAAACTGCTTGTCCTCGTCGCTATCCGCATCCTGGAACACAGATGGGTCGAGGAAGTAGCCGGCTCTAAAACTCAACCCGGTTAGCGGCAAAGTAAATTCGCCTCCAAGCCTGACGCGGGTGGTGGCGCGGTAGGTATTTCGAATGGTGCGATTGGCCTCGTTTTCAGTTACCGGATTGCCGTTTTCGTCAGTAAATGGCGGATCGCTGTTGTACTCGATCTGAGACCAGTCATTATATTCCACGTCCCCGGAAAAGACAAAGTTGAGCAGGTGCAAAGACGCCCCACCCGAAAATGCCCACGGAGACTGAATCTCGTACTCGGTAACGCCTTCGTCAAAGAATGACTCATCCCCATCAACCACACCATCATCACCCAACAACTCAGTATCAGTAAAGAAGTTCTCGTCGACATTCAGTATGATCGGTGACGCGATGGTAGCGCCGAGGTGAAGCATAGGGCTAACCCGAAAGAGCCCCCCGACCTTCGCATTGAAACCGGTAATATCTGAGTTGACATTGTCTTCGACAGTGAAAGTGTCAAAGGTCCACAGGTCGTCACGATCACTCTCGAAAAAGGTGGACTCAAAGTCAGTTCCACCGGCCCAGAAGTTTAATCCCAAGCCCACAGAAACGTTCGGGGAAACGTCGACCGCGCCAGCCAGGCTCCACAGATTCAGGCTGCCGTGCTCGATTTCGCGCCAGGCCTGGTTCACCTGGTCATCTGAGGTGTTGTTGAAGGTACGGAAATCAAGGTTTGAGTCATACGACTTGACCCGCTGAAACCCAAACGCAAACACCAGACTGCCGCGAACGGTTGGTAGCGGATAGGCCAAACCAATGTCATTGAACTTGGTGAAGTTCTCCTCATTTTGTCGTCCGAATGGGTCGAACGAAGCTTGATTTGCGAGTAGGCCAAAATCGTTTTGACGGGTCAGGTGACTTAAAGAGCCGTAAACCTCAACCCTGCCAATTCCACGTAACGCGGCGGGATTCCAAAAGGAGGCGGTGTAGTCGCCACCGATCGAACTGAAGGCGCCGCCCATGGCAATTGCGCGTGACCCGGAACCCAACTGCATGCCCAAAGAGAAGATCTCTTCCTGGGAGGAAGCCTTTTCAGGAGCAAACGTCAGCAACAAGGCCGGCAGTATACTGTATGTTAAGATAGTTCTAATTGACATAGTAATCCCTCTCTCTAAAGTGAGATTTCTCACTCTTTACTTACCTTTTGCTTCTTCTACCGGATGAAGATCTTCCCGATGAACTTCTACCTGAGGACCTGCTGGAAGAACCACCGCCACCTTTACTCCCACTCGAGTAGCTCTTCTTGCTGCCACTGGAGGACTTTGTGCTCGTTCTTGACGGGCTGGATTTGGTCGCCTTGCTGGACTTAGTACCCGACTTGCTTTTACTGACCTTTGAGGTACGGCGCGTGTTGGTCCTCTTACTGGCCGTTGCACTCTTTTTCTGCGTGGTTTTGCTCACAGTCGCTTTCGACTCTGGACTACCCTTGCTTCTGGTCGAACGGCTCACCCGACGACTTCTGCGGGCCGGTTCAGTTTTCCGTTCGGTGCTACGTGCTGAGCTGACGGTGCGCCCGCCAGAGCGGCTACGAGTCCGCCGCACTCTTGCCTTTGATTTCGTGTCAGACTTGCTGGAGGAACTGCGGGCTACCGAGGTCCGGGTCCTGGGACTTCTCCGGACTGCCGCACGCCGGCTGCTTGAATTAGAGTCGGTCCCACTGGACTCAACCCGGCTTCCGGACTGTGCCCTTCTTCGAACGGATTTGACCGCGCCAAACTTGGTCGATGCAGACGACTTCCTGACGGCGGTGCCACGCGTTGCGACCGCATGTGTTGAATTAACCGCGACCCTGCGATTCTCAAACCCAAAGTTGTCGCGCCGGATTCCGCGCCGTGTGAAGGTGCGCTGCTTAAAGGCCACAGTCCGGCCGCTTGAGTAGTGGTGCGGATAGTAACCACTGCTGTACCCGCCATAATAGTAGGCGTCATGGTACCTGCCATACCCTCCGAATCCGAAGCTAAAATGACTACCATAGTAGGACCTCGGATAGTAAAAATAATCATAAAAGTATGGATCGTAGTATCCTACGGAAACCGAGATATGGCTGGAGTAAGGCCTGTGGTAATCATAAAAGTCTGGGTCATAAAACGGATCGTAATACCAGGACCGGTGGGAATACGGACCATAGTAGCTATTGTAGTAATGGTGCTCAATTCTAGTTTCAACATCGTCCTCATCATCGTAGGAGTAGGCTTCATAGTCATAATCACCATCCTCTACATATTCTTCCTCGCCTTCGTAATCCTCATAATCTGCATAATCCTCATAGGAATAGGCCTCTTCCTCTTCTCTCTCATCCCTGTCACCTTCATGGTGACGGCTGTTCTTTTTTGTGTAACGTTCACTAGCAGGCTCTTGTGCCTCGGGTTTGGCCAGTTGCGTGTAACAGCTCGACAGCAGAAACGCCGATAGCAGCAAGAGCACAGTTGCCAGATTCCTAAATAGCTGTCGCTTTTTCATTTTTCTTACTCCCAGTATAATCAATGCAGCTTAATAAGGTCTATCAGCTTTACATCTGCAACTTAAGCAAATGCTATGCCAGCACGGTTTTACAGAAATGTCTCATGTAAGTACACCATTGGCCTCAGAATCGGTTCCAAGTTTATCGTCGTTCGACAATGCCCCGGTGTCGTGTGGCTAGTGGCTTTACGCAACTGACAACCAGGTTAACAACTACTCTTTGATGTCGAAACGATGCTCTTGCATAATCCACGAGTTCACGGCTTTGCCACCCTCTCTGGCCGGAGTATATCTGCTGCCGTAGGCTGCCTCGGTTGCGGCCCTGGCAAATGTTTCACTTTGAGTCGTGTTGTCGATCACGAGCACCTCGACAACTTTTCCTTTTGCGTCTATGTGAAGACTAAGCTTCACAACTCCGCGAATGCCCTTTTCTTCCTTGGGGTATTCGGGGAATACCCGCGCAATCGCCCGCGCCGGCGTCAGACTCATAGCAGGAGCAGATCCGCCGGGTGTATTGTCAAAGAAGTTTGTCTCCCTGAGCGTTGTCTCAGGAATGGTTTCGTCTTCAGGAATTGACTCATCGTCTGAAGGCACCGGCACAGTGGGTTTCGGCGGTGGCGGTGTGCGACGTGCCTGCCGAGTAGATGGTATATTTTCTACGGTGATTGTGATCGCGGCGTTTTTTTGCTCAGAGAGGCGAAGCTTTACTCTGGGGGAAAGTAATACCAGAAAATTGCATACCAGAAGGACAACCACCAACGCCTTGTGAATATTAAGTCGATAATGGGAGCAGTCATCCGAAACATATTTCTTAAACGACTTTGGCAAGCCAGCTTACCTGTGGTTTTGGCGGACCGATACTAGATGACTTCTATCTTCTCCTGTCTCATCCACCCGACTTTTCCGTCAGCCAACCGGATTTTCACCCATTCGAGCGAACGGTCCTTCACTTCGACTTTTACGCCTTGGTGCAACGTAAAAACATCGGTACCTGCCTGGTCGGGTGCGCTCTTGACGTCTACCTTATCCGACAAGACTATGGCCACGGTATGGGTTTCATCGTGATATACTCGAACGCAGAAGACGGCCGCCAAAAACACAAAACAAACTGTCGAGACCACGAACGCAGAGGTCATCGCTTTACCTGACAAGCGCGGACGAAACAAAATTCTCAAAATAACAACCGCCATGAGAAACAGATAGCTCGTAAGGGTCAGAAAGCCGAGCGGTTTCGTCCCGAGCAGAAAGGTGACTTTGTTGAGCCAGTCACCCAAAAGGAACCGTGGCAACTCCTGAATTCGGTCAACCACTTCCAGGTTGGCCAACTCAATATTGAATTCAATATCCTCGTCTTCCGGGGCTAAGCGTTTTGCACGCTCATAGTTCAAAATAGCCCGTGCTAAGGCGCCTTGCTTGTGGTAACAATTCCCTAAATTATAAAAAACCTCCCAGCTCTCGTACCCCAGATCCAGAATCTGTTGGTACTGAACTACGGCAGCCTCGTAGTCGCCAGCCTGGTAGAGTTCGCTCCCTTTTATGAAAAACTGGTCCGCCTGAGTTGCGACAGCAACATCAATGAAGCCACCCGTGAAAACACAGACCACAAAAAAAACCAGGGGAAACTGTTTCATTTTGCCCAAACTAAAGCTCCCTCTCCAAAGTGACAATAGCCTCGCGAGCTCTATCAAAAAAACTGCGCATCTCGCCGTTGTCTGTTCCCCCGGGGGCAAACCGTTGAAAATCACAATCTTGTAAACATTCAAGAAATTGCGTTACGACCTCTTGTTTCACTTTTCTTTCACTTAGAATTCTCTCAACCTCATCGGTCATGAGCCCGGCGGATGACACGTTAAGCTTGTCGCCCACGTAGCCCATCAGCGCACTTGCAATTTCGCTGTAAAACTCTTTTGAACCACCTTTGGATAAGAGCTGGTTGGCCTTTTTCAACCGCTTCATGGCCATTTGATTTGCCTTCCGGCTTCTGGCATAAGCGACATTGGAGCTCAATCGATCCTGATGGCGGCGATAGCCCAGCGCGCCTGCCAGAGCTGCCAGCGGCAGGAACAAAACAAGGTGAAACCACACGGTTTTATAGAGTACAGAGCCACGCAGCTTAAATTCCGGCAACCGGGTTTGAATAAAACGAATGTCCTGTCCGATGAACCTGACATCCTCCTTCGAGCCCCCCACCCGTGTTGTGGCAAACTGCTCCTCACCACGGGCCACGGTTATGTCAATTGGGTTCGTGGCAATCTGTTTGTAGGTTCGCCGGGCCGGATCAAAATACGAAAACCTCACCGGTTTTATGGTCTGGTTCCCGGGAAAACGGGGAATCAAGATATATTCAAATGTCCGGCTTCCTGAAATCTCTCCACCCTTCCGGCTGATAGTCTCGGTAATCTTCGGATCGTAAACTTCAAAATCTGCAGGAAAACTGACCACGGGCTTTGGCAGAATCTTGATATTCCCGTTGCCTGCAATAGTGACTTTGAACGATATCGCTTCATTGGTCTTGGCACTCGCTTTGTCAACGGTGGCTTCGATTGAATAGGCGCCCACAGCTCCGGCAAAATCGCGTGGACGGCTTTCAGCAGGCAAAGGAAGGACGTCTATAGTAACCGGATTAGACCGCAGTTTCTTCCTGACCGTACGGCCAAAGTCAAAAAACGGGTCATTGAGGAAATTGTCGAATATATCGCGGCGCTGGCGACGCTGGCGCGGGACCTGCACTTCACATTCAATCTCCATCGGGTCCAGCGTCTTCTTGCCGGGACCCTGCGGGAACAGAGCGACCTTTTTGATGTCCGCCACCTTAAACTGCCGACCGTTGACAACCCCCTCGTACAAGGGTGGCCGGCCAGGCAACTCGAAATTTTCCGTCCAGAACCCGGCCGTATTGGGCAGTTGTGAGACGCCGTAATTGCTCACATTGACGGCCGTGTAGATTTTGTAGGTGACGATTACCGGTTCATTCTGAAAAACGCGTTTCTTTTCGGCAAACGCCTTCAGAAACAAAACCTCATCGAGATTGTCAGCCGCGCCGGGCTTGCCCGGCTGGCGACGGCCCGATCTTCCCGGCTTTTGTGCGGCAGGACTCGCCGTGATTTCGAGCTTGACGGGAGTACTGGCATAGACTTTTCCGTTGTGACGCAGTTCGACGGCGGGAATCGTATGTTTTCCGACGGTACCGGCGATGTAGTGGTGCGTATAGGTTTTGCTGACCGACATCTTGCCATTGACAAACTGCATGCTGGTAGAAGTGCTGCTGCCAACATACGAAGCGAACCGGTCGAGACCGGGCACCGGCGGCTGCGGCGTACTATTGGCATCGGAGCCTGAAACCTCTACCGTCAGCTCGAACTGCTGGTCCAAAGCAACGACCGGCCGGTTCAAATGGGCGCTGACCTGAATGTCCTGTGCCAGAACAGCAGACGGCAACAAGAGCACCAGCAGCGCCGGAAAACAGGACATCGCAGCCGAACCAGTTTTGAGTCCGCCGCCTTTGGGGTCGCGTTCAAGCATCACCAATCTTTACCTCTGAACGCACCACGGACTTTTTGCTTCTTCTTGTTCTTGAGTAACTCCTCTTCATCTCCCTGGAGGGCATCCAGGATACGCTCCGCATCCTCTTTTGAAATCTCTCTGGGTTCTTCACCTTGCTGCCCCTCTTGCTCCTCTTGCTTTTCTTCGTCACCGGGCCGCTCTTGATTCTCTCCCTGATCTTCCTGCTGTTGTTCTTGTTCGTCCTGCTGCTGGTCCTGCTCTTCCTGGTTTTGCTGGTCCTGCTGCTCCTGGTCCTGCTGCTGTTCCGGGTTCTGCTCCTGGTTCTGCTGATCCTGCTTCTGCTGCTGACTATCGTCCTGATTCTCCTGGTTGTCTTTCAGCTTGGCACGGACGTACTCAAGATTATATTTCGCATCTTCATCATCAGGATCGAGCTCCAGGGCTTTCTTGAAGTGCAGAACGCTCTCCGGCAATTTACCCATCTTGTAAAGCGTGTTCCCCATATTGTAGTAGCTCTTGGATTGCAGGGAGATATCATCGGACGAAAGTGACTTCTGGTAGGACTGCAATGCCTCTTCATAGTTATGCTTTTTGTAATGCACATCACCGATATTGAAGTGAACATCCTCCAAGTCAGGCTGTTCCAGGAGGGCGTCGCGATACTTGTTGTTTGCTTCGTCATACTTCTCTTCACTGAAGAGGCGGTTGCCTTCTTCCACCTGCTTGTGACCCTGGGAGAATCCCGGGGCTGCAAGAGTCATCAACACCAGCATCGGAATCAGAACCCGCAACCAAGAGGCGCTGCTGCTTTCCGCTCTACTGTTCAAATCGGCCTCTCCATTCGGTCTCCTTTTTGACTCTGTCCGATAAAAGCAATTCCACCACTAAGAATACGATTGCCAGAAAGAGCACATACTGGAACCGGTCTTCGTACTGTGCAAATTTCATCGAGGCGAGTTGCTTCTTTTCCATTTGTGATACTTCTTCATAAATTCTTGCAAGCTTGGTCTCGCCCGTCACAGACTGATAGTATTTCCCTCCGGTCGTCAATGCGATCTTTTCAAGGGTGATCTGGTCGAGCTTGGTCAGGATGACTTCGCCCTTCCTGTCTTTCTTGAATTCGCGATTACCACGGCGGTCGTAAACCGGGATCGGAACTCCTTTTGGGGAACCAATGCCAACCGTGTAAACCACCACGCCTTCGGTTTCCGCGGCTGCAACAACCTGCATCACGTCTTCACCGTGGTCTTCGCCGTCAGTAATTAATACGAGGACCTTGTACTTCCGCTCCTGGCTTTCAAAACTCTTCATCGCAGTGCTGATGGCTGCACTAACGTTGGTCCCCGGCTCCGGAATCAGGCTGGGATCCATGATTTCAAGAAAGGTCTTGGCCGCACCATAGTCGAGGGTCAACGGGCATTGCACGAAGGCCTCGCCGGCAAAGGCTATCAGGCCGACCCGGTCGCCGCGCAACAGGTCGACAAATTCAGAAATCTCGTGTTTCGCTTTGGCCAGGCGGCTTGGTTGAATGTCCTCCGCCAGCATCGAGGCCGAGACATCGAGAGCGACGAAAATATCGACGCCCTCGCGCTGGACCTCTTCCAGTCGCGTCCCGATTTGCGGTCGGGCCAGCGCCAGAGTCATGGTCAAGATTCCGAGCACGACCAGAGCGGCTTTAATGATTTGGCGCTCGCGGCTCACTGAACCGCTCAGCTTCTTGACCAGGTCGAGGCTACCGAACCGCGCCATGGCCTGCGCCTTCCACCTGAAGACCGAATAATAAAAGACGATAGCGACCGGGACAAGCAGCAGG
This sequence comes from Candidatus Zhuqueibacterota bacterium, assembly GCA_029262055.1. Lineage (GTDB taxonomy): Bacteria > Zhuqueibacterota > Zhuqueibacteria > Oceanimicrobiales > Oceanimicrobiaceae > JAJDAD01. The sequence goes on from JAJDAD010000063.1 coordinate 195,170, forward strand.
AGGATAAAATACTCACTGTCGGCGAAACGCAGCATACTACGGGATCTTCCTGAACTTTGTGTTTGTGATACTGACCTCGGCAATGACCAAACCGAGGGCAATAAAAAGCAATGACGAAAACAGTTCCTTAAAACGAGTGTACTGCTTAACCTCTATCTTGGTTTTCTCTAGCTTGTCAATTTCAGCAAAAATCTGGTCGAGGCTCTCTTTGTCGGTGGCGCGGTAGTAGTGGCCATCTGTCAGACGGGCAATTTCCTTGAGTGAGGCTTCATCTATCTGGACCGGCATTTGAACATAACGCTTACCAAAAATGGGATCGTCGACCGGGTACATGGCGGTGCCGCGCTTGCCGACCCCAACGGTGTAGATTTTGATCCCAAACGCTTGTGCCACCTGAGCGGCAGTTATCGGATCGAGCTGACCCCGGTTGTTCTGGCCGTCGGTCAGCAAAATGAGTATCTTGCTTTTTGCCTTACTGTCGCGCAAACGATTGCTGGCGTTGGCGATGGCCATCCCGATGGCTGTACCGTCTTCAATCATACCGCTTTCAACTTCCTGTAGGAAACTGAGCAAAATACCGTAGTCCAGGGTCAACGGACACTGCGTAAAGCTCTTTGCTGAAAAAACCACCATGCCGATGCGATCGTTCTTTCGGCCCTGGATAAAGTCGCGCGCGACCAGCTTTGCAGCCTCCAGGCGATTGTGCGGCTTGAAGTCCTCCGCAAGCATGCTGCTCGAAATATCCAGGGCGAGAACAATGTCGACGCCCTCGGTGATAATCTCATCCTCTGTATGGCTGGACTGCGGACGGGCAAAGCAAACGATAAGCAAAGCGAGCGCCAGTATCCGAGCGATAAAACCGATGTGCCGGAGCTTTCGCTGACCTGAAACTTTCTGCACATGCTTGACGACATTCAGATTTGAATAGCGCAAAGTCGCTGGTTTCGCGCGGCGCTTTGTCAGATACCAAAAGGCCAGAAAGGGTAACAGTAGCAGGAGGAAGAGGAATTCAGGATTTGCGAATGTCATTCCGTGCCTGCCCCGGTTTTCTCCGTAATTTTCTCTGCCGGCGACGACGCCTCATCAGCCGATGCCGGGGTGGCCTCAGTATCGTCATCGGTCCCGGATGCAGGCAAATCGTATGTTACTTTGGTACGCTCAACAATTTCAAAAGCCGAGGTCATAACTGACTGGTGTTGCTCATCGCCCGGCTGGAATTTGGCAAATTTCACCAGATCGCAAACCTCCAGAAAACGCCGGATGCGTTCAACATTCTCCGGCTCGACGTCTGCCGCAAGCAAGTCATTGGTCAGCTCATAACTCGTCATCTCCAACGCAACCACAAAATAGCGACCTTCGATGTACCGCCGGATGATCTCGGAAACGCAGACATAGTATTCCTTTATCCTGCCCTCTTGCAACAGGGTTGACTCCTGCAGGATGCGTAGTTCTTCCCACGCAACCTGGTCCGCGGGTCGCGGCGGCTCAACCTTGATGGGCAGAATGCCTTTGCCGGCGCGTTGCCGGCGCCAAATGTAGAGCGAAATCGCCAGCAGGACCAGGAACGCAACAGCCACACTGGTCCAGATGATCAGCTTGCGATAATCACGTTCGATCGGGACCGGCTGTTTTATGTCACGAATGTCCCCGGCCTCGCTCGGCTCCAGGCTTTTTACGTGGATCTTGATTTTCTGCGTTGCCAGCTCGTGCAGGGTCGAATCACCGGGAAAAGAGTAGTGATAGACCAGCGGCGGGATCTCAAAATCCCCGACATCAAAAGTCGAAATCGTGTAGTCAACCCGGTCGAGGACCGTGCCATATTCCTCGGCCGGCGCATGCACACTGTAATCCCGAATCTCAAACGCTCCCAGGTTTGCCGCAAGCTCCGGCACATCCAGATTGATTTCCGGTGAGCGGGTGACCGTGACCGTGTATTTGATAAGGTCGCCGATAGTTATCGTGCTTTTATCGACCTTGGAGTCGATTGAGATTTCGCCCTGAAACGAGAGGCAGTTCCCAACCAGGCCAAACAGCAAGCCAATGACCAAAAAGGTCTTAGCCGGAAACGAGGTCTGCAGTTCCACGAGGGCGTTGTGTGATCTGTTCATTTGCTTTTTGTTCAAAAACCGAACCGCGGGTCCGTTTACGTCCGGATCAGGTCGCGTTATATTTTGCTTTCGTAAATCTCAACTGCCTCTGCCCGCATCATGCGTTTCACCAACCGATCGTAAGCTTCCTGCTGTTTTTCCCGAATTACTTCCTGCATCACCTGTGGCCGCGCCTCGGCAAACGATTTTGTCGAGACCACATTACCTTCCTCGTCTTTTTCAGAATAGCGTTGCTGATGCGCTTTGTAGTAGGTTTCGAGATCGGTTTCATCCACATTGACTTCAGTTGCGATTTCCTCTTCCAGCAGCTTTTGCACCATCAGATTTTTTTTCGCTTGAAACGCGCCGGCAACCACGCTTTTGTCCTTTTCCAATCCCTTGCGTTTGGCCGTGTCATAAAGCAACTCAGTCGCGATAAACTGCTTCAGAAAATCGACTTTTTGGCTTTTTTCGGTAAGCTGCGATTTCATGAATGGCGGCAGTTGCGAGATCTCGTAGTTCAAGTCGCCGGTGGTTATCCGGCGCTTTCCGATCTTGGCGATGACTTCACCCGGCCGGCTTTTCTGCGCCTGCTTCGGTTCAAGCAGCGCTGACTCTTCCAGTGCTTGCTGCGCATCAGTGGACCTGTCCAACCGTTCCAGGCACTCGACGATGCGTTTGTTGGTTTCATCCAACAAAGGGGTTGTGGGATAAAAGTGTTTGACCTTCAGATAGTAGGTCAGGGCGTTTTCATAGTCGTGCAAACGTTCGAAGTAGATTTCCGCGACAGTATAATTAACGTTGGCGGCCTCCGTGTCATCCTGGTCGTAGCTATCCAGATAAAATTCATACTGTGACACCGCCTGATGGTAAAGCTGCCGGTTGTAGAGAGCGCTGGCGTAATCCCGCACTGTGTCTCTGTCAAATTTTGGGCTGTCCGCATTCTGACAACCCAAGAGGACAGAAAGGGCGATGAAGCCGGCGGGCGCCAGGCTTGCAACTTTCGCAAAATTCATAATTCCCTCCGTGAGTACATGCACTGCCTAGTGAAATCGTTTGGCACGTGACTTAAAAAACCGAATGAGCGGTTCGACATAGGACACGTCGGTGCGGATGTCGATGGAATCAACGCTCATGGAGCGCAACAGACGATCACGCTTTTCTTTCAGGATCGAGTTTTCCTTTGTAAACATCGTCCGGGTGGTGGAGTTCGTCGTATCCAGCAGAACCACCTCTCCGGTCTCAGCGTCTTCAAGTTCAACCAAACCTATATTGGGCAGCTCCAGCTCGCGCGGGTCGGTAATCGTAATCGCGATCAGGTCGTGGCGCTTGTTCGCGATTTGCAGCGCCTTCTGATAGTCCTCCGAAATGAAATCGGACACCAGGAATACAACAGAACGCCGGTGAATAACATGGCTCAAGTACTCAAGAGCCATTGATAAGTCGGTGCCCTTCCCCTCCGGCTTGTGATAAAGAAGCTCGCGCAAAACGCGCAGCACGTGCGATTTTCCTTTCTTGGGCGGCACGAACTTCTCGATGCGGTCGGTGAAGATAATCAGGCCAACTTTGTCGTTGTTCTTGATGGCAGAGAAGGCCAGCAAGGCGCAAATCTCTATGGCAATTTCACCCTTCATCCGCTCCACGGTGCCGAAGTTTCCAGAAGAGCTTACATCCACGATCAGCATGACGGTCAGTTCGCGCTCCTCCTCAAAGACCTTCACAAAGGGATGCCCCATTCTGGCGGAGACATTCCAGTCGATGGTTCTGATATCGTCGCCGATCTGATACTCGCGTACTTCGGCAAACTCCATCCCGCGCCCCTTAAAGACAGAATGGTACTCGCCGGAAAAAACGTCATTCACCAGACCGCGCGTCTGGATCTCAATTCGTTTAACTTTTTTGAGAATATCTTTGGGGATCACTAGGGCACTTCGATTTTGTTCAGGACTTTTCTGACCACATCCTCCGAGGTCAACTCTTCGGCCTCGGCCTCATAGGTAACGATGACGCGGTGGCGCAGAACATCCATTCCAATCGAGCGGATGTCTTCAGGAGTTACATATCCGCGGCGGCGGAGAAAGGCATGTGCTTTGGCAGCCTGGTGCAGGTTGATCGACGCTCTTGGCGAGGCGCCAAAGGCAATCAGATCCTGCAACTCCTCCAAACCGTATTCCTTGGGATTGCGCGTCGCAAAAACAATGTCGATAATGTAGCGCTCGACCTTTTCGTCGATATAAACCTCGCTGACCAGAGAACGTGCTGAGATGATCTCATCCGGAGAAACCACGGGTTGGACGGTGGGCTTCTTCTCCGACGCCATCCGGCGCATAATCTCCAGTTCCTCTTCCTTGTTGGGGTAGCCCACTGATAGTTTCAACATGAAGCGGTCTACTTGCGCTTCGGGCAACGGGTAGGTTCCTTCCTGCTCAATTGGATTTTGAGTGGCGAGGACCAGGAAAGGGTCATCGAGCGGGAACGTGTTTTCGCCAATGGTGACCTGCCGCTCCATCATCGCTTCCAGCAGTGCGGACTGGACTTTGGCGGGGGAACGGTTTATTTCGTCGGCCAGCACCAGATTGGAAAAAATCGGCCCCTTCTTTGTCGAAAACTCACCCTTCCTTTGATCGTAGATCAGGGTACCGAGAAGGTCCGCAGGCAGCAGATCCGGTGTAAACTGAATGCGCTGGAACCTGGTCTGAATCGTGGACGAGAGCGTATTGACCGCCAGGGTCTTAGCCAGCCCGGGCACGCCTTCCAGTAGGACATGCCCATTGGTGAGCAGACCGATCAGCAGGCGCTCGATCATATACTTCTGACCGACGATAACCTTGGCGACTTCGCCCGTTATCTTCTCAACAAATTCGCTTTCTTTTGCTATTCGCTTGTTTATGGCCTCAATGTCGACTGTTGCCATTTACCCTCCTGACTATTTACTGTACTTAAACTATGTGCCGGTTTCGTTTTCAACTAAATCGCGTCTCCGGTACTCTTGCAAGATTTCCTCGGTGAGTGCATAGGCACGATCCAGCCTGCTCTGCTCAATCTGCCCACCGGAAAACTTGGCAACGTCGCAAGCGTCGAGAATCTCATTGCTCGCATCGACTGTTTTTTGTTCCAGGCCGTGCAAGAGCAGCGCGCTGCTGATTTCCTGTGTCGCCATGCCGCCGGTATCCAGCCCGAACTTCTCAGCAAGATATCTGCGCCACAATTTGGCCAGTGCGGAAAATGCCTCGACCTTTTCAGAGCCTTCAGGATCTACGTTCTTGCTCAAATCAGCAAGATACTTATCCTCGACCGGGCCGGCCGATTCCGCCAACTTCAGACGCTCCGCCGCCCGGGCACGCTTACGTTTGATGCCGAACACTGCGGCAATTGCCAACGCAAAAACGAACAGTATGGCACTGGTCCATAAGATGTACCGTTTGTAATCGCGTTCGATGATCGGCGGTGTCACTTCGACTTCCAGCCGGTTGGTGACCAGATGATGCTTCTTGTCTGTAATCGTGTCGCGGTACTCGATGATAGCAGCATCCACGTAGGCCATTCCGAGCGCCTTGGGCTGCAAGATGAACTCGTAGGTCTTTACTGCCACCTTCGTGCCCTGTTTCTCCCCAACCCAGTTGGAGGATGCGTTCTCCACCACCTCCAGATTTGTCAGAACCGGTACTTCGACATTTTCGATTTCGAACCTGCCAAGGTCACCTTGCCAGGTTACCTTAATCGCCAAGCTCACGCTCCGGTTCTGTGCCACCTGCCGCGCCGACACTCCGACACTCGCCGTAACCTCGGCAGCATAATTGGGGGCGGAGGTCCCGGTGGAGTCCAAATCCTGGGAATAGCAAAGGCCCGGGCCGAACGAAAGAATGAGTGGAATTGTATAATTCAGTACATTCATTTTAAAAAAATTCGAATATGTATACTTTGATTAAAAACGAAAGTTCCAGCAGATCTGGCCGGGTCCTGGCCTGCAGCGTACAACAAAAAAGCCGAATCAAGAAACAACCTGACCAAAGGCAGCAATCGAGATTCGGCTGGCTATAAGATCTAGTTCAAATCAGTTAGACTCAACCCCTCCATCAGCACCATCGCTACCGACCAGGTTAAGAAGCTGCTCGTCAACGTCCTTGCCCAGGTGCTCCAATTCCCACTTGACACTCTCCGCCAGTTCACTTTCAGGGTGTTGCTGCAAAAACTCAGCATAAGCGGTTTTGGCGGCATCAAAATCCTGCAAGTCGTTTGCGTAAATGAAGCCAATCATAAACCTGGCCCTCGAGACAAACTCACTTTGCGGATGTTTCTCGATCAAGCGCTGCTGCAGCTCGATAGCTTTGCGAAAGTCATGTATGTTGTTATAATAGAGGAAGGCAGCTCTTTGCAACGATTCGTCAGCTTTCCCGCCACTCGGATATTCACGGGCGAGCTTCTCATATCCGTAAATTGCTTCCTCAAAGTTCTCTTCCTCTTCAAATGCCATAGATGCCTTGTACAAATCTTCCTCGGACTCTTTCTTGCCACAGGAAAAAAGTGCCAAAGTGATCAGTAGAATCAACGATCCCCGAACAGCTTTCATGTTTTCGCTTTCCTCCGGTTAAACTCTGCTAAAGTCTGTTTTAGTTAATTTATTGGTCCAAAGCAAGCATTTTCTAAAACAAGAGCAGCGGCCATTCCAGCACATTCTACCCACAGCAGGAAAAGAGGCGAGAAAAGAATCTCGCCCCTCCGATTGCTCAAGAAATAGTGTTAGCTTTTGGATTTGTCATCGTCGACCACTTCAAAGTCAGCCTCTTCGACTTTTTCGTCTTTCGGCGCATCATCAGCAGGCTGGGCATCGCCACCATCCGCACCTTGCTCCTGATACATCTTGGACGCCATTTCGTTCCAGACTTGATTCAACGCCTCGGTTGAAGACTTCATCTCCTCCGGGTTGTCCGATTTGATAGCCTCCTTCACCCGTCCGACTGCAGCTTCTAACTTACCTTTGTCATCCGCAGAAAGTTTGTCACCCATTTCGGCGATGTTCTTCTCTGTCTGATAAACGAGTTGATCGGCCTGATTATGGACATCGACAGACTCGCGTTTCTTCTTATCCTCAGCCGCGTGGCTTTTGGCGTCACCCTTCATCTTCTCCACTTCCTCCTTGGACAAACCGGTTGCGGCCTCGATGCGGATCTTCTGCTCTTTGCTCGTGGCTTTGTCCTTGGCAGATACATTCAAGATGCCATTCGCGTCGATGTCAAACGTCACCTCAATTTGAGGAATGCCTCGCTGTGCGGGCGGGATACCATCCAGAATAAACTTGCCAAGAGTACGGTTGTCGAGCGCCATCTCGCGTTCGCCCTGCAGAATATTGATCTCCACAGAGGTCTGATTGTCGCCGGCCGTCGAGAAAATCTCTGACTTCTGGGTCGGGATGGTCGTATTCGATTCGATCAACTTGGTGGTTACACCACCCAGTGTTTCGATACCCAGAGAAAGCGGCGTAACGTCAAGCAGAAGAACGTCCTTAACATCGCCCGACAAAACGCCACCTTGAATCGCGGCGCCAACAGCGACGACCTCATCCGGATTTACACCTCGGTGGGGTTCTTTGCCGAACAAGTCTTTGACCATTTCCTGCACTTTGGGCATCCTGGTGGAGCCGCCAACCAGCACGACTTCGTCTATTTCGGATGCCTTCAGGCCGGAGTCTTTCAATGCTGCCTTGCAAGGTTCCAGTGTACGCCGAAAAAGATCTTCGCTCAACTGCTCAAACTTCGCCCTGGTCATCGTGAGGTTGAGGTGCTTCGGCCCGGAATCCGTAGCCGTGATGAACGGAAGGTTGATGTCGGTTTGAGCGACCGTCGATAACTCACACTTGGTCTTTTCCGCGGCTTCTTTTAAGCGCTGCACGGCCATCGGGTCCTTGGAAAGATCGACTCCCTCTTGCTTCTTAAACTCATCGACTATCCAGTCGATTATCCGTTGGTCAAAATCGTCACCGCCAAGATGGGTATCGCCGTTGGTCGACTTGACCTCAAACACGCCATCGCCAATCTCCAGGATCGAAATATCAAAAGTACCGCCACCGAGATCGTAGACGGCAATCTTTTGCTCGGTCTTTTTATCCAGACCGTAAGCCAATGAAGCTGCTGTCGGTTCATTGATAATGCGCTTTACTTCCAACCCGGCGATTTCACCAGCCTCTTTCGTCGCCTGGCGCTGGCTGTCATTGAAGTAGGCCGGGACCGTGACTACGGCTGCAGTGACCTTTTGTCCCAGATAGTCTTCCGCGGTCTGCTTCATCTTCTGCAGGACCATGGCAGACAATTCTTGCGGCGAATACTCCTTGTCTTCTATTTTCACTTTGGCGACATCGTTGGAACCTTTTACAACCTGATAGGGGACTTCACTTATTTCAGTCCCTACCTCGCCGAAACGACGTCCCATAAACCGCTTTATTGAAAAAATGGTATTCTCAGGGTTGGTGATAGCCTGTCTCTTGGCGACCTGCCCAACAAGCCGCTCGCCGTTCTTTGAGAAAGCTATAATCGAGGGTGTCGTTCTGGCCCCCTCAGCATTTGGGATCACCACCGGGTCCGCACCTTCCATGACTGCCACACAGGAGTTGGTGGTCCCCAAATCGATACCGATAATCTTACCCATAATAAACGTCTCCTTGAATCAGATGTATTGCAAATACTTGTGAAGTTTTTCGAGTCTTACATTTCGTTGCCTGCTCAAAGCAAACACTATGCCATCAAAACCACAGCTGGGGCAACGTCTCTTATTCTGTTATTTCTAAATACTTTAACTCCTCTTATGACCTCGTCCCAACTACGGAGGTATCGAACATTCTGCCGAATGCCTCTGTCATTATGACAGAAAAAAAGGACGCTGTTCAGAACGTCCTTTCACAATGCAATTGTTGTCTGGGCTTTTTCCCTATTCGCTCTTAGTGGAAGTCCCCTCGGCTTTTGCCGGTTTGCTACTGTCGGTACCTTTACTTTCAGCAGTCCCCTTGGTTTTGGGCGCGGTTTTCGAATCAGGGTTGGCTTTAGTGTTCTTATAATCGGTGATATAAAAACCAGACCCTTTAAAGATGAGTCCGTTGCCGGCGCTTATGAGCCTTCTCACCGCGCCTTTACACTTAGGGCAATTTTCCAGTGCTGCGGCAGTGATGCTTTGAAATTCTTCGAATTGGTGTTCGCAGCTACCGCAAACGTATTCATAGGTGGGCATCGGACATCATTCCTTTGGTTAACATCGACTGAGCAACATTGTTGAACTTACTTTGGAACCTTCAAAGCAATAAAGTGATTTCCGCGACCACGCCGGACCTGAAACAGCGCGATTTGTCCCGGCTCAAATCGTTCCACGATTCCGCGCACTTCGCGGACGGACTTTACTTCTTTCCGGTCCACCTCGACAATCAGATCTCCGGTGCGCAGGCCCTTTTCTTCAGCGACGCTATTGGAACGTACGTCAGTAACCAACACACCTTCCGTGTCATCCAGCTCGAACCGGTCCGCCAACTCTGAAGTGACGTCGGAGAGCTCCAGGCCGATTTTTTCAGTCATCTCGTCTTTGCGTGAAATTTGTGGTGCGGGACTATCAGGCGAACCCCGTTTCTCGAGGACAACAACGATATCTCTGGTGCTTCCATCTCTAATCACGCTCAAGTGAACACTTTGTCCGGGCAGGTACGAAGCGATTAGATTGGTCAACTCCTGCGACCCGTCAATCTTTTTGCCCTCCACCGAAACGATCACGTCATACTTTTTTAGACCTGCTTTGTCAGCCGGCGTGCCTGCGACTACTTCGGTTACCACCGCACCCTTATTGTCATCAATTTTCAGGGCTTCGCTCAACTCATCATCCGGGGTAGTGATGTAAACTCCGAGATACCCGCGCACGACCTCTCCGTGCGCGATCAGATCGTCCATAACCTTCTTGGCCAGGCCGATTGGGACCGCAAACCCAATCCCGATGTTGCCACCCGAGTTGCCGGCGTAAATAGCTGTGTTGATGCCGATCAATTCACCTTTGATGTTGACCAGGGCACCGCCGCTGTTGCCGGGATTGATTGCTGCGTCGGTTTGAATGAAATCCTGATAGGTCAGTTCCCCACTCAGGTTCAAAGTGCGTCCCATCCCACTAATAATGCCTGAGGTGACTGTATGCTGCAGACGCAAATCAAACGGGCTGCCGATTGCCAAAACCCATTCGCCCACCTCAAGCTTCTCGGAATTGCCTAAGACGACGGCCGGCAAGTCCTTAGCATCTATTTTTATGACCGCGATATCAGTGGCGGGATCGGTGCCGATAATTTTCGCGTCATAAGGCTTCTTGTCGAGCATGACGCTGATCTCATCAGCATCTTTGATAACATGGTAATTAGTCAGGATATACCCGTCGAACGAAACGATAACTCCGGAGCCCAAACCACGCTGCTTGTATTCCTGATCACCGTTGGGCTGGCGGAAAAACCTTCTAAAGAAATCATCATTGTGGAAGAAGTTTGAAAGAGGCTCCTTGACCTTAACGACTTTTTCGCTTGTGATGGATACGACAGCGGGCGTCACGCGCTTTGCGATTGCAACAAACGCGCGGCTGGCACTTTCAAGATCCGAGCTAACTTGCGGAACAGTCTGACTCTGGTGCGTAAACTCGTTCTCCGACTCGCTATCAGCGAAACCGTTCTGCGCCAGATTGAAATTCGAAGCCAGAACCAACCCGATCACTACACCTATGAATATAGACAAAACAACGATGGTTCTTTTGGTTGTCCTTTGACTCATTTTATCCCTCCACGGAACATGCAAGCTTGTCAAGTTTTCTACAAGTCATAGAACCTACTTCCTACGGATAAGTTCCTACGGGGAGCCTTATCAAGCCGCAACTTTGATCGTGACGTATTGGTCTCCAACCCTCTTTCCGCACCGGATGCCCATACCTTTGAGTTTGAGCTTTTGTCCGTCAGCAGAATCGGGTGGCACTCGCAACTCCACAGTGTTCGAATGAATGGTTTTTACTCTGATCTTTGTGCCCTCTGCTGCCTGGTCGGCTTGCAGCGGGACGTTACAAAAAATATCAAGCCCGCGCATCTCAAAAAAACGGTCCTTACCCACCGAAACATGCAAAATCAGATCCCCCACGCGGCCACTACGGGCATCGGGTCTGCCTTGACCGGCAAGCTTCAGTTTTTTGCCGTCCTGAGTGCCCGGCGCTATGTTGATTGCAAACTTCTTCGTCCCCTTCTCCGGAACTTTGAAGGATGTTTTCCCCCCCAGTGCTGCAGTCTTAAACGGTATCTGCAGGGTGAGATGAATGTGCAGGCTTTCCTTTGCCCGTCTCCTGCGCGTGCCCCCCCGGTCCTGGTTGTCAAAAATCTGACCGAACATATCAGAAAGGTTGTCAAACCCAAAAACATGATCAAGGTCAAACTCCGCTCCTCTGCGGCCGCCACTATGGCCACCGGCGAAGCCGCCAAAAAGATCCTCCATGTTGAAACCCGCGGTCCCTGGGTTAAACCCGCCACCGGCATGAGCACCGTTCATCCCTAATCGCCTGAATTGATCATACTGTTGTCGTTTCTTGGAATCATTGAGAATGCTGTATGCCTCCGAAACCTCCTTAAAGCGTTGCTCGGCTTGTTTGTCGCCGGCATTGGCATCAGGATGATTGTCTTTGGCTAGCTTGCGATAGGCCTTTTTGATTGCCTCTGCGCTGGCGCTTTCCTCTACACCGAGAATCTTGTAGTAATCTTTCTGGTTCATTCGCTTTTTAGAAACATTTTGTCGGGCAATATAGCCTTATGACCAAAGCAATTCGTATGCCAGAACCAACTTAAGACAGCAACATCATGTTTAACAGAACCTTATGTATCACGCTCACTTCGTCCTTGTCTGACCTGCATGGCAAAACGTACGACTAAATCATGTCATAGTGGCAGACAACGTCACATAAACAACACAACAGATAGCAACAAGCGCAGAAGGTAAATATCACCGCTTGAACAGTCGCAGAATTTTCTTCTGAAAGTCTGAATCGAATCGAGGGAAAAGTAGTAGCAGGGCAAGCAAAAGCAGAGGAAGACCGGGAAGCACCGGAAGCACGAGTCCGGCTATCCCTAAAAGGAGCAAAAGAGGGATTATTTTTTTCTTGCTGGTTCGAAACGCCGCTATCTTCTTGGCGAGGTTATCACTCATTCCGCTCGATAAACTTAATCATGGTCAGTCGATTACCCCGGTTTGGGTCCGGCCGGTATTCAAGTTTATCCATGGAACGCCTGATAATATACAGCCCAAAGCCACCGGTCTGACGATCGGCCATCGCGGATTCCACATCATATTTCTTGTTCTCAAAGCCTTCGAAGCCTTCCCCATAATCTTGGATAATGATCTTGAACATCTCCGCATTATACTCAATCCAGACGTCGATCCAGTTTTCGGAGTTGGAGTGATACGCATGCTCGATAACATTCAGCGTCGCCTCGTAAACCGCGATCTTAATCTTGCCGACTTCCTTGACGTTAAATCCGGCACGCTCCGCATACTTGGTAATGAAGTCGCAAATCGAGTAAAGGTTCTGTGCATCACTCTTGACGCGTTGATGACTTCTCTCACCTTTACGTTCGCCGGCGTGATCGCCAGCCGCAACTTCTGAACCCTCGGCTGCCGTAGTGTCGGACTGATGGGACCCGTTCTCTTTTAGCTTATTTTCCAGGAGGTCAATAATGGGATCTTCGGCAATGTCTTCTGTGGGAACAACCTCATTGGTTGGGACGTCATCTGTCAGCAATTCGGGCTCGCTGTCCTTAATGTTGAATTCTGCAAGCGCGCTCGTTTCAGCCTCATTGAAAGACAGGTAATAGGTCGGGGAAAACGTTTCAACCTTCTTCCTGGTTTCCTTTGACAGGTTGAGGAGTTTCACATCTCCGTGCAGGCGTCGCGCGCGCGACGTCACTTCTACCAGCAAGGCGACCAGCGTGGAAGAAGGATAGTCGATATTTTCCAGGTCCACCAGATACATCGAATAACCCTGTTGAAAACAGGCCTCGAATGTATCTTGCAAGACCTCAAGAATGAATTGAGTATCCTTAATATTACCGAGTGGTATCCTGACAACGTCATCCAGGCCTTCAACCGGTTCGAACGCAATTTTGACTGAGTCCATTCCTTGAGCCAATGTTGGGAGTTTTAAGTTCGTTCAATCCTTAAACTTTTGAAATGATAAAAATTGTCGGCAATAAATCAACATTTTTTTGAAAAGACGGGGAATGCCTGTAGCTTGTTTTCATGAATTCCTTCCCCTTCATCCGATAGGATTCTTTTCGGATTGGACTCGTGCCCGGTGAATGCTGCCGGCCCTTGTTCAAAAAGACTCCGCCTGAATGAGAGTGATCGTGAGATTGAGCTCAATGCCCAGCTTCATGAATTACCCAGGATAGGGAAGCAAACGGGCTCTCTTTACTCACTTTCTTCCTTCAGGACGCGCCGAAGTATCTTCCCAATACTACTTTTCGGCAGCGATTCTCTAAACTCAATTTGCTTCGGGACCTTGAAAGGGGCAAGCCTGCTGCTGCAAAATGCCATGATATCGTCCACGGTAGGGGATGTGTCGTCGACCGGCACCACAAAAGCTTTCACAGTCTCACCGCGGTATTTGTCTGTGACGCCTATGACAGCGGCTTCCATGATTTGCGGGTGCTCGTACAGAATATCTTCAATTTCGCGTGGGTAGATGTTGTAGCCTCCGGCAATGATCATGTCTTTCTGGCGGTCAACGATGTAGAAATACCCCTCCTCGTCGACCCGGGCAAGGTCCCCGGTAAAAAGCCATCCGTTGCTCAGCACTTGAGAACTTTCCTCCGGCATGCGCCAGTAGCCACTCATCACCTGTGGACCACGTACAGCCAACTCCCCTATTTCACCTGTCTTGACCTCCTGCTTTGTGTCCGGAGCAACGACCCTGGCTTCCGTGCCGGGCAAAGGCAACCCGATGGCGCCCGTTTTGCGCTTCCCCGTAATGGGATTTGCGTGGGTAACCGGCGATGCCTCTGACAGGCCGTAGCCTTCGACGAGCTTTCCGCCTGACAGGCCTTCAAATTGATGAGAGACTTCTGCTGGAAGCGGAGCACCGCCGCTCACACATACTCTCACGGAAGAGAGATCGAAATCCCTGACTTTCGGAAAATTATTGACGGCGACAAAGAGGGTTGGTACGCCAGGAAAAAGCGTTGCTTGTTGTTTGGCAATCGAACTGAGTATCGCCTTTATGTCGCGTGGGTTAGGCAATAAGATCATCTTTGACTGAGTCAATACCGCCATGTGCAAACACGTGGTCAGGCCGTAGCTGTGAAAAAAAGGTAACGCTGAGAGCAGGACTTCCTGTCGATCCTGAATGTCCGGGCACCAGGCGCGCAACTGAAACGTATTTGCAAAGAGATTTTTGTGGGATAAGACAGCCCCCTTCGCGACTCCAGTCGTGCCGCCTGTATAGAGTAGCATGGCAGTATCTTGTGGTTCCACTTTGACAACGGGCAGGGCAATCGGAAAGCTCTCAGCGAGCAGATCTTCATAAAAATGAACGCCCTTTTGCCGCGCGACCGGCGCGTGCCGCCCCTCCAGGTAAGCCTTCAACGGGTAGAAGAGCTTGAGCAAGCGCGGCAAATAGTGGCTAACGCGGGTCACGATGATATTTTCAAGACCCGCCTCAGCTCTGACAGCGGCGGTTTTCGGAAACATAAAATCGAGTACAATGACGGTGCCGGCACCACTGTCCCGCAACTGATGAGAGAGTTCCCGCTCTACATAGAGGGGATTGACGGGTACAATGATGGCTCCGATTTTCAGAATGGCAAAGTGGAAGACCACATACTGCGGAATGTTTGGCAGCATGATGGCTACCCGATCGCCTGGGCCGACACCGAGCCGGGTCAGGGCCAGCATGCATTGTTCAACGTCGCGGGCCACCTCGGCGTAGCTGAGGTCGCGACCGAAGTATGAAATAATGGAGTCGTCAGGAGCCTGCTCCACAGCCTCATCGAATGCAGCCACAATCGACTTATCAGGGATCTGCACTGAGCGCGGAACGCCCTCATCATAGAACTGCAACCATGGTGAAGTCATAGATCAACCGCCAGTATTCGCTAAAAAGAAAACGCCCACCTGTGCCAGGCGGGCGTTCGTTCCACATCCATTTTGCAGCAACTCTATTCGCTGCCGTATTTGTCGCGGTTTACAATCAAGTCGATCTCGTATTCGGCGGTTCGTTTCCATTGTCGACTTTTCGCTGCGGTCTTGAAATAAGCGATCGCTTTGGTGAACTGACCGAGTGACTTTGCCGCCTTACCTGCTTCGTAGGCTGCGGGGGCATAACTTTTCTTCAGCTTCAAAGCCTGGTCGGCGGCGGCGATGGCCTTGGTGGCGCTACCCTTCTTATTGAGAATGACTGCTTTGCGGTAGTAGGGCGTGTGCCATCTCTTGCGCTTGGTAGAGTCAATAGCGTTATCCAATGCAAGCAGAGCATCATCAAGCCTGTTCAACTCCGTGAGACTTACACCGAGGCTGAGATACGCGAGATCATAATTGGGATTAATCTGAGTAGCTTTGCTGAAGTTTTGCGCTGCCTTGTTATAGTCCTTTTTCTGGTCAAGGTAAACCCGGCCGAGCTCGTAATAGACTTTATAAGCGCCGGAGTTACTTTGCAGTGCCTCATCAAAAACGCCAATAGCCTTGTCATTCTGCCCCATCGCAACGTAGAGCTTGCCCAATTCGGCGGCGGCTTCGCTGTAACCCGGATTCTGCTCGAGGGCCGCCTTGAAAGCGCCCGTTGCCTCGGTGGTTTTCCGGAGTTTCTTCAGGCACAGGCCTTTCACGTAATACGCCTTGAAAAACGTCGGGTCCGTAGCGACCGCGCGGTCCGCGTTTTCGATACCCTGTTGGAATTGACCGAGCTTGTAAGCATTCAACGCTTCATTAAAGGCCTTCTTGACCGCATTGATCTTTTTCATGGCATCCGCATCGGCCAACAGTTTCCTCTGCACATCTTTGAGCTGTGCCTCAATGGACTCACGTTGCTTGATAAGATCTGCATATTCATCAGCGGAAGGGTTGTCGTTAAGCTGCTTATCAATGTCGCGTACTTGCTGGATCAAAGCTTGCTTTTGCTGATTCAGGTCTTGCCCAAAAACCAAACTGCAAAACAGCAGACCGATTAGAAGTGCAATTGCTCCAATTCTAACTGTTGTTAAAAACCTCATAACTTGCCTCCGGTTAGTGAACGGACATCAATGACTGTCTCAGCAAAATATCTTTAGTATATTATAAGGCGACGTTCGCGGCCAAGTTCCATCGAACGCTCATTCCTCATTGATTGCCTGGGAAGTGCTTCCTGCCTGAAGGGAAATCGTCAAAGCCTCTGACAACTTAGATTACTAACACAAGAGTGCCGAAGGGGGGACTCGAACCCCCATGGGTTGCCCCACACGGCCCTCAACCGTGCGTGTCTACCAATTCCACCACTTCGGCTAATAAATATAGCCTTTACTGAGTTGAATCTTCGGTTGCTGGCGCGGGTGGGATCGACTGTTCCTGGAACTGATCTGTACTTTGCCCCGCAAGAGGAAGACCGGAAGCCGCAGTACGCTTCTGCTGTTCCTGTTGCACCAACCCAGTACTTCCTGAACTCCCTCTATTTAAAAACGAAATGAGTAAAGACAAGACCAAAAAAGCCACGGCCAATCCGGTCGTGAGTCTGCTTAGAAAATTCGCGGCGCCACGCCCGCCAAAAACTGCTCCCATGTCACCGCCACCACCAAAAGCTCCGGCCAGTCCGCCGCCCTTGCTTGACTGCAAGAGAATAACCGTTATCAGTCCGAAGCATGCAATCAGGTAAAAACCTATAAGTATACCGTACATAATTCCCTTCTTTTCTGTTACGAAACGCTTTGTCCGGCCTTGATGATTGCAGCAAAGTCGTCCGCATTCAGACTAGCTCCGCCGACCAAAGCACCGTCGATGTTCTCTTGACCTAAAAGTTCTTCTGCGTTCTGTGGTTTTACACTGCCGCCGTATTGAATACGGACCTGGTCAGCGGTTGCCTTACCCCATAATTGACCGAGGAATTCCCGAATGAAAGCATGAACATCCTCAGCCTGTTGCGGAGTGGCGTTTACCCCCGTTCCGATGGCCCAGACCGGCTCATACGCGACAACGATCGAACCCGGATCGTCGACCACAATTCCGGCCAGACCATTTTGTAACTGCTCACGTACCACAGCTTCCGTCCTGCCCCTCTCGCGGTCGTCAAGGGTCTCCCCTACGCAAAAAATGGGTATGAGACCCTCCTGCAACGCCTTGATCGCCTTCTTATTTAGGCCCTCGTCACGTTCGCCGAACACGTGTCGTCTCTCGGAATGGCCGACAATAACGTAGGAACAGCCGGCATCCTTTAACATTTTTGCAGAAATCTCACCGGTAAACGCACCCTCATCTGCCCAATGCAGATTCTGTCCACCGAGCTTAACCACGGTATCCTTCAGGATCTGGTTGACAGCAAGCAGTGCGGTTGCCGGCGGACAGACGACAACGTCGACAGCTTCCACATTGATAAGCTTAACCTTGAGTGCTTTGCTGGTTGTTGCGGCTTCAGTTGGAGTCTTGTACATCTTCCAATTGCCACCGATCACCAGGCGACGCTTAGCCATTATCGGGTTCTCCAGCCTGTATTATTTGCAGCTTGGCGCGATGTATTCAATCAGATCGAGGACCCTATTGGAAAAGCCCCATTCATTGTCATACCAGGAGAGCACCTTGGCAAAGTTTCCATCGAGCACGTTGGTTGACAACCCATCGACAATCGATGAATACGGGTTACCATTCAAGTCCTTTGAAACCAGTGGTTCCTCCGAATAGGACAAGACGCCTTTCAATTCACCATCAGCAGCTTTGCTCAGTGCAGCGTTTAGCTCTTCCGTAGTGGTCGTTTTTTCCAACTGAAAAACGACATCTACCAGAGAGACATTCGGTGTTGGCACACGAATCGCCATTCCGTCCATCTTTCCTTTCAGCTCCGGCACTACCTCGGCCACTGCTTTAGCAGCACCCGTAGTCGTCGGAATCATCGAGACGGCGGCTGCCCGCGCACGGCGCAAATCAGAATGCGGCAAATCCAGAATTTTCTGATCGTTCGTGTAGGAGTGAATCGTGGTCATCAGCCCCTTGACAATACCGAAATTGTCCATGACGATTTTCGCAACCGGTGTAAGGCAATTGGTCGTGCAGGAAGCATTCGAGATAATGTGATGTGTCTCCGGGTTGTACTTTTTGTGATTCACACCATAAACAACCGTCAAGTCTGGATTTTTTGCCGGCGCGCTGATGATTACCTTCTTAGCTCCAGCACTCAGATGTTTACTGGCGTTCTCCCGGGCGGTAAAAATACCTGTTGACTCAACAGCAATGTCAACCTTGAGCTCTTCCCAAGGCAACTGCTCCGGATCCTTTATTGCCAGCACCTTGATGGCGTGCCCATCTACAACTAGCTGGTCGCCATCAACCACGATTTCCTCTTCAAAAACACCAAAATTGGAATCGTATTTGAGCAAATGCGCCAAGGTGCCGGGATTAGTCAAATCATTGACGGCAACAAACTCGATATCATCTTTTCGGTACTTCTTGGCGGCACGAAAGATGTTGCGTCCGATTCTTCCAAAGCCATTTATTCCAACCCTGACTGCCATCAATAAACTCCTTTTTTAATAGAAATTAGCTGATTACCTACAAAGAAAAAAAGCCTCTGACAACGGCAAGAGGCAATTGAACCAGCATATAACGACCTCAAAAAAACGTAGCAAGGTAACAAATAATTGCTGGAATGTCAAGAACAAAGTAGCAGTCAAAGCTCATGCTTTGGCCACCGTCAATGCCACGACCCGGCCTGCACCTGCTGCCTGTAGCGCGAGGGCACAAGCGTTCAATGTAGCACCGGTGGTGACCACATCATCGACCAGCAACACCCTTTTCCCAGCCACCCTTTCAGGGTCGGTTACCATGAATGCACCTTTAACATTGTCAAGTCGTTTTCGGGCCGAAAGCCTGGCCTGCGGCTTGGTAGATTTCACCCGACGCACCGCGGCCTCCACAATGGGAAATCCCGCCCGCGCTGAAATGGGGATCGATAAGAGGTGGCTTTGATTATAACCGCGTATCCGGCGCCTGGTGTGATGCAGCGGCAAGGGGATGATCACATCGACTTCCCGCAACGCCTGATTTTCGGCAACAAGACTCGCCAATTCAAATCCTACTTTGTCGGCCAGTGACTTTTTCCTGTTGAACTTAATTTCATGGATAATTCTTTGCACACCGTCACCAAACTCCCAGAGCGAATAAACCCCATCAAGGTCAAAATCATTACCGGCTGCCTGTGCGTCCGGAGCGGCCCGCCGTAGACTTTGCCAACAAGTGTTGCAGATCAATTTCTCGTCCGGGTGCAAATACGCTTCACACAGGTGACAGAGAGGAGGATAAACGAAATTGAGCAGTGCATTAAAAGTACTCTGGATAAATCGCCTGGCGAGATTTACAAAAGGCATGAGTCGCTCGTCCCAATCTGTCACCACTACTTGTAATCGCGGCTTAATATACGGAGCAGCGCTGAAAGGATCAAGCAAAGCGCCCACGCTTTACGGCAAACAGATTTTGCAGGGACTAATTAATTAGATGTAAAATTGAGGGGAAGGACAAAAGTCAGGCGGGGTTCAACACGACGTTGACTTTCCAGCTTACCGGTGGTGGCATTTACTTCAAAAGTCCGGACGTAGTCGGTGAACAAGTAAAGGTAAGCATTGACCTGGTACCCGAGGCCTGCCCGGAGAATAGAGCGCTCGTCAAGGGTAAAGGCATCGGCGAAATCATCGATGCGCGTCTTATCGTAAATTGCGCGGGCTGAGATCGGTCCCAGGCCACGGGATAAAAAACCCGCCAAATGCAATCTGCCGCTGTTGGCGAAACCGTCGATGCGCTCAAAGGTCCCCAGAAGTTTTACGACATTCAGGACATGACCGAAAAGCTCGCCATAAATACCCTGCTCACGTGAGGTCCTCGCCAGCAACAGATCGGTTTTTCGCACCGGAGCGACACCACTGTTGTCAAACCTTTCGACCTCATAAAATGGGCCGAAATAGGAGGGCAGGAACCGCTTGCCGAGAAATCTACGCTCAAGCTTAGTCTGCAAAGTCAACAGGCCACCAAGTTTCCACAAGCCGAGCTCGATACCCACGGCCTGCCCGGAACCAAAATTGAAAATCCGCGCGTGGTCTGCATAGAGCAAGCTGAAGAAAGGACCGGTAGAGACCAGCGGCAGCTCAATATCGAGACCACCGATGCTGACGTCGTCGTCGGTTGCGCCGGTGGCATCGGGATCCCGATCGCTGACCAGTGTGGCGCCGAATTTCAGCCGATTGAGTAAGCCAACCCCGGGCGTGTCACGCAGCGGTTGCACATACGCACGGCCGCCAATCACCTCGACGCGGTCGTAGTTGCTGACGATTGATTCAAGGCCCCAGTAGCGGAATCTCAGGTCGAACTCCGAACCTATTTTTCGGTCGTCATAACGGGCTTCATTCGTGTAGTAGTTGACGATAAACCCATGTCCCAGGCGAGCGGCCTCGATGGTGCCGAGTCGGGCGTAGACGGGTGAGCGACGTTTCCTGCCGTAGCGAATATACCTGAGAGCCCGGAAGAAGTCGTAAGTGGAGTTCCAATCCTCGTCGCGCAACTCTCCGTTGTCGGTATTGAAGCGCAGCGGCACGTCGATACCAACACCAAACTGGCCAAAGGTTAATTCGGTGCGCAGAGCAAAAACAAAAAATGACTCCCCGTCGATGAACGACATGCCGGCCCCTCCCATTGCAACACCATCCCCACGGATCTGTACCTGGTTTTGCCAACTCCACTGTGCTTGCACCGGCCAGGCAATGACGGCTACAAAAATGACCAGGGTCGTTACTCGAATGAAATTCAGCTTTCGTTCTTTTTGCAAGGAAGTCCCTTTCCGGGATTGAGCAACAAGTGACGAAACAAAGAAAGAAACTTAGAAATCGGCCTTCCGAAAGTCAAGTTGCAAGATTGTAACGATTGAACTTGCAGGCAGAATCACTCAAACAGTTTTCTGTCGGTGGCGTTCGTCAGGGCTTCTTTCTGCGAGATTCGCCCCTGCGCTAAATAGTGTTTCAAGGCCTGGTCGATTGTCTGCATCCCGAAGGAAGCGCCGGTCTGAATCATGGAATGAAGTTGGTGGGTTTTTTCTTCACGAATCAAGTTCCTGACGGCCGAAGTACCGACCA
This sequence comes from Candidatus Zhuqueibacterota bacterium, assembly GCA_029262055.1. GTDB lineage: Bacteria > Zhuqueibacterota > Zhuqueibacteria > Oceanimicrobiales > Oceanimicrobiaceae > JAJDAD01. The sequence goes on from JAJDAD010000063.1 coordinate 216,584, forward strand.
GGATTTCGTGAACTGCGACCCGGCCGCGACCGTCCCGGGTCGGCAGGAGCCGTTGCGCGACCACACCCTGTATCGCGTTGGAAAACATAGCCCGTATCTGGCGTTGCTGCTCAGGAGGGAAGACGTCCACAATCCGGTTTACGGTCTCGGCGGCGCTCATGGTGTGGAGAGTTGCAAAAACCAAATGCCCGGTCTCAGCGGCGGTCAGCGCCAGCGAAATGGTCTCCAGGTCGCGCATCTCCCCAACCAGGATGACATCCGGATCTTCGCGCAAAGCACTTTTCAACGCGTTGGCGAAAGAGTGAGTGTGCTCCTGTAACTCGCGTTGATTGATGAGACAGTTCTTGCTTTTGTGCACGTATTCGATGGGATCTTCAATGGTGAGGATATGCTCCCGCCGCTCCTGGTTAATCAAATCCAACATGGCTGCAAGTGTCGTACTTTTCCCTGACCCCGTCGGTCCGGTAACCAGGACAATGCCTTTATTCAGCTTGCAGAGTTGGTGGATCCCTTGCGGTACATTCAACTCACTGAGATTGCGAATCCGGTCCGGGATCGTCCGGAACGCTCCCGATTCGCCCCGCAGTTGAAAAAACAGGTTTGTTCTGAAGCGCGCGACACCAGGGATGGTGTAGGCAAAATCCAACTCGAGATGCTCTCTGAGGGCAGTCGCCTGGCGTTCCGTGAGAATCGCCTCAAACAGAGTGCGCAGGTCCGAGCTCGTCAGCGTCTTACTTTCCATACGGCGCAAACGGCCGTGGATGCGCAGAATCGGCGGGCTGCCGGCACTCAGATGAATATCGGAAGCCTCCTTTTCGGCGGCAAATGTCAGAAGTTGATCAAGTTCTGCCTTTTGCATGACTCGACTACCTCAATTTGAAACTATCCTGGGTGTTATAAAAATAAGAAGATCGGTCTGCTTTTTGCTTTTTGACTTGCTGCGGAACAGGTTGCCGATTAAAGGGATGTCGCCGAGCAACCAGACTTTGCGCAAAGTATCCGTGCTGTTCTCGCGGATAAGGCCCCCGATGACGACCGTCTCATTATTCTTCAACGACACCACGGTCTCGACCTTGCGCAGGGACGTGATCGGCGCAGAGTTGCCGGCCACCGAGACCTCCCCGATCACCTCCTCCACCTGCGGATTGACGAACAGGGAGATGGTCTCATCCTCACCAACGTGCGGTGTTACGCGCAGCGATATATTAACATCCCTGTATTCGAAACTCACCACATCGCCTTGACCGCCAACACCGCGCGTGATCTCCGGAATGGGAAAAGTCGTGCCGACGCTGATGGTTGCCTCCTGATCATCCATGGTCATGATGCGCGGATTGGAGATAAGTTTGGAATTGGTTCTGGAGCTGAGAAAATTGAGAACAGCGCCGTATTTCTCGATGCTGAGCGTGCCGTAGTTCACACTACCACCCTCCAGTGGAATTTCCGCTGCAAATTGAAAAGCTTCCCCGGACGGCAGCACCACATCGCGAAAAATACTTCCGGTGATGCTCTTGTCCCAGTCGATCCCGAGCTTGGTCTCGTTTTGCGGCGAGACTTCGATGAGCTTCGCTTCGATCATTACCTGCGGGGTCGGCACGTCCAGAGCTTCGATCAGGGAAGTAAGGTGCTCTATCTTTTCGCCCGAGTCCGTCACAATCAGAGTGCTGCTCCGTCGCCTCGCACCGCTCTCGCCACCCTCCTCCCCACCGCCACTGCCGGACCCGGTTGCCCCACCCTGAAAATTGCTGTAAAAAACCTGAACCTTCGCCTGCGGGGATAGCACCTGCGCAACGGTTCCCTTCAGATTGTTGGCATCCAGGTACTGCAACCGGTAGACTTTGGTCTGCAGCTCCAGCGAATCGAATTGCTCGCGTGACTTTACCACAACCACGTCTCCGGCAACGGTGTAATCCAAGCCGTTGGACTTGACCACCACGTCCAGCGCTTCCTTTAAGGTCACATCGGTCAGACTCACAGTCACCGGGCCGGTTACCTCTCTCCCCGCGACGATGTTCAGTCCGCTCTGCGCCGCAAGCAAGCGCAGCACGTTTGAGATGTCCGCCGCGTGTACATCCACTGTAATATTGCCCGCATTTCGCAGAACGGCCGGACCTGCCTTCCTGGTGGCACTCTTGCCCGGCACGGGCCTGTAATAACTGCCGGTTTTGGCCGGACGGGCCGTGTACCTGTTCTCCCAATCTGAATCAGGTTGGTGACCGGCGGCAGTTTCCAGAGAACGTTGAAAGCGCTCCGTTACATCCACGAAATAGAGACCATCGATACTCTTCTTCACCTCGGCATGGAGGCCGGGAGCCAGTTCGATATCAACCCGTGTGACCGGAGGATTCTTCTGCCACTGCGAAACCTCCACGTGTCGCAACATATCTTGTGAAAAATCAATGTTCGGGCTCGCACTTCCCGATCGGGTGTCTCCGAAGAAGAGACTGAGGCGATTCGCCTCCTCGTCAAAGCGTTCAACGTACTTCGCCGGACCCGTACACGAGATTTCTACACGGTAGTAGCCCCCCATGTTGATCAGGTCTACTCCCTGCAGTATGTATGGCTGTGCCCCGAGCCAAGCGGGCATCACGATGGCCACCAACATGATAGGCGTTAGTATCGATCTGCTATTCTTCATTGTCTCTCAGGGTAAGTGTGATGATTTCATGACCGATTCGACAGATAACTTGCTCTTTCTGGATTTCCAGAACTTTCAAATTGCCGCTTACATCTCCTTGCGTAAGGATATCATTGCCGATCAAGACATGTGCACGATCCCCGCGCCAGACGATTCCGCGCAAGGCATATTCTGCCAGCCCGGCCTGGGAAGTATCCACAGGTGCCAGACGGTATGACTGTGCGAAGGGATCTCTACTCCAGGACTTGACGACGGGAGCACTGTCAGGTCGCTTTGCTCCGGCGCCGGTCACTCCCTGAGCTACGGACAAAACCTGGGCAGAAATATCGCTGGCCGCTTGCTCGATCTGAGAGACCGCACCTGCCTCGCCCGCATCTTCCGGGTCTCCACAAACAAGAAGGTTGATCAAAAAAACGACGACCAAGCCGCCAGCGGCGCCGACGAGTGTCTTTTCCCGTTTCTTCATCTGCTTATTTATTGCGGTTCTCTTTCAATCAATCTCTCTCCCTACATGACATTTCGGGTATCATTGCGCATATAGAGTACGGCGTCAAACAAAATCGCAACGTCCGGAAAAATTTCCGTGTCATAGGCAAGGCTCATATCGCCAAACGATACCAAAAACGGCAACGTCTCGAGACTGGCGAGATAGCGCCCGAATGAGTTGTATCGTCCCCGCAGCTTTATATGCACGGGTAGTTTTAACACGGCGGCACCAGGGCCGCCCTTTGTCTTAGCCGCCGCTAATGCGGCGTAATCAGGAATCATGTTCTGAAACTGCAGCCCATATTTCTTGCCTTCAGACTTCAGGCGCATAATGGCTGTACCCAGACCTTCTTTTGCAAGAATTTTCGACCGCGTGCCCTCCAGGTCCTGTTTAAGCTCCTCGATCTCCTTTTCCAGGCCTGCGACCTCCTGCGAGCTCGAACGAAAGCTCTTGATGAGCGAAATCACGTTCTGGGACTCGGTCTGCAATGTCTGCAACCGGGAACGCTTGGGTTGGTACAGCACAAAGAACCACACCAGCGCGATCACCAGCAAAACAGCCGAAGCCACGGCGAGAGTTCGAACGGAATCTTTCATATCACTTCAAATAGTTTTCGCATTCAATAGTGAATTGTAGCGCGCCATCCTCCCGGACACTTTGTTTCGCCAAAGCCACACCTTTAAAGTAGTCTGATCCCTCCAGTTCAAGGAGGAATTTTGCCAGATTCAGGCCTTCAAGCGAGTTATCTTCAAACGCCACGCCTTCCATTATGAGGAATTCCTTGTCGGCCGTGGTCTCACCTTCTTTGTCGCTGACATTTCTTTTTTCAATGCGTAAAAAACTGAGGGTGAGTTTACTCGGGAAGTAGTTCCCGATAACCTTCAGGTGTTGCGTGGCCTGATGATTAACGGCCAGAGAGTTATTGTAGTTACTCTTCAGGTGTGTTAGATCCTGCAGAATCCGCTGTGAAGCCAAATAGCGCTGACGCACCGGCTCAGACTGCTCAAACTCCGAACTCACACGGACAAACTCCGCGCTGACCTTTTTGACTTCGCGACTTACATCCTGATAAAGAAAAGTCATCAAGAGCAGAAGGATTACGAACGCATATCGAAGAATGCGCTTGGTCAACACCGTCGTCTGGCTGGTCTTAAGGTGGCCCGGCATGAGGTTGAACTCATCACTCTGGTCGAGGGCCAGGCCGGCGGCTACCGCAAATCGCGGCCCGAGTTTTCTCAAGCTGTCGGCATCCGAGAATTTGCCTAACGAACACTCCTGTAACGGGTTCAGAAGCGCTACCGGCGTTGCAAGCTCCTTGCTAAGCCACTCACCCAGGTTGGGCATCAGCGCCCCACCGCCGGAGAGCATAGCTTGCTCAATCTCACTGACATGAAATTTTTCTTTGTAAAAATCAAAGGTCCGCTGGATGTCGCGCACAAGCCGCTCCAAGACCGGAACCATAAGAACAGACACTTCGCGCAGAGGGACACCATCGGCAGTGACCGAATCATCCTGTGGCTGTGGGATTCCGTGTTTGCGCTTGACTCGCTCGGCACTTACGGAATCATGTTCAATTTCCCGGCCATCGATAAATACCGGACTGGTCAGGGCCTCGGTAAAGTCCGAGCTGGCAGTCGATATTTCACGCGCAAACTGAAGCTCGCCATCATTGACGAAAACAATGTGGCTTGAGTCCGAGCCGATATCTACAATAGCATAACACTTGTCCGAATAATCACGCACGCAAAATCTGAACGTGTGCCACAGAGCCACGGGCACCGTCGATACTTTCACCGGCGCGATACCGGCGTTATCCAGCACATCGAGATGGTCATTTACCACCTCCTGTTGCACCGCCACCACAAATACTGCTATTTTGTCGTCGCTCGTCGCGTTGCTCTGCCCGGTCCGGGCGAACTCGAGGGTAGTCGCCTCAAGCGGAAATGGCAGGTCCTTGCGGCACGCCCACGGCACTGCTTTCGCCAGGTCGCGGTCGGCCATCTTCGGGACGCGAATGTGGTTGAACCATACTTCCAGCCCCGAAACGCACGTAGAAAAAAGTGCTTTCTTGAACTTGCCGGCCTTGAACCAGTCGCCGAGATAAGCTGAGAGTTTCCCTTGCTTTTCCTCCTTACCGGCGTCAAAGGTGATGTCCGGGATGCTAGCACGGCCACAGTTTACCAACTTCAGCCCACGCCCCGACTTCTCGAATTGCACATACTTCACCGCTCTCGAACTGATATCAAGTCCCAGTGGTTGTGGATTCTCAAAAAGAGGCTTAAGCGAAAAGGAAAGAAAGTTTGAGCGCGCCCTTGCCTTTTTAGCCGGTCGCGCTTTTTCCTTTGGTTTGCCCTTGTCCTTTCTTCCTTCGGAAGCAGATCCCCGAAAAGGAGTGCCTTGATCCGCATCTGCATCCGATGGTTGGGATTGGCGGGCGATGGTCTCTTCCAGCTGCAAGGGTGGTGCTTCGCTCTTTACCGCAGCGCTGTCTTCCGCCTGCTCTTGTTCAGCCGGCAGTACTGAATCGGTTTCTTCAGTATCCGCCTCCGCTTCATCTACGACCTCCAAAAGCGAATCAAGAGCCTTGACGGCCTCTTTTTCCGAAGTTTCGGAGGATAGCACCAGTCGGTCTTCACTCGGGCCCTGCTCTGTTGCATCACTTAGGCCGATGCCATCCCGAAAAATGGCTTTGGCTTCTGTGGTTTCCGGTTCGTCTGCTGCATCGAGCGAAAACTCGGTTCCCAGCTCCACTCCCGGGCCAGTTTCGGGATCTATTGTATCTGCTTCGCTTACATCTGTGGGGTCAAGTGTAAACTCGACCGTGTCGGGGATTTCATCTACTTCCAAAAGGCTCTGGCGCAGCTCAGCCAAAACCGCATCGATCTCCGACTCTACCCGGCCCGATGCTTCCTGGATGTTGAATTCCTCATCATGATCCGGGTCAGTTTCAGGGCCGACAGCCGCCGCATCGTCAGGGGCCGCTGCCCCTGGCTGCGCCTCATCCTCGAAATCCACTGAGTCGGAAATATCCAAAGGTAACTGCAGGAGGTCGGCACTCTCATCCGGGGCCGGAGTTCCATCTTCGGCGTCGACATTTTCATCGCCGAGGGCGGGAAGCGCAGTGGCAGGGGTATCTTTAACAGAGGCAGGTGGGTCGCTTTGCCTTCCTTCCGGCAGCACCTCCTCAGGGAGAATGAGGTTGTCCTTACCAGCGGCCGACGGGGCGGTATCCGTGTCGCCCCCCAACACCCTGTCAATGAGATCGGAATGCTTCTGTGTGCCTCCCGGAGTAGATCTCTGCGATTGTCCCCGGCGAAACTTTTCCTTTTCCTCAATCAGAAAAAGTAGATCTAAATTCTCAGACATTCCGTGACAAGATAAAGTGGTCAAAATCGACCGCCCGTTTTGAGCCGGTAAGCGAGCAGGATCGACAGGGGTTGTGAATAGCTGGAAGATCCAGCACTAGGTTATGATATCGGCAGAAATTCTGAGGGGTTGAGTAAGAGTCGACCGTCGGAAGTGGTTTTCAAATAGTCGTTTACGGCAAACTCAAGGGGGATGTCGACACCTAATGATTCCATTCGCGCTACTTGTGAAAATACCTCCTCAGGGGAACCGGTAATCACGATTTTGCCCTGATCCAAAATGACTACTCGGTCGCAGGTAAGCACTTCATCCGGATATTGTGTGATAAAGAGGGTCGTGAGCGCTTTCGGCCTGCTCTGGTCGCGGTGTAAATCATCAATGAGGCTGAGCAATTGCCGGCGACCGGCACCGTCAAGATAGGAGGATGGCTCATCGAAGATGATGGTTTGCGGGGACATCGCCACCACGGACGCCAAGGCCAGGCGCTGCATCTCGCCGCCGGAAAGGCGATGTGGTGGATGGGTACGATAGCGCGCAAGGTCGAACTTGTGAAGCGTGTCCGCGACCACCTTGTGCATCTCTGCACGCGGCACGCCCAGATTCTCCAATCCGAAGGCAATCTCACGTTCGACAGTGGTGGACACGATCTGATTTTCCGGATTCTGAAAGACCATACCGACGCGACGACGGATCTCAGGTAGATGTGCGTCATTGGTTGTGGAAAGGTCGTCGACCTCAACGGCGCCACTGCTGGGGGACAGCAACCCGTTCAAGCAGCGCGCAAAAGTGGTTTTGCCTGAACCATTCGGCCCCATCAGACCGACGCGCTCGCCATCCTCGATGGCAAAGTTGATGCCGTCGAGAACGCGGCGGCGCTGACCGCCGGAAGTTGAGTACCCTAAATAAAGATCGGAAACGTTGATCATGTCTGACTACAGGAGTAAATCGAAGCTCATAATTTGCGCGTCTCCTTCTAAGGAAGCCAATCAAATAGTCAAATCCCAACAAAATCATCTTATCCAAATAAAGATAGGCCGGGCCGTTCTAATATCAACCCCCACAAGTGTTGACAAATAAGCATGGGTTGCTTAAGTTGTAAACGGTCAACAGAAGAAGCACAGGGAGGAACGAAATGCCAGAGCGTAATATAGAGAGCCTCAAAGACACCCAGCAGCAATTCCCCAACGGCATAGATCAAATCAAAGAAATTCTCCTCGGAGAAGAGATAAAGAGCTGGGACGAACGACTGTCCGAGCTCGCAACCCGCCTGCACGATCTAACGAAACTAACCGAAAAAAGACTAAGCCAACTTGAGGCGAAGATAACAGCTACGCAAGAGCAAGCCACCCTGGAAAAACAGCAAACCACCACAGAGCTGGACAAAACCCGCAGCACCCTTCAAACCCTTCTGGATGATTTCAAGAATGAGTTGGAGTCCCAAATAGCGAATTTGGCCGAGAGTAAGGTCGACCGGGATTCCATCGGCGAGGTATTCATTCAGTGGGGGCAGAAGGTCAAAGCCAAAGACTCCTAAAACAACCTAGCTTACGCTGATTTGACCATGGCGCAAAATCAATCAGAAGCACTCGGTCGGCTGCGTGAAATCATCCTCTGCGAGGAGGAGACGCGTGTCAAGGAGTTGCGGGCGGAGCTAAGACGCTTGCAGGGCCGCCTTGACGACACCGGCGAACTTTTGCAGAAACTGGAACCGGTGATAGCGGACACCCTGGCCATCAAGATCAGAAACTCGCAAAACGAGATGGCCGAGGTGCTCGGGCCGGTGATGGGTCCCGCTATCAAATATCAGATCCAGAACGCAAAAGAGGACATGGTCGACGCACTCTATCCGGTCATCGGCAGCACCATCCGGAAATCTGTCGCCGAAGCCATGAAAGAGCTGGTGCGGGCGCTCAACCAGAGAATTGACGATGCGCTCAGCAAGAACAGATTTCTAAGAAGATTTCAATCCACAGTGAGCGGCGTCTCTGAAACAGATTTGCTGCTAAAGCAATCCCTGCCGTTTCAAATTCACCAACTGCTGCTCATCCACAAAGAAACCGGCATCCTGCTGGTACAAGTGTCAGGCATCAATGCATCTTCCGCAAACAAGGATTTGGTGAGCGGCATGCTGACAGCGATCAGGGACTTTGCGCAAACCGCACTGACGCCGGGCGAGGGACGTGAGCTAACCCAAATCAAGTACGAGGACCTCGACATCTACCTGGACGACAGCAAGTACTCGACACTTGCCATCGTCGCAGCCGGCCAGCCGCCGCCCCAATTCACCGAAAGCACAATCCGCTGCCAACAGAAAATTCACAACCAGTTCTACAAATTGCTGCGCTCATTTTCCGGAGATACCAGCCAACTCTCATCTTGCGTCCCCATTCTTGAAAGCCTATACCGACAATTCTCCCTGCCTGAAAGCAACGCCGGAACCAGTGCAAGCAAAAGCGGCAAGGCAACCGGCATTATTGCTCTGCTATTGCTTCTTCTGTTGTTTGCCGTACCGATGGTCCTTTGGCTGAAGCTTGGGGAGACGCCGCCCGAACCGGCAAAAATCAACCACAGCGCGCTGGTTTTACAAATCAGGGACCATCTGAATTCGACACTGGAGTTTGATAGCTCGAATTTGAAATTCATCTGGGATGATGATATGCTCACGCTCGCGGGTGAAGGATTTGATGGCCAGCAGAGGTTAGAGCTGGCAAAAAGCGTGGCACAGGTCGCATCGGTTTCCGTGATAATTAATGAAATAGCTACAGAGCTTCAGCCACGAGCCATGCCCGAGAACGTACGGCAACAAATCGAAAATACCGTGATCTATTTCCCACACAGCGTGACGCAACTAACGGATGTGGCTTCGTCGAAACTGCAGGCACTCGTCCCGCTGCTGGCCGCATACCCAAAGCAGACGATCACAATCCGGGGCCATTCGGACCTCCCCGGAGACGCCCAGGCAAACCTTCTTGCTTCCAGAAAGAGAGCTGAACAGGTCAGAACTACCCTGGCTCAAGCAGGGGTCGAATTGGCTCGAATGACGATTGTCGCATCCGGAGCCGACGAGCCGGCCGCTAGTAACGATACAGAAGAAGGTCGTGGCAAGAACCGCCGGGTTAACTTTAAATTGCCTAGGACGACCTCATTTGAATAAACCTGCCATTACTCTTAGCAAAAAAATCTGCATGTTAGGCACGTTCAGTGTCGGTAAAACCAGCCTGGTCCGGCGCTTCGTGCACGGGCTGTTTGACGACCGCTACCTCTCCACCATCGGCGTTCAGATTTATGAGAAACAGTTGCCGTCAATCCCGGGGCGAAGAGCGGAAAACCTGAAGCTCATCTGTTGGGATCTCGCAAACATTGAGAAGCTAACCCCTGCTATAAAGAATTACTTCCGGGGCGCATCAGCAGCCATAGTCGTCTTCGATCTAACCCGGCCCGCAACCTTTGACGTAAAAGACATCCACCTCGATGCATTCAAGCAAGTGAACCCGTTGGCAGGTCTGGTGTTTGCGGGCAACAAGATCGATCTCCTCCCTGATGTGAGCTCACCGCCGTCCGAACTGGCAGACTTGGCGGGTTCCCACTCTGCACCGCTTTTATTTACCAGCGCCAAGTCCGGCGCCGGAGTGGCCGAGATGTTTGCCGCGCTCGGCCAACTGCTGCTGAGGTAAGACACTCATGCCTGGCCGCTACCTCAAACAGATCCTGAAGGCGCACAGGACTGCGTACGCCGTCTTCGACGAATCGCTGCAATCACTTGATTATGACTTCCGCAACAGCGTTTTTTTCAGCGAAAAAGAACTAGGCCGCAACTTTTCCCTGTGGGAGTGCTTTCCCCTGTTGGCAGGCTATGAGGACGTGGTGCGAGAGATTCTGCAGGGTAAACTCAGACAGTATCTTCTGGAGAAGATCAACCATTGCGACGATGCCGGCAAGCTAACCTACCACACAATCCTTCTGACAGCCGTGCAGGACAAGGACTATGGTGCAACCAGACTGTTTTGCCTCGTCAGCGACGTTACCCGGGAAACTGCTCTGGAACAAAGTCTGAGACAGAAGGATTACGAAGTCCGTGTCTTGCGGGCGGATTTGCTGAGCAACGGCCAATTCCTGCACGACAGCCTTTTGGGTGAATCGCAACCAGTGGCAAAAGTGCGGGAGTTTGTAAAAAAGGTATCGCAGTACCAAGCCACCGTTTTGCTCCAGGGAGAAAGTGGCACCGGCAAAAGCCTCGTGGCCAAACTCATCCACCGCGCCAGCCCTCTTTCTTCCGCACCTTTTGTGGAAATAAACTGTGCCGCCATCCCGGATACACTGATGGAATCAGAATTGTTCGGCTATGAAAAGGGCGCCTTTACCAACGCACTTAGCAGCAAGAAGGGGCTAATAGAAGAAGCGGATAAGGGATCGCTCTTTCTCGATGAAATTGGAGAGTTACCCCTGTCACTGCAGGCAAAACTACTGACCTTTCTTGAAACACAACGTTTCCGGCGACTTGGTAGCACCATCGAAAGAAAAGCCAATGTCCGCCTCCTGGTCGCGAGCAACAAGGAACTGGCCGCGGCGGTTGAACAAAAAGAATTCCGACAGGATCTGTTCTTTCGGCTAAATGTCGTGACCGCGGTCCTACCGCCGCTCAGGGAACTGGGAGAAGACATTCTCCTGCTCGCGGGACACTTCGTAGAGCTGTTAGCGATTGACCTAAAAAAGCAGGTCACCGGCTTGACACCGTCTCTCGCACAGAAGCTCCTTTCCTACGACTGGCCTGGAAATGTCCGGGAACTGCGCAATGCACTGGAACGCGCTGTCATCTTCTGTGAAGGGAAACTGCTCGACATCGACGACCTTTCCCTGTCGTCCATAAGGCCCGTGGCAGAATCCGGGCTTGGCAACGTTCAAATTCCGGAGGACGGACTTGCCTTTGACGATGTGGAGAGGGCTTTCCTGGAGGAGGCCCTCAACAAAGCAGGCGGCAATCAAACCCGTGCCGCCCGGTATTTAGATCTCAGTCTCGACACCTTCCGCTACCGGCTCAAGAAATTCAAAGTGCGGCCCGGCCATCCGCCTAACAAGAAATAGGAACGGTATGGCCAAATCCCCCACGGACCCGGTCATTTGACCATTTTCATCCTCTCTTTGAGACACCACTTCTCACTCTCCATCTTTCTGAATGAGTCCCAACCACAGCGCGAACAATACCTTACGAAGAACCCGCTTGTGACCTCCAGATACTGGCACGGCCTTTGAATGGATGTGAGCTGCAACCTGAACCAGTGCCTTGAGGGGCCCGAAATGTCGATTGACTGCAAGTGTCCACGATGTTCTCACAATAACCAGTTTAACCTGGACGACTTGTTGGGCAAGTATGCAGCATGTAAGAGGTGCGACTTCATGTTCATAATCGGAGACCTTGATCTGCAATCAGGTGTAAAAAGCGACGATCAGCGCTCCCGTGGGGAGCAAGCATAAAGCGTTTCGCCTGGGCGCACGATGAGATGGTCAAGCATCGTTAAACTGGCGTGCCAGACTCATTGCCTCACGCTTCTGGCACAACAACTACTTGACTTGAACAATGACTGTCAAGGAACCATGGTAAGGACACCTGTGCCTTCGGGCTGGGCCATGACGGCCCACTTGCACTATGTTGCGCTCACGGAGGAGCGCGACAGTTTGTCACCTTTGGAGAAAGCATGAATCGGAGGAAAGGACAGGTACGGGCTTGACCCTACGCAACTCTCCCCCACCACAAGTAGCCGTCGGCTTAGTGCCAGCCGGCGGCTACGACCTTATTCTATTCCTTTCAGTAACGAAAGCCGAAGAGAACTTCCGACACATTAGGGACGAACAGTAACGCCTGCTTCCATGTCCGGGCTCAAACGAGAAACAAGTAAGGAACAGAGAGTCACCCAACTGATATACTTGACTAGACCAGACTCAATTTCTATATTCAGGTCGCAAACTACAACCTACTCGAAAAGGAGGGGCTAACGGTGGATATTCTGGCAACAGTAAAAGGGATTGCAATCACGTACGGGCCGCAATTGTTGTTGGCCGTGGTGACACTGCTGGTTGGTTTTTGGATTATTGGAATCGTCACCAAGGTGCTGCAAAAGGGGCTTGAACGCAGCAGAGTCGACATCTCGCTACAACGGTTCCTCGGCAGCCTGGTTAGCGTCTTGTTGAAAGTGATGCTGATGATCAGTGTCGCTTCCATGATCGGCATAGAGACCACATCGTTTGTTGCGGTTATCGGTGCGGCCGGCCTGGCGGTCGGGCTCGCCCTGCAGGGAAGTCTGGCAAATTTTGCCGGTGGTGTCTTGATTCTGCTTTTCAAGCCGTACAAAGTTGGTGATTTCATAGATGCGCAAGGCGTCACTGGCAGCGTCAAAGAAATCCAGGTGTTTAACACAGTCATGAAAACAGGCGACAACAAGACGATTATCATTCCCAACGGAGCTATTTCGAATGGCATTATCACCAATTTCTCAACCGAGGCGACGCGACGGGTTGACATGGTATTCGGCATCGGTTATACCGATGATATTCAACACGCAAAAAAGGTGTTGAACCAAATAATCTCCGCTGATGACAGAATCCTGAAAGAACCCGAACACCTGGTGGTAGTATCGGAACTGGCGGACAGCTCGGTGAATTTCACCGTGCGGGTTTGGGTCAATGCATCGGACTACTGGGGCGTCTACTTCGGCATGCACGAGAAGGTCAAAGAAACCTTCGATCAGGAAAAAATCTCCATTCCGTTCCCGCAGAGGGATGTGTACGTTCACAACAGTTGAATTCCTTAGTCTCGGCCGGACTCAGCCAGAATCTGGGCCGGCTGGGTACTGATGGGATACCTTACCAGTTCGGCACTCAAGTCCGGAACGGCACAATGTCGTCAGGTGAGAAAGAGCGGCGGCCGTCCACCCACATCATTTTCAAACACTATTTTTGGAGGCATCATGAAAGGACTCTTAACAGCTATATTGACGCTTGCCACGCTGTGCGTAGCCTCGGCCCGGCAAGCGCCAGACGATTCAACAAACTATGGCTGGAAAAACGATCTTACCGGTAACGTCACATTGACACAGGCCAGTTTTGTCAATTGGCAGCAGGGCGGGGAAAACACGCTCGCATGGCAAGCCAAGGTCAATGGCAATTTCGTCCGCGATGAAGAAAAATATAACTGGGCAAACCAGATAAAAGCCACACTTGGTTTTGCCAAGGTCGGCGACCAGGAAGCGCGGAAATCAGCCGACGAAATCTTTGTCGAGTCAGTTTACACCAGAAAGCGCAGCAAATTGCTCAACCCGTTTGTGGCAGTCACCGCCAAGACGCAATTTGTCAGCGGATTTGAGTACAATGATGATAACAAAACCAAGATATCCAGATTCTTGGATCCGGGTTATTTCACCCAGAGTCTTGGCCTGGGTTACAAACCGAACGACAGGTTACAAACCAGGTTCGGAGTCCTGGTCAAAGAAACCATCACCAGCGATTTCCCTGTGCCATTTGCCGATGACGCAAGCACTGTCGAAATCGAAAAAACGAAAGTCGAGCCCGGACTCTCTTCGGTGACCGATTACAAACACGCCCTGCGCGAAGATATTATCTACACTTCCAAGCTTGATATATTCAGTGATTTGGAGGCGTTCAACCGCATTGATATTTTGTGGGAAAATAACATAACCCTCAATATCACCAAGATCATCAATGTCAGTTTTGAATTCAACTTGTTCTACGATCGGGATCTGTCTAGCAAGCGGCAAATCAAGCAGGTTTTGGGACTGGGTTTAAGCTATGCTTTTATTGAGTAGAAATCTATAGGCACCGTAGCAGAAGAGCCGGTTCATTTCTTCGGACCAGGAACCGGCTCGATTTCATTCTACTTCCCCCTGATTTTCCTGAGGTAGTCCAGGGCGGCATCATAGTCATTGGGTATCTCACCTTCCAGGATCGCCTCTTCGATCAGAGACTTAATGCGCCCGACCTCGGGCCCGGGACTGAGATTGCAAACTTCCATAATCTCGGCGCCGCGCACCGGTGACTGAAACGCCCGCATGCGGTCCTTCTCCTCGACCTCATGCAAACGCTTGACCACAAAATCAAAATTGCTCAAATGCTTTTGAATCCGCCGCTGGTTTTGTGAGGTGATATCCGCCCGGCACAGGATGAGAAGGTCGTCGAGAACCTCACCCGCCTGCACCAGGAGTCTGCGGTAGGCAGAGTCTGTCACATCTTTTTCGGTAAGCGCAATCGGGCGCAGATGCAAACGGGTCAGCTTTTGCGCATAGGTCGTCATCTCTTTGGCAAGACGCAAACGTCGGCCGATAGCCGGCAGCATCCGGGCGCCGACCTCCTCGTGATTGTGAAAGGTCCAACCCTTCCCTGCCACAAATTGCTTGGTGCGCGGTTTCGCGATATCGTGCACAAGAGCGGCATAGCGCAGCTCAGTTTTGCGCGTCATCGCGGATATGTTGTCAACAACCTTTAGGGTGTGGTAGAAAACATCTTTGTGGTGATGGCCCGCGACCTGCTCAACGCCCTGCAAGCTTAACAGTTCAGGAAAAATCACTTTCAGGATTTTCACTTCATCCATCAGAAGAAAACCGGTGGAGGGTATTTCGGCCATCAGAATTTTGAGAAACTCATCCGTGATTCGTTCGGCTGACACGATGCTGAGACGCTCCGCCATCTCACGCATGCCAGTCCTGGTTGCAGCATCGATCTCGAAACCGAGCTGCGTGGAAAAACGGATGGCGCGCATGATACGCAGCGGGTCGTCATTGAAGGTCTGCTTCGGTTCCAGCGGCGTCCGAATCCTCCCTGCCTGCAGATCCCGCAACCCGTCGAACGGATCCGTGATTTCCCCGAAATTGGATTTGTTCAAGCCCGCAGCCAGGGCATTTATGGTAAAATCCCGCCGGGACAGGTCCGCCTGCAAGTCTGCCGGCTCAACCGCCGGTTTACGCGAATGGCTGCGATAGCTTTCCTTGCGCGCCCCCACAAACTCCAGCTTGTAGTCTCCGACCTCCACCAGTGCCGTGCCGAATTTTTCATAAACGGCAAAATTCCGCGCTGAAAGCGTAGCACTGACCTTTCTCGCAAAAGCCGGTCCATCCCCAACAACTACGAAATCGATGTCTTTGCTGGCTTTGCCCAATAGCTGGTCCCGGACGAAGCCCCCTACAGCATGGACTTCTACCTGTTCCCGGTCCGCGACGCTCCCCACGGACACGAGGATTTTGTGTTTACTTAGATCAAGCTCTCTCATCCGAAGAATAACTTTGGTGGTAATTCACTGTGTATCCGTCATTTGGCCAAATGCTTCAGACGCTCAAGAACATCTTTGAAACTGTGGTATGGCAGGTAATCAATACCGTGCTCCCGGCAAAAAAAGTATAAATCGCACCCCTCTTTTGCGTAGACCGTGTCGGCAGCTTTGGCGCCGCAGCGATCGGACAGGCCGTCGCCGACATAGATAACATGGTCGTGTGTTTTTTGCGCTTGCGCAACATGGTAGCCTTTACAATTGCCGCACTGCCCGCAGCCGTATTCAAAATAGGGGAATTCCGCCGTGATAGACGAGCCGCCATTGAATACCAGATGATTCGCCCGAACGCCGACCTCAGAGGAAAGGTCATATTTTTTGAGAATTTGTTCAATATAAAAATCAAGGCCATCACTCGCAATTTCAACCTCAATGTTGTGGTTGCGGCAGTACCCCACAAAGGCACCGAAGTGGTCATCAAGCTCCTGGCTCAGGGCAAACTCAGTCAGTTGCTGTCGATCGATGTTGGCGATAGCGCATTCTTGCAGCAGACACTCTTTTGAGTTGATGCGGCCTGCGCGCCACGCCTGCACGATCTCGTAGCAGCGTTCATCTCCGAAGGTGCGAAACAACAGGTTCCCGACATCATTCTTGGCAGTAGTACCGTCGAAGTCACAAATAATTTTCATATTCATCAGAAGTCACGATTTTGGCTTTTCACAAACTGCCCTTTGGGGCATCCTGGAAACATTCTTTTTGGTAAAATCCGTGCCCGTTACGCGTTGTCGGATCTGTCCCAAAGGGATTCCTCCTGAATGACTGGAGTTGCTTGATTTGTGCCTAATACGGAAATTCATGAATTATTCAGTGTATTCAGTCTAGCAAAAAAATCGCCCACAAACAGGTGGGCGATTGTTGGAAAAATTAGATGAAACCAGGTCAGACGTCAAAGCAGACACACCGCGCCGACGCGATAAAATGTGCTATCGCGGTCGGCGCAAAAGGTGTCCGGCAATCAGGACGACTTCTCTTCAATAACCGCCTGGGCGGCAGACAAGCGCGCGATGGGCACGCGGAACGGAGAACAGCTCACATAGTCCATTCCGACCCGGTGACAGAACTTCACTGACTCAGGGTCGCCGCCGTGCTCGCCACAAATTCCGACTTTCAGGTCGGTCCGTGCACTGCGGCCGCGCTCTACGCCCAACTCAATGAGCTGCCCCACACCCTGTTGATCAATGGTCTGGAACGGGTCGGCGGCCAGAATTTTGTTGTCCAGGTAATCAAAAAGAAAATTCCCGGCATCGTCTCTGGAATAGCCGAAGGTCATTTGGGTCAGGTCATTTGTCCCAAATGAGAAGAACTCGGCAGTCTCGGCGATCTTGTCGGCGACCAAGGCAGCCCGTGGAATCTCGATCATCGTGCCGACCTGATATTTGACTTGCACGCCTTCCTCTTTCTGAACGGCGTCGGCGACTCGTCGTACGATAGCCATCTGATTGTTGAACTCCGTGTCGGTACCAGTCAGCGGAATCATGATTTCGGGAAAGACCTCGATGCCTTCGGAGTAGCATTGCACGGCAGCTTCGATGATTGCGCGTGCCTGCATCTCCGTGATTTCTGGATAAGTCACACCAAGCCGGCAACCGCGATGCCCCAGCATCGGATTGAACTCGCTCAGTGACTCGACCTTATGCTTTATTTGGTCCACGGAAACATTCAGGCGGGTTGCCATTTCTTGCTGTGCCTCGACCTCATGCGGAACAAACTCGTGCAGTGGCGGATCGAGCAGACGAATGGTCACAGGTCGTTGTCCCATCACTTTTAGAATGCCATAGAAATCCTCACGCTGCATTGGCAGAAGCTTGGCAAGAGCGGCTTTTCTGCCGGCAAGATTCTCAGCCATAATCATTTCGCGCATGGCCCAGATGCGGTCACCAAAAAACATGTGCTCGGTGCGGCACAGCCCGATGCCCTCGGCGCCAAAACCGATGGCGGCGGCTGAATCATCCGGGGTGTCTGCGTTGGTGCGAACCTTGAGTTTGCGCGTTTCGTCGGCCCAGCTCAACAATCGTTTGTAGTACTCGTTATGCTCAGGATCGACGGTAACCAGGGGTATCTTGCCTTCAAAGATTGTGCCCTTGGTTCCGTTCAGAGTGATCCAGTCACCTTCCTGCAGTGTACGGTCCCCAAAAGTAGCAGTCTTGTTTGCGAAATCAATGGATAGGTCGCCGCAGCCGACAATACAGCACTTCCCCCAACCGCGTGCTACCAGCGCAGCGTGGCTGGTCATACCGCCTTTTGAGGTCAGGATTGCCTGCGCGGGTTTCATGCCGTGGACGTCCTCGGGACTGGTTTCTTCACGAACCAGAATCACCTTCTCACCCTTGGAGCCCAACTCCTCGGCCTTATCCGCGGTAAATACCATGGCGCCAAACGCACCGCCCGGGCCGGCGGGGAGACCTTTCGCCAGGACCTTGCTGGTCTTTTCAACCTGCGGGTCAACCATCGGGTGCAGCAGCTCATCCAGTTGCTCCGGCTTGACTCGCAGCAACGCTTGCTCTTTTGTGATGAGCCCTTCGTTGGCCATCTCGACTGCCATCCGTGTGGCAGCGATGCCGTTTCTCTTTCCTACCCGGGTCTGCAACATCCAAAGCCGCCCACTTTCAATGGTAAACTCCAAATCCTGCATATCCTGATAGTGATTTTCCAGTTTGATCCGGATGCTTTCCAGTTTATCATAAGATCCCGGTTGCAGCTCTTCCAGGGAGGCGAACTCCCGGTTGTTGTCTTGTTTGGATTTGATGTTGACGGCGTACGGGGTGCGGATACCCGCAACCACGTCTTCACCCTGGGCGTTAATCAGCCACTCGCCGTAAAAGTAATTTTCGCCGGTGCCCGGGTCACGGGTGAACGCGACACCGGTAGCGGAGTCATCGCCGGTATTGCCGAACACCATGGCCTGGACGTTGACGGCTGTTCCCCACTCCTCGGGAATGCCTTCGATTCTCCTGTACGCGATGGCGCGTTTGCCATTCCACGATTGAAAGACCGCGGAGATCCCGCCCCACACCTGTTTGCGCGGATCGTCCGGAAACTCTTTGCCCAACACTTCTTTGACTTTTGCCTTCATGCGCTCAGTCAAATCCATCAAATCCTCAGTGGTCAAATCGGTGTCGTTCTTATAACCCTTGCTCTGTTTCAGGCTTTCCAGCAGGTGCTCAAGCTGGCTGCGAATCCCTTTGCCTTCTTCCGGCTCGATGCCCGCAGCCTTCTCCATCACAACATCACTGTACATAGAGATAAGCCGGCGGTAAGAATCGTAGACGAAACGCGCGTTTCCGGTTTTCTTAATCATTCCCGGAATGGTAACACTCGTCAGTCCGGCGTTTAAAACAGTCTCCATCATGCCCGGCATTGAGACGCGAGCCCCGGAGCGGACGGAAAAGAGCAGAGGATCGTTCACGTCCGCAAATTTTTTGCCGAGACTCTCCTCGACCTTTGCAATAGCTGCCTCTACCTGTTGGTCCAGCTCGGCCGGGTACTGCCTGTCGTTTTGGTAGTAGTGGGTACAAACTTCAGTGGAGATGGTGAACCCGGGAGGGACCGGCAGGCCCAGATTCGACATTTCCGCGAGATTGGCGCCTTTGCCACCCAGCAGATTCTTCATGTTCGCCTGGCCGTCCGCCTGACCGTCACCAAAGGAATAAACGTATTTTTTACTCATTAAAATCCTCCATCCGATTAGTATGAACCGGCTACCAGATTTGGCGCTGATTCAATCCGAGTTTTCGATAACCTGACTCTGTAGTCAGAACCACATCAACTAGCGTAGCGTTAATCGATTTTGTCGCAGGTACCATCGAAATTCGAGAGGCACAACCAAAAGCGATTCGAAATTCGGGACCAGAACTCTTTCACACTACCTTTAAGTTATTCACTAGCATTTCTTATTTACGTATCTAACCCCAAGCAAACGCACGTATCGTTTTTCACATGCAGTTCTGCATGCTTATCTTAACCAAGGCCTGATATTGTGCGAAGGGTTTTCTCCAGCGTATTCGTAGTTAATCAACTTTGGTGCCGGCAGAGGCCAGGATGGACTCATAGCGCTCCCCGTCATTGAGCACACTGATGGCCTCCCGGATTACAGGATCATCATCAAACGTAGCTTCGATTTCAGCCCTGGATCCCCACAGTTTTGCAGAGATTTCCTTTTGCAGCTCCTCCATGATAAAATCGGTACTGGCGCCAAATTCGCTTGCTTTCTGTGCGAGCAGGCTGGCACGAATCTCGGCCAACGGAGACGCAATTGCAGCAGAATAGTCCTTCGTGCTCGCGATCTCCGACACCCTGCGCAATGCGCTCTGGGCTTCGGAAGTGTAGTCGAACTCTTTCTCCGCAAGGAATGCCTTGAATGCCTGGATGATTTCGGGACTGACCTCAAACCCGCGTTTCAGTTCCGGGTGTTGCGCGGCGTAGACAACCGCAAACTGAAACGGCATGGTCTTGCGCAATAGCTCGATCTCGAACTGGGACAGCTTCTCAACGTCAATCAGAATGTCGGGGGTGATTCCGTGTTTCTCGTATACTTTCCGGCCGTTTGCAGTAAGATAGGGGGTTCCTAAATCGTCCTCCGCGTCTTTGCTGTTAAGCGGTTCCGCGTCGACCTGGTTGTCTCTCTCCCTCGCTTCTTCGGCATTTGGGTGATAAAGAATACCGCTTGGGTCGGCAAGATAACGCTTTGGGTCCTGAATCGAGCGACCGCTTGGGACCAGGTACTTGGCGGTGGTCACCTTCAAGGCTGCCTCTCCTGTAATCGGAATGACAGTCTGCACCAGGCCCTTGCCAAATGTATTGCTGCCTATTATCACACCGCGATCCAGATCCTGAATTGCGCCGGCGACAATCTCCGATGCAGAAGCACTCAAGCCGTTGACCAAAACTACCAGTGGCAATTCCTCGAGTACGGGCGATTTACTGGCCAGATACTTTTGGGCGGCAGCAGCGGTCCTGCCTTCCGTGGAAACAATCAGCTCACCTTTCTTGATGAAGTTCTCACCGACGCTGACAGCCGCGTCGAGCAAACCGCCGGGATTAGAGCGCAGATCCAGGATCAGCCGTTGTAATCCTGATTTCTTAAGCTCCCGAATGGCCTTCTCGATGTCTTTGCCGGCATTGCGGGAAAAGTGGCTGAGTCGAATAAGTCCGGTGCCGGATTGTTCGTCAATAATACCGACATAGACGACGTCCGTCACAATGATCTCCGCGCGAATGAGGCGAAACTCGATCGGCTCTGCCTCGCCCTGGCGTTCGACCTTCAAAGAGACTTCGCTATCGATCTCGCCGCGGAGCAAGTTGGCCACCATAGATACGGTCAAGCCTTTGGTGTCGGCGCCATCGACCGCGATGATGCGATCACCCTCGCGGATGCCGGCCTTCAAAGCAGGCGTACCGTCAAAAGGCGGTTCCACGACAGTCGGCCAGCCGCCACGCATTCCGATTCTCATCCCTAGACCTCCGTACTTTCCGGAGGACATGATTTGCAGTTCCTGATTGTCCTCTTTTTCCACCAGGACGGTGTAGGGATCAAGCGTGGCAAGCATGCCCTGAATACCGGCTTTCATAAATTTACCGGGATCCACCTCTTCAACATACTTGCGCGAAATCTCCTGGTAGACCCGTCCGAAGATTTCGATGTTCCTCTGGACCTGGTGATAGTAGTCCGGACTATTTGCGGAGACCCATCCTGTAAGCCAGCCGCTGACTGTGACCAGCAGGATTGCCAAAGCGCCTATGATTAAGGCATGCTTTTTAGTAGACATGGACACCTCCGCCTAAAAAATAACCATTAGCTCAAGTTCAACCTGTCCTGCACACAACGCCGGACCTCGGTTTGAATTTCATCAACCGGCTGATTTCCGTCAATTACAATAAAACGCATTTTGTTGTCCTTTTCCGCGGCGATTTCCAAATAGCCTGCGCGTACTTTCCGTTGAAAGTCAGTTCCTTCTTTTTCAAGACGGTCGACTTTTCCGCCATTGACTTTGTTGCGTTCAGCCGCCAGACCGGGCTCCAGATCGATCAAAAAAGTCAGATCCGGCCTAATTTTGCCAACTACAAAATTATTTAATTTTTTTATGAATTCCAAATCAATTTGTCGGCCATAACCCTGATAGGCGACGGTAGAATCGTAATAGCGATCACAAATGACGACATGATCCTGCGCCAGAACCGGCAAAATCTCCGAACGGATCATCTGGGCCCGTGCGGCTGAGTAGAGCAGAAGTTCAGTCTCCTTTACCATTTGTTCATTGGCCCGGTCCAGGAGAACCTCCCGAATCTTCTCGGAGATCTTTGTCCCTCCGGGCTCGCGCATAAAACTGACAGGCAACCCAATACTTTTCAGGTGATCGCAGAGCAACCTGGCCTGCAGCGACTTGCCACAAAAGTCAATCCCCTCAAACGTGATAAGATGTCCGGTCATTTTATAAATCCGCGGCCTTCCACTTCCCACTACGGAAACGCAAGAAGTTGATAATGGACCTGGTCACTTCATCCGTGAGATGAACCGACCAGAGCGCCATCAGTGAATAGTTGCACACAAAGACCAGGAACCAGTTTAGGCTGACCTCAAACAAGATCACACTGAGAGCAGTCACAACCATGAGCCACTTCAGGTCACCTACGCCGCGCAGATTACCGATAAGCACTCCATCCAACGCCTTCGGGATTTGCACAAGTGCAAAAATGATTATCGCGGACGAGCCCAAGGCCACAACTTCTGCTTCTGAAGTGAAGATTTCAACCAACCAGCGGCGCAGCATAACCATCACCACAAACACCGCTACTGAAAATACCAGCACGACGCGATTGGCCGCAAAAGCAGTCCGGAAGGCCCCTTTGCGGTCGGCAGCACCTATGTTTTTCCCTACCAGTGTCATCGCGCCAATACTGAAGCCCAAATAGAACATTGACAGAATCGCCTGAATGCGCAGGAAAACCTGGTGCACCGCCAGGACAACCACCCCAAGGCTCGCCGCATAACCGGTCACAACCAATTGACCTAATGCCCAAACAAGCTGCTCGACGGTCGTCGGAATGCCGGCATTGAACAGGCGTTTGAAAGTCTTGGCGTTGGGCGTGGTCAGCTCTTTAAAAGAGAGAAACAGGCAGCAGCGATGACTGCGCAGTGCATAGAAAGTCGCCAAAGAGCCCAGCGAATGCGCGATGCCCATGGCACATGCCGCTCCCCGGACCTCGAGTCGAGGCAAACCGAGCAGGCCAAAAATCAACATCGGCGCCAGAACAAAGTTGAACGCCACGACAGACAGGTTGATAGTCATCGCAATTCGGGTTTCTCCGGCAGCCCGGATGATACCAAGGGCGACAAAGTTGGTAAGCACCAACGGTGCAAAGAAGGCAACGGTGCGCAGGTAGGTGACGCCGGCATTCCTTGCCTGCTCACCACCCTCACCAACCAGTTGAAAGATAAGCTCGGCTCCCCAATAGAATCCGGCGGCAATAATAACGGACATGATGATGCCAAGAATAAGAGCCTGGCCCATTATGTGGTTGGCTTCCCAGGTGTTATTGGCCCCAAGGTACCTGTTGATAATAATCGAGCTTCCTACAATGAAGGTAAGCAGGAGGGTCAGGACCACGACGATGATCTGTACGGCCATGCCATGGCCCCCGAAGGCGCCGGCGCTTAGCTTGCCAATCAGAATGGCCTCGAACGTCCACATGAACGTCGAGGCCGAAAGATCAACAACTGCCGGCAGGGAGGTCTTTAGAATCTTCTTTAAAGGAGATGTGTCGGACAAATCAGACGATAATCCCTTAAGATGTCACTTGGCCGCTCACTCTCTGCCATTACCGCAATGACGAGAGCGAGTACTGAATGCAGTTGTCTCAAGAGTGCCGAAACAACTGCGTTCAGCAGCCGCCGATAGACGGCTTGTGGAGCAGTTACCTGTCAGTCGTAGTACTCGAGGCCGAGATGAGTAATGAGCTCCTCACCCTTGAGATACCGTAGCGTATTCTTTAACTTCATCAGTTGGATAAAGATGTCATGCTCAGGATAAAGTCCCGCCGCAGCCTGAGGGCTCTTGAAATAAAATGACAGCCACTCCTGAATTCCCCGCATGCCGGAGCGCGACGCCAGGTCCAGGAACAGAATAAGATCGAGCACGATCGGGGCTGCGAGAATGCTGTCTCTGCACAGGAAATCAATCTTTATCTGCATCGGATAGCCAAGCCATCCGAAAATATCGATATTGTCCCAGCCCTCTTTGTTATCTCCGCGCGGCGGATAGTAGTTGATCCGGACTTTGTGGTGAATGTCGCCGTAAAGATCGGGGTAAACCTCAGGCTGCAGAATGTAGTCGAGCACGCCAAGCTTGCTCACTTCTTTCGACTTGAAAGATTCCGGGTCATCCAAAACCTCGCCGTCCCGGTTGCCAAGAATGTTGGTTGAGAACCATCCGTTCAGTCCCAGGCAACGTGACTTAAATCCGGGTGCAAGAATGGTTTTCATCAGAGT
This sequence comes from Candidatus Zhuqueibacterota bacterium, assembly GCA_029262055.1. GTDB lineage: Bacteria > Zhuqueibacterota > Zhuqueibacteria > Oceanimicrobiales > Oceanimicrobiaceae > JAJDAD01. The sequence continues at coordinate 240,891 of JAJDAD010000063.1, forward strand.
CTGGCCGGTCTTGAAATCTTTGCCCATAATCGGAACGTCCTGGGCCTTGGCAAAATCAACCATTGCCGGAAAGTCCACGGACAGGTTGGGAGCGCCATTGGCATACGGAACACCTTCAGCAATAGCAGCATAAGCATACAGCATACTGGGAGCGATTGACTGATGATTCTGTTTCATGGCGTTTTCAAAGGCGGACAGGTCCTTGAAAATGTCATCTTTCGGGTCCATGTAGATTTCGGTACTGCCGCACCAAACCATGGCCATACGCGACAAATTTTGACTGCTCTTGAAGTTCCTGATATCCTCTCTTACTTTCTCCATCAAGTCCCATTTTGATCCCCCCGACTTGACATGGGTGCCGTCAAGCTTCTTGACATATTGCTTATCAAACACTGCTGGCCAGGGACGAGTCTGCTCCAGCTCCGGCTTGATCTGCTCCAACAAGTAGCGGTCGAGCACACCGGCATTTGAGGCTGCATCAAAGCAGCTGTCTTCAAAAATATCCCAGCCACCAAACACCAAATCATCGAGACCTGCGAGAGGCACAAAGTCCTTTATCAACGGGCTACGGTTATCGGTTCTTTTTCCCAACCGTATGGTACCCATCTGCGTGACGGAACCGACAGGCTTGGCCAGTCCTTTCTTAATCGCTTCGACGCCGGCGACAAATGTCGTTGCCACTGCCCCCATTCCGGGCAGCAGGACTCCGAGCTTACCATCCGGTTCGACTATTTTTGTACTTGGCTTGTTCAAAACTCCCTCCTAATAAGATTATCCCTCGAAGATGTCTGCTGCTACGATTAGCATCCTTGAACCAGCGTCGCTCATTCGAAGTCCGAGAGATAGATTGGTTAATCTCCGAGCAACTCTTCCATTTCTTTGGAAGTAAGCTTTTCCTTTTTCTTCCCGTTTTCTACAATCCAGATGTGATAGAGCCGATGGATCGCTGTTATGTTTGCCAAAACCGCGATAAGCATGATCGCAAAAATCAGAACGTACAAATGCACGAGGGCCCCGACGCCTATGTAAACCACTCTCTCGGGTCTCTGCATAATACCCACTTTACACTGAAACCCCAACGCTTCGGCGCGTGCACGGACATAACTCACCATCACGGAGCCGCCCAGAGCAAATGAAACAGCCACCGAAGTGATCATCATGTCCGCCTCGACGAAGTAGAACGCCAGTCCGAAAAACATGATGACTTCAGAATAGCGGTCGAGAGTGGAATCGTATAACGCCCCGAATTTGGTCACGCGGTTGGACAGGCGCGCGACTTTGCCATCGACAATATCAAAGGTGCCTGCCAGAAGCACAATTGCCCCGGCGATGCGCAGGTAACCCGTGGCAAAAAGCAACGCAGCACCGACGGTCAGGATAAAGCCGATGGTTGTAAAAAAATTGGGGTTCAGCTCCAGCTTGATAAAAAAATCGATGACCGGCTGAATCAGACGCAAATACCAGCTCTTGATATCATCCGGCAGTATATTCAATTTAAGTTTCATAGGCTATAAAAGATAAACGGTTATTGTTACCTATTTCGGCTTCCCGGCCACCACCACCACAAACTCGCCTTTTAGTTTCCTCGCCATCGACTCCTGGAGCAAGTCACTCAAACTCCCGCGCAAAACCTGCTCAAACTTTTTTGTTAATTCACGCGCAATCGCCGCCTGCCGGTCCCCGAGAAAAGTCTCTAAATCCCTGAGTGTTCGCGTAATCCGGTGCGGCGACTCGTACAACACAATGGTCCTGACCTCGCCCTGCAACTCTTCGAGTCTCTTCCGCCGCCCCTTTTTGACCGGAAGAAATCCTTCAAAAACAAAACGGTCAGTCGGCAGCCCCGACAGCACGACTGCCGGCACAAAAGCCGTGGCTCCAGGCAGGGCCTCAATCTGGATATCGTTTACGATACACTCGCGCACGATGCGGAAAGCCGGATCCGAAATACCGGGAGTACCGGCATCGGAAACAAGCGCCACAGTTTTTCCAGAACACAGCTTGGCGAGCAGTTGCGGCAGCTTTCGCTCTTTGTTGTGATCAAAGTAACTGGTTGTGGGTGTGGCAATATCATAGTGCTGCAACAACACCCTCGTACGTCGGGTATCTTCAGCCGCAATCAGGTCGGCAGCCTGCAACACCTCTAAAGCACGCAAGGAAATATCCTTTAGATTGCCAATCGGCGTACTAACCAGGTAGAGCATACCCGGGCACGACTGGCTGCCGTCATCCCCCATAAGACCAAAGCAGCGCTACTTTAAGCATGATTCCTTTCAAAGCACCTGCTGCAGGCTCTTGCGTATTATCTCAGTCGCTTCATCCGCGAGCTCAGTTGTCAGATTCAATGCCGGCCGAAACCTGATTGAATTTGGCCCGGAGCTCAGGGCGATCATTTTATTCTCATAAAAACGGGCCAGACACTTGTCCCGGGTTTCACCATCCTCGAGGTCAAAGGCAATCATCAAACCGCGCCCGCGAACACCGCCAACCTTGCCGGGGAAGTCATCCTGCAACCCCGTAAGCCTGGAGAGAAAATAGTCGCCTACTTTAGCCGCATTCTCCACCAGACTCTCAGTGACCATAATTTCCATGTATTTCCGGCATCTGACCATATCTACCAAATTGCCGCCCCAGGTCGAGTTGATGCGACTGGATTTCTGAAAAACATTGTCATCAACTTCATCGATGCGCTTGCTGCAAAGAAAACCACAGACCTGGGTCTTCTTACCAAACGAAATCATGTCCGGAGTGACACCGAAGTGCTGGAAACACCACATTTTCCCCGTGAGGCCGGCTCCGGTTTGGACTTCATCAAAAATCAACATCACATCGTTTTCATTGGCAATCGTCCGGAGCTCGCGAAAAAACTCCTTACGGAAATGATTGTCTCCGCCTTCACCCTGAATCGGCTCGATGATGATGGCTGCGATATCGTCCGCATTGCTGCGGATCGCGTCTTTAATCTCGCGGACAGCCTGCTTTTCCAGGTCTACGACCCGCTCCAGGTTAGCTCCGGCCAGCGGAAACGCAATCTTGGGATTGGTTACGCGCGGCCAACTGAACTTCGGGAAGTAATCGGTCTTCGTCGGGTCCGTATTGGTCAGTGACAGAGTATAGCCGCTGCGGCCGTGAAACGCTTCTTTGAAATGGATGACCTGGGCACCCTTTTCGGTCGGGACACCTTTCGCAAAATTCTTACGAACTTTCCAGTCAAAGGCGGCCTTGAGCGCATTTTCGACCGCAAGGGAGCCACCGCTGACCAGGAACATATAGGGCAGCTCTTCCGGGATGGCGTGCTCGGAAAAAACTTTGACAAACTCCGCCATCTCCGCAGTGTAGAAATCGGAATTGGACGGTTTCATCAAAGCGACACTCAGAATCTTCTCCTTGAACTCAGGCTCAAGTATGCGTGGATGGTTATGCCCAACCGGAACTGTAGCAAAAAAGCCAAACATGTCCAGGTATTCACACTGATGCAGTGAATCAAAGAGCCGGCTGCCCCGGCTCTTCTCTAGGTCGACGACAATATCCGAATAACCATCGACTAGCATGTGTTGGTCTAAAGTCGGGAAAACATCCTGTGGTGACAGTTTAAGCAAAGGAACTCCTAGTAGTTATCAATTTGGGCGCGCTGTAATTTGCCCGAATAGTCCACGAAGACAGACTTCGTCTCAGTGTAGAACTCATAGACTTCCCAGCCACCTTCGCGGTGCCCGTTGCCCGTTTCCTTCACACCGCCAAACGGCATATGCGCCTCTGCGCCGATGGTGGGACCGTTAATGTATGTAATACCCGCTTCGATATCGCGCATCGCCTTAAACGCGCAATTAACGTCGTTGGTATAAATCGAGGAAGAGAGACCGTACTTGGTGTTGTTGAGCACCTGAATTGCTTCTTCAAAAGAGTTGATCGTAAGTACGGACAGAACGGGACCAAATATCTCTTCTTTCGCGATGCGCATCTCCGGGGTTACTTCGGTGAAAATCGTGGGCTCGTGGAACCAGCCGTCAGCGCACGCTCCTTCCCGGTACGGGCTGCCGCCCAGGGCGAGCTTAGCCCCCTCGTCTTTGCCGATTCCAATGTATCTTTGGACGGTGTCGATCTGGTCTTGGTTGACCATGGGGCCGACATCGGTGTCCGATTGCAGGCCATCTCCAAGCCGAAGACTAGCGGCCCGCGACGTCAACATCTCCATAAACCGGTCATAAACCTTCGCGTGCAGAATCAGGCGGCTAGTGGCGGTACAACGCTGACCCGTGGTGCCGAAGGCGCCCCACAGGACACCTTCAAGGGCGAGTTCCAAGTCCGCGTCATCCAGGACAATCTGGGCATTCTTCCCACCCAGCTCGAGCGAAACGCGTTTCAGAGTATCGCTGGCTGACTTTGAAATACTCTTGCCAACTACGGTGGACCCGGTGAAGGAGATCAAATCTACATTTTCATGATTGACCAAAGGTGTCCCGACCGCGCTGCCACGCCCGTGCACCAGATTGATAGCTTTCGGCGGAATTCCTGCTTCGATGAGGATTTCAACAAACGTCGTTGCAGTCAACGGCGTATCGCTTGCCGGCTTAAAGACCACGGTGTTGCCACAAACCAGCGCCGGGAAGATTTTCCAGGTAGGTATCGCCATGGGAAAATTCCACGGGGTAATGATCCCGGCCACCCCGATCGGCCGGCGCACGGACATATTGAACTTATTATGAAGCTCGGACGGCACGGTGTGGCCAAACATCCGACGTCCTTCGGTGGCAGCATAGTAGGCAGTATCGATGCCTTCCTGCACATCTCCCATAGTTTCGTCAAGCACTTTGCCCATTTCGCGGGTCATGTTACTGGCGATTTCCTTCTTGCGTGCTGTCATAATATCACCAACACGCCTGAGAATGTCCCCACGTTCCGGAGCAGGAGTAAGACGCCATGCATCGAAAGCTTCGCGGGCCGATTCGACGGCCGCATTTACCTCTTCAGCGCCAGAAGAAGGAAACGTCCCAATGATCTCATTCCAGTTGGCGGGATTGCGATTCTCAAACGTCTCCCCGCTCACGGCGTCTATCCATTTGCCGCCAATATGATTTTGATATCGCTTACTCATTCAAACCCTCTGTTATTTCTTAGCCTCAAAATACAAACGCCCATTCGAGAATGGGTGCAGGTCTATCAAAAACAATAAAATAAATCAACAATTGTGAAAATGCTATCATTTTGCAAAACTAAAAAAGATAGAAAAATGCCGACTAAAAGTCAAGCTTCAAAATAAGTGCTGCGCCTCAAATATAAGTCGAATATCGTGGGCTGCGTGCGAGTAGAATTTCTATCCTTTCTTGTAAAGAATTCCGCCAAAACCCCGAATATCAAAAAAAGACAAACAAGTCCTTTATAGACACAACACAAGCTTGCCCTGGAGGTAATCATGCTAGAATGGGACGACAAATACCGCACCGGGATCGCCAAAATAGATGAACAACACAAGACCCTGTTCCAAATGCTGAACAAGTTTGAAGAAGACATCCATGATGGCAAGGCGGAAAGCGCCTTTAGAGCGACGCTGGTTTTCCTGTCCGGATATGTCAAGAATCATTTCGGCTACGAGGAGGAGTGTATGGCCGAACGCAACTGCCCGTTCGCACTACAGAACTTGCAGGCGCACCAGAAATTCATCGAGGCCTTCAGGATGTTTGAAGACAGGCTGGGCAATGAAGGTTTTAGCTGGGAGCTGTTGCGCGAACTCCACACTTCAGTGGAAGAATGGCTTACAAATCACATCTGCAAGGTAGACATCAAGTTGCGAGAGATAACCACGGCAGATGTCTGATTTTAGTCTGAAGGATACCGGAACAAATCCACCCTTTAGAGCTCTTCAGGATACATCGTCACACCACCGGCAATTTCCGCGTAAGGATTCACTTTGACATTGGCATGGATGTGGCAATTGGGACCAATGGACGCTTCCTGGCCAACCACTGCTCCACGCTCGACAACTGTTCGGTGGCCGAGCTGTGCGGACTCGGCGACTACTGCGCCGTCCAGGCGGCAATCCGAACCGAGCACAACACCCGACCAGAGGACAGTGTTGTTGATCGAGCAGCCGTGACCGATGCGGCAGGATTCGCCAATGATAGAATTCCTGATGGTCACGTCGGGGCCGAGCTCAGAACCACCTCCTACAATCACTTTCTGCTCATTGCTCTTTACGCCACCATCGCCGGTCAGTTCGGCGCGATTGTCCAGCACGTCTAAGTTGGCAGATCTGTAGGAATCCGGATTGCCGATATCGCGCCAGTAAGAGCCGGAAGAAAAGCCACAGAAATTACTTCTTTGGCGAAGCAAGCCCGGAAACAGATCTCTGGCAAAATAGAATGCCCCGGCATCAGGTATGTCTTCGAAGATCTCACGCTCCAGCACATAAATACCTGCGTTGACATCACGGCCATAGGATTCCGCGCTTGCAGGTTTTTCAATGAAGCGACGGATTCTGTGCTGAGAGTCAACCTCAACAGATCCGAATGGCCTCGGGTCGTCCACCTTGGTAATCGCCAGGGTTGCCGGGCAGTCCCGGTCTTTGTGGAACCGTACGAGTTCGGAGAGATTCAGGTTTGTAAGCACGTCGCCGGAAAACACCACAAATGTACTCTCAATGAGATTTTTTGCCAGCCTAACCGCCCCCGCGGTACCATAATCCGCTTCCGCTTCGATGTACTGAATATTCACCCCGAAACGCCTGCCATCGCCAAAATAGCTCGTCACGCTTTCGGGCAGGTAGTGAAGCAAAAAAATGAGGTCGGAGAAGTTGTGTTTCCTCAGGAGGTCAATGGTCCAGTGCAGAAGCGGCCGGTTCAGGATCGGCACCATACACTTGGAAACGCGGTGGGTCAGAGGCCGCAGGCGCGTACCACCGCCTCCGGCCATGATTACGGCTTTCATCTAAGCCTCTGTATACATAGGTCGAAGGGTGGCTCCGGCTCCAAGTACTGTTGAACCATAATCGGCGGGCGTCACTTCCGGGTGGAGAATGCAATGACGGCCGATTTTTGCACCGGCGGGGACAATCGCATCTTTTCCCACCAGTACGAGGCCTGCGGAGAGATGATCCGGACTGTCGGTATTTGCCACGTCTTCGCTGCCGTGTCCGACAACGGCCCCAGGTCCGACGTACACCTGCTTGTCCAGGATTCCCCGGTCGACACTGGTATTGGCGCCGACCACAACATCATGCATGATCACGGAATTCGAAATGACCGCTCCCTTTTCTACGCGGACACCCGGCGAAAGTACTGAATCTTCGACGTGTCCGGAAATTCTGCATCCCGGCGAAATAATCGAATTGACCACGCTGCTATTCGGAGAAAGGTAAACCGGGGGCCGATCACCAAGCCCACCTTCTTCCTCGACATTGGTGCGCAAGCGCCAGCCGGACAAATCGATACCCGAGGCGGGGTCGAGCAAGTCCATGTTGGCCTGCCACAACGCTTTGATCGTTCCAACATCGCGCCAATACCCTTCAAACGGATACGCGAAAACACGATCTTTCTTGAGGGCATTGGGGATGATGTGTTTGCCGAAGTCATGCTCGGAGGAGGCGCTTAGGGCATTGAGGAGATAGTCTGACTTAAAGACATAAATCCCCATCGAAGCCAGGTTGCTATTTGCCGACTGCGGTTTTTCCTCCCATTTGACAATCCTATCATTCTCGTCGGTAACGCCAATGCCAAAATGATGCGTCTCGTCCCAGGGTACGCGCATCATGGCGATGGTCAAGTCGGCGTTCCGCTCAGCATGAAAGTCGATCATCGCGGCATAGTCCATTGTATAAATATGGTCGCCGGATAGAATGAGCAGATGTTCGGACTGGTGCGACCGGATAAAACCCATATTCTGCCGAACCGCATCGGCCGTACCGCGATACCAGTCAGAGTCTTTTTGCCCTGTGCGCGGAGGAAGAATCTTGGCGCCGCGCGAGCGCCCGGTAAAATCCCAGGGGTCGCCGGTACCGACATGCCACATCAGGGAAAGCGGCTTGTACTGCGTCAAAACGCCCACAGTGTCCAAACCGGAATTCATGGCGTTGCTAAGGGTGAAATCAATGATACGGTACATGCCGCCAAAGGGAACTGCCGGCTTTGCGCGTTGCGCGCCAAGTATATTCAGCCGGCTACCTACTCCCCCGGCCAACAGCAAGACGAGGGTGCGATTCATAGAATGGTCAATCCTGAGCCATATTTTAATTGCTTAAATGCATCCTCGCTTAATCCCGGCGCGACGATGCAGTTCTTTCCCAACTGTACGTTCGAGGGTAGTCTGGCACCCTTCCCCAGCAGAGATATCCCACATTTAAGAAGTTCGGGATAGTCGCGATTGCGGATGAGATTCGCACCATGTCCGATTTCGCTGCCTTTACCGACGTAGACCTCAAAATCGGCAATGGTTTTTTCCAGGCTGGCATCGTGCTCAACGACACAGTCGTAGAAAAGGATGGAATCGTTCACCCGCGCCCCGGCTTTTACTTCAACACCCGGGAAGAGGATACTATTTGTGACTTCTCCATGCACCACACAACCGTTGTGTATCAGGGAATTCTCGATTTTTGAGCGCGGACCTATGTAGGCGGGCGGACGATCGCGCAAGAGATCGTGGTCCAGGTTCGTCCGCAACTGCCACTCGTCCAGGTTGACGCGTGGCTCGTCCCCCAGCAGATCCATGTTGGTTGCCCAATACTCATCCACCGTTCGGGTATAGCCCCAGTAGCCATCAAACTTGTAGCCATGGACATTGTACCGGCCCAGCATGGTCGGGATAATATCTTTCCCGAATTGGAAGGACTGCCCGGACTGCGCGTTTTCCGCCAACACCTCTTCAAGCACTTTGGTTTTAAAAAAATAGATTGTCAGACTCGCCCAGCGGAAATTGCCCTGCTTCGGCTTTTCCTGATAATCGACAAGGGCGCCGCCCGGCTCGCCGGTGGCATCGGCGATTTTGCCCACTCCGAACCGGCTGCACTCCTTGGGATCGATCTGTGAGAAGGCAATGGTCAGGTCTGCATCCTGCGCAAGGTGGTACGCCAGTATCTTCTGATAGTCCATATGGTAAACGTGATCGCCGGACAGCACCATCACGGTCTCCGGATTCTGTTCCTGCACAAACTCCAGATTCTGATAGACTGCGTCGGCCGGGCCACGGTACCAATCACCAATCTTGTGGCCGATGGATGGAATCAGCATGGTTGCCCCACGGTCGCGGCCAAGAAAATCCCACGATGCACCGACGCCAATGTGATTTAGCAGGGAATAGGAGCGGTACTGACTTAGAATACCGACTCTATCCACCCCCGAGTGCATCAGATTGCTAAGGGAAAAATCGATGAACCGGTACATGCCGCCGAACGGGACCGCTGACTTCGGGCGCGACAGAGTCAAAACACTTAGCTCATCAACGCGGCCGCCGGCCAGAATAAGTGCCAGCACATTGTTCATCACGGCTTGCCGAACTTGATTTCCAGCAGTCTGCCGATCCCAAACACAGCGACGCCGATCAGTGCGATCTTCAACTCGGCGGCCAGATCATTCTGAGAGAATCCGATATAAAGCCCACCCAGTACTTGAATCATGCCAAAAACCTGGAGACCTTTTGCGATGTACCACATAGAAAAATTCAGGATTAGATGAGGTTCAAGATAAACAACATTCAGTGACTTATCAATAGAAAACGGTGCGGCGTGTTCCCAAGAACTTTCAGGTAGCAGACGTCAGCATCGTGAATACCGAACGAGTTGCAACCCATGGCCGGGACACCCCGTCTGCTAGCGCAGGAGAGGAACCCGCCCGGCCTGCTCAAAAGGCAGAGTGACCGCGCCAATCAGCGGCAGACCGGCCTCTATTTCGAGATGACCTTTGAATCTGTAGTCCAGGTCCGAGTGACCGTTCAGCAATTGAAATGCCGAGCGACCAATCTCGAAGAAATTGAGCGATACCGGCACCTCGATGATGTTGTCGTTTTTGGCAGCGACGGTAAGGTCGGGCTGTGAAGTGCCGGTCAGCCAATTCTTGTCCGCAACATCAAAGTCATACGCCATTCCCCTTAAGGTAAAACCAAAAACGTTGGGATTATCGCACTTTATTCTGAGCCTGAGGTCGGCGCCGGTGATGTTCAGCCGGTCCAGTTGCAACGCCTCGACTTTTATCTTGGGGAGTTTGGGCAGAGGGAAAGGGCCCTCTTTGCGCAACGGCAACCGCTGTTGACCGAGAACTGGCAGGTCAAAAGAGAGCCCCACGTCCATCTCATAGTTGACATGATCGTCGTAGCGCAGAGAAACAAAGGTCTCGTACAGATCCTCGTAGTCCAACGACACGGGTACCTGAACCGTGCTCTCGGCCTTGCCCGCAATGGCCATCCCTTGTTCCTGGTTGCCGTTGGCAACAGAGTTATCGTTGAGCGAAAAATCGTAGTCGAATCCGGCTAGCGTGATGCCGATAGGGTTCGGATTGACGATCTTTAAATCAAAAAGCATGGTGATAGCGTCGAATGAAAGCTTATCCACTCTCACATCTGTAACTGAAACATCAGGCTTCCGGAATGAGCTTTGTACCACCCTGTCCAGAGTAGCGCAGCCTGTCAGGCACAGGACAAGAAAACAAGAGATCGAACGGTTTTTCATTTCACATTTCCACTTGCGTTTAGGGTTGGTTGTGGCGGAGGTTACGATTGCAAAATCCTGACTCTCCGGACGCACTCATAATACTCTATTTTGCAGGCAATTACCACTAAAAAACACTGAATTCAAAATGCCGCGACCGCCGCAATGTAAGAACGTCACCCTGCTTTGCACACCACCTGCAGATCCTCCCGCACACTGGTGTTGTTAAATTGTGTTAACATAACCCGGGCAATTTAATACTCCCTGCGCAAACAGCCGATACAATCCATTGAAAACCATTCTTTTGAACAAGAAATAACTATGTAGCAAAGGACCCCTTGAACGAGAAAATATCAAGGATGATACGTCAGAAAATCCTACTTGCGAGCCTCGCCTGTGTGGTTTTGTCGGGAGGACACCTGCACGGAGCAGAGGCCTTGCGCCATATTCTCGCCCTGTACGACAGCCAGAAAGGCACAACGCCCAACAAGAACCACATCCATCAAACCGCTGAGGTCATTCTAAACCACCTTGGCTGTGTGGTCGAGTACTGGGATCTGAATTCGGGGCTGCCTGCAGCAAAACAAATGAGCAAATACCGTGGCATCCTCTCCTGGTTCTATGACAACAGTATGGCCGAGCCCGAGGCATACCTGCAGTGGGCCAAACAGCAGGTCCTGGCCGGCCGAAAGTTCGTTGTCCTGGGAAACATTGGCGCGTTCAGACGTTCCCGGACGCGCACTCAGGTGAGCACCCGCGCCATCAATGACTTTGCACATGCCATTGGGTTCAACGTTGATGACCGCAACAGCACGACGGATGCCGGAAAAATCGAGGTCGTGGCGCGTGATCCCGAAATGGTCGAATTTGAGCGCTCTCTGGACCATGAGGTACTCTACTACGAAAAGAACAATGTAACCGATGCCGCGAGCAAAGTCTATCTCTCGCTGCAAAGAAACGACATCAGGGACAGCGAAAGCGACATCGTGTTCACCACATCAGCAGGCGGGTATGCTGCGGCCGGATATGTGGTTTATGAAAACGATGAGAACTTCAACCGGAAGTGGCGGATCAATCCGTTCAGGTTTTTCGAAGAAGCCTACGCCCTGCAGGGAATACCGCGCCCGGACGTCACCACGCTAAACGGCATGCGCATTTGGTCCTCGCATATCGACGGCGATGCGCTGATCTCCAAGTCTCAAGTCAAGTCCAACACCTATTGCGGCGAGATTGTCCGCAATGAAATCCTGGAGAAATATCAGTGGCCGACCTCTGTTTCGGTCGTGGTTGGAGAAATCCTCAAAGGGCCGCAGTTCGCGGACATTGCACGCTCCATATTCGAGTTGGACTGGGTGGAAGCGGCTAGCCACTCCTACTCCCACCCTTTTTACTGGGCCAAAGACTATGAGGACAAAGACAAGTATCCGTACCAGCACCTGCCGGTGCCAGGTTACACCTTCAATGTTAAACAGGAGGTCGCCGGTTCGATTCAATATATAAATGAGAACCTGCTGCCGCCGGGAAAGAAAGTACGGCACTTCTTCTGGACGGGCAATTGCGAGCCGACCCCGGAAGCGCTGCAACTGTGCGGCAAAAACGGCATCAACAACATCAACGGCGGCGACTCTATTTTTGACAATAACAATCCCTCCTACACCAGCGTCGCGCCCATCGGAGCAGAGGTCGGTGGCTACCGGCAAATCTATGCGCCAAACGCAAATGAAAACATCTATACCAACGACTGGCTGGGACCGTATTACGGCTTCCGTTTTGTAAGTGAGACATTCAAGAACACCGAGTCGCCAGTCAGAATAAAGCCGATCAACATATACTACCACTTCTACAGCGGCGAACGCTGGGCGGCGCTGAACGCACTAAGAGAAGTCCTCAAGAGCAGCATCACTCAACCGGTGGCGCCGCTGTTCATCAGTGAGTACACCGACATCGCGGCAGGATTTTATCAAACCAAAATCCAGCAATTGCAAGACCGGCGCTGGCAAATCACAAAGTATGGCGACTGCCGCACCATCCGCTTTGACAACGAGCAACGTTACCCAAACTTTGACAAATCACAGAACATTCTTGGGTTTACGCACTTCCAGGGGTCGCTCTACGTGCATCTGGGCGAACAGGACAGAGCAGTTCTGGCCTTGTCGCATTTGGCGCCGGAAGCGACTTACGTAAAACAGGCTTCGCATAAAATCCGGGACTGGCAGGCCACGCCGCAAGAAATCACTTTCGCCGCTGCCGGATACGGTAAGGGCGAGTTCATCTTCGCCAATGTGGCCAGGAACCAGCAATTCTCCATAATGGTGCACGGTGCGCGCGACAATCGTCTTACCGCCCGCAGCGACATTAACGGTACCCTGCAGTTCCTGCACCCGATGCGCGGCGCCGCGACTTACTACGTCAAAGCCATAGATAAAAATACAAATGTGCCATGAGGCCGCAAGCAGCAAACTCGCGTCTGACTTATCTGCTTGTCCAGATCTGTGTCATGTTCATGTTTGGCTGTAGCGCTAAGCACCGGAAGCAGACGCAACTGACCGACAAGGGGATATCGAATTGGGTTTGCGTCTACAGCGAAAACGCCGCGCCCACGGAGATTGCCAGGTTCGATCTAGCTGTTCTGGACGGAGACGCGCATCCGGACTTGTCAAACCTGACGACCGGCTCCACTATATTGTTGGGCTACGTTAGTTTGGCTGAAGTCGGTGAGTACAGATGGTATTGGCCGCAGATGCGAGACCAGCCCTGGCTGCTGGGCAAAAACCCGAACTGGGACAGCCACATGGTCGATGTGCGGGAACGACAGTGGCACGACCTGTTGCTCGACCACGTCATTCCGGCAATCATTGCGAAGGGATTTCAAGGTCTGTTTCTGGACACCATTGACACCGCCGAATACTTGGAGAAATATCATCCGGACCAGAAGCACCCCGGGTCACAAAAAGCGATGGTAAAACTGATCAAGAAAATCAGGAAACGATTTCCGGGGATCTACCTGGCGGGCAATCGCGGTTTTTCGATCCTGGCACAAACAGGTGCTGTCCTGGATGCAGTGATGGCGGAGTCAATTTTCACGACGGTGAATTTTGAACAAAACAAGATGTACCTGCGGCCGGTCAACCAGTACCAAAGCAATGTCGATGAGCTGCAGCGCGCACAGCAAAAATTTGACTTAGCCGTGTTTACACTCGACTACGTCGACGACCATCTGCAAGCTCAGGTGGGTAACATCATCTCGCGGTCGCGCGCAAATGGGTTCATCCCGTTCCTAAGCACCCCGAGTCTGGACACAATCTACACATATACTCTGGAGAAATAAACACACCATGCAAATAAAAGTCTGGTGGCCAATCCTCTTCGTTCTGTCGATCATCGTGACCTGCATCCTGATTTTTCCGTCAGAGCTGCGGCTGGCCGATCTTCTGGGCAAGTCGGGGAAAACGACCGAGGCAATTGACGCTTACGAGAGAATCCTGCGCGCCGATCCGAAACGCCTTGATCTGCGCCTGGAATTAACCCGGCTGTTCATCACCCAGGGGCAACTGGCCAAAGCCGTTGACCAAATCGAGAAAGCCGGCGTTGAGAACATCACCGACCTGTTCACACTGAATCAGCTTGCCGATATCTATTCCCAAATAGGCGACCGCGGCAGGACCGTGACGGCTTTGCGCAGGGCTGCCAATCTCGCTCCCGGAGATATCGCAACGCAGCGCAAACTTGCAGACGCCTACCAGTGGAACAGCGACACCGACGCCGCAATTTCGACTTATGAGCAATTGCTCGAGCAGACTCCGGACGACCCGGAGATCCTATACAAGCTGGTTAGCCTGTCTTTAAGCCGGTATGACTATCAGAAAGCCGCCGCTTATCTGGAAAGATACATGAACGTGAACCCCGATGATGTGGAGAGACGAGAACTGCTCGGCAACTTGTACTTGCAGTTAGAGCAGAGGGAGTTCGCTGCAGTAGAATATGACCGGATCCTGAACACGGAGCCGGGCAATGAACCGGTGAGGCAGCGGTTGGCCGAGATCTATCTCCTACTCGGCAAGCACGACCGCGGCGTTGCGCACTACGAACACCTGGTGCAACAGCGCATGCTCAACGAAAGTTACTTTGACCGCCTGATTGTGCTCACGGAAAACTACGACCCCGACAAGGCGACTGGATACTACAAGTTCAGGTTAAAACTCTTGCCAAACGACAAAGTCCTGCGGGGGCGTCTCTACGACCATTATGCGCACCTCGGCATGACCGACGAAGCTGTCGAACAGTTGCAGTTGCTCGCCAGCAACAGTCCGCAAGACCCGACCTACTTGTCGGACTTAGCCTATCTTTATCAAAACACCCTGCAGCCGGAACAGGCAAAGGAGACCTTTGAGCGCCTCCTCGAAACCGGATTCTTTTCCAGGGATGTCTTTGACGAGCTGAAGCTGTACTACAAGGAGGAAAAGGAGTTCGACAAACTGGTCGATTTATTCGGGCGGATTCAGACAACGGACCTTTACGAGCTCGACACGCAGAGAGAACACGCATACTTTCTGACCTTCACAGAACATTATCCGCAAGCCATCGAAAGTTACGAAAACATCGTCCGCGTGGACCGTGGCGACGCCCCTAGCCGCATACAGTTGGCGGAGCTGCACAGAAGGACCGGTGACGAGCTGGCCGCCTACAAAGTCGTTCGCAATGGCCTGGAGAAATATGTCCCGGACAACGTGCCTTTTCTGCTCTATTCCGCTCAACTGCTCGCCGAACAGCGCCGGTACCGGGAAAGCATCGCGGTCTATGAGCGGCTTTCCGGTCTGGGCAACGGGCCTGAGCCCTATTACGGGGCCCTCGTAAGCCTGCACCTGAAAACCGGTGAGTTTGACAAGGCCGCTGTTTTGCACGAGCAGCTCATGAACGCCAATCCCGGGGATGCACAACTCAAGTTCGACAGCGCATCCCTCAACTGGCTGAGAAACCGGCCGGATGAAGTTCACCGGATGGTCCACCAAATCCGCCATGCGCATGCAAACGAACCGGGTATCGGGACCAGCATAGCCACATTCTACTTTGAACGTAGCCTCTTCCCGCACGCCATTGACCAGCTCAAGACAAACCTTGAGCACACACGGGAAGATAGCCTGAATCTCCGCATGCTCGCCCTTTCCCACGCTTGGAACAATCAGCCGGCGGAGGCAAGACTGGCGCTGCAAAACTATCACTCGATTTACCCGAACGATTACTATACCCACTACCACCTTGGCATTCTTTACCACGATCTGGAAGACAGTGGCGCTGCGGACATGGAGTTCGAACAAGCGCTCGGCCTTCTGCTGCGGGCGGTACCCAACAAGCAAACGCGATTGGTGCGGGCCAATATCCTGGCCTACCAGGGCCAGGGCCAACTGGCGGTCAAGATCTATCGCGGGCTGGTAGCGGATTTCCCGGATGATCCGACGATTCTGACGGATTACTCAGAGGGCTTGATCATCCTGGGGGATTATGCCGCTGCCGATGATTTGCTGGCGCGCACCCTGTCTTTGCACGAGCAGGACTACCGGGCACAACGACTGCAAGCATTGAGTTACTTTAAACAGGGGCGCTATGTCGAGGCGAGCCGGCAATTAAAAAGTTTGGTGGCAGACCACAGCACCGACCTGGGCCTAGGCATCGATTTGTCCGACGCCCAGTTGCTCGCCGGTGATTGGCTTGCGAGCAAACGTACCTTGCGGCGGCTACTCGCAGAAGCCCCCGACTACAGCCCTGCCTGGCAGAGGCTGCGGCAACTGCGTCGCGTGCAAAGTGAAGCAATCTCAGTCGACTACAGCTACGAGGAACAATCCGATAATTTTCTGCGGCAGGTGGCCAATGTCGTCTTCGAGAAGGCTGCTTCTTCTTTGTTGAGCCTCAAACTGCTGTTCGGCCGGGAAAACTACTCGACATCGACGGGAATCTTCCCGGACGAGGACTACGAGCATGTGGGCGCCGGAGTCACAAGCAGCGTCAATTCCAAACTGCGGACAAGCGCCGAGGCCAAAGCGCAGTGGCATCAGGACATTTTTCAGATGGCCGGACACGGCACCTTAGGCTGGAGTTTTGACCCTGCAAACAGCTTTTTGCTGACGGCGGACATCAACTCTATTTGGCGGGATCCTCTGTCAGCAGCATTCTTTGACGGGCGGATGCATCGTTTGCAAACCGACTTGAACCTCACACTCTGGAAAAACATCGTCCTCTGGAACCGTTTTTCGCAAGAGCGGCATTATATCAACCACAGCAGACAGTTCGGCGAAGCCAAGCGTGCCTACGGGCAAGTCGGCTACCAGTGGCCGCTCAGACCAAACTTGCTAACCTATTACCAGTTTTACACACTTAATTACTCGTACGAAGATCCCGGCAACAGCAGCATTATAGCCATCCCGGAAAGTGAAACCACTCATTTCCTGGGCGCGCGCGTCGATCAACAGCTAACCGGTAAGTTCTACTATCAGGTTGGTGGCAGCATCGGACTTAGAACCAGTACCGGTGCGGCTCAGTATTATGCGACGGCACACCTCGAGTACGCGCTGTTGCGCAACCTCAGGCTGCGATCACGCTTCGAGTTCGGCAGACAAAACACTCTGACCGGCAACGAGGCCAACAAGATAATGGCTGTTGATTTCTTCTTCTTTCATTGACCATCAATCAGGGCTAACAAAAGGTGTAACTTATGCCAAGAAAGTTCTTCTTCATCATAGAGACCATCCTCGCGCTCGCCATCCTGGTCACGATCGACCTGGCATTGGTCCGCGGCTCCTCCGGATACTATGGCGTGATACCGCACCCCTACTGGATTGTGGTCCTGTTGATCGCCTCGCGCTACGGTACGGTCCCGGGCCTGTTCGCCGGCGGCGCTTCAGCAGTAATGTACATCCTCCTGGCTGGACAAAGCGGAAATGCTGAATTCCAGCAGTTCACATTTCCGCACGGGCCGTACAAGATCGCTTTCTTCTTTGTCCTGGCAGGCGGCATCCTGGGCGAAATCAGGAGTCTACACAAAAAGATCCTCGCCAATGTTGAAAAAAAATATGCCGTGGAAAAGGAGACGCTGACACAACTGACCGAAGAACACGAAGCTTTGGTCGAATCAAAAAACGAACTGGACAAGCGGGTCGCACTGCAATCCTCTACGATGGTGACCCTATTTGAAAAACTGACCAAGCTTGAACAGCTGAGCCCCACAGCCTTTTATGAAAAAATACCGGGATTGCTCAAGGACCAGCTCAACGTAAGTTGCACCTCCATTTATCTGGTACAGGACAACCTCTTGCGCCTGCGGCATCGCGAGGGTTCAAATCCAGATTGCAGATTAAGTGATAGCCAGGAACTCACTGAAGGAATGATGGGAGAGGTCGTACGCAGCAAGGGGGTTGTCACCATCAACCAGGTGATGAACAAGGACAACTTCCGCAGCTTTGAGAACCTGGGCCTCATCATGTCGGCGCCGATTCTGCGCCGCGATGAGTCGCTGGTCGGCGTCATAAACATCGAGCGGATTCCCTTCTTTGACTTCAACTCAAACACGGTCAAGATTTTTGAGATGTTGTCCTACTGGATCTCGATCGTTGTCGACCGTGCCATCCAGTTTCATCATCTGAAAGACAAGAATATCGCCGACGAAATCACCGGCGCCTTCAACTACTTGTATTTCCAGAAACGGTTGGCCTATGAGATCGCCAGGGCAAAAAGATTCCACTCAACCATCTCTCTGATTTTGCTCAAGATAAGAAACTTCGATGACATGCTGGACACGGAGCGGACCAACGTCCTGGTTGTCCTGCACTGGATTTTTTCAAACATTTTGCGCGAAGTGGATATCGTCGCAAAATATAAGGATGAAAGCACCTTTGCCCTCGTTCTGCCCGGCCAGAGCAGTGTGGGCTGCGACAAGATAATCGAACGACTGTCGAAGGAAATCGACAATTATCAAATGAAACCATTCGAGGGACGTGAAGCCGTACTCGACTATGAGGTCGGAGTCAGCTCCCTGCAGGTTTCTGAAGGTTCTTACGAAAGCATGATCCGCACAGCCGAGGAAAGGCTGAAATTCGGCGGCACAAGGACGAGCGCTGCCGTATTTGACGACATCGACTATCTGCTGGGCAAAGACAACGAGAACTGAAGCCGGAACGTGCTGATTGGCAGGCAGAGGATTGTGAGGCGAGACCAGCCACATATATGAGGAAGAACAAAGAAACTCGATGAGAAACCTACTCTACCACATCGGCATCATCCTGCTCCTGGTCCTGGATGCCTTTTTCGGATACTGCATCGTGATCGGGCCCGCAGCGACAAAGGCCGGCGCCTTTGCTCTGCATCTTATTGTCAGCGGGTTAGCCGTGCTGATATTCAGCAGAATCAAGCTCGATGATTTCCGTGTAGGTCGAAATTTCACACTGGTTGCCGGCGCGGTTACTGCGTTCATGCCTTTGTACGGATTGTTAGGTATGTACATTCTGATCTTTGTTATTGATCGGGTCAAACTGCCGGAAAGAGACTACTTCGATCCGGAGGAGGAATTCTCAGTCAAGCGACGCCAGAGAGACCTGCTGCTCGCGCAGCGCAAGGGCGCGTTCCAGGTCAAACGTGAGGAGCTTGATATCCGGGCTTATCGCGATATTTTCAGAAGCAACGACCGCGAGCTGGAAGAAATGGCGATCAGCAAACTCTCCAAACTCCTGAACAGAGAATCAGTTGCCCTGCTGCAAGATGTCATTCAGCATGCGACTTCGGACACGAAGGTGATGGCGGCCAACGCAATCATCGACATGGAAGACAGAATTGTACGCAAAATAAACTCATTGCGCAGCAAGCTGGGCAACAATCTGAACGACCCGGAACTGATGTTGGAGTTAGCCAGAATTTACGACCTGTATTGTTATCTCGGGGTTCTCGATGAAGCCATCAACAGATACTATCGCACCCTCGCTCTCGATAATTACAGCACTTTCCTGAAATTGCGGCCAAAACATCCGGAGGCCACTTTCGAATATGGTAGAACACTGTTGCACGCCGGCGAGAAGGAAAAAGCCATCGAATACCTGAGTAAAGCCATTCAGCATAATCCTGCCAGCAGCAGCGCCTACTTGTGGCTGGCGGAAGCAAAATACGAATGCCATGACTATCAGGCTGTGACAGAAATCTGCCGCAAGGTTGATACGTTTAGCGATTTACCGGAAAACTTCACAGCCACTAAGGAATTATGGACGGAGTAGACAACCGTGTCGGAGCCTGGAAAGCACTCGTGTAGACTCAGAACAAAACCGAAATCTGTTTCCCCGTTACACCAAACTGTCACCAACGAACGCGGCACGACCATCATCGAGGTCATGTTCGCCATTGTGATCTTTATGAGCATCATGATCGGCGGGCTGCAATACTTCACTCTGCCGCAGCAGACGGTTGCAAGACAGAAGATGAAGCGGCTGGCCGTCGTCGAGGCACAGAGAAGAATGGAAGACTTGATTGCGCTTGGCTTTACTGGCGTGGTTACCGATTCAAATGAAACCAACACATCCGTGGCTCTGGCGGCACTCACCGGCACCCGGAACACCACCGTCGCCCTCACGGACGACGCAGCAGATGGGCTGGCCGGCGCCGACGCTGATGGTGACACGCTCGACTACAAGACTATCACGGTCAGTGTGTCGTGGAATGACGGGACGGCACAGAATGTGTCTCTTACCACCAAACTGAGCGCTTATGGCAATTGAATCTGCACCTCCTCGCACGCAGAAATCACTGAATCAAAACGGCTTCACTCTCATTGAGTTGACCATCGCCCTGGTCATGAGCGGCATCGTTCTGGCCGGGATTTTTGTCGTTGTGAGCGGATCGCACTCGTACGTCCTGAAGGAACGCGCCAAGATCAATTTGCAGCAGGATTTTTCGTTGATCGACCAGGTGCTTGCGCGGAACATCAGGGAAGGTTACTTCAATCAGCAAGAAATATATGCTTCTTATGCAGACTACACCGCAAGTGCCTCCCCGCAATCAACCGGGACTTGTTTAAAACTATATTTTTCTACCGGTGACTCTACTATCATCTACAAGGACGGCTCAAATTTCAAAATACAAAAGAAAGATCTGAGTGTCACGAATTTGGTGCAAGAGACCTTGGACAGTATCCGTTTCGACACCGGCACAAGATCTATATTGACCTATTTGAAACTGGCACAACAAGGAAAAACACTGGGCGGCGATCTTGTGCACACTTTTAGAAATATTGCACAGAGCGTGGCCACCGACACGCTTCGGCCAATAGGGAACGGCGCATTCACCGAAATTGGCGAGAGCGACTGCAGCAACAATTGGGAATGTGTAGACGAAGTGGTATCTGATGATGGTGCTACCCGCGTGCGTGAAAGAACAGGCGCTGTGAAGAAGGATACTTACCTTACATCAGATGGGACATCAACTGGCCCAATAGACAGCGTGGTTGTTTACATGCGAGTTCGAGAAGACGATGACAACGCCAAGGGACGGACCGCTATTCATACCAATGGCGCTACATATTATGGAACCTTGGTGGATTTGGACGGTGTGACCAGCTACGTCAATAAGTCTACAACCTACGTGACGAACCCGAACACCTCAATGGCCTGGACCTCCTCTGAAATCGACGCCATACAGATCGGAATTAGACTCTATGAGGCGCGCTGTACACAGGTCTGGGCGATCATATATTACAGCAACTAGGGACAGCAACCTGAGAAACGTCAATTCAAAACTTGCGATACCCAGCGCTACGAACGAGCAAGGCTACGTCCTCGGCCTGGTCATGGTCTTTTTCATCATCTTCAGTTTGATGGGACTGGCCATCGTAAAAATGGGTAGCCACGAAAGCGTGCAGGCTGTGAATCAGTATGACCGGGTGAGAGCTTTCTTCAACGCGGAAGCCGGCATCCACGAGGGGTTGTGGCGCATCAACAAGGTCTCAAACGCAGCGGGGACATTTGCAGACGCAACGGTTACCGTCGTGTACGACTCGGTGGGCCTGGTCCTGACCGCCACCGGTAGCGCAGGCAGTATTCAGGATTCCATCAGAGTCACCCTGAACACTACTGGCGGTACGTCTTCCGGCGGCTGGCCATATGCCATTTTTACCGACGAGGATGAACTTCGACTCGATGAGGGCAGCGGCACTGTCACTGGCGATGTTCATTCGAACTATGACGTCGACAAGGATAATGATTATACGGTCAACGGCACCATCACTGAAGGCACACCCAATGTAACACCTCCAACCATCACCTGGTCATTCTTTGAAACAGCCGCGGTCAGCGCAGGACAGTTCTCTTCCAGCGATCTGATTTTTACAAGCGCGGGTAGCCCCTACACCGGTGTCTGGTATACTGAGGATGACGCCAAAATCTACAGCGGTGCAATCATAAACGGAACGATTGTCGCTGAAGACAAAATCGAATTTGAAGGTGACAATGCTTCCCTAACAGCTACGCCATCCAACTACCCGGCCCTGCTCTGCCAAAATGATATCGAGGGGTATTCCAGTAACAACATTGCAATCACAGGCCTGGTATATGCGGCCGACCATTTCGACAAAGACTTCGCTAACTTCACCTTGACTGGCGCTATAATCGCACTGGATGAGTTTCACCACTACAGTCAAAATTTTGTGGTTACCTACGACGCCACCTACACGACCAATGTCGCCGGTACCGATATCGGTGGGGTCAGCGGCGGTACTACCTTGACCATTGCTACCTGGGAGGACTTGTAGAATGGAATAGGTTAGCACAAGTCTTTCTCTTCGATCAAAAGCTCCTGGTTCCTTTTTCTGTACAGCCGATTCCCTATAATATCTGCAAGTTAAATAATAGTAAAATTAACAGTTAAAGCACAGTTCCCCTCCCTTCAGATTTGCTTCGCAATACCGATACTTGAATAGAACCCATCCCTCTCAGGGAACCCTTGAATCAATCAATGAACCCGTTAGCAGTGGACGAAAACACCAAAGCCAGGGAAGACAATCCGATCACGATTATCGACGAGCTGGTCGAGCAGGAAGGGGTTGAACACATTGACCTCTCCGAACTGGACTTCATCGATCCGGGGGTCCTCGAATCCATACCGCAACAGGTGGCGATTAAATACAGGATTGTCCCCTTTGCCAGAGACGGCAAGAGCATTTCGGTGGCGATGGCGAATCCTTTCGACCTCGACGCAGAGCGAGTTGTCCGTTTAGCGGCTGCGGTGGAACCGAAAGCCTACTACGCATCCGAAGCCGAGATCGAGCAGTTCCAGAGCAAGGTCTACTTGCAAGCCAACTCGATGCTCGACAACTTCGATGAAAGCGAAGCCGTCGAAGTTGAGGAAGTAGCGCACGATGATGACATCACTCTGGACGACCTCGAGGACGAGGGCCGGGAAGAACCCACTATCCGCAAAGTCAACACCATACTCATCAGCGCGGTGCAGGACCGCGCCAGTGACGTCCACATAGAACCGCAGGAAAGGGACGTCAAGGTGCGTTTTCGTGTCGATGGCGTTCTCAGAGAAGTCGCGACCCTCGCGAAAGCCCAGCAGGCAGGTATCATCTCGAGAATAAAAATCCTGAGCTCACTTGACATCGCGGAACGGAGAGTGCCGCAAGACGGGCGTACCAAGCTCAGAATATTCGGCCGTGGTGTTGATATCAGGGTCTCGACACTTCCGACCATTTTCGGCGAAAAGATTGTCTTGCGGATCCTCGACCAGGAAAAGCACTCTTTGGATATTGCTGATCTGGGTTTGGAAGCAAGCCTACTGGAAGGTCTCAAACAAGCGTTGCAGCAGCCATACGGCCTGATCCTGGTTACCGGGCCCACGGGCAGCGGCAAAACCACTACCCTCTACTCTGCCTTGAGCTTTGTAAACTCAAACGAGAAGAACATCATCACAGTCGAGGATCCGGTTGAATACCAACTACCCGGAGTTAATCAAATCCAGGTCCAGCCCGATATCGGCTTGAGCTTTGCAGCCGGCCTGCGTTCCATTTTGCGCCAGGATCCGGACATTATCATGGTAGGTGAAATGCGCGACCTCGAAACTGCCGAGATAGCGATGCGCGGAGCCCTCACCGGCCACTTGGTTTTCAGCACATTGCATACCAATAACAGTGTGGCAACCCTGATGCGCCTGATTGAAATGGGCATCGACCGCTACCTCATCTGTTCTTCAGTCCACGTGGTCCTGGCACAGCGGCTGGTCCGGCGCCTGTGCTTCCACTGCTCAGAACCCTACGAACCGGACGCCGCACTGATGGACGCTCTTCGGTCCGACGCCAAAATACTCGAAGGTGCGACTTTGTACAAAGGTTCAGGCTGTAGCCATTGTAGTGGCACCGGCTATTGGGGTCGCCTGGCGGTGTTCGAGTTTTTCTATCTCACGGACGAATTGCGAGATATGATTGTGGCTGCCGCCAGTGTGGATGACATTCGCAAGAAAGTCTCGGAACTGGGCATGGAAACGCTCCTACGCAATGGCCTCAAGAAGGTGCACGATGGTCTCACCACGATCGAAGAGGTCCTGCAAATCGCCTCCACGAGTCTTTAGATGAACACCGCAATAAAGCCTAAGGAGATTACGGTTCACGGACTTAAGAAGCCGCAGCGTGCGGCACGGAAATCCGGCAACGCACGCAAGCGGGGCAGTGAGTTTCAGACCGAGATAATGGCCAAAGCGCAGCATGAAATCAACTTTGACTTGACCGGGCTTTTCAAGAAACGCATAAGAGTAAAAACTCAGGACCTATATGTTTTCTCGAATCAATTGTCGGTGTTAATAAATGCCGGTTTGCCACTCGTTTCCGCCCTGAGGCTTTTGGGCGAACAAATTGAGAACGACGGTTTCCGAGCAGTCATCGAACAAGTTGGCCGGCAGGTACAGGCAGGCGTGGCACTCAGCGAAGCCTTCATGAAATTCCCCAATGTTTTTCCTAATCTTTTCATTTCACTGGTGCAGGCAGCCGAAGCCGGCGGCAATATCGCAATGATCCTGCAGCAACTGGCGGAACATCTTAAGAAAAAGGAAGCCACCAACAAGAAGATAAAAGCAGCCACCGCCTATCCGAAATTCGTTCTGGGGTTCTTTTCTGTGGTAGTGGCGGCAATTACTCTTGTCCTTGTGCCAAAATTCAAAGAGACCTTTGAAGGTTTCGGCACCGAGCTCCCGGTTCCGACGCGGATAATGATGGATATTAGCGACTTCATAAAAGACAACCTGATGATCGAGATTGCCCTGGCCGCGGCCATGGTTTTCGCTTTCAAATATTTCAAGAAGACCGACTATGGCAAGGCAGTCCTCGATAGGCTGCAGTTGCGGCTTCCGGTGGTCGGAGACATCGTGTCCAAGTCGGTCATCTCCAGATTCTGCGGCACTCTGGGTATCTTGCTGCAGAGCGGGGTGGCCATTGTGGAATCCATCGAGATCTCGACGAAAACGACTGAAAACACAGTTTTTAGAAACGCTTTCTGGGAAATCAAGCGGGGCATTGTTGCGGGTGAAACGCTCTATGCCAAACTAAGCGAGTTTCCGATTTTCCCACCAATTGTGGTCAGCATGCTGGCAACCGGAGAGCAGTCCGGCTCATTAGACAAAATGTTGAAGAATGTCACCGAAATGTTCGATAATGAAATAGACTCCAGGATCGCCAAACTCACGTCGATTCTCGAGCCGGCGATAATGGTGGCCCTCGGTGCGGTCGCCCTGGTCGTTATTCTGGTACTGTACCTGCCGATATTCTATCTAGGCAGTGTCATGTGAGACGACCTCAGGAATATTTATTAACCAAATAAGTGGAGGTTACAATGTCCAAATTCACGCGAGATCAAAAAGGGTTCACTTTGGTCGAACTGATGATCACGGTAGTCATTGTCGGTGTGCTTGCAGCCGTCGCAGTGCCCATCTATCAGGCCAATGTCAAGCGGGCAAAGGGCTCTGAGGCCGATGCAGCCTTGGGGACTGTGAGAACAGCTCTTCGAGTGTACTATGCTGAGAACAGTGCATACCCAACGAAGGCATCTTACACAAGGGTAGACTCTATCAGTGTTGATATAGCCTCGTCCGACCTGAATGGCACTTATTTCAACATCGGTGACTACAAATATATTTCGGCGGATGGGGTGAGCTATACGATCCGTGCCACCGGCTCAGGCTCTCAGGCCGGGATAAATCGCCAAATGACACAGGCGGGCGCACTCAGCAATTTCTAGAACCTTACCCAGACTGCCATGCTTGTGGGCATTATGTTCTCCGGCTCAGAATTCAATGCTCCTACAGTATAGACGCTAATGTCGCCCGCATACACGGATAACCAAGAAGGCTGGACCCTGGTTGAAGTCATGATTGTAGTACTCTTAATGGGTATCATCGCGAGTGTAGCTATACCCATTTACCGGGCAAATGTCCAGCGGGCGAAAATGAGCGAGGCAGATGCCGCGCTCGGTACTGTACGAATGGCCCTCAGGGTCTATTATGCGGAAAGGAACTCCTATCCGGCGCACGCCAGCTATACGCGTGTGGACTCAATAGATGCGGGAATCAGCGCCAGCGACCTGAACGGAAAGTATTTTACGATATCTGACTTCAAGTATGAATCTGCGGACGGAACCAATTACACTATAAGAGCAACCGGAGGGGGAAGCCAGACCGGAATCAATCGTCAGATTGACCAAAACGGCGGCCTTTCGAACTTCTAATTTGGTAGTAGGCCGGACTCACTGTCGGGATTTGACTACCGGGGGTGATCCGGCCAAAAACTCGCATGCTCTTGCACCGTTATCTAACTAGGTTGAAGAATTTGGCGCTTCTTTTGCACAAGCAGCAGGTCGCCATCCATCTCGGAACAACATCTATCGAGATCGCCGGCATGAAGACCGTCGGAAAGAAGAAACGGCTAACCTTTTATGACGTTGTAGACCTCGTTGCTGATCACAGCATCACGGCTCCCGAAGAAATTACGGACGGACTCTATGTCGACAAGCTAAGGGCCCTTTCCGCAAAGTACGACCTGAGACGCTCTCACATCCTCACAGCCTTGCCTGTGGATAGCGCTGTCATACGCATCGTAGACATTGATGCGGAGGAGCCGGAAGAGGACCTGCTCAGCATCCTGCAGGAAGAACTGGAGCAAATCAGCGCCCAGCCGCTCGAGGACATGGAGGTGGCCTGTCATCAACTGGAGCCCGAAGAAGGGACTGCCACTGCCAAAATCCCCCTTCTGGCCTGTGCGGTTCCTACGGATGAATTGGCTCGTCACCGCCGTATCTTCAGGGAAAGCGGCTTGAGCCCGTCGGTTGTGGACCTGGATGCATTTGGCATCTACAACGCGCTGTGCTATTTCATTAACAAGCAAATAACGGCACCGGTAACTATGGTGCATATTGGTGCGGTTTATACGGTTTGTATGATCGTTTTCCCCGGAAAAAATCCGTTCTTCTATGTAGTCGAAGTAGGTGGCAATGATATCACCTCTGCTATCGTCGATGAAACCGGTCTGCCGTTGTTCCGAGCAGCCTCTTTTGCGAAGAAGATGCTGAAACGCCGGTGGACGCAAAGAGACGATCTTGCAGAGTCACCGCTATCAACGGTTCATTTGAACTTTGCGGAAAGACTCATCACAGAAGTCAAGAAGTGCATCCGCCACTACCAGTCTAGTCAGGGTGTCACTGAAATTCATGGCATTTATTTGACCGGAGGGTGCGCGCCCCTCGACTTTCTGCTGGATGAGTTTAACAAACGACTGTCGTTTCAAACAAAGTTGTGGGACCCTTTGCAGTTCTTCCGCAGCAGGAATGAGGCCGACGATGATGTTGATCGGCCATCGATTGGTTACCATTTGGGACCCGTTCTCGGCACTCTTCTAAGGGGCGTATAGTTCTGATGATCAGAATCAATTTCAATGAGTCGCAGTTGCATGAAGCAAGGCGGCACGCACTGAGGAGACGTCTCCAGATGATCTATCTGGCAACATGCCTGTTTTCGCTTGGAGTTGTCGGTCTTCGGGTCATGTTAAGCAATGTACAAATAGAAACCCTTGCGCACCAAACACAACTGCTCAACGGCAAAACAGAACGGCTTTCACCGCAATTTCAACGCGCGGTGACACTGTACGAGCAAAGAACCAGTCTCAGGAATAAGCTCAAAAAGATAAAGGCAACGACCATCGACGCCCATTTTATTGGGGAATCCCTGAAAGTTGTGGCTAAGATGTTGCCCAAAGACTTCTGGCTCGAAAAAATTCACATTTCGTCACTCGCCGGCAGCAAGGCCACAGCCGGCCAAGCCAAGCCCTCTCAGGTACAAGCCATGACAATCCAGGGCCGGTCGTTTATCGACCTTGAGTCGGAAAAGCCCGAACAGGTTCGGAAGTTTCACGATGTGCTTGCCGGTTTGACGCCCTACTCTCTGGGCTCCGGCCGATTGGATCTCAGCGATATGGAGGTGAACAAGACCAATGGCAGGTACTATCACAATTTTACCATCGAATTCGCCTGGTTGAACTCGCTGCTTTAAGAAACGGATTTGCTATACCCATGGATTGGACCGCCAAACTGCGCGAACTATTTAAGATTAAAGTCATCATCGGCTCTCTGCTAGCTTTGGTGCTGCTCAACTTGAGTGCGAATCACTTTTTCGTGCAACCAAGAATCAAAGCCCTGGCACGTATCGAGAACAACCTACACCGTCTGCAGAAACACTATCGTCAGTTGGAAGCAACTGACATGGAGAGCATCTCGGAGGTTCTCTATAAGCAAGTAGATTATCTCAAGACAAGAGAGCAGAACATCTTCGAACGTGCGCCCTCGGAGGAAGAGTTGCCCTTGCTCATTTCGAAACTGGAGGATCGCGCAGCGCGTCATGGCCTGGCGGTTACGAGTTACCTGAGCGTCAAAAAAAACGGCAAGCACAAGCAGAAAAACAAGAGTGGCCAACTGAAGCCAATTGGTATTCAGTTAAAGTATGCCGGGTCTTTTCTGCAGGTTCTGGGCTTTCTGCAAACTCTCGACGCATTCGACAGACGTCTGTTAATCAACGAATTTGAGGTCAGAAGGCAGGACAATACCCGCGTAAGCGGTGAATTCGAATTCTTTACCATGGTTTCAGTGAACGCCAATGTTGCAAGTTGACAAAAAGAAAGTCCTTCTGGGAGGGCTGTTTTTGACTTTCGGCGCTGTTGCGGTCAGCCTCATCCCGGCCGGCAACATGGCGGTGTCAATACCCGGCGGTGGCCCGACCGAGGGAGACGGAGATACCGGAGTGTATCTGCAGTTATTGTCAGAGTTTAAGGACTACGACCAGTACCTTGGAATCGACAGCTCCAGTGTTTCCGCCACACAGTTGAAGAATCTAAGGAATCCTTTTACAAAGCCGGAAACCCATAAATATGTTAGCAGGGCCGGTGAAACAACCAGGCCGCCAGGCAGCAACCTAAAGCTTAGCGGGGTTCTCTGGGACAAGGATGCTCCCTCTGTCATCATAAATGGCAAAGTCATGCCAAGGGATGGCCAGATTCACGGTTTCAGGATTAGTGAAATCCTGCCAACCAAAGCCATTCTTACAGGAAATGATCAACGGATTACCCTGGAGTTGCCCAAAAAGGCAAACAGGTCCATCAAATGAATAAAACTATGCCAAGCTTATTGAAAACATACACCTGTGCGCTCCTGCTTCTTCTGTGCCACATCGCCTGGGCGCAGACAGGCGCCGGGGACCGGATATCTCTCAATGTGGAGGGTGTTTCACTGCGCAATACCCTGCAACTGCTGGCCAACAAACTCGGGAAGAACCTCTTGATCGATCCCGAAGTCCAGGACACAACTCTGCGAATGTCCCTCGATGAAATCTCCGCAGAGGATGCCTTCAGAGCAATCCTTGAGTCCAACGACTTGAGCTTCAGGGAAATGGACGGTAACATCCTGTATGTCGGATCCCTTAGCAAAATAGGGGCACAGATGGTCGTTCGCAACATCCCGTGCAAATATGCCTTTGCAAAGGATCTTGCCGGTATCCTGGAAAAGATGGTTGTGTCGGAATATGGCGCGATCATGGCGGATGAACGCACCAATACGCTCATTATCAAAGAGAGTCCGGGCCTGATCTCGAAAATGGAGAGACTAATTCAGCAGCTCGACAAGCCGACGCGCCAGGTGTACATTCAGGCTGAGATAATGGAGATTTCATCTACTGATAATTCGGAATTCGGTGTTGAGTGGTTATGGAAGACAGCCAACGTCAATTCTCTGGACGGCCGGATAGGCAGCGACTTCGGCCTGCGAACCGCACCGCAATCGACTGAGAACACCACCACCGTCCAGGACGACGGATTCCCGTTTCCCATTGGCGGTGGACTTGGGGTCGGGGTACTTAACTCGGACGTCGAGGTGGTTTTGCATGCACTCAATGAAAGAAATGACCTCAACTTGCTATCGCGGCCACGTGTGATCACTTTGGATAATCAAGAAGCTATAATTGAAGTAGGCGACCAAATACCGTTTAAGAAGCTCAACCAGTTTGGCGTCACTTCGTTTGAATTCAAGGATGCCACTGTACAACTGGTGGTTAAGCCCCACATCATCGATGACGATCACATCATGATGAAAGTGTCGCCAAAAGCCGACTTTGCCAATGGCTTCACGCCCGATGGCACGCCGATCATTTCGACTCGCAAAGCTTCAACCAATGTCAAGATCAGGGATGGCCAGACCATTGTCATCGGTGGCCTGATCAGAGATTCACTAGTGGACAGTAAATCAAAGGTACCGATCCTCGGAGATATTCCCCTGCTGGGTTATTTGTTCAAGAATAGCAAGACCACGAAAGTTAAAACACAGCTTATCGTGTTCGTCACACCAATTATTCTCAACGATGACATGCAGGGCGTTTTCGATAAGGATTTTCAGTTGCGGGACAACATGCAAAAAAATACCAATTAGAGGGCATGGGATTATGACGACAACTAAGAAGAGCCGTATTCCCACATTGATTGCCGACGACGATGTGGACATTCTAAATTACTTTCGGGCCATTCTCAAAAGATCTCCGAATGAATTATACTTCGCTACAAATGGCGTGGAAGCGGTTCAAAAGGCAAGAGAGCATCAACTCGACCTCGTCTTTCTGGATGTTATGATGCCGAAAATGAATGGCATCGAAGCCTTGGCCGAAATCAAGAAAATTCGTGCTGAAACTCAAGTCGTGATGATATCGGCTTATAGCGACAGCAACGTGGTACGGGAGGCATTGAACAAAGGCGCATTCACATACTTGTTCAAGCCGCTCAACAAGATGGACATCATGTCAGTCACCATGAAATGCCTGCAGCAACTGGGTGTAGAACCAGAGGTTCAGCTTAAGTAACCTTGCGTCCCGGAAAGCTCAACACGTCACCTGATCTTAATATATGCGTTTGCGACTCGACAAAAAAATCTCACGCCTCTCGGCCTTCGCAACTGGCAGCGCGTTGCTCCTGTCCTTCTCAGCGCTGCTTTTCTACGATATTCACGAGCTTGTTATCGAGACAGACATAGAACTGTCGACCAAAGCGGAAGAGCTTGCACCCCACCTAAAGACAAAGATGCTAAGCGGCAATGCTGGGCTAGGATTTGTTGTCATGAATGTCATCGCTGAGTCTCCAAATATCAAACGGATCGGTATTTATGACGCTGGCGGAGAAATCCTGTCAGTCTTTTCGCAAGATCACCGCGATCTCCTAGCCCAAGAGACGACGGCACCGGCGCTAAAACCTGATGGCCTGCACTTCGCATTCAATCAAATAGGCCTGTTCCGGCCACTTGAAGTCGGCGATGTCAGAACCGGAACCATCTATATCGAATTGAACCGGCAACATCTTTGGTCCCAACTTTGGCCACGATTTCTCTACATGTCTCTCGTCTTTGCGGCTGCATTGTTCATTGCTCACTTGATTGTTCTTAAGACACGGTCCCCTATCCTGGCGCCTATCCACCGCCTCACGACCGTTGCAGTCCAGGTGGCCCGCGAACGAAACTATTCACTGCGAGTGCAGCCAACTGGTGGCGGCCTGGACAAACTGGTGACGTGCTTTAATGACATTCTCTCGCATTCCGCACGCAAAGCCGCGGCCCTGGACAAAGTTAATCACCATATTGAGGAACAAGTGCGCAGACGAACGAAGGAACTGGAAAAGGAAGTGCTGGCTGGCAGAAGGGCGCAAATCGCTTTCGAAGAAAGTCAGAGAAAGTTGAGCACGCTCATGAGCAACCTGCCAGGCATGGCTTACCGCTCTCACGTGAACAATTTCTGGGAAATGGAATTCGTCAGCGACGGCGTCTACGCGCTCACGGGCTTCAAGCCTTCGGAAATCGTACGAGGTGAAGCGAATAGTTTCAAACGTCTAATCTTTCCGGACGACCTGGTAGTGGCCATAAAAAACGTCCGTCGCTCCATCCGTAGCAGGCAGCACTTCCAAAATACATATCGTTTAAAGACCAAGTCGGGCGCAACAAAATGGGTCTGGGAAAAAGGACAGGGGGTTTTTTCCTTCGACAAGAAACTGGTCGCGATCGAGGGATTCATAATCGATATCACTGAGCGTAAGAAAGCTGAGAAGCAACTCGCATCCTACGCGCAGAAGTTGCAAGCGAGCAACCGGGAATTGGAAGACTTTGCCCATGTAGCGTCGCACGACCTGCAGGAGCCGCTGCGCAAAGTCCTCACTTTCGGGGGACGTCTGAAGGTGAAATTTGGGGACAAATTAGGCAGCAACGGACTGGATTATATCGACCGCATGCAAAACGCATCCGAGCGCATGCAGGTCCTGATCGAGGACTTGCTGACCTACGCACGCGTCACCAGCAAAGCACAACCATTCGGTCAGGTCGACCTTGCACGTGTCGCCAAAGAAGTCCTGTCCGACCTGGAGATCCGTATCGAAGAAGTCGGAGCGCAGGTTGAGGTCTCCAACATGCCGACAATTGAAGCCGATGCTCTGCAGATGCGGCAACTGTTGCAAAACCTGATCGGCAACGCGTTAAAATTTCACCGAAAAGGTCAGCGCCATATAGTTAAGGTCCATACCGAAACTCTGGCAGAGCATGAAAGTCTCCCGGGAAAAGGCAGTGGGGCCTGCCGACTGATCGTGGCCGACAACGGCATCGGCTTCGACGACAATCAAGCCGACCGGATTTTCGGAGTGTTCCAGCGTCTGCATGGCCGTAGCGACTATGAAGGCACAGGCGTTGGGCTGGCGGTTTGTAAAAAGATTGCTGAACGCCACGGCGGTAACATTATTGCAAAGGGTGAGCCCGACAAGGGCGCCAAGTTTATAGTAACCTTGCCGGTATTGCAAAGCGTGCCCAAGGTCACCCGTGTCGTCCCGCCGGCAACAACACCTAAGGCGGAAGCCAAAGCGGAGTATGCATAGATGATCCACGAGGCTCAAATCCGTACCCTCAGTGTTCTTCTTATCGATGACGATGAGGATGACTATCTCATAACACGCGATCTCCTGGAAGACATCACAGGTTACAATGTCGACCTGGAGTGGGCGCAGAACTACGAGCACGGTCTTGTCCAAATGGCGAAAAACAGCCATGACATCTACCTGGTCGATTATAATCTCGGCAACCTGAACGGAGTTGAATTGGTGACTCAGGCCGCCGCTCAGGGCTGCACAGGGCCAAAGATTTTCCTGACGGGTCAGAATGACCGCGAACTCGACATCCAGGCCATGGAAGCCGGTGCGGTCGACTATCTCATTAAAGGACAGATAGACACACCGTCGCTGGAACGCACGATCAGATATGCCCTCAAAGAGGCGAAAGTTAAGAAAGAACTAAAGAAGGCCAAAGTGAACGCAGAGTCCGCCAACCGGGCGAAGAGTGAGTTTCTGGCAAATATGAGTCATGAGATCCGGACACCGATGAATGCAATCATCGGCATGACCGAACTGACCCTGGAAACGGACCTGGACGAGCAACAACGGCAGTATTTGCATACCGTACGTTCCTGTTCCGAGTCTCTCCTGAACCTGATCAATGACATTCTTGATTTTTCAAAAGTGGAGGCGGGTCAGGTAGAACTGGAACTAATAGATTTTGATCTTAAGGAGATCGTGGAGACCACGGCCGAAATGTTCAATGTCAAGGCGGCCGAAAAAGGCATCGAACTCCTCTGTTATGTCGAACCTATCCTTGAAACATGGGTCATGGGGGATCCGCAACGCTTACAGCAGATTCTCATCAATCTCGTGGGCAACGCGATCAAATTTACAGACGGGGGAGAAGTTTCGATCAAAGTCGAATTAGATCGTGACGATATGCAAAGCAGCCCGGACGCCCGCGTGGAAACCGAAGCAGCATTACATTTCCAAATCACGGATACCGGAATCGGCATCCCGCAGAAGCACCTTACCAAGATCTTCGAAAAATTTATCCAGGCGGATACTTCCACTAGTCGCACCTTTGGCGGCTCGGGCCTGGGATTGTCCATCTCGAGGTCATTAATCAGATTGATGGGCGGCGAGATTTGGGCAGAAAGCGAAGAAGGCAAGGGCAGTGTCTTTCATTTTAAGATCGCACTAAAACTGGGGGCCGGGTCAGCTGCACGGGAAGTGGGCACTATGGAGGGTTTCAGGAATGTCAAGGTCCTGATTGTGGATGACAACAAAACGAATCGTTTTATTATCAGCAAAGTACTGTGGAATTGGGGATTTGAAGTGCTGGACGCCTCCAGCGGCATAGAGACGCTATTTTTGCTAAAATCCCAGGCAGACAAAATAAGTCTGATATTACTCGACGACCAAATGCCTGAAATGAGCGGAATAGAAACGGTGAAGGCCATTCGTGCGCATGCAGGACTGCGTCACATCAGGATCGTCATGCTCTCTTCTAACGGCGGTGTAGACCACTCGCTGCTGCGGAAATTAGACATCTCCGGCGTGCTGAAAAAGCCGGTCAAACATGAACAACTCAAGAGAATACTGACTGAGACATTGGCACCGGCACATCAAAGCCCGGACGATGAAACTCAGCCCGCGGCAGGCAGGCCCGGCAAGAGTATCCTCGTCGTCGACGACAACGAAACCAACCGGCAACTGGTGCGCAATATCCTCATAAAGGCACGATACCGGGCCGACCTGGTTGTCGACGGCCGGGAAGCAGTTGAGT
Source organism: Candidatus Zhuqueibacterota bacterium (assembly GCA_029262055.1). Taxonomy (GTDB): domain Bacteria; phylum Zhuqueibacterota; class Zhuqueibacteria; order Oceanimicrobiales; family Oceanimicrobiaceae; genus JAJDAD01. The sequence goes on from JAJDAD010000063.1 coordinate 275,700, forward strand.
TCGCCGGCAAGCACCGGTACGACCTCATTCTAATGGATGTAGAGATGCCGGTGTTAGACGGTTTTGAAGCAACCCGGGAAATTCGCGTTGCGGAGAAACGGGCGCAGAAGAAACGAGTACCCATTATCGCATTGACCGCCCATGCCATTCAAGGCTTTCGCGAAAAGTGTTTTCGGAGTGACATGGATGACTACATGTCCAAACCGCTCAGAAAAGATGACTTACTTGCTAAGGTCGAGCAATGGCTCACGGAGGACGTCCCGGCGGAACCGGTGGCAATCTAAGCGGAAATGCCGGAGAATGCCTGGCCAAAACCCAAAAATTGCGCGACTGCGTACCCCTAAGAACGGTACTTACTAAGTTTAACCTTCTCAAAAACAGATAGAGAATCATGCACCAAGCAAAAACGGACGTTTGTTTGATACTGGAAGGAACCTATCCTTATGTTCCCGGTGGCGTATCGTACTGGACACACCAGCTCATACGTAGCCTGAAGGAATTCACATTTTCGCTCGTCGTCATCCTTCCGGACAAAGATCCCAACCGGCAGTACCGGTATGACCTGCCTCCCAATGTCAAAGAAGTTCATGAAATCTATATTCACGAGAAACAACTTCCGGATCAGGCCGGTCAAAAACTGTCAAAAGACGCCTGGGGTGGCTTTGATGTGTTCCATCAATGCCCAAAGAGCGGCGAGCAATTTCAGGCCTTTGCCAAGATTTACGCGGACTTCTTTAACCCTGAGACCCGTGGCCTGCCCCCCGACAAGCTCACGGACTCAAAGCAGTCCTGGGAAGTGCTGGAGAAGCTCTACAAAGAACGAGCCCCGGAAGAATCATTCATCGATTACTTCTGGACCTTCCGCTTCATGCACATGCCCATCTTCAAAATCATGAGCGCGAACTTGCCGGATGCCACCATTTACCACACGCTTTCCACCGGCTATGCCGGCCTGTTGGCCGCAGTCAGCAAGCTAAAGTACAACCGCTCGGTGATTTTGACCGAACACGGCATTTATACCCGGGAGCGTCGCTTCGAAATCAGCCGGGCAGACTGGATTTATGAAAAAAAAGACAGCAAGATCAGAATCCAAAAATCTCAGAGTCGCTTCAAAGATCTTTGGAACACCATGTTCGCCACGCTCAGCAAGCTTTGCTATGAACACGCCGACAGTATTATCACCCTGTTCGAAGGCAATCAGAACTACCAGGTGGCCGATGGCGCTGACCCGACGAAACTCGACATCATCCCGAACGGTATTGACTTCCCGACCTTTTCGGCCATCGTCAGAGAGCCCAGGAAAGACCCCGGTCAACTCGTGTTGGGATTCATGGGAAGAGTCGTTTCCATCAAAGACGTCAAGACCTTTATCCGTGCCTGCAAAACTGTCTCGGATCACCTGCCGAATCTGAAAGTCTATCTCATGGGACCCACCGATGAAGAACCGGAGTACTATCAGGAATGTCTGAACCTGGTGGAATTCCTCGGATTGAAGAATATCATAGAGTTCACCGGAAAAGTCCCGGTAAAAGAATATTATCCCAAAATCGACATCCTGGCCCTGACCAGCATCAGTGAAGCACAGCCCCTGGTCATCCTGGAAGCGAATTGCGCAGGTATCCCGGTCGTTGCCACCGAGGTAGGTGCTTGCCGCGAGCTGCTCTACGGCCGCACTCCTGAAGACGTCGAGCTGGGCAAAAGTGGCTTGCTCGCCGGCATTACCAACTCCGACGAAATCGCACACGCCATCGTCAAGATCTGGCGCTCAAAAGACCTGAGGGATCAAATGTCTACGGCCGGGCGGCAACGGGTTGAACGTTACTACAAACGCACCAATCTCGATGATCGATATCGAGAACTCTACAACCAATATTTGCAGCGGGGCTAATTATGGCTGGAATCGGCTTTAAGCTTAGAAAGATCTTTCAACGCGACTCATACCTCGATGACGTCAGCGGCTTGTTGTACTCCACTGCATTGGCGGGCGGACCGATCTTCTTCTCAATCCTGTGCATGATCCTGCTTGCGATTTTTTCGACCTTTCTGACCGGTGGCGAGATGGGCATCTTTCTTGTGACCGTGGTTTACATCTTCGCCTTCTCCCTGATCGCCACAGGTCTGAGCCAGTTGCTGGTTACCAGGTATCTATCCGACCTCATTTATGTAGAAAAAATCGACCGTATTCTGCCGACCTGCACCACAGTCCTCCTGGTGACCGTCGTGGTACAACTGATGGTTGGCCTGCCGTTCGTCGTGTCCTGGAATATCGATTTTACGTACAAAGCCACCGCCATGATCCTGTTCATCGTTATTGGCTGCATCTGGCAACTGATGACGTTCTTAAGCGCGGTAAAAAACTACAAGGTCGTACTGTGGGCTTTTGTGATCGGACTGCTGCTCGGCTTCATGCTGGCGCTGGCACTGGGCAAAAGGTACGGCTTGCCCGGATTTATGCACGGGTACGCGATTGGCCAGATTGTACTCTTCTTCATTCTTCTGAGCCGCGTTTTCGTAGAATTCAAAAGTGAGACAAAGCCGGATTTTGCAATTTTTGATTATGTAAAAGAGATGCCCATGCTGATTTTCGCCGGCTTCTTTTACAACCTGGGCATCTGGGTGGACAAGATCATCTTCTGGTTCAGCCCGGAAGGTGAGCAGGTTCATTCGTTTTTGTATGCATTTACCGACTATGACGGAGCGATGTTCGTCGCCTTCCTGACCGTGATTCCGTCCTACACCTACTTTTTTGTAAAAGTCGAAACCGAGTTTTTTAGTCGCATCAGGCACTATTTCCAGGCCATCCTGACCAAAGGTGCCCTGAAAGAAATCTATCACTCAAAAAGCAACATGGCGCAATCGGTCAGGGAAAGTCTCATCGGTCTCATCAAGATTCAAGGCGTCATCACGCTGGTCTGCCTGTTGTTTGCAACCGAGATTGCGCGCACGTTCAACCTGCCGGTGCTGGGCTCGTTGATCCTGGAAAAAGCGCTGGTCGCGGTCTTCCTGCAAATGCTTCTGCTCACGCTTATGATCTTCATGATGTACTTTGACATAAAACCGCAATTGGCGCTGGTGACCCTGGTTTTTGTCAGCTCGAACATCTTCTTCACGATGCTTAGTCTGAAGCTGGGATACGTCTTCTACGGCTATGGCTATCTGTTCTCTTGTCTGCTGTCTGTGGTCTTCAGCTACATTTTGCTCAATAAGCATGTCAACCTTTTGGAGTACCGCACATTCTCCGGTCAACCGGTAGCGAGTTAATCCGGCACCCAGCGAGCGCCTCTACCCTGGCATAAGCTGCCGGGCACATATTCCGCATCCAGGCCCCGGACACTATTTGTAAACATTCGGGACGAAGCCGGCATCGCAAAAAGCCGGCTCAGGCAGGAAGTTTAGACTAGGAAAATCACTGCGAAAAGTTGCGGCCAGGCGCTTCCCGGCCATACCACTCAGCAACCACCTGCTCGGCAGGCTTGCCGTTCGGGGTGAAGCCACTGTGGTCGCTGCCACCATACTCCAGGTAAGTCGGCCACTTCCACCAGTAAAAACCCGCAAACCAACTCTTGTCCCAGAATGACTCGAAAACAGCACGGTAGGCAATGACCTGATCGTCAAGCTGGACTGTGGCGCCGCGCTTGCGCTCATGGGGATTCTTCCAGCTTGCGGCAGTGCTGGTAAAACCGACCTCCGTCAACAAAACCGGCTTGCCATACTTTTTCGCTGCGGCCTCAAGATCAGGCAACAACTTCTCTACGCCCGCCTTCAGCTCCTCCAGCGTCGCGTCGTCACCCTGATGCAGCGGGTAATAGCAGTTCAGCCCGAGGTAGTCCAGCTCATCCCAGAATTCTATCTGGTCAAACTCCTGCCACCAATTGGCAGCGTAGACTAGGGGGCCGCTATATATTTGCCGGATCGAGCGGATGATGGCTCTCCACTCATCCGAGTGTTCAGGGCCTGTGGCTTTCAGAAACTCAACACCGACACAGAACAAATCCATATTGTGCATCTCGGCCAGGATGGCGTAGTGCCGGATCCAGCTTTGGTAGTATTTGAAAAAAAGCTGCCAGTCTGCTTTGGTCTTCATCTCAATTTCGCCGGGCCAGCCGAAGTTCCAGCTATGCATCAAAACATGCGGTTTTAGCATGACGTCCAGCCCGAGCTTTTTGGCTGAATAAAAAGTAGAGAGCACACTCTCGTCGTTCTCGGCGCCCGCGCCAGACGAATAGGTCAACCATGACGGCTTGTTGCGCTCCTTCATATAACCAAATGGCGTAACCGAAATCCACTCCGTACCCAGTGAGCGCAGCCGGTCGAGCGACTCATCGGACTTTCGCGACAAATAGCCATTGTGAATCTGGTAACCTTCATGCGCGTAGCAAAATCCTTTTTGAAAAACCGGATGTTGCCGCCGCACCCCCGCCTGTACCGAAACGCTGGAGCCGGCGCTCTGCTTACGCCAATAAGTGCGCCACTTTGCTTCCAACGTTTCCAGATCAAAACCGACGGCGGCAGGCAGGCCCGACGCCGGCCAAACCCTGTACAACTCGAGAAATCGCTCCGTTCCAAATTCCGCAATCAGGAACTTCACAAATGAACCGGCCAGAGGTCGCACAAAAAGATAAGACTCATGGGCATAAATCTCCGGGTCCAACAACTCCGGCAAGGTGAACGCGCCTGCCTCGTGGAATTTCTTAGCCCAAAATTCGTAGCCGTGCCGGCCCCAGTCTTCGGAAAAATATATGGCTAAACCGTCCCGTAAAGCCGGGGACTGAACCTCGCCGAGCCAGAGCGATGTGAGCAGCCGGGCATCCGCGAAAAAATCAGTGCCGTTCAGGTCATCATTCAGAATAGCATGTATCTCGCGGCGAGGGGAATCGAAATGCGAGAGATCAGTATTGCCCGTTAGCAAGCCCTTGTCCTCCAGCGATTCGTACACGAAGTACTGTATCTGCAATTGGGCGACCTCATCGGCCGGGACAGCCAGCGCCGCAACCAAAGCATCGAGACGAGCTTCCTGCAGTTTGGCCATGGTTTTGAGCTCGGCTCCCTGCGCCCCGGATCCCACAACCTGAAAGGAATAGTGTTCACTTTCATACTCTTTCATTTCTGATTGTAGATAATTCCGACTTTTTGCCGAGTCGACATCCCAGGGAGCGCCAGCCTGATTCTGCTTGAAGAAACCGAGAACGATACCGCGGCGTGCACGAAACACCCTGAACTCGCCCGCCCGCAGAAGATAGCGATTGGCGCTTTGCAGAAAGTCGGCGATGTCACGTTCCGTATTTCCGGACACAACGGATATGGGAAGTTCGCGATTGCAAGGATTGGGGTAGTTGGGCAAAGTGAAAATATCTTCAGGGTTGGACTTGAAAAAGCCCGGAATCTCAAATTCAGAGCGCTTTACTTTGATCGGCAGCCGACTCAGGACCTCATTAACAGCGGTATTTGAAAAATTGCGTCCGACCAAAATGACGGGTAAGGTCGAAAGCTCGGCCTGGGTCACGTCACCCTCCGGCTTCACCGCGACCTCGAACTTTTCAAACCGACGAGCCAGCTTCTCGAAATGTGCGCGGTAGATCACCGCCGCCCCGGTATCACTGTCGGCATAGACCATCACGATTTTTCGGACTTCCCACATTTTCTCAAGTAGCTGCCGTCTATCCGGCCAGGACACATCGCGGTCCGAAGAGAGGCTGTTGGTTTTCTCGGAATCAATGCCGAATGTCTTTAGCGACATCAGCGCCGCGAACAGTACGACGGCGAAGATCGGCACGATGTAACGCTTTTGAATTGTTGGCAAAAGAAGGGACTCCCGGACAGTTGTAAAGCTGCGAGGCGCAGTTATTTGGACACCTTATAGATGTAGTGCTAAAACGGAAAAGAGCTCAGGTAGTTTCCCAAAAAACAGGAAATGCTGGATTTCGGTTAAACAGGAGCACACAAAACCACAGCGAGGAGGAAGGAATCCCCGGGAAAAACTGAGCGTCAGGACAAACGAATCGGGTACGGAATCAGCGTTTCTCTTGAATGAACTCTTCGGCTTCGCGCACGTCCTCCCGGCTGCCGATGATGAGCGGCGTCCTCTCGTGAATGTCCCTGGGCTTAAGATCCAGAATCCTGGTATTGCCGTCGCTGGCATAGCCGCCGGCATGCTCTACCAGAAAAGCCAGGGGATTGGCTTCGTACACCAGGCGTAGCTTGCCTCTTGGACTCTCCTTATCTCCCGGATAAAGAAAAATGCCACCGTAGAGCAGATTGCGGTGAAAATCCGCGACCAGGGAGCCGATGTAACGAGCCGAGTAGGGACGGTTGCTTGCCTTATCCGACTCTTTCAGATATGCGATGTACTTGCGAGTGCCCTCCGACCAGCGTTGGTAGTTGCCCTCGTTGGTGCTGTAGATCCGCCCGCGTTGTGGGATTTGAATGTGACTGTGCGACAGCAAAAACTCACCGACGCTGGGGTCGTACGTGAAACCGTGCACACCATTCCCGGTAGAAAACACCATCATGGTCGACGCACCATAGACCACATACCCGGCCGCAACCTGAGCTGAACCCTTCTGCAGACAGTCCTCCAGCGTGCCACGCTCACCAGATGAGACCTTGCGATAGATGGAAAAAATGGTCCCGATGCTGACATTAGCGTCAATGTTAGAGGAGCCGTCCAACGGGTCGTAGGTCAGGACATAGTGGCCACAGCCATATTTTTCCGGGATAGGAATAATATCTTCTTGCTCCTCGGAAGCCATGACGCACAACCTGCCGGTATGGTCCATCGCCCGAAACATGATCGAGTCTGCAAACTCGTCCAATTTACGGACTTCCTCCCCGTGCACATTTTGCGAGCCGGTGTAACCCAAAACATCAACCAGGCCCGCCTTGTTTACTTCTCTGCCAATCACTTTTGCGGCGAACGCAATGTCGTAGACCAGCGCGGAAAACTCGCCAGTGGCTTCCGGGTATTGCCGCTGTGTCTCCATGATGTGTCGTTCAATTGTAACCAGCCTGTCGCTCATGATGATATTACTCCTCGTTCTTGGTTTTAACATCTGACGAGAGAACGCGGTGGCATATTCCGTGTCCCTGGATCACCGTTGAAAGCTGTGCCGCAAAATACCTGTCCAAGTTCGCATGTAAGGCCATTCTGAGTGCAGAGTGACGGATTGTCCGCGCAAGAACCCCACCGAAATGCGAAGAATCTTCGAATGGCTGCGGAGATTCTTCCGGCACCTTCTCTTCCTGGTAGAAACAAAGAATTCTGGACAGCGGGCCCAGAATGACGTGTACTAAACTATTTAAGCTTTAGACATGAAATGCTAAAACATTGATAAGCAATTTATGACTGACAACGGAAATTGTCAAGGTTTAAAACAGCGCTCAGGCCCTGCCGGCGCGACCCGTTTACAGAATTCTCTTCAGAACGTCTCCGGCCAGATTGCGGCCCGTTAGGACCAACACAACCGGGCCTGTGAAATCGACCTTACTGCTGCTCAGAGCGGCCAGCGTAACGGCCGCCGACCCTTCGATGACAAAATCCTCTGCCGCAAACATCTCTGCCACCGCGGCAGCGATTGCGTTTTCCGGGACCAGGACCACTTCATCGACGTACTTCCTGGTCAGAGCAAGCGTCCTCTCGCACACGAAACGACCCGCAAGGCCGTCAGCGAGGGTTTCGGCAATCGGAGACTCAACGACGTGGCCGGCCCGCAGAGCAGCGACCATAGCGGGTGACGCCTCGGACTGGACGCCCAGGATGTTCACGGTTGGTTCAATGGCCTTAATTGCGCATCCCACACCGCAGATCAGGCCACCACCGCCAACAGGCACAACCACCGTTGCCGCTTTCGGCAGATCCTCAAGAACTTCGAGCGCCAGGGTTCCCTGCCCGCAAATCACATCCGGGTCGTCAAATGCATGCACAAATGCCAAGCCGCCTTGTACCTGCAGCTCGCACGCATACTCTTCGGCCTCATCGTAGTCACCCCCCTTGCAAAGTAGCTGCACATCATAGTTGGCCAGGGCGTTGTGTTTTGCCTCAGAAACATTCTCCGGCACAACGATTGTGGCTGCAATCCCGCAGACGGTAGCGGCATAAGCCACGCCCAGACCGTGATTGCCCGCCGAGGCTGTAATAATCCCACGCCTGCTCTCATCTTCTGCCAGTGTCAAAATCTTGTTCAAGGCGCCACGGACTTTGAACGAACCAGTTTTCTGCCAATTTTCCAGTTTGAGGAAAACCTCACAATTGAACCGCCTTGAAAGCGCCCGCGAGTGGGTAACCGGGGTTCTGTAGACATGCGGCTCGATACACGCGCGTGCCCGCTGGATTGTCTCGAGTGATATGCTCATACCTAGTGGGGTCGCCGGCAATCTATTGAAATCGCTTCCGAAAAGCAAGTCGCCGGACTGTTGCAAAAGAATTACGAAACCAGCTTACCCGATGGTGAGTATAGCTTACGTAGATCCCTGAATTCTTATTTCATTTCGGCAATCGAGAGGCTGTGGCTTGAAATCAAAACACACCCTGGCAATCATGTTTCCTACCCTACTCCTGGCGGGCTTTGTTTTCCTGCTGTGGCCGGGCTGTGAAGATCCCGAAGCGGGGCGCCAACCCGGCGCTGCAGAAACCGAAAACGTCGACTCCACCGCGCAAGTCCCGGCTGCACGCGTAAAACGCTACTACGTTCAACTGGCCGCGCTCTCCGCTGAAGACAAGGCAAACGAATTTCAAGAAGGGACCGGAGAAAATTTACCGGCCATAGTCCAGCCCGCCCGCCTACAGGACGGAACGCGGCTCTGGCGGGTCGTGTCCGGACCGTTCCTGACAGAGCCTGACGCCACCCGGAGACTCGCGCAAGCCAGGCGAGCGGGATTTCAGGACGCGTTCATCAGCATAGAACTGGCGGGGCCGGATCCGATGGAAATCGACTCAACCGAAATGGCTATTGAGGAAGCGGTAGAAGAATCAAAACTCAAGCAGCTCACCAGCATCGGTGGCTGCAGCGGGCCACGCTGGTCGCCCACGGGGCGGGAAATTGCCTTTTTCCGGCGCGGCCCGGAACAGGAAGGACTCTATGCAATCGGAACCGGTGGCGGCCAGCATTCGCGTATCGTAGAAAGCGGTCCTGATTTCGAAGTCACCCGACATTACCGGTGGTCTCCGGATGGACGGCAAATGGCGGTTGTGGTCAGAGAACTTAACAGGCGGTTCGAAAAGGTTGAAAACCTCTACTTGTTCGACAAGCGGGGTTCGCGTCGCAGGGCCATCATGCAACAATTGCGCAACGAATTTGCCATTACGAATCTGCTTTGGGCGCCCGATGGCACCAAGCTCGCTTTTGAGGCAGACTATGCGGTCATCGATCCGGGCGCTGAAGACATGGCTTCCGTTCTGGTGATAGACCTGGACTGGGATTTTTCAGAGCCCGGGAGTGCCAGCAGACCCAGATGGATCCGGGCATCCAATTTTGGTAGAACCAACCGCTTGCTGGGTTTCTCCTCGGCGCAGACGCTTCTGTTCCTGTCCGAAGTGGATACCAGAACGGCGCCGCACGATGACATGACATTTCAGGTTTGGAGCTACGATTTGCCGGCCCGGCAACCTGCGCTTCTCAGTGGTGAACAGCAGATCAGCAACTGCAGCGCGCCGGTACTGGGCAACGGGTTCATTGTCTGCTCGACATTCGCGCACCAGTACAGTCAGCACCCGGATCAGATTGTCCTACAGGATCTCACCGGCAACGACAGGCAAATCCTCCTGGGAAGAGAGTCAGCAACAGATACCTTTTCAGACGTACAAATCCTTGGCAATTCGGACATTTTTTTCACTTACAACGACAAGTTGCTGGTTTACGATTCCAACGGCAGAAAGGCCATGATGGAACTGCAAGCCCACCCGCAATCCCTCACAGTGTCTCCTTCAGGACGAAAAGTCTGCTTTGAAATAGGTGGCGATTTGTATTCGCTCCGGCTTGCTTTCTAGTATCATGAGTGCGGGGCCAGATTTGTTGAAAGCAACCTGGACCGAGTTGATTAGAACATATCGGTCCGAACCTCCTCCCAGGAAGTAGCTTACACCATCTTCAGCACCACGAGGGTGGCATCGTCATCGAGAAAAGCGCGGTTGCAAAATCCATGCAGGTTGCGCACAATGTTGTCCTTGATTTCCGCAGCTCCGGCTTCCCCCATATCGGCAACCAATCCCGCCAGGCGCATCTCCTCGAACTGCTCCTTGCGCTCATTCATGGCCTCGGTGATGCCGTCCGTGTAGAAAACAAGAATGTCACCCACTTGCAGCTCAATATTTTTTTCACGCAACTCCTTTTCGAAAACCGAGCCCTTGTCAAGTCCGATGCCGATGCCCGCCGGCTTCAACAACGACGGCTCTTTCTTGCCCGACCTGCGAAAGATAGGAGGATTGTGCCCGGCCCTGGCCAGTTTCAGGGAACGCTGCTCAAGGTCGATAATCGCCAAAACAGCGGTCATGAAGAACTTCTTGTTCAGCCGCAGTGAAATGCTCCGGTTGATGCTAATTAGAATATCTTTCGGGGAGTCGTACAGCGGGGTCAAGGTTTCGAACAGCGTCTGCAGTTTGGTCGCGTACAGAGCCGCCGGGATACCCTTTCCCGAGACGTCGCCAACAATAATGGCCAGTCGCTGATCGTCCAGTTGGATAAAATCGTAGTAGTCTCCGCCAACCTCTCTGGCAGGCTGGGCGAACGCCGCTATCTCTACGCCCGGCACCACCAGGTCCTCATCCGGTGCGAGGTTTGCCTGGATTTCGCGCGCGATTTCCAACTCATCCTTTGCGAGCATTTTGTCCGCGAGCTCAAACGCCAGCAAAATGTTCACCAGTGCAAAGGCCAACACGGCATAACTCCACTTGACCGTTGCAACCGCGAAAATGAACAGCAGCAAAGCCACGCCGTAAAACATTCTTCTTGCCGGAGTCAACTTCATGACAAAGCTGATGAAGATCTCTTTGACTACCTCCAGCTGTTTGAACGGAAATCCTTTCGTTGCGGACGCCGTGGAGTTTCCCTTATAGTAGGAAAAGACGTCAACTGATTCGCGTTTCAGGAGTCGTTCAATTTCCGAGTGGTTCAATCCCGTGGTGTACAGATGGTAGAAATTTTTCAGGGATTGCCACCGGGATGTTTTTCGTTTCGCCACGTTATGGGTCCTTTTTCTCGATAATTGTCACAAACTGCCGAAAGTCTTCCGGGCTGTTCAGATTCAAAAGCTCAGAGGAGTCCTTAATCGAGAAGAATTCAGCCCGAACTTTTGAAAGTAAGGTGCGAACGCTGTAGTCTTTTTGTGCGATGAGGCCTTCGATAGTCGGTAGACACGCTTTTGAAAAAATAGCACAGAGGGACTCCGGCCCCTTTTCACTACGTAAAGCGAAGGCCAATTGTTTGCGGTGATTTGAGATCAATTGCGTAATTGTCTCGGGCCGGATAAGAGGTAGATCACAGGCCACGAACAATGAAAACGCCGAATTGCTGTCGAGCAGGCCGGCGTGGATTCCTGCCAACGGCCCCAAACCGGGATGAACATCCGGCAGCGTTTTCAGGCCGAGAAACGCCAGCTTGTCCGGCGTGTTGGTCAAAAGAAAAATATCTTGCCGGCGACCCGGAATCGCTGCAATCACGCGCTCAATCACGAAGGCGTCGCCATGCTGCAACAGAGCTTTGTCTTGCCCCATGCGCTTGCTTCTGCCACCTGCCAGTATGTAGGCTTTCATCATTTCCATTTGTCAGGCTGGGTAAACACTGTTCTTGCAAGCTAACAATCTGCTCAGGTTTGTCAACCGTTTTGAGTCGATGCGGGAAACGGGGAGATGAGACCCGCCGGCCCGGGCGTCTGGCGTTCAATGCCGGATTGCCGGATTGAGAAAGCGCCGGGACCGGCAGAGAATTCAGAAGAAACTTGTCGGCTCCGGATGGTCTATGCTGCGTTACGCTTCGATTTGGGAGGGTGACGAAGAAACAGGGAACGCGGCTAGGTCAGCTGGTCAAGAAAGGGCGCGACCTTGCGCACGATTTCGTCGTGGGACTGGTCGTTGCTGGCGATAAACCCTTTGCTGTTGTACGTGTCCTCTTGATTATATTGTAGAGGTATGCCCCAGCAATCAGTAATCCTGCCACCCGCTTCTTCCAGAATCACTTGCGGCGCACAGGTATCCCACTCTTTGGTTTTGGAATTGGGATGGATATAGAGGTCACTTTGCTGCTGGCCGAGAAGGCCGACTTTCAGGCCGACGCTGCCGGAGGCCACCTCTTTGTCGATCTGCAGAGCATTCTTGATCGTGTCAACCAGTGGCGCGCGGTGCGAACGGCTAACGACCAGCCGCATCTGGCTGACGTCACTGACATCCGAAACGTTGAGCGGCATTGCTTCGTTATTGCGGTGCGCGCTGGCGCCTTCACCCTTGATCGCGTAGAAAAGTGTCTCCGTGGTGGGCTGAAACACAACCCCAAGGACAGGAACGCCATCCACCGCCAGCCCGATCATCGCCGCAAACTGGCCTACTTTTTCTATGAATTCCTTGGTGCCGTCCATGGGATCAACGATCCAGACCCGGCGCTTGCTAAGTCTCCCCAGGCCATCCTTGGACTCTTCAGCCAATATGCCGTCATCAGGAAAGACCTTTGCCAATTCCGTCGTAATAAACTCGTTCGAATCCCGGTCAGCCTGAGTAACCGGAGAGTCCTTGTCTTTCAAATGGACTTCGACATCCTGGTCGTAGTAACTCATCAGGATTTTTCCAGCTTGCAGGGCTAATTCTTGTGCTACCTCAAGTTCCTTTTGCAACATGCATTTCTCCTTTTGCGGTCCTAGTTTGCTGCCAGGCTCCGTATCCTGTTACGTTCGAGATCCAGCCGAATAATGTCGAAGTCCTGATTTTCTAATTGGGTAAAAACCAAACTGGCGCCATCCGGTGAGCATCGCGGCGTGCCGGGTTCCGCCAAAGTTTCATAAATCTTATCGGCATATCCTGTCGTCAGGTTTAAGCCCCACAGCTCCGTCACGCCGTTGCCACCGTTCTGTTGAAAATAGACCACCGACCCGGTATTATTTAAAGCAAGCCGGGGAAAAGGCCTCACGCGGCCAGACGCGTACAGCAACGTCGTCACCCCCGTGCGCAGGTCGATGCGATTGATGGCAAACCGCCCGGCAGAGGCATCCTCTGCAGCACTCTCGTAATTATTTGAGATCAGGCTAAATTCATCCAGCCAAATCACGGACGGACGCCAGGGCAAATCTTGCTGTGTCAGGTACAAATCACTGTGCAACAAGGTCCGATCGGCTTCTGGTTTGCCGGCCGCTCTTTGCAGAATACGTATGCTCTGCCCGGCGGGGTCGTTGACTATCGAGACCCTGTTGGTAGCCGCCGGCGAGACAGACAGAATGTCCCCGTGCAGAAAATACCCGGCGAGTTCAAGCCCGACTGCAGCATAAACGGCGGCAAGCGATTGCGCAGCATCGGTTTCCACAATCTGCTCGCTCTGCGTTTCCAGGTTTAGCCGCTTGAGTTGCCGGACCACTCGTGACCCGACGGTGTCGAACCCGCCGAACCCATCAGGTGGCAGGACCATTTGCACAAACAGAAGATCCCGACCGTTTGCCAACACTTGAAAATCCAGGACGCCCGGCAAAGTTAGTGCTTTCACACCAAACCCGTTTCTGTCGGTCAGCAGCAAGCGGTAATCCCACGGCGCCGGATTATCCGGATCACCGGTAAATTCCATATAGATTACGTTTTCGCCATCCGCAGTGAAGCGCGGGTTAACTTCCTGACGCAAGTCGGTCCCGGTCAGGTTCTTCGAATATGCGTTCCCTCCGGCCAGTCCGGGTGTTGCGCTTAAGAACGATTGGCTGAGCACAACAAACAAGACAATGGTACGCAGCGCCTGTACCCTCTTCATCAGAGCAACCTCATGTTATTGTCCACTAATATGATTTTCCACCCTTTGATATCTTCATATGCAATCCAAATGCCACCGGACTGCCCCCCAACATTTATGTTCACCTAACTCATTTAGAGACAAGACCTTGCCGAAAAACAACCGGCCGCACAAATAAGCTTCTGAGTACGAAAACAGAATGAATCCATAGTCTACAGTGTAAAAATTACACAAGTTGTCGTGCAAGAGAGGATGAGCCTGGTCAAATACGCTTGCTAAAACTATGCCAACCAGGTCGACTGTAACAACAGGGTTAAGGCCCGCAAGAGGCTTTTGAAGCACCGAATAAGATGGGAATCTAACTAATTAGAAATATGGGATTTGTCATGACGGCGCCTGCAACACCATACGCAGCTCTTTTGTACGATCCAACCTTGCAGACCTGCATTGCCGAAAAAACAGGTGATTAGTGTGCGATGGCAGAACAATGGTGTCTCGTATTGCACCGCCGGTCCAGGCGCTGTCAGTTTACGGCAGATTGGACCATCGTTTTACAATTTGAAGGATTTCTTCAGTCACAAATGGCTTGGAAATGTAGTCGTCACAGCCCGCCTGCAACGTACGTTCGCGATCGCCTTTCATCGCCTTTGCGGTCACCGCAACGATGGGAATATCTTTGAGGCGGTCGTTTCTCTTTAAGGTCTGGGTGGTTTCGTAGCCGTCCATTCCGGGCATCATGATGTCCATCAAAATCAAGTTCGGCTTGCTCGATTCCGCCTTTTTCAAGGCCTCTCGCCCTTCTTTAGCAAAGTCGACCTCGTAGCCCTCGCCTTCCAGAATCAGTTGTAGTGCATATTGGGTGTCTGAATCATCGTCAACCAGCAAAATCCGCGAGCGCGACGTCTTGCCGTTTCCGGTCCGGTGCCGGGTAGCCGGCTGTGGCAGATCCTTTTTCGTAAGAAAATTCGCTATCTGGATCAGGCTCTTCTTTCGTTTGCCCTTCTTCTCAATCGAAGACAAAAATGCCAGAAGCTGCTCTGGGTCAAACGGTTTCACCAGATACTCGTCGGCGCCCATCTCAAGGGCGCGCTCACGCTCAGACAAAATGGAGGTCATCAGCACCGGTATCTCCTGCGTCACCGGACTGGCTTTCAGGTCCCGCAAAATCTCCCAGCCGCTCTTTGCCGGCATGATCACGTCCAGGATGACAGCATAGGGTTCATACTGCTGCGCAAGCTGGATTGCATCTTCGTCAGCTTCGGGAAAAATCACCTGGTAACCGTTCTGATGCAAATAGTAGGAGATAACATACAAAGATTCGCTTTCATCGTCCACAACCAGGATTGCATTCCGGTTCGGCTTCAGGTTGCCGCGGTCATCTTTCAGCTCGGGCCGCAGTGGCAATGCCTTCGGAGGGGAAGAATGTTTGTCAAGCTCACGCACTTCTTCTTCGTTTAAATCGCTCCGGCGCTTGAGCGGCGCGACAATGGTGAAAGCCGAACCTTTCCCGAGCTGGCTCTCGACGGTAATGGTGCCATCGATTAACGCCAGGACATTTTTCGTAATCGCCAGTCCGAGACCGGTCCCGCCAAAGGTCCTGGAGTCTGTGCTCTCGATTTGGCGAAACTCCTTGAAGATTTCCCCCAGCCGGTCTGCCGGAATCCCGATCCCGGTGTCGCTCACTTCGATCTTGAAATTCTTTCGATCGGCGATTCCCGCCTTCACCCGAATCCCGCCAACGCGCGTAAACTTGACCGCATTGCTCAGAACGTTGTTCAAGGCCTTGGTCAACTTGTCCTGATCGGTATAAAGGCTCTTGGGAAAACGGCGAGAGATTTCGAGATCGAGCGTCAGGTTCTTGCGCAGACAAAGTGGCCGGATATGCTCTACCGCCTCCTCGATCACATCGCGCAACGGAATTTCTGAGTAGACAGGCGCGATCCGGCCGGCTTCGATTTTGGAAAGATCCAGAATGTCGTTGATGAGATTCAGGAGGTTCTGGCCACTGCGCTTGATGATTGAAAGCTGCTTATGCTCTTCTTCAAAATCGGTCTTGCCGAAACGACGAGTCAGCAGGTCGGATAGTGTGATAATTGCATTGAGGGGCGTGCGCAACTCGTGTGACACGTTGGCCAGAAACTCCGACTTCAGCTTGCTGGCGTTCTCCAGTTCAGTCGCCTTCTCGCCGGCCTCCTGGAACAAGCGGGCGTTTTCGATGGCAAGCGCGGCCCGGTCAGCCAGCTCACGCGCGAGCCGGAGCTTGTCGCTGCGGTATTTTCTTCTTTCATCGAGCTGTAAATAGATCATGCCGCCGATGACATTGCCGCGTGCCTTCAATGGCACAAACATCATGGACGAAATCGTCTCTTCCTGGGCGACATGAGCAAATGGCGTTTTTGAAAAGTCGCCGATTTCGCTTGGGAACGGTTGCGAAAAAAGCAGCTCCTTGCCACCCAGAAAAGCCGTACCCAGGATTCCCTCCGCAACTTTACATGGCTGCTCTTCCGTCCCTTGACGAAAAAGATCCACGATTCTCGGGTTGTGGTGATAGATCGCGGCTGGTTGCAGGACTCCGGCCTCGCTGTCCACCAGAAGCAGCGCGCAAAACTCACCGATCTCGGTACCGCCTTTCCGGACCACCGCATCGACCACCTGCTCCATTCTCAGGCTGGAGTACAACAACTTTCCGATCTCAGCCACAAACTTCGACTCGCGGTCATTTTCTTTTTGGGCTTTCAGGTGGCGGGCATTCTCGATGGCAGACGCAGCCTTATCCGCCAGAATCTCAACTTCGAAAACGCATTCAGCCGTGGGCTTCTTGCGATCCACGGGATCGTCAACACAAATCGCTCCGAAGATCTCGTTTTGGGCGCGAATCGGCGTCAAGAGTGTATCCAGGCTTTGCCATTCGTCCGCGGCCCTTTCACCGAGGTCGGACATGATTGCGCAGGACAAAGTGTCATCGGCAGAGCGTTCTTCGGCCGGGATAAAATAGGAGCGGCCGATTCGGAAGCGATCCTTGAAATTCATCTCAAACTTCTGGAACGGCAAGTCCCCCCAATCCATAGCGCGCTTAAGCTCGTCAGCGCTTAGTCCGGAAGTAGCCACCGCCCGCATCATGCCCGTCTCCGGATCGCGCAAAGAGATCACGACTTTATTCCATCCCAGATTATGAATCGCCTCAGAGACCTTGTTCATCAGCACGTCGAGGTCGACATTCAGTCTTATCTCCTCCCCTATTTCGAGCAATTGACTAAGTTGTGCGACCTTGCGCCCGAGCTCAGATGTACGCTCCTCTACGCTGTGTTCGAGCGTGCGCGCATGATCCTCTAACTCCGCCTGCAGTTTCTTATGCTCTGAAATATCCCGCGCAACCGCCATTGCCCCAATGCGCTCACCTTGCCGGTTGAAGAGCGGGGTCGCATACCAGCTACAAACAAAGGGATCGCCTTTCTTCGGCTTGAGCGCGGACTCATAGTCTCTTATTTCGAGCTTTATGGAAGAACCATAATCCTTATCGAGCCGCACCAAATCATCAAAAAACGGTGGCAGGTCTTGCCGCAGAATGCCGTCCTCGTCGCAGCCAAGACGTTTCTTGCCGTATTCGTTCAGGAACTTGCACTGGCCGCTGTTGTCTACCACAATCAGGATATCGGACATCCCGGAGATCAGCGACTCGTAATAAAACTTGGAAGTCTCCAGCTCGTTGGTTTTCTGGGTCAACTCCTGCGCCTGGTCTTGCAGGCTCTTTTCAAGCAATTTCCTACGGGTAATGTCCTTTTCAATCCAGAGGTACTTCGGACCATCGCCATCGCCGCCATCGATCGGCACGACGGCCAGTTCGCCCAGAAAAGTGGTGCCATCCTTACGGCGGCTGGTGACCTCGCCGTGCCAAACCCTTTTTTCCAAAACCGTCTGCCAGATTCCATCGTCCGTGTTCTCGGCATGCTTGGCCGGGAACAGGTGGCTGGTCTTCTGGCCCAGCAACGAATCGCTGCGGAAACCGACCATACGTTGAAAGGCACGATTTACATAGGTGATGTTGCGCTTGCTGTCGGCGACCAGCATGCCCTCAGTAGAGCGCTCCATGCACTTTTGAAAAAAACCAAGTTCGCGGCGGCCATCGGTTATTTCCTGGCGCAGGCGGCTTTCACGCATTTTCTCCTTACGCAAGTCGCGGACATTATACCGCACCGCTTCAACCTGACCATCATGGTCGGAGGTTTGCCGAAACACGAGAAGGGCGGGCAGTCTTCGGCCATCCCGCCGCAAGAGATCTAGTTCGATCTGTTGCTTGCCGCCGGGGCCGCTCTCGCTGTTTGCCGACAGTTTTTGAAAGTCCGAATTATCATAAAACGCAGAATGGTGCCACCCCCGCAGCTCATTCTTTTTGTAGCCTACCATATCTGCAAAGACCTGATTGACGAATTGAATGGACCCGTCAGCATCGGTGACCATCAAGCCGTCTTCTGTTTGATCCAGCACTTCCAGGGCCGCCTGCGGTCCCCAAACGTTGGTCGGCGCCTCAACACTCTCCCAAATACCCCGCTCTCTAACCAGGTTCAGCTTTTCAGATACGACAGCCACCACGAGCAGCGCAAAAAACAGCACCAAGCCGATTTGGGTCAAGAAATAGGAGAAACCACCGGGCTGCACCCAGGTCGCAGAGTGAATGGCGACGAACAAGCCAAACAAGAGCGCCATCACCGACCAGAATGAAATGCGCTTGTCCGGCCTGCTCCGACGAAACAACAGGATAAACAGGCAGACGCCGAACGAAAAGGCCGTGATCAGATTCAATCCGGTCTTGATGGCGGTAACCTCACCGGCAGCGGTAATCAGCTTCAAGCCGCCCAAAAACGGCAGAACGATCCAAACACCACTTAGACCAATAAAGAAAAGCCAGGCGCTTAGCGCAGCACCCCGCGCCCGGACATCGTGGATCAAACCGGCGAGCAGCATGAGCGCAAGGCTGAGCAGAGCAGAAGTCGAAAAAACCAGAGCGGCGTTAGCGGGATCCGATATGGGCGTCAGAAAAGACGCACCGGACAGCGCCATGATGTGCAAAAACTCCAGAACGGAAAAAGACAGGACGCCCAGTCCCCAGTACAGAAACGGTGGAGCTTCATAGACGGAGTGTTGACGCAGGCAAAAGGCCGCAAGTCCAATTGCAATGAAGGTCGCAAACGCGGCAACCAGAACTTGCTGCCCGGGTTCTATCGAGATTTGGAGTTGGACCCTGGTCAGGAATAGGAGCAGGGCCGTCAGGTGCAGGGCCACGACCGCGAGCAATAGATTGGGAGTGAAAATGTTACCACTTTTCTTACTCGATTGCATGTCATGCTCCACAATATCTAAAATGAGCCGGGAGAATCATTACCTTTTGGAAAAACTTCTCCAGAACACGTGACCACCCTTGACCAGGGCCGATAGCACGGCCGTAATATCCAGGAGCGGCCGTTCGATTCGATCCTGGATCAAAGCCTCAAACTCCTGAAAATTCCTGGTGGTGTCTCGCACGGCTGTGAGGCTGTCTCCGACTTTCCCCATTTCCTTTTCGAGTGACTTAACAATGGTACGCACATCCCCAACTATTTCGGTCACATCGTGGGTAATGGGAGCAAGTTGCAGGCGGGCCATTTCAATAAATTTATGTGCCTCTCCCAGGGTCTTGATCAGTCTAACCAGGGCAACTATAATAAACAGCGTGTTTATGAAAAGCAACCCTGCGATAACTGCTACACTAACGGAAATATCCATTTGATTTACGTTCTTTTGAAATTAGCTGCTCTTTCGGCTCTTGTCTGCTTTTTCCTGCTTGTAAGCCGCGACGCCGGCTCCAACCGCGTCTTTGAGACGCTCCCTTTCCTTGGAAATTGTCTCCTTCCCTTCCGTGGTCTTCTCGCTCGCGCTGGTCTTCAACTCCGCCAGAGCCGCCTCGGCTTCTTTTTGCAGCTCTTCTATTTGCTTTCGTGTCTCTGCCAGTAGCGTCTCGGCACGTCTCTGGGCCAGCTCGAGCTTGCCTTCAGCATCATCGCGCAGTTCCAACGACTTCTGCCACAACTCCTCACGCGTCTCCCGGCCCGATTTGGGGGCATACAACAGGCCGGCCAGCGCGCCGACGATTCCACCAAAAAGAAGGCCTTTTAAGAATTCACCACCATCATTACTGTTAGACATGTCACACTCCTCGAAATAGAGTTATTGATACTAAGTTATGAATTTCTGTCGTCAGTTGTTTGCGCCGGGAGTGACATCCCTTTGCTTTCGCTCTGAACGAGCGAAAAGCTGTCCCCCTTCACAGGGAGATGTCCAGTGTCGGGCTGCCTTTTCAGAATCGCCAAAACTAGTCCGGCGGTTCTTCACTCTTCACCATTTCATCGAACTCGGCCTGGCTCAAAATGGTGACTCCCAGTTCAGCAGCTTTCCGCGCTTTGGAGCCGGCATTTTCTCCGACAATCACGAAGTCCGTATTTCTGCTGACCGAAGATGCTGTGCGGCCGCCCAGGCTTTCGACCAGCGCCTCCGCATCCTTGCGCGAATAGCCGTTCAGGCCGCCGGTAAAGACGAAGGTTTGCCCCGAAAATTTTTGCTCTTGCGCTTCTGCGGCCTGCTGCAACTCTACGCCGCGCTGCAGCAAGAGTTCGATAATCTCAACGTTTTTCTTCTCTTGGAAGAATTGAAACACATTTTCGGCGACCTGTGGCCCGATCTCGTGAACCGCTTCCAGAGCTTCCTGGTCGGCATTTTTGATGTTTTCCAAGGTTTTGAATGAGCCGGCGAGAACTCGCGCAACGTGTTCGCCCACATGCCTGATCCCCAATGCGTACAAGAACCTTGCCAAATCTACTTTCTTGCTTGATTCGATGGCGGTGAGGATATTTTGGGCAGATTTGTCCGCCATTCGTTCAAGCCCGGCAATTTTTTCTTTGGAAAGTGAGTAAAAATCGGCCACTGTGGTGACCAATTCGCTTGCGACCAGTTGATCGACCAGTTTAACCCCAAGTCCCTCAATATCCGTCGCCCCTTTCGAGGCAAAGTGACGGATGCGCTCTTTGAGCTGGGCCGGACAGGAAAGGTTGGGGCAGCGATGGACGGCTTCACCTTCGAGGCGCACAACCGTTGTTTCACATTCTGGACATTTTTCCGGTATGCGAAACAGGGTCTCCTTGCCTGTGCGCTTCGACTCGATGACTTTGACCACTTCCGGGATCACATCACCGGCACGCTGAATCACAACCCAGTCACCGATGCGAACGTCTTTGCGATCGATTTCGTCCTGATTGTGCAACGTGGCCCGGCTGATTTCAACTCCTTCGATTTTTACCGGCGCCATGATCGCGACCGGGGTTAGTGCGCCGGTCCGGCCAACTTGTATCTTAATATCCAAAAGCTGCGTTGTCGCTTGTTTCGCTTCGAACTTGAGCGCTATGGCCCAGCGCGGACTCCGGCTTCGGGTTCCGGCCTGTGCCTGCAAGTCGTGGCTGTTTATTTTGATAACAGCGCCGTCGATCTCATACTCTAGCTTATCCCTGAGGCTCACAACCTTTTCGCAGCATTTGATGACTTCATCCACAGAGCGGGCGACTTCAATATGCGGATTTACGCGCAGACCCCATTTTCTGAACACCGCAAGAGCTTGCCAGTGGCTGCTGAACTCGTAACCGGCAGCTTGTCCGAAAGAATGGACAAAAATATGCAAAGGCCTCTGCGCGGTGATGCTGGAATCGAGTTGTCGCAAAGAGCCCGCAGCCGTATTGCGCGGGTTCGCGTACAGAGGCTCTCCCCGGCCTGCCCGCTCTTTATTCAACGCGCTAAATCCTGAACTCGTGTAATAGACTTCACCCCTGACGTCCAGTCTGGTTGCCGGCGCAGCCCTAGTTGAAATCAAACGCATCGGAATCTCTTTGATGGTCCGCAAATTTCGGGTAATATCTTCGCCAACCTGGCCATTACCCCGGGTTGAACCCTGAACGAAGAGCCCGTTCTCATACACGAGTTCGACCGCTACTCCATCGATTTTCGGCTCGACGACATACTCGATATCGTCCTCGGTTTTAAGAAGACGCTTAATCCGCTGGTCAAATTCGCGCACCTCCTGCAATCCGAAGGCGTTGTCCAGACTCAGCATGGGAACGGCATGTTCAACCGAGTTGAAAGCGTCCAGTGGTGCTGCGCCAACACGCTGGGTCGGCGAATCCGGCGTAACCAGTTCCTTAAACTCAGTTTCCAGGTCTTGCAACTCGCGCAAGAGCCGGTCATATTCCGTATCCGAGATCTCCGGATCATCCAGAACGTAATATCTGTGATTGTGATGGTTGAGTGTCGTACGCAGGGTTGCCACTCTCTTTTCGGCTGACTCTCGGCTCATACTCTGTTCCTAACCTTTGATACAGCCCAGCGGCCGGAGTTGTGCCACTTTTTTTGAAATACCGGCCATTTGACAGGCGTCGACCACATCAGTGACGTCCTTGTACGCCTCCGGAATCTCCTCGTCCAGAGTTCTCCTGCTGGATGCCTGCACGTAGATTCCCCGATCCAGCAACTCGCGCGCGATGGCCCGGCCGCTGGCGACTTTTTTCGCTTTTTTCCGGCTCATGGCCCGGCCCGCGCCGTGACAGGTGGAGCCAAAAGTCTCCGCCATAGCACCTGCGGCGCCGACAAGCACATAAGAATACCTACCCATATCTCCCGGAATCAAAACCGGTTGCCCGATGTTTTTGTAGGCTGGCGGCAACTCTTCGGACCCGGCGGCAAATGCTCGGGTGGCTCCTTTGCGATGGACGCACAATTTCATTTTCCGGCCGTCAACCTCATGAGTTTCAAACTTGGCGATGTTGTGCGCGACCTCGTAGACCACGCGTAAACCGATGTCGTTTGGGCTTAAGTGCAATGCCTCCTGGAAAGCGTCCCGCGTCCACTGGGCAATCACTTGCCGGTTGGCAAACGCAAAATTTACGGCGCACCGCATTGCGCCAAGATACGCCTGGCCTTCGGGAGAGTCAATGGGCGCGCAGCAGAGCTGGCGGTCCGGCAGGTCGATGCCGTATTTCTGCACCGCTCTGTTCATGACACCCAGGGAGTCATCGCAAACCTGGTGGCCGAAGCCCCGCGATCCGCAGTGAATGATCACGGTCACCTGGTCCAGTTCAAGTCCAAGGGTCCGCGCGATTTCCGAATCGTAGATTTCCGAAACGTAGCCGACTTCCAGGAAGTGATTGCCGGAACCGAGCGTGCCCAGTTGCGAACGGCCCCGTTCCAATGCGCGCTTGCTGACCACAGACGTATCCGCACCAGCGATATGCCCGTTTTCTTCCACGTATTCCAGATCGTCTTCTGACCCGTAGCCCTGCTTGACCGCCCACTTTGCGCCGTCGCGCAGGACTTTCTTCTCGACTGCGTGACTCACGCGCAAGTCGCCTCTGGCGCCGACTCCGGTGGGTACGTTGCGAAACAACGCCTGCACCAGTTCTTTCATCTTTGGGAGAACCTGCTCGCGGTTCAGCCGCGACGCCAGCAATCGCACCCCGCAGTTAATATCGTATCCCACGCCGCCCGGAGAGATCACCCCTTTGTTCAAATCAAATGCCGCGACACCACCGATGGGAAATCCGTAGCCCCAATGGATGTCCGGCATGGCGAGCGAATGTTTGACAATCCCCGGCAGATGCGCAACGTTGGCCGCCTGCACTGGCGCATTGTCGTTGCGGATGGCCTCGATCATATTTTGTGTGGCATAAATGCGCGCCGGGACCCGCATGCCTCCCTCTCGCGGAATCTCCCACAAATAGTCGTGGACTTTTCGCAGCTTGACTTCTGACATCAGAGATCAAATATTATCTGAGCTTCGAAACCTTCGGTTGTTTCCTTTATATAGAGGCCGTGGTAGGTCACGGCTTTCACTTCCGTGTAAATTTCGTGTTTGGTCAAATCCAGAGGCTCCCCTCGAATGGCGGCAACCAGCGAGGTTTCCCCTATCTCCTGCACCTGAAAGTCCGCGAACACCGTCCGGCTGGTGAGGAACTGATAGTTCAACTCCGACAACCAGGCCACCAGCAGCGCTTCACGATCGGTAGCGGTTACCCGAATGTTGCGCGTCAATTCAGTGTCGACTGTTTTCAGATTCAGGATGAGGTCAAAAAGCCCGGTGGCAGCGTTTTCAAATAGCTGTGACAAATCGGGCGCGGTCGCGCGGATGCCGGCATCCGCCGTGTGGTCGATGTGTTCAAACCCTGAACGTTCAGACACCATGCGGCAATATAAAAAAGGATTGCAGGGAATACAACCGAAACAATTGGTTAGCGTTCGATTGGGTTGAAACTTTGAAAGATGCTCGAGGGCTGACGGCGAGGTCGAGGGATTCTATCGGGAAAAAGAAAGGAAAGTCATTGACGGTTGTAACCAATTTGCCGGAGGCTACTAAACAGTTTCCTTAATGTATCCGCTTGCGTATTTACGAAGTATGCTCCTCATTGCATCAAGCCTTTAGCTGTGAGTTAGCCATTAAAATTACCCGCGTTGGCCTCCGCCATCTCCACTCACCCGAGCCCCCGTCTCCGCCTTTCTTTTTGCCAGCAGCATGTCAAACACCACGCGTTGAAAACCTGCCTGCAACTCCTTACTGTTGAGGTACTGCATCATCTGGCTCTGGTGTGCCTCGCTGCTCTCCATCACCGCGGCATCCAGGGCGCCCGCAAAATCACCTAGCAGCGCCTGCGCGGGGGAGTTGTTGGCGATCTGGTGCATCACACTTTCATTCTCGCTGATCTTGTCGCGGATCGTGTAGGCATAGTTGATCAGATCCCGGTCGGTCAGGCCGTCGGTAACGAACAGCTCGTTCAAGCGGGTGATGATCTGCGACAGCCATTCCTCTTCCTTGCTCCTGGCCTTGCCAGTCCCGAGATCGGTTGCGGGGTAGAGACCCGTGCCTGCCCCATCCTTGACCAATAAAAGACCCTGCTGCTTGATTTTCGACAGGCGATAGTGGCTCAACTGCACCGAACTCAGATCGATGGCATCGTCATCGGGCGTTTTTTCGCGTAGCAAAGGAGCGAGATGGCGCGCGTAGATGCTCAGTTTCTCCAGGTCGTGGCTGTCGTAATCGACGATCTGTGACATAAATTCGTAGTAACGCGTAAACGCCACCAAGTCCGCCTTGAAAATCCCAAGAGCAGCCAGCGCCAGATTTGATTCTTTCATGTCCGTTTCCGCATTGGCGATGGAGGTCGCATCGTCCAGAGATTTGGCGTGGTCAAAGCGTTGCTTGTGCTTTGCGTAATCAGCCTGTGCCTTTTCGTAGCGCTTCTGCCAACGTTCGACGGCCGGCTTGCAAATATTGCTGATGGCGGCATTGCTCTTGCTTTTCACGAAGAATACTTCGATGAACTGCGTCACCTCGGTCCACAAGAAGATATCCGCAGCCCGCAGCTTGTCAAACAGATCCCAGATAAGATTCGGATCCGAGACATCAAGCAAATCCGCGGTCTGGTAGTACACCTGAAAGGCCGCCAGTACATCCTCGGGCTCATTGACAAAATCAAGCACATAAGTCTCCTGCTTGCCCGGGTAGATGCGATTGAGACGTGACAGGGTTTGCACGCAGTCGAGGCCGCCCAGCTTTTTATCCACATACATGACGCAGAGCTTGGGCTGGTCGAAGCCGGTCTGGAACTTCTGGGCGACGATCATTACATGATAGTCATTCGAGTCAAAGGCCTTTCGCATATCCCGCCCTTTTAGGTCCGGGTTCATGCCGTTCTCGGTAAACTTCTCCCCGAGCAGCCCTTCGGCGTGTGGATCCGTGGCGCTGAAGGTCACCTCCCCCGAGAACGCGACCATGGCGCTCAGTTGGCTGTATGAATTTTTTCGAACATACTTATCGAACTCCAGCTTGTAACGCACGGCCTCCTTGCGCGAGCCCGTAACGATCATCGCCTTGGCATGGCCATTAAGCAGCCCCATCACCGTGCCTCTGAAATGCTCGACGATCACCTTCACCTTTTGCGCGATATTGTAGTCGTGCAGACGCACCCATTGCCCGAGCTTGACCTTTGCCTTCTTGCTGTCAACTTCGACGTCTGCGCTGGCGATTTTCTGAGCCAGGTTGTAGGCTACTTTGTAGCTCGTGTAATTCTGCAGCACATCGAGAATATACTTCTCCTCGATCGCCTGCCGCATGGAGTAGACGTGAAATGCCCGCGGCTTGTTGGTTTTCGATGGCGGCTCAGCGGGGTCGGGCAGACGGCCGAACAATTCCAGGGTCTTGCTCTTGGGCGTGGCCGTGAACGCGTAGAAGCTCAGATTGGGGGAAGCCCCACGCGCCTGGACACTGGCCGCAAGCATATCCTCGGCGGTGAGTTCCAGCTCCTCTTCAGGGGTCTCGCTGTTCAGCACGGCCTTGAGCTGGCCCGCGGTCCGGCCTGACTGCGAGGAGTGCGCTTCGTCCGCGATGATTGCGTAGCAGCGCTCCTTGAGACTGACACTGTCCTCGATGGCCTTGAGAACGTGGGGAAAGGTCTGAATGGTGACAATGATAATCGGCTGGCTATGTTCCAGTGCCTGCGCGAGCTTCTCAGACTTGGAGCCCTGGCCCTCGTCGCGGTTGATGCGGCCCACCACGCCATCGGCGTGCTCAAACTGGTAGATGGTGTCTTGCAGCTGGTCGTCGAGCACCGTGCGATCCGTCACCACGATGACCGAGTGGAAAACCTTCTCACCCTGGTCGTTGTGGAGCGACGAGAGCTGGTGGGCGCTCCAGGCGATGGAGTTGGACTTGCCGGAGCCTGCACTATGTTGCGCCAGATACTTGTGCCCCGGACCTTCCTCACGGCTGGCCGCAACCAGCCGGGTAACTAAATCCCACTGGTGATAGCGCGGAAAGATCAGGGTTTCTTTCTTGCTCTTGCGCCCGTCCCAGTCCTCCTCAGTCTTGATCTCAAGGTGGATGAAGCGCCCGATGATCTGCACGATGTTGGCAGGGGCGAGCACTTCGTTCCACAAGTAAGCGGTGGCATAAGCGTGCATGTCCCCGGGCTGGTCGTTGCCCGCGCCGCCCTCCGCGGTGCCCTGGTTGAAGGGCAGGAAGCGTGTGTCATCGCCCTCCAGCCTGGTGGTCATGTGCGCCTCGTATTGACTGACGGCGAAGTGAACCAGTGCGCCGCGTTTGAACGTGAGCAGCGGCTCGGGCTTGTTGGTCTCCGGGTCTTTGGGGAGGCGCGTCTTCCT
>JAJDAD010000064.1 GCA_029262055.1 Candidatus Zhuqueibacterota bacterium
TGAGTTCGACGCGTTGTTCGAAAGTCAGTTGCTTGTATCGCACAATCTACTCCAATTTTTCCCTTAACTTGATAAACCCCAGGGTTTATCAAGTTAAGGGTATTATAGAATAAATTGTTGCACTTATTACTTGAACTCAGGCTATAATCAAATCATTCTCGTGGTTTTTACGGAAACACTACGGCTGTTACGCCGGAACAAATTTGGCGAAGCAATTGAGAAGTTTGAAAAGCAAGAGTAGCGCTCACGCCAGAAGCAGCCAATCCCTACGACAGCCTTGGTGATGATATCGTGCCGCTGGTCGCTTGCAAGAAGCAAAAGCCGCCTATCTTAAGGTCCTTGAAATCGACTCTGGTTTTGAAGCAGCTAAAAAGAACCTACGGAATGTAGAAAAACAATTGAAAAAGAGCGCAAAGTGATAGCTATCTAGTATGCTTCGTCCAACAATCGCATTATCTCGGTCATTGCCAACGGGGGATGATTTCTAGGTTATTGGTACTGTCGCAAGTTTTCCTTTTATTAGGTTAAGTGCCAGAAATGGCAACGCCGGCTATGCTCATCGTTCAGGCAATATGGTTGAGAAACGTGATGATAGCATTTCTGACCAAAGTTTCTGTTCAAACATAATCTAGTTAGACTGATTAAATCCAATGGGACAACATTCTGCAATGGTTTACAATATCTGGACTGTTCTTTTGATATGTGGCGTATCCCAAGGTGCCTTTCTGTTTACTCTCCTATTTTTTCATAAGAGTGGGCAAAAACATGCCAACAGGTTATTGGCGTTCCTGATTCTATCAGTTTCCCTACTCCTGACAGAACACCTCCTCTTTCGTTTCAGATTGTCTGTAATTGATGATCATCGTCACTTTATTTCCTTTGCGACACCCATCTCTTACTTGATCGGACCTCTATATTATCTTCATGCCAAATCTTTGTTTAAAGAACGATTTCAATTTGACGCCAAATCGTTTCCACATTTTTTGCCCGCGATTCTTTGTATGATCAATTATGTCCCTGCCTGCCTTCATCTATTTGGGTACGACTTGAATTCCAATCAACCTATCTTAAACTCACGCTACTTCATTGTCTGGTTCAGCGGATATGTCCACATGGGGCTTTTTATTCTTCAAACCGGGTTTTACACCTATCTGACATTTCGAATACTACCCAATCACGACGAATATCGCAAAAACAACCACTCAAGTAATCAGATAATTTTTGCGGGATGGTTTAAAAAAATGACGAGCCTAATGATAGGCTTGATGGGCATTTATGCTGCAGCGCTTATCTTTTTTTTGTTGCTGAGATATGTCAGGGGTGGCGAAATTGTTTTGGTTTTGGGTTTGACGTCTATTGTTTATACTATCGGATATATGACTCTCAAGCAACCTGAAATCTTTTCAAGTCCGCTCTTCAGAAAATCAGCAGAAAAGTATCTGCACTCCCCGCTTTCGGCAGAACAGACCAGGGTTTATTCTGAAAGAATATTGCAGTACATAACAACGGAAAAGCCGTATTTGAGACACGATCTGAAGCTCCATGAGTTAGCTGCCAGCCTGTCAATTTCTACAAACCATCTGTCCCAAATCCTCAATCAAGAATTTGGGATGAATTTTTCTGACTTTGTCAATCAGTACAGAGTAAAGGAGGTTCAACGAATGTTTATAGATCCAGCATATAACCATCTAACTCAATTGGCAATTGCACATGAATGTGGGTTTAATAGCAAGGCCTCATTTAATCGATCTTTTAAAAAGATTACACAGATGACGCCCTCTCAATTCGTCAAGTGTAATCAAAAATAATTACAAAGATCATCCCTATCCCGAATCCTCTTTACATCTGAGCAAATCCTTACACTTTTCAATTGCCGGAATCGATTGGAGTCATCCTATAGAATGAGACGATTTTGGTTTCTTGTTTGACTACTATGGTATCGGAGCCAAGGAGGTAAATACATTCACCTAATAAGTAGTGAAGAGGTTCGTTATGTCGAATTTTGCAGCTTTGCGTTTTTTGAGATTCTGGATCTACTGTCTAATTTTTCATCTGATGGGACTGGCCATCAATTCTAATCTTCTGGCGCAGTTTTTTTCAAGAGTTATCGATGCTGGCCCTATCTCGACCGATGCATTTTTGAGTACAGGTGCAAGCTGGACGGATATTAATGATGATGGCTGGCCCGATTTGTACGCGATGGGCGAAACCACGATTCGGTTCTATTTGAACAACCAAGATGGGACTTTTTCCTCCAGAACCGGAGAAGATTTTGTCACCTCTCAGGGCGTCGGAAACATCGGCATTTGGGCTGACTACGACAACGATGGGTATCTGGATTTATTTTTGGGAAACACGACCACGCAGCCGGGAGGGAATACTGTGGCTCCGAATTTCTTGTACCGAAATGAAGGACCACCGCTTCATAGCATGACTGTGGTCGATATCGGCAACGCCATGAATGCCTCCCCCAGTGCCAGTTGGATCGACTACGATCGAGATGGGGATGTCGATTTATTCTCCGCAGGTGCCGCCACCTCTAGTGGCACCGGAACACCTGATCTTTTTTATCGCAATGATGGGAATAGCGTTTTTACCCATCTTGAGGACTTATCTCTTCTAAAAACCCGCACCGGTATAGGAACGCACGATGTTTGGATTGACTACGATAATGACTCTGACCAGGATCTGTTTGTGCTGAACTGGTCAAGGCCCAACGAGCTTTATAAAAGCCTACTCCAGGAAAAGGGGAATCCAAATCTTTTTGAACCCGTTTCGTCAAATGGGCTACTCGATGAGGGCAGTTTCTTCGATATCAGTTCGAACTGGGGCGATTACGACAATGATGGCGATTTCGATGTCTTTGTCGCTTTTACAAATAATACCACCGATCGACTTTATCATAATAATGGCGATGGCACCTTTACGCGCCTTATGAACAATCCCATAGTCTCAGAAGCACAGAGTACAACTATGGGAATTTGGGGTGATTATGACAATGATGGCGATCTTGATCTATTTGTTGCTAACATACAACAAAACCCTACCAAACCGGCACTCTATAGAAATGAAGGCAACGGCCAATTTGTGACGACAACTCAGACAGAACTCGGTGATATCCTAGACAATATTCCCGCTCCACAAGGCGGGTATTGGGGAGACTATGATAATGATGGCGATCTGGATCTCTATGTCCTGACTTACGCGATTCCGAACAACCCTTCAGGAGCGCCCCAGCCAAATTACTTATTTCGGAATGATCAGGGCAACAGTAATCACTGGCTGAATGTGAAATGTGAAGGTCAATTGTCGAACCGCTCAGCCATCCATGCCAAAATTAGCGCAAAAGCAATGATTGCCAACCAGCCCGTCTGGCAGACCAGATATGTGTCAGGCGGTGCATCATCCTTCGTCTTCCAAGCTGAGTTACGTACACATTTTGGTTTAGGTGACGCTACCACAGTCGACTCATTGAGAATTGAGTGGCCGTCAGGCGTTACACAGGTACTTGAAAACGTGGCAGTTGATCAATTCCTGACCGTCAACGAAGAAATCCCTTCAGGGTTCTTACGTGCCAATTTTTACGCTGCTCAAACCACCAGCCCTGACACCAGTACTTATGCATTTCAATTTGTTGACGTTTCTTTGTCAGATCCCAACGTGCCTGTTAATTCAAGAAACTGGGATTTTGACAACGACGGTCAGAGCGACTCCCAAGATCTTAACCCAACATGGACCTACACAACATCGAGACGTACCCGTTTTCCGGTAAAATTAACCATTTCTAACGGTACGAGCTCATCGGAGTTATTGCGAGAAGATTATATCGAAGTTGGGCCGCGCCCAGATACTCAAGTTGATACCCAACGACTGGCTTTTAGCTTTCCCTCAAATTCGGCCAGGGTTGACACATCATTTAATATTTACAATGCAGGACAAGGTGCGGACTCTGTATTTGCTGCGATCAGTGACTATGGTGCAGCGGATAGCAATGCAGTGATGGTAAGTCCGACATCACTAGAACTCGCGTCTGGTGATTCCATGCGCATTTCGTTCACAGTTTTACCATCTCTTCTAGCAATTCGGTCATATGTCACGCGAGTTGCCATTAGGTCTAAGTATAATTCTGGTGTTCAGGATTTCAACAAACTCGTTCTCTTTCAGATCGAAACCCCGACTGCTATTAGGCAAAAAGACGAAGGCCTTCCGAAAACGTTTGCTCTGTTACAAAACCACCCAAATCCTTTTAACGCATCAACTTTAATTCGTTTCGATTTACCCAACAACGCTCACGTGGTATTGACAATTCACAATATTCTAGGCCAAGAAATAGCGATCTTAGTGAACGGTGAGCAAACAGTGGGACGCTATTCGGTGAGATGGGATGGCAAAGACTTCGCAGGTCGAAACGTCAGTAGCGGCGTCTATGTTTATCGAATTCAAACAGAGCAGCTCTCGAAAACCAAGAAACTCCTGCTCCTCCAATAGTATCAAATGACCACATGAAGTTCTAAGTATATAAAAAGGTTTTACTTAGGCATATCGAAGAAAATGGTTAAGAGCACCGGGAGGATTGATTAACCTCCCGGTCATTTCCTTCGGTCCGGTTATCCCTGACAAGTTGCACCTCTGCAGAGCCTGTTTCCGTTTGACCGGACGAGTTAAAGTTAGAGGATTTGGTGTTAGAATCAATGTTCTTTGAGCGATTCTTTTTGACTTTGTCTGGTAAAAGGTCAACGTACTGCTGAATAACCCGTTTGGTTCTTCTGGTCAGTTGGCTGATTTGGTCAAGAGATGTGATGCCGTGCTGCCAGAGCATTTTGACGCGGCAGTAGTCTGTGATGTACCTGTCGACCGCTTCCTTGCTGTGGTTGGTTTTGAGAGCAATTTCAGGAGTGAGCATGCCCTCGAGGTACAGGGTGATGATTTCTCGTTTGTGTGTAATGGCCCCGGAGAGGTCATGAATGTTGCCTCTGGTTGGCAAGAGGGTGCCGTCTTTTTGTATTTCGTTGACATAGGTGCTGACGACGGTATCGCAAACACCGAGCAGGGCTGCGAGGTCGAGTTGAGTCAGGAGCGCACCCTGGTCAAACGCCTGGTCCACCCATCGTCTGAGTTTCTTTTTACGCAAGGATTTGGAATCGAAGCCATGAGCAAAAAGCCTCAGGCATCTGCTCATCTATCGTTTCCTCAATCACTACGGATATGACAAAGGACAAGTCACCGAACAAGCTATCGTTGACGATATCCTCAAACTCATCGACGACTTCTTCATCGTCTCAAAACTCGATGATGACCTCCACCACCTCAACTTCGGTCAACTTGTCTGGATGGCGGTCCCAGTCGACGAGTATCCCAAACGAGGTAAAACACTCCAGGGTACAAGAATGAAACCAGTAGTGCTTTCCTTCATCACCGACGACGATATTGCACATCTCTGTAGGCGTCTGAGTTTTTTGAGTTGGATTTGTTCTTTGGTCAGTGGCTTAGTCATTTTCCGGACCTCCTTTTCGAGGTTGAGTCGGGGATTTTTTTTCGCTTCAGTGCCTGGCTTGAGTGGAGTGAATAGCTCATTGAGACGTTCATTGTCCTGCTTTTGGTAGGTTTGATAGAGCTGTCGGTATTCGCGCACAAGGCGGTCACTTTTTTTTGCAATGAGGCGGATTTGGTTGTGCGAGAAGTCCTGGCGCCAGAGAGTTGCGATTTGCAGGAAATCCGCCAGGTAGCGTTTGACGCTGGTTTCAGAATGGTTGGTTTTACGTTCGATGTCGCTGAAGGTGTAGCCCTTGAAATAGAGGTCTATGATGATGGTTTTGTGTGAGAGTCCGGGTCCCATGTCATGTTTGGTGCCCCGGGTCATGATGAACTGGCCTTGCCTTCTGAGGTGTTGAACATCGCGTCTGACGGTAGCCGGACTGGTTGTGAGCATCATAGCGAGGTCTTCATAGCTGAGCAGTGCACCCTGGTCATAGGCCTGTTTGGTGAGACGAGCGAGCCGATGGCGTCTGAGTCCTGCCAGACCATAGCTTGCCAGGGCTTCGAGGTCGGTGTTCAGCTCGATGAGCTTGAGGCGGGTTGTGACTCGCCGCGTCAGCCGAATATGTTTGCCTGCGGGTTCCTCGGCGGCGACTGCTTCGTAGGCAATTTCGCCCGTCGAGAGCGAGACGTTGGCATGTTCCTGGAAATAGAGCGAGAATTGTTGATAGAATGCTTCAGCAATGATGGGCGTGAGATTGAAATCACTGGCGAGCTTTTGCACGATGGCAGCTCGCGCGTCTTTGGATTTCAACCTCAAAAAACCATAATGACCTTGAGGATTTACCATAGGAAAATCTCCTTTTACGGCTTAATTTGCCATGAAAGATAAAGTTATGATTTCCTATGGTCATTTGATACAAACTTTAAATAATTTCATGCTACCAGAAGAAGGCGCGGCGAACTTGGCACAAATAAGAAGACACCCGTGTGGCGCAAAATCAAAGCCACAGGTTTAAAGCCCAATCGTATTCCAGGTACTTAATCGTAACTTTGTTCTCTTCGATAAAAGCCCTAGTCGCCTGATCCAGGTAGGGCAGGATAAAAGAGATAACGCTGCCGTGTTTATCAAAGTCATCTCTATACCAGTTAAAGATCTGCGACAGGTAAAGGACTTTCTCACCCCGGTCGAGGTAGTTCTTTGAAGTATTTGTCAAAAATTTTCTGGTGACTTCCTCCATTTTCACCGGCAAGTTCTCGGCGGTGTAAATCTCGGCTGGCAGTTCCGGGCAACTCAATGCAGCACATACCAGGGCAAAATGCAGCCGCGTTTCCCCGAACTTTGGAAAGATAATCTCCTTCTCAATCTGATTCAAAGTGTATCTCTTCCCTGCCACCGGCAGCTCGCGCTTGCTGAAAAAGCTGGCATCGTCCAGTACGCTTGCAACGAGTTGCAGCGCAACCACGGGTCGCTTCTTGCCGTCTCGCCTGGTTCGTAATTCTCGTGCCAAGTCTCTTGAGCTCACCGTGCTCTGGTTATTTACAATTTCCGGTGAGGCCCTGAGCACGGACTTGATGGCGAGCGCGTTATAGGCATTTATCCAAAATGCCATTTGACCGTTGCCGTCCGATATTGTTGCCGGGTCAAAGTCCTTCAACCATTTCAGATAGGCCTTAAAGTCCTTATCCGCCGCAATCGCCATGTAGTCAACGAGTCCATCCGCAACATGCTTTTGAAAGGCTTGCTGCAACAGATCCTGGCCTATCGCAGTTTCGCTCATCGAACGCGCGGGCTTGGCGGACACGAACAGGAATATCATCCCTGCAAGGATCAAGTTCACACCGACGACTGCTTTA
>JAJDAD010000065.1 GCA_029262055.1 Candidatus Zhuqueibacterota bacterium
CTTACCTTTCTCTTGGGCATCAGTCTACCTCCTTTGGCTATTGGTTTCTTAAAGCTCAAAACCAAAATAGCTAAATGGTTAACTGATGTCCATTTTGTCTTTAATCAACATCCTGCTGCAGCTAAATGTCAGAAGAACCAAAAAGTATAGAGGCCCGAGCAGGAAAAGGAACGGCACAAAAGCCGCCATGAGGTGAGGGAATTTTGCAATCATATCTTCTAGAATCAGATAGTGCTCGAACAAATATCCGGAGAAGATGAGCAAAATCAATGATAGCAAGACGTTGGTCGCATTCGTTCCACCTCGCCTTGAAAGAAGAACGAATGCGAGGAAGATCCCGTGAAGTGCACCGAGAAGCATTAAGAAGGCGTGAACTTTCATTCTCTTAGCCTTGCCTTATCATGACTGTGCTGACGGCAGCAGAATGCCTGGCCAGTTGCATCCTGACGCGACTTGATACTTGACACGAATGAGGTGCTTGCTTAGCCTGAAGGAACACCAAATCGATGAATCATTTCTGTTGACGTTACTGACAAAATTAAGTTTCAAGCCCACCTCGACACCTTATCCTTCAAGATATGGTATTCTTGTTCGAGCAGGCGGAACAGGCCCCATTTGAAATCATGTTTCTATGATGTCGGTGCGTCAACATTGTTGCCATAATCCTTCTTGTTTATTATTTTGCGATGGGCCTATGCATGGAGCATCGCTCCGACCAGAGCAATTAATGTGGACAAACAACTAAGGGTGACTATGACTTCCTCGAATTCGGCTGACCAGGCGTTTGATTCCTGGGCCAAAGATGATCGTGCTGACGGAATGGAAAACGAGCATTGGCCGTTCGTCAAGCAGGCGTTTGATCTAATCCCGAACAATTCGGGAGACTATCTGGAAATCGGAGTCGGTACCGGTTACGCCATACGCTATATGGCAAATCATCAATTCTCCAGAGGCCGATGTTTCGGTCTGGATATCAGCAGCGAAATGGCTGGGCTTGCGAAACAGAGGTGCCAGGAGTTCAAAAATATCTCCATTGAACACGCTGATTTCTTAGCCCGGGATTTTTCCGACTTGCAGAAATTCTCGCTGATATTCTCAATGGAGGTCTTCTACTACTTTCCGGACATTCAGAAAGGGCTCGACAAGGCCTCTTCCTTGTTGCAGCCCGGCGGCCAATTGTGGGTGTTGCTGGATTACTATAAAGAAAACAAGATCACACACGACTGGCCTGAGAAATATCAGATCCCGATTCGGTCCTGGTCAATGGCCGATTACCGAAACGGTTTCATCGATGCGGGGTTTTCAAAGGTCGAGCAAAGACAATTCATCGACGCACAAAACAACATCTCAAATCCTTCAGATTTCGGAACGCTTTGTACATTTGGGATCAAACCAGAGTAGTAAAATAAACTGTGTGGTAGATTTGGCTCCAAAACGCGATTATTCCTTTTGCTGTTCATCCGAAATTTCGCAGATGCAGTGCGGACTTTACGACTTCAAATGCCATTTTGAAGATGGCACGATCGACTACGGGGAAGCGTGCGCATGCGCACACGACCTTAACCAGCAAGGGTTACTTTGGTTTTGTCAAGCCCTTTGCTTTGCAGATATTCGTAGAGTTTCAGTGCATTTTCACCACCCTGCTTTGCATGATGAAGCATGGTGAAACCGTGCGGACCTTTGGCAAAAATCAGATTGGGATATTCCTCGAGAACCGGCTTTACAATATTTGTTTTGCCAAGCATTGTGAGCACAAAGAGATCGACCCGAGCGCCAACACTGATTAAGTAATTTGCAATCTCTTTGTTACCAAGGTGGCCGGCGCCGCCTATTGCCATCTCAAAATCGCCGCCGCCCCAGTCCCAGGTGCAGTTCAGCAGGTTGGGGTCATCGGCCAGCATCATTTTTACCTTATCCAGGTCATTATGACCGGCCACGACAAATTCTTTTATCAGCTTCTGATCATAGGGATCTGCTCGTGGCTTTTTCTGCGCACGTAAAGCTCCCGGTGCCAGCAGCAAGGCTGAGCTTCCCAACAGAACATCGCGAACGAATTCTCTTCTGCTTTTATTCATAGCAAATTCTCCTCTTAGATTGTACAAGAGAAATGAAATCTATAGTCTGGCCTGAAATACGATCGGCCTGGCGTTCTGGATACATACGGCCAATTTTGTTTCCGGTTGCTTATTTCCAGCTAATGCATCATCGCATAAACTACAAGACCTTGATATTCTGCAAACGATTTTAGAATAAAGGCTGTGGCCTCCGGAAGGCCACATAAAAAATAAACTCCCCAAAGCCAGGCTTCAGGATGTTTTTAATCCTAGAATTTTCAACATCAAAACTACTTGGCTGACATCTCTTTGCTCGCCCGGACAAAGGTCAAAGCCTGGTTGAGATCATTCAGAGGGTTGAAATTTAGAGCTCGCTTTTTCCATTCATCTGCAGATTTCCTGTCTCCTTTTCCTTCATAGGCCAACCCGATCCGGTAGAGATTGTAAGTATTTTGCTGGTTGCTTTGCTTTAGTTCAGCGAGTGCATCGTCGAACCGGCGTTCAGATAAGGCTATTCTGCCGGCAATTTCATGCGACAGCCATATCTGAAAACGATTTTGCAACGCATTTGCTCGCTCTGAATGAAGTTTTGCTTTTTCCTTTGCTGTCTTTAAATCGCCCCGCTGGATTGCTGCCTGAGCAAGATTTGACAGGTAGAACGTTTGGACCAAATCCTTCACATTCGCGGGCACTTCTTCAGAGTCCATGGTAGTTTTGAAACTCCTCTCAAAATACTGCAGCGCTTCTTCGCCGCGACCGAATTCACTCAAAATACTACCCATTGTACCAAGATCTCCTGCCATTGAGGAGCCGTCGTTAATTTTTGCCGCCAAGTCGTACGCCTTTTGATATTCATTCAGCGCGGCTTCAACATTTCTCTCGAAAACATATGAAACAGCCTTGGCGAAATGCGCCGCACGACGCTGGCCATCATTCTGAGCACTCTGATGCATCTTTTCAAGCTGTTGACGAGCCTCGCCATATTGGCCCTTATAGTTGTAGTTGGTGGCTATCCCGATGTGCGAAGCAACGAATGTCGGGTCCTGCTCAAGCGCCTTGCGGTAGTTTCTGATTGAATCATCATAACGTCCAATCTTGAGCAGAAGTTCAGCGTAAGAGTCATACGGGTTTGGGTCGTCAGGCACGACGCTGATATATTTCCGGAAAGTACTTTCTGCTTTATCGTACTGTTCTAGGTAGCGATAGGCATAACCGAGTTGGTTATAGGGCACTGAAAACTCCTCATTTACCTTGAGCGCCTTTTCATAGTACGTAATGGCCTGCTGCCATTGCTGCTGGCCGAAATAGTATCCCCCGAGCAAATGCTGGCCACGTTCGTCTTTTGGGTATTTCTGGGTCAGCTCCTTCCAATATTCTTCCTGCTTCACGCGATCGCCGTTCACACCAGCCTCCTGTCCCAATATCCACAAACGTTCCGCTTCTGATGCTTTCTCCGAGAGAGCTACTGCCTTACCCAACGATTCAAAAAATACATTTGAGTTGGATGAAGTTAACGCATGGTTCAGGTGTGCCATGGCAAATTCAGGATCCGCCTCTATCGCCTTTCCGAATTCAGCATGCGCATCTGTGCGACGAACGCCATCAAGAAAGCTCTGACCCTTCAAATAATGGTCTTTAGCCATTTCAGAAGTCGTTGTAAGCGGAATCTTTCCTCCTTCGTCAGCAGTGGCCGTGCAGCTTGTACACAGTGCCGGTAAAACCAACAATGAAAATATTCGAAGAAATCTCATAAGCTTGCTCCTTGTTTGAGTGATCAAAAACTTACATCTTCAGCAAATTGATGCTCAAAGACTCAATATTGTGACTGCTTTGAAACTTATGAAATCGTTTCCGTTGGCACAACTGGATGAAGATTCAGTTGTTGGCAGGCTGCTACACGAAAGAGAAGAACATCCTGTATGAACATACAGGTATGGTATGATTGGAGGCTAACGGAGGAATAGCTCAGAGCGCAACTTAGATGAAGCCTCTACGGAGTGCTTTGGCAACTGCACCCGATTGGGAATGGACGTGCAGTTTTCGATAGATATTGCCAATATGATACCTGACTGTACTTATACTGAGAAACAAAGCATCTCCGATTTCCTGATAGCTGCTTCCTTCAGCCAGCTGGCTGAGAATTTCCGTTTCGCGGCTTGTCAAGGGAGATTGCGTTTCGGCGAACAGCTTCTTGTTGTTAAACAGATCAACGACTTTGCGCGCAATATGGGCGTTCATAGGGGAGCCATTCTCATTCGCGTCCTTGATCGCTTCCAGCAATCGCGCCGGTGGCGTCTGTTTCGTCAGGTAGCCGCAGGCGCCGGCACATAGAGCTTCAAAGATGTTGTCATTATCCTCGTAGATTGTAAGCATGAGAATATTGACGTTCGGAGTGATTTCTTTCAACCGTTTGTTCCCTTCGATTC
This sequence comes from Candidatus Zhuqueibacterota bacterium, assembly GCA_029262055.1. Taxonomy (GTDB): domain Bacteria; phylum Zhuqueibacterota; class Zhuqueibacteria; order Oceanimicrobiales; family Oceanimicrobiaceae; genus JAJDAD01. The sequence goes on from JAJDAD010000065.1 coordinate 4,481, forward strand.
CTGTCATACCAGGCAAGCCGATATCCATCAAAACGACGTTCGCAGGAATTTCCAACGCCTTCTCCAGCAAATCTTCACAATTGGCGTAAGTAGCGACACATCGATACCCTTCGGTGCCGTTGATCAAAATCGCCAGTCCTTCACGGATGGTGCGTTTGTCTTCAACAACGATGACATCAATCATTTTCGCAACCACTTCTTTAGCGTGAGCTGTGTCAGTTTCGGAACTAAAAGATTTGCGACATACTACCTTTGAATTCGACCTTTGTTCCCTTTCCCAGGCTGGATTGAAGATGCAGCGCGCCCCCCATTGATTCCGCTCTTCTTCTCATATTTACCAAGCCCTCACCGGTATTTTTCTTCGACAAAATCTGGTTAACATCAAATCCCTTGCCATTGTCCTTGAGCGCCATCTTCAGTTCTCGCGACGAAACTTCTGTGTCAAGAATCAGCTCCGTGCAGTCGCTGTGCTTGAGGCAATTCGTAACGCCTTCTTTGAAGAGCAGATACAGTTGGTGGCGATGTTCCATCGGAAGATGAATTTTCTCCATTGATTTCACGTTTGGCATTTTGAACACAATGCCCTTGTGGCGTAACAGATCTTCATAGGAACCTTTTAGGCGGAGCAAAAGATCGTACAATGAATCCTGCTGGGGACTCACCAGCCAGACGATATCGCTCATACTCGTTACCAATGAGCGAGAGATTTTTCCAATGGTTTCCAATCTCTGCTCGGCTTGTCTCCTGGCGTTTTGGGCAAGCGACTTTATGCATATTTCACTAAGGATCGTTATCTCAGCCAAACCCGACCCAATGCTGTCGTGCAGATCGGCTGCGATCTTGGTTCTAAGCCTCTCGGTGGCGAGGAGTTGCCGGACATGGGACATGACAAAGTACGCAATCGTGCCGAAGAACAGGAGACCGGCCAGCGTTAGGAACCAAATCCTTTCCCAGAAAGGTGGCAGAATTTCAAAGTTGTAGCTTTCGGGCTCCGACCAAACTCCCCATTCATTCCTCGCTTTTACATCGAAGGTATAACTGCCATCGTCCAAGCTCGTATATTGAACGGATCTTTGGGCAGTCTCAACCCAGTCTTCGTCTACCCCGGACAAACGGTAACGATAGACGACTTTCTCCGGTGCCGACAAATTAATCCCGATAAAATCGTATTTTAGATAGTTTTGATCATGCTCGAAGACAGACTTGTCAGCAGCCAGAACATCCTGTCCCAAAAGGCTGACGCGAGAAAGATGAAGTTTTGGCGCCATCAAGTTTGGCAGATCTCTGGCAGGATCATACTTGGTAATACCTTTCACCGTGCCAAACCAGAAATTGCCCTTACTATCTTTAAGATAGAGTTTTTCTTTGCACTCATCACTGGCCAGACCGTCGCGGTATCGCAGCGTACGAACAAAAGGGCTTTCACTCGAGAAATCTACAATGTTGATGCCCACATCGGTGACCAGATAAATTTGACTGCTATCGCCTTCCAGGATTCCGTAAATTTTGTTGCTGGTGAGTCCGTTCAACATCGAAAATGTCTTGAACTGGCCAGCCTTGAGAATGCTCAGGCCCCTATGCGTCCCAAAATAGAATGTGCCATCTTTTGCTTCGTGGATTGCATAAACAATGTTGCTTGCCAGGCCGTTTTTGGTGCTTATTGCTTTTTCCTGCCGGCCGTCTCGATACAAATAGACGCCATTTCCTCTCGTACCGATATAAAGAGTCTCACTCTGCGACTCATGGAATGCGTAGATGTTACTGCCTGGCAAACCGCTTTCCTCATTCCACACCTGGACAAACTCTCCTTCTTTATAAATTCCTACGCCGCCGTTCCAAAAGCCAAAATAGATCGTTCCATCACTGCCGGTAAACATTGAAGAGACCTGGTTTCTGGGCAAACCATTGCCTTGGTTCAGAGTGTTGAACTTGCCATTCTTGTAAACGCTGACGCCACTAAAGTCGGTGCCAAAATACATGGTTTTGTCTTTGCCCTCAGACATTGAAACCACCCAATCGTGTGCCAAACCATCTCTTTGGGTTAGCTTCTCGTATTTGCCATCGGTGTAGATGGTGACGCCATCTGCGAAGCCGCTGAAATACATTCGGGCACTATGATCTTCGTAAATAGTTTGAACACTATTTTGGGTGAGGCCATCTCTATTGAGTGTTTCAAACTTGCCATTTTGATAAATGCTTAGCCCTACCCTCGTGCCAAAATAGATCGTACCGTCTTTCGCTTCATAGATGCAGGTAATCCAATTATCACCCAGTCCGTGCTCGTCAGTGATGGTCTCGAACTTACCTTCTCTCACGCACTCAACACCGCTCCCTCCGGTACCAGCATACAGTGTGCCGTCAGTTGCTTCATAAACGGTGTTGATTCGACCTAGCCCGGAATTTCCAAAAGCAGGGACTTTCTCAAGACTGTTGTTGTGATAAACCCCAAGTCCTTGTAAAGTCGCAATATACGATTTCTCGTTCCTGCCCTCGAAAACAGACAGCACCAAATTGCTCCCCAGGGTTTTTTCTACGCTCACATTTGTAAATTTTCGCTCACTGTAAATGCTTAGACCCCCGGCTGTCCCCAGGTAAAGCCGGCCGTCCTTACCAATATGAAGTGAGTTAACCTGATTGTGAGCGAGCCCATCTTGTTCGTTCAACACCGTATTCTGCCCGTTTTTTCTCTCAATCACTCCGTAACTCCCGGTGCCGAAGTACAAGGTTCCGTCTTCACTTTCTGTAATCGCCGTGATAGTATATTCTGAGAATTCGTCGACATCAAGGGCAGCAAGCTTGCCATTTTTGTACACACTAACGCCATTCCTGCGCCCGAAGTAGAGGGTTCCGTCTGAGCTTTCATGAATAGCATAGAAAGGATCACCTATCACATCATCGTCCGCCTGAAAATTCACGAAGTTCACCCCATCCCAACGGCTCAAGCCATCAGCGGTTCCGACCCAGAGATACCCATCTTGAGCCTCCAGAATACTAAAAACTTGCGATTGTACCAGTCCGTCTTCAACATCGAGATTCCTGTGAATCTTGATCTGGCAAACAGAGTGCGTGCTGAACAGCGCATTAAAGAGGATGATGCAATAGAGTGTTGATACCTTGTTCATTGGCTGACCAATTCAGTTTTGGATTGACAGGAACGTGAACCTCCAGGCCCTCCCCACTGTAAATGAGCGCGAAGCTGCCTGAGTCTTGCATTCTTACCTCTATCTTTTGTGGAGGTTTTCTAGCCAGTTGACACGGAAGATAGACAAATAGTACGGAGGAAAGAAGGAAAGGTAACAGATCAGGAGAATTTTGGACATGGGCGGACAACCAGGCCCGCCTGAGAACTTTTCCTTGTTTCGCAGTGCAAGTCTGCTTAGTCTACTCCGACCCACCAGTCAAATTGACCACCAATGCCGGGAGGACGTGATTGACCCTCAAGTCCAAATATCTTTCGCGCTAAGAAAACCATCTTGGAATATACACATAATTTAACTAATTTTGTGTAGAGAATAACAGGAGATGATTCCTATGGGAAGAACAAATATCGTACTTGATGATAAACTTGTACAAAGATGTTTAGAATTGACAGGTCTAAAGACGCGTAGGCAGTTAATCGACCATGCGCTTCAGGAACTTCTAAGACATGAAAACCAAAAGAAAATATTGGAACTTAAAGGGACAATAAAGTGGGAAGGAGATTTAGCTAGCTCGCGTGCAGGGCGTGAATTCTTATGATCCTGGTTGACACGACGGTATGGATTGATTTTTTCAACAACAATTCGACACGTCAGGTTCTAAAACTAGAAGAGTCTATCAAAAATAGTGAGGATATTTGCATCTGCGGTGTCATTTTAGCAGAAATACTGCAAGGGATTCAGGCCAGGAATCAGTACTTGAAAACCAAGTCGCACCTGGAGAATTTAGTTTTCCTTCCAATGAACGACTCAACTTTTGTCAAATCCGCTGAGATATTTCGGTATTTGCGCAAACTCGGAATCACGATAAGAAAGCCCGTTGATTGTATGATTGCAGCGGTTTCACTCGAAAGTGATGTTCCATTACTTCACAATGATCGGGACTTTGATCACATTGAAAGATACAGAGGATTCAAGACCGTAACATTAGAGTGAACTGACGCGGAACAATGGATTGAGACCGGATCCCCCACATCATTCATTGCCAGACGGGAGGTGACAAACACAACGCCATCAGACGGTGAAGTGGTATCTTTGCCACGTTCATCGTAATTGTATTCGAGCAGGGTGGAACCAAATTTGAATACGGAGGCCAAATCGTGCAAAAAATACTCAGCTGTTTGTTCTGCGTGTTTCTCATTGCTCTTGTATTTGCCGGCGAGCAAGAGGAACTCCTCTGGAATGCCGCACGCAACGGCGACACGGCGCTGATTGAAAAAGTGCTTTCCGCCGGCGTTGAGGTTAACTCGAAAAATCGGTATGGCGCAACCGCGCTGTCATTTGCCACTGATCGGGGTCATGTAGAAGCCGTGAAAGTGCTGCTGAAGCACGGCGCTGATCCCAATCTGAAAGATTCCTTTTACAATGCGACGCCCTTCCTGTGGGCCGCCTCTGAGGGTAACCTGGAGATTATTCGCCTTATGGTCGAAAACGGCGCCGATTTGTCCGCTGCAAGCACCCTGGGCTGGGCGTCCTCCAGCGGCAATCCGGACGTTATTCGATTCTTGATCGAAAAGGGGGCGCCTGGCGCCAAGCGGATTTTGCTTCGGTCGATTTCCCGTGAAGATACGGCAATGGCGCGCGCAATACTGGAGACCGCCAAACTTGAAGAAGATGAACTGTCCGAGGCATTGGTCGAAGCGAAAACAAAGAATCTCAAAACGACAGTAGAAGAGCTTGTAGAAATGGGTGCCAGGGAAATGGACGCGCCGGATGCTGTACCCGAACTGGAAAGATTTACCGGCGACTTCGAAAGCGAGGTTGTTGCAGCAAAACTCGAAATCAAGAATGCCCAGTTGATGATTTCCTTTGGTGGCGGTGCTGCCGTTGCATTAGAGCAGAGGGGAGAAGCCACTTTTACCGCGCCTGACATCGAAGGCTCACTGGTGACATTCACGATCGCTGACGGCACCGCGTCAGGCTTCACATTTGAACAGCCCAGCCGAGGGGGCCAGACACAGGTTATCACCTTCGCACAGAAGCGAGGCGAAACGCCGGATCAACTTGCTGACGTTTCGGAATTACTAAAATCTGATGCTGGCCGAAGTGTTGAAAATCCTCAGAACTGGGCTTCTTTTCGTGGCAACAGCGCGTCAGGGGTTGCAGACGGACAGTTCCCTCCGTCAGTTTGGAATGCAGATGAAAACCTGAATCTCAGCTGGAAAACCCGAATCCCGGGTCTGGCGCACGCTTCGTCCGTTGTCTGGGAAGACAGGATATTTGTGACAACCGCTGTAAGTGGTGACACCAGCGCGGAGTATCGTGTCGGGCTTTACGGTGATGTCGATTACGTGCAGGATGCCAGTGAGCACGCACGGAAACTCTATTGCCTCAAGAGTGCCGATGGCAGCGTGGTCTGGCAGAAAGTGGCGCATAAAGGTATGCCGCGCGTAAAACGTCATCCCAAGGCCACGCAGGCTAACTCGACGCCTGCCACGAACGGGAAATATGTTGTTGCGCTTTTTGGCTCCGAAGGTTTGGTCTGCTACGACATGAATGGCGAGGTGCAGTGGCGAAACGATCTCGGACTACTGGATGCGGGTTGGTTCTATGACGAAGAAATCCAGTGGGGCCATGCCAGCTCTCCGATTATTTATGAGAATTCAGTCATTGTGCAATGCGACCGCTCGAAAGACTCCTATCTAGCCGCATTCGACTTGGTATCAGGCAAAAAAGTGTGGCACACCGAACGCGATGAAATCCCTTCGTGGAGCACTCCGACGGTTATTCCGAGCATGGGCCGTGACGAACTGGTGACCAACTCCAGCCATTTTGTTTATGCTTACAATCCAGCCACGGGTGAGGAGCTTTGGCGCCACAAAATGAACTCAGAGGTCGTGGTCGCCACTCCGGTTTTTGACAACGACATGATTTACGTGACTTCCGGGTACCCGCCGTCGCGTCCCGTGATGGCGATTCGTCCCGGCGGTTCTGGTGACATTTCTCTGCCGGATAGCCTGAACAGTGCGGCGCAGGTGGCATGGCGACATAAGCGGGGCGGCACCTACATGCCGACGCCAATAGCCTACCAGGGTTATTTTTACACCTGCAGTAACAATGGTGTATTGACTTGCTATGATGCGATTACCGGTGCACAGAAATACCGGGCACGCGTGGCGGGGCGTGGCGGCAGCGCATTCACAGCTTCGCCGGTGGCCGCGGATGGTAAACTCTATTTTGCCAGCGAGGAGGGTGACGTATTTGTACTCAGGGCAGGGCCGGAGTACCAGTTGATAGCCAGGAACCCGGTCAACGAAATTCTGATGGCGACGCCGGCAATTTCCAACGGAATGATTTATGTCAGGGGGCAACATTACCTATTTGCGTTCGGGTCGCAACTTGCCGTGGCAAAGTGAGCTGCAGGACTATAGTCAAAGTAGAATGGGTTCGCTTTTTGAACCCATCAACCCGACTACTCGAGTCGATGGCGGTTAATCAGAGGAATGTTCTCAAGACGTTATTCGAGGGCAGGCGGGGAGGTGGCCGCCCCCACCTTCAACGTTCGGGAAGTTCTAAGCTACGATGTTGACCAATTTGCCCGGCACCGCGATTACTTTGCGCACTTCCTTGCCTTGCAGCCGTCCTTCGATTTGCTCCAGGGCGCGCCTTTCCAGTTCATTCTTGTCAGTAGCCATTTCGCTGGGAACCATCATTTGGTCGCGCAACTTACCGTTTACCTGAATCACGATCAAAGTCTCGTCGCGCTCAAGCGCCGCTTCGTCATGGATCGGCCACTTCTGTTCGAGCACTGCGCTGTCATTGCCCAGCAGCCGCCAGAGTTCTTCCGTAACAAAAGGCGTCATGGGCGAGAGCAGGAGAATTAACTTCTCCACCGCCTGCTTGAGCAATGCCGGGTGTAGTTCGTGCCGGCCTTGTTCGCAAGCATTGAGATAATCCCCGAGCTCATTGCTCAACTCCATATTTGCCGCCACCGCGGTGTTGAAGTGCAGATTCTTGAAATCCCTGGTCACCGAGTCTATCTTTTCGTTCACAACGCGCCAAAGCTGTTTGTCGCGTTGGTTCAATCCGGCGAGGTCGATCTTTTCTGCCGGCGTTGTGTGCAGGACATCCCGGTATTTTTCCACCACGGTCCAGACGCGATTCAGAAAGCGATAGCCGCCGCGCACCCCTTCATCATTCCACTCGATTTCTTTCTCCGGCGGTCCCATGAACAGCGTGTACAAACGCTCCGTGTCTGTCCCGTATTTTTCAATAATCTCAGTCGGGGCAATGGTGTTCTTTTTAGATTTACTCATCTTGGCAAGCTCAGAGATCAGCGGCTCACCCCCGATCGGGCATGTCCCGTTTTTTATATCCTGGGGCGGAATCCAGCCATGCGTCTCACAGCGATAAGCCGAGTGTGTGATCATGCCTTGTGTGAACAGCCGGGTGAACGGCTCGCCAAAATCTATCAAACCCATGTCGCGTATCGCTTTGGTGACGAAACGGGCGTACAGCAAATGTAGAATCGCATGCTCAATGCCGCCAACGTACTGGTCCACCGGCAACCATTTGTTGACCAGCTCTGAGTCGAAGATCTTCTCGCTATTCTGCGAAGACAAATAGCGCATGAAATACCAGGAAGAATCGACAAACGTGTCCATGGTGTCCGTATCGCGCCGGGCCGGAGCGCCGCATTCGGGACATTCGGTTTCGTAAAATTCCGGTATTTCAGACAGTCCTTTCTTGCCGAGAAACGCCACATCCGGCAGCAGAACCGGAAGCTGCTCGTCGGGGACCGGCACGACGCCACAAGCGTCACAATGAATCATGGGAATCGGCGTACCCCAGTAGCGCTGCCGCGAAATTAGCCAGTCGCGCAGCCTGAAGTTCACCTCACCTTTGCCGAGTCCTTTTTCCTCTAAATAGTCGATAAACTTGCGAATGGTTTCTTTGCCGGCCGGCAGCCCGTCGAAGGGGCCGGAGTTGATCATAACGCCTTCCCCGAGGAAAGCCTCCAGCATGGCCGCCGCCACCAGTTCTTCTCCCTTTGGAGAGATAACAAGAATGATCGCCAAGTCGAAGATACGAGCGAAATCGAAATCGCGCTGGTCATGCCCGGGGACTGCCATGATTGCGCCGGTGCCATATCCCATCAGAACGTAGTCGGCTATCCAGATTGGAATCTTCGCGCCGGTTATCGGGTTTTTGGCATATGCGCCGATAAATTCTCCGGTCTTTTCGCGCTCGGTCATTTGCCGTTCGACATCACTTTCCGCAGCCACTTTGCGCTGGTATGCCGAAACCCGCTCCCTATATTCGGAGGAAGTCAGCGTATCGACCAGCGGATGTTCGGGCGCAAGCACCATAAATGTTGCGCCATAGATTGTGTCAGGCCGGGTCGTAAAGACTTCGATGGTCTCGTCCGTGCCATCGACCGGGAAGCGGATAGACGCGCCCTCGCTCCGCCCAATCCAGTTGCTCTGCATGGTCTTGACGCGCTCGGGCCAGTGCTCCAGCTTGTCGAGATCGTCGAGCAATTCCTGGGCATATTTTGTGATGCGGAAGAACCATTGGGTTAAATCCTTCTTCTCCACCGTCGACCGGCAACGCTCACATTGTCCGTCGACCACCTGCTCGTTGGCCAGAACCGTTTCACAGCCCGGACACCAGTTCACCAGCGACGCACGACGATAAGCCAATCCGCTTCTGAAAAAGCGCACAAAAAGCCATTGATTCCACTTGTAGTAGCCGGGGTCGCAGGTGGCCAACTCCCGGCGCCAGTCAAAGACCACGCCCCACTCGCGGAACTGGCTGCGAAAAGACTCGATGTTGTTGAGCGTCCATTCTTTCGGGTGAATGCCGCGATCGATGGCCGCGTTTTCAGCCGGCAGGCCAAACGCGTCGTACCCCATCGGGTTCAGGACTTTGTGCCCATTCATGATCAAGTAACGACAGTAGGCGTCACCGATAAGCCAGTTGCGGCCATGTCCGACATGCATTTGACCGGACGGGTACGGGAACATATTCAGGTAGTAAACCTTATCGCTGGTATCATCGAGGTCTGGTTCAAAAAAACGCCTTTCCCGCCAGTAATCGCGCCATTTTTCTTCGATGTGTTTGAAATCGTAACCCTCAGCCATGATGCTTTCCTCTCGGCAATACTTTCTTGGATTGGTCTAAACGTGCAAAAAGAAATGTCATTCCGGGGGAGGAATGCTGAAAATCAGGATTCCCACAGGAATGACAAAAGTCCAGGTCCTATCACAGATTTCCGGTGGTAACGGACAAATCTTCACCACCTTATTGTTTGCAATTTTTTGTACTCAGCTATATATTGATAATTCTTCATTTTATGCAAGAAAAATCTCTTGAAGAAAGTGTAATCTGCCATGCAATTTGAAAAAGTTACTTTTGCAAATCGAAAAGGCGAAAACCTGGCCGCCAGACTAGACCTCCCTCTGGCCGGTAAGCCACACGCAGTTGCTCTGTTTGCCCACTGTTTCACTTGCTCGAAAAACCTGAGCGCGGTTCGCAATATCAGTCGTGCTCTGAACCGCCAGGGAATCGCCGTGCTGCGCTTCGACTTTACCGGCCTGGGTGAAAGTGACGGTGACTTCGCGGACACCAACTTCTCGTCAAATGTGTCTGACTTGCTTGCTGCCGCAGATTTTTTGGAGCGGGAATATTTGGCGCCTGGAATACTCATTGGCCATTCTTTCGGCGGCGCTGCGGTTTTGCAAGCGGCCGCGGATTTGCCTTCTGTGGTCGCGGTCGCCACTATCGGCGCACCTTGTGATCCGGCCCACGTCCAGCATTTGCTCACCGACACGAAAGAGGCAATTATCCGGCAGGGCGAAGCCGAAGTGAGCATCGCCGGACGGCCTTTCAAAATCAAGAAACAATTTCTCGACGACCTGGAGCAGAACAAAATGAAAGGCACCATTCGCGATCTGCGCAAAGCGCTGGTTGTCTTTCATTCACCGGTGGACGACACCGTGGGGATCCACAATGCTGCTTTGATCTTTGAAGCCGCGCGCCATCCCAAAAGTTTCGTGTCGCTCGACCACGCCGACCACTTGCTTTCAGATGAAAAAGACTCGCGCTATGTCGGTTCCGTAATCGCAGCCTGGGCGCAAAAGTATCTCGATGCCAAGGCCGAACCCGCGCAGAGCACGGAAGAGCCGGCCAATCTCGTGGTGAGCCGCACCGGTAAAGAGGGCTTTACCACCGAGATCGAGGCACACGGTCACAGCCTTATCGCCGACGAACCACCGTCGGTCGGTGGCGCTAATCTTGGCCCCACGCCGTACGACCTCTTGGTGGCCGCGCTCGGCGCATGTACTTCCATGACCTTGCGCATGTATGCGAACCATAAAGGCTGGCCTCTGCACGCTGCCGAGGTAAGCCTTACTCATAAAAAAATCCATGCAGCGGACTGCACTGAATGCGAAACGGCGGATGGCAGAATTGACCGGATCGAGAGGGAGGTCCGGCTCACTGGCCCGCTTGATGAAGTACAAAGACAAAGATTACTCGAAATAGCAGATCGCTGCCCGGTGCACAGGACATTGCATTCTGAGATAAGTGTCGTGACCAAGTTGGCCGACTAGGAATGGCGGAAAGAAGGTTCAATGAGTACTGCGATGTTTTGATTTTGCGGCCACGAAGGCACATTCTCCATCAAACGGTGAACCGAAGCCGCATAAGGCGCGTACACTATCCAGTCTCGACTAATCTCATTTTCCCCACAAACAAAATCAAGGGACTTGAAATGTATCACACAATCAGGATTTCGCTAGTTGCTCTTTCTCTTCTGTTGAGCGGTATCACCCTTTTGCCGGCACAAACCGGCAATCTGGAGCTTTCCGAAAAACTCCCTGTCGACGCCAAGATCACAATCGGTAAGCTCGACAACGGCCTGAAATACTACATCCGCGTCAACCAAAAGCCGGAAAACCGCGCCGAGCTTAGGCTGGTGGTCAATGCAGGTTCGATCCTGGAAGACGACGATCAGCAAGGGCTGGCGCACTTCGTGGAACACATGGCCTTCAATGGAACGGAAAATTTTGCCAAACAGGAGATCATCGATTACCTCGAATCTATCGGTATGCGCTTTGGGCCTGACATCAATGCCTACACCAGCTTTGATGAAACCGTGTACATGCTGCAGGTCCCAACCGACGATAACGAAATCGTAGAAACTGGATTTCAAATTCTGGAAGAGTGGGCGCACAATGTCGCCTTTGAGGATGAGGAAATTGACAAGGAACGCGGTGTGGTCATCGAAGAATGGCGTCTTGGCCGGGGTGCCGGAGCCCGCATGCGCGACAAACAGTTTCCGGTGATTCTGAAGGATTCACAGTATGCCAACCGCCTGCCCATCGGGCAAAAGGACGTTCTCGAATCTGCACCGTACGATGCCCTGCGCCGCTTTTACAGAAACTGGTATCGCCCGGACTTGATGGCAGTCGTGGCGGTTGGTGACTTCGACCACGACTGGATTGAAGGGCTGATCAAGGAACATTTTTCCAAACTCAAAGCCGATGAACAGCCCCGGCAACGCGAACTTTTTCCGGTACCCGATCATCGGGAAACCCTGTTCACTGTGGCAACCGATGTCGAAGCAACCAACACCGACGTCAGCGTGTACTACAAACATCCGGTGAAGGCGGAGGGTACGGCCGGAGCTTATCGGAAAACCCTGACCGAAGCGTTGTATGAGGGAGTGCTAAACAAGCGGCTCGATGAACTGCGCACCCAGCCCGAACCACCGTTTTTGACCGGCTATTCGAGCCAGGGCCGATTTATTCGCTCAAAGGAGTTTTACGTCCTCGGCGCGGTGGTGGCGGACAACGGTGTTGAAAAAGGCCTGCAGGCCGTGCTCACGGAAGCGGAGCGGGTACGCCAGCACGGATTCACACAATCAGAGCTGGAGCGCGAGAAAGTCGAGATGTTGCGCGGCATCGAACAGGCCTATAACGAGCGCGATAAGAGCGAGTCCCGTCTTTACGCCGCTGAGTACATCCGGAATTTTCTCGTAGACGAGCCTGTACCCGGCATCGAGTACGAGTTTGAATTGTACAAGAAATTTCTGCCCGGGATATCGCTTGCTGAAGTCAATGCAGTGGCGATGGAGCTGGCGAGTCCGGAGAATCGCGTCGTGGCCGTGAGCGCTCCGGACAAAGACACGAGCACACCACCCGGCGAAAGGGAGTTGAAAAATGTCTTCAGAGAAGTGGAGCAAATGCATATTGCGGCCTATGAAGACAAGGTGCCGGACGTACCGCTGGTGGAGCAAGCGCCGCAAGCAGGACAAGTGGTCGCAGAGAAGAGAATCGCTGAGCTTGGCATCACCGAGTGGCAGTTAGCCAACGGCGTCAAAGTAGTACTGAAGCCTACTGACTTCAAGAATGACCAGGTGATCTTTTCCGCTTTTAGCCCTGGGGGACATTCGCTGGTAGCCGACGCCAACTACATTCCCGCTATCGCCGCCAGTGCCATCATTCGCGAGGGTGGTCTGGGCAGCTTCAATCAGATCGCGCTGCAGAAGAAGCTGGCGGGTAAGATCGCTGCAGTCTCCCCCTTTATCGGTGAACTTGAGGAGGGCTTTTCCGGTAGTGCAGCACCGGAGGATCTTGAAACCGCACTGCAGCTCATCTATCTCTATTTTACCGCCCCGCGCAAGGACAGCCAGGCGTTCGACTCTTTTAAGTCGCGTATGATGGGCTTCATCAGAAACCGCGGCGCCAGCCCGGAAGCCGCCTATCGTGACACCATACAAGTAACCATGTCGGGTCGTCATTTCCGCGCAAGGCCGTGGTCCACTGCAATTCTCTCTGAGATGGATCTGGAAAAATCGTTCAGTATTTTCCAGGACCGCTTTGCAGATGCCAGCGATTTCACTTTTCTGTTCGTCGGCGCCTTTGAACCGGAAACCATCAAACCGCTGATCGAAAACTATCTCGGCGGCCTGCCCACAATCAGCCGGGAAGAAACGTGGCGCGATGTCGGCATGGATTCGCCGCGCGGCATCGTGAGCAAGGAAGTGAAAAAGGGTCTCGAACCCAAGAGCCAGGTTTCGATTATGTTTGCCGGGGAATTTGACTGGAACCGCGAGGCGCGCTACACTATTGCTTCCATGGCCAAAGCGCTGCAAATAAAATTGCGGGAGGTCCTCAGGGAAGATCTCGGCGGAACTTACGGCGTGCGGGTGCACGCTTCAACGTCGCGTTATCCTGAGCAAGAATACAGTCTGAATATTTCATTTGGCTGTGATCCGGAACGCGTGCCGGAACTAACGGACACCGTATTCATGCATATTGACAGCCTGAAGGATCACGGTACCACGGAAAAGTACTTGACCAAGATAAAAGAAACCCAGGTCCGCAAGCATGAAACCGACCTGAAGGAGAATAGTTTCTGGCTGAGCACTTTGCGCAGCTCTTACTATCACGGCTCGGATGTCAAGAATGTCATGACCTATGGTGAGATGGTAGAGGGTCTGAGCCTTGACGATATCCGGGAGGCCGCCCGGCGCTACTTTGACGTCCGGAACTACGTGAAAGTGGTCCTCTACCCGGAAGATTCCTAGATACGCCCGGATAGGGCCACGGAGCGCGATGCCGAAGCAATACCAGACTTTTGCGGAGTTTTACCCATACTATCTTGCAGAGCACAAGAACGCTACTTGCCGGCGATTGCACTTCGCCGGCAGCGCTCTGGTCTTACTGACGTTGGTCTACATAACCCTAAAAGCAAAGTGGAGCTTTTTGCTTCTTCTGCCGATCATCGGCTATGGCTTCGCATGGATTGGGCATTTTGTTTTCGAGAAAAACCGCCCGGCGACATTCAGCTACCCGCTCTACAGTTTCCTGGGAGACTGGGTGATGTTTAAGGATATCATCCTCGGCAAGGTAAAAATATGAGAGCTGGCGGAAAGCTTGCCTCCACAGAGTGGTTACCGATTGTCCCGGAAGGATCTTTTCCTGCAAACCCGGCCCGTCCAGGGCTAGCCGGCCAGCTCAAGAAGTTCTCTGCCTACTAATCGTGGTCGTTGGATTGTGTGCAACGGCCGACTTGCGAACCTTCCCGGAAAGGATATTTGACGCATTGTTTTGGACCCACTGTGACTTTTAAGGACCATTTTTCCGGCCACGCGCAAGAGTACGCCAGATATCGCCCAACCTACCCGGACGAGATGTTTGCATTTCTGGCAGGCCTGACACGAGCCAATGAAAAAGCCTGGGACTGTGCCACCGGAAATGGGCAAGCCGCGGTCCTTCTCACACAACACTATGCGCAAGTCGTAGCCACCGATGCCAGTGCGGAACAAATTGGCAACGCAACCGGCCACAAGAAGATTTCCTACTCAGTCGCTCGGGCGGAGGACAGCGGTCTCAATCCACACACATGTGACCTGATCACCGTTGGCCAGGCGCTGCACTGGTTTGATCGCCCGAGTTTCTTTCTCGAATGCAGCAGAGTTCTCAAACCCGGCGGTGTTCTGGCCGCGTGGTGCTACAATCTTCTCAGGATAGATCCGGCCATAGACGAAATCCTGAATGAATTTTATCATGAAACGGTCGGACCGTACTGGCCTGCGGAAAGAACTTTGTTGGAAAAACAGTACGATACGATCCAATTCCCTTTTGTGGTCGAGAGCGGCGTGCCGCAATTCCAAATGACCGGCGAGTGGGATCTGCCGCATCTGCTCGGTTATCTGAACACCTGGTCGGCGACCCGGAACTACATCGAAGCAAACGGAACCAACCCGGTCGATGAAATTGCCGGAAAACTGGCCGGGCAGTGGGGGATGCCACAAGAAACGAAGTTGGTCGAATGGCCGCTTTATCTCAAAATCAGCAGGATCCGGCCATGAAGGTAGACCCGCTGCGACTGATTCAGAAGTATTACGGCAAGAACAAGCTTGCGTACAAAATTCTTGTTACGCACAGCAAAATGGTTACTCTGAAAGCGTTGGAGTTGGCGGACAAAGTCAAGGGCGCCAAACCGGACAAACAGTTTCTGCAGGAAGCTGCCATGCTGCACGATATCGGTATTTTCCTGACGAATGCCCCGAGCATTGGCTGCAAGGGAGGGGCCCCGTACTTAATGCACGGTCCATTGGGGCGGGAGATTCTGGAAAAGGAAGGCCTGCCAAAGCACGCGCTGGTCTGCGACCGTCACACGGGCGTTGGCTTGACCAAAAAAGAAATCGAAGCACGGGACCTGCCGCTGCCGAAACGAAACATGCTGCCGTTGAGCCTTGAAGAAAAAATTATCTGCTTCGCCGACTGCTTCTACGGCAAAAGCCCCGGTAAACTTCGGACCGAAAAGTCGATCGTAAAAGTGGAAAAGAATATCGCTAAGTTCGGACCCAAAAGTGTCGCGCGACTGGTGGAGTTTCGGCGGCTCTTTCGTGTCTGATTTAGCTTCCTCCAGACACGACTAGGCAGAGGCCGCATCTGCCTCGACATGCTCAAGGACTACCTGAATGCGCTCGAGTGCCCAATCCAGTTCTTCCTCGGTTATGACCAGCGGCGGCGCAAAACGAAGAACGTTCTCGTGCGTTTCTTTGCACAGAAGCCCCTCCTCCTTTAACGCTTCGCAGTAGGGTCGCGCCGGTACATCGAGCTCCACGCCGATGAAGAGACCGCGGCCACGTACTTCAACAATATGCCGGCTGTCGATGCTGCGCAGCTTCTCCTGAAAGTACTCACCCAATTGCGCGGAGCGCTCCACGAGCTTTTCCTCGACAATTACATCCAAAGCCGCACAAGCGACGGCGCAGGCAAGCGGGCTGCCGCCAAAAGTACTACCGTGATCGCCCGGCTTAAAAACGCCCAATACTTCCTGGCTCGCCAGAACGGCTGACACCGGCAAGAAGCCACCGGACAATGCCTTGCCTACAATAATGACGTCCGGGTTGACACCTTCGTGCTCATAGGCAAAAAGCTTTCCGCTGCGCCCCAAACCCGACTGGATTTCATCAACCATGAACAGCGAATTGTTTTGTCTGCAAAGCCCTTCCAACTGTTTGAGGTAGCCGTCCGGCGGAATCAGAATGCCGGCCTCTCCTTGAATGGGCTCGATCATGACGGCGCACGTGTTGGCGCTCATGGCATTTCGGACCGTTTCGATATCGCCATACGGCAGAAGCTTGAACCCGGGAGTGAACGGACCGAATCCGTCTTTGTACTGCTCCTCCGATGAAAAGCCGACAATCGTCGTCGTCCGCCCATGAAAATTGTTGCTGAAGACGATAATCTCAGCCTGGTCGGCTGGAATCCCCTTTACCTGATAGCCCCATTTACGGGCGGCCTTGATGGCTGTCTCCACGGCTTCGGCGCCGGAATTCATCGGCAGCACCATCTCCATGCCTGAAAGCCTGGCCAGCTTCTCGCACAGGAGGGGCAGTTTGTCGTTGCGGAAGGCGCGAGAGGTCAACGTGACTTTCTGCGCCTGTTGCTGAAATTCTGAAAGAATCTTCGGGTGACAGTGGCCCTGATTCACCGCCGAATAGGCGCTAAGACAATCCATATACTGGTTGCCTTCGACGTCATAAACCCAAACCCCCTCAGCACGCGCGATGACGATATCCAACGGATGATAGTTGTGGGCGCCATATTTGTCTTCTAAATTGATGTAGTCTTGTGTATTCATCGCCACTAGTTCTCCAAGCGTTTGATAACCCAGGTCTGTATGAAAAAAAGAATCAGATTTGAACTTAGTATTTTTATTCTAAGCTGTCAAGCCTGATTCTTAATTTTGTCACTACTTAGGGTCTTCTGAAAAACTCACAGTGAAACATGCTCCTGTTATGATGCTCACTGTTTTTGTGTTTGTTTGATTTGCGTTTTCTTTGTTCTTTTACAATTTTTGCCCTGCGAGCGTGATAGTTCTGCTCAGGAGCGCCATT
>JAJDAD010000066.1 GCA_029262055.1 Candidatus Zhuqueibacterota bacterium
ATCATGATCGATATTTTGACGCGCGGAATGCGAATTGCGACGATAGGATCGAGGGGGGACTGTTCATTTTTTAATTGCAATTTTACGGGGCCCTATCTTAGCGTGAATCGGCGCAGCACGATGCCGTCCGAGCTGAGCGAAGGTGGCTTTCACACGAGCCCGACCCAAAACATGCGAAACATGAACGCGCAATGGAAACGCCTTGAGGCTTACTCCATGTTCTGGACCTTTTTGAAGTTTCACGACCTCGAGAGACCGCCAGTGGGCATCGTCACGGGCTTTATCAATGACCTGGAGGGTCAGAAACTGCTAAACGGAGCAACGGTTCGAATAGACGGTCAGGAATACACGACCGACACTTTTGAGTCGTTATTCAATCAATACAGCACAAACCCCGAGCAATTACGCAACGGTTTTTATTTTTTGGAAGATCTACCAAATGATACTCTGGAGATGATTGTCGAGGCTGAAGATTTCATCTCTGACACACTGCACGTTTTCATCGAGGATACTTTTTTCACGTTCGTGGATGTCGACTTGATCTCGTCGTTGCCCCCGGTTGTGCGGTCAACCACGCCGGTTCAGAACGCTGACAGGATTCCCCCCTGGGAGCCCATCGTCATCAACTTCAGTCGAAGAATGGACGCGGCTTCAATTGACTCCGCAATTGTGATCGCTCCCCCTGCAAATCTCAGCACAGCGTGGCAGGATGCAAACCGCATTCTTATCATCCAAACCGATACGCTGGTGGCCAGCACTGATTATACCGTAACGCTCCGGGGCACGGCAGCCGATCTGTTCGAGCACCCGTTTGACGGCGACGGCGACGGTGTTGGCGGCGACGATTTTATTCTCAGTTTTCGTACTCAGCCGGAAGACGTCGATGCGCCAAGAATTGCGTCAATTTATCCGCCTTCCAGCAGTACCGGCATTGAGAATCCGCCGGTGATTAATTTCGGGTTTGACGAAAACCTAGCCACGGACTCAATCGATCCTGATATGATCGTCTTGGAGAGATTGAGCGACGGACAGTCGGTCCCAGGCACGCAAAGACACTATGTGGTCGGTGGCCGCAGCTTGCTGTCTTTCTTCCCAGGCGAAGTGCTCGATTTGGAGACGACTTATCAAGTCCGGTTGCTTCCCGGGCTACAGGACAGTTTCGGCAATACGTTGGAAATCGAAAAAGGGTTCCGATTTACAACCGATGAACTGACGTTCGTGGTAAGGTCAATCGATGCGTTTGAGTCGGGCGTCACCAGCAACTGGTGGGCGCCGCAACAGAGTGGCACGACCAGCGGCATTATCACTGAGCAGACCAACCGGTTCGCGAGTACTGCGGTCGCAAATTTGGCGCTACTGGGTAACCGGTCAATGCAATTAGACTATGGTTGGGACCCGGACGCAGGATCGTGGTTGATCCGTGAATTCCTTGGAGGAGGGCCGCCAAGAAGCGTGACCTTTGATGATTCCTACATTCTGCAAATGTATATTTTCGGCGATGGCAGCGGCAACCAGATTCGAATTGCGCTGGACGATCGCGTCCCAACCGCCTCAGCCAGCAATCACGAGGTCAGCATCTGGTACACCGTCGACTGGGTGGGCTGGCGGCCTGTTACTTGGGATTTGGGCAGAGACCCGGTCGGAACTTGGCTTGGGGACGGACAATTGAACGGAACCCTGAGAATCGACAGCATTCAGCTAACCCACATTCCGGGCCAGGCCGAGCAAGGGACACTTTATTTCGACGACCTGCGTCTGCTGAAAGCCAACCCAACCAGTGTCTCAACCCCAACCGGTGAGGTCGTTCCGCAGGCGTTTGCCTTACTGCAGAATTACCCGAACCCATTCAATCCCGAAACCACCATCGTTTACCGGGTTGCGCGGCAGGCGCAGCAGGTCAGGCTGGTCATTTACGATATCTTGGGGCGCCAGGTTTCGGTCCTGGTGAATGAGATCAAGCAGCCGGGTGAGTTCACTGCCAGGTGGGATGGCACGGACCGGTTCGGAAAGCCGGTAGCCAGCGGAACTTACATTTATCGATTGGAGAGCGTAGAATTTGTGGCGAGTCGCAAAATGTTGTTGCTGCGTTAACCATGTAAGAATTAGCCTATTGGCTATCGGGAGATTCAAGCACGCAAGCGGTAATGTAATAATGAAGCAATCAAATCGTAGGATGCTGGTTCCTATGTAAAAATAACCTCTGATTCGAGAAAGGTGTTGCCTTGATTGCCGCGGTGTGAGCGTAGCGGTGAATCTGCCATTCCTCCTTTGGGTCCTGCCATTCTCCAATGTCCTTGCCATCAACCTTACGATTCTGTCGATTAGTCGTAGCGCCGCCAGCGGCAGTCCAGAACGTCCTTGCCCAGACCGCATTCCCCCATGCCTGTTTTTCGCAGCTGTTTCAATGCCTTGCGGGTAAAATAGTCACTGTCCTCCAGAGGATTTTCGTGTGAACGTAAATGAAGGTAGATAGTGTCCGGCGTGTTAGGTTTCTGTCTGAAAGTTTTGTCTATTTATGCCGGTCAGTTCATTGTTGTTGCGGATAGTTATAGTGCGTTAAACAACCGTCACAACTCTTGCGTCTCCGCGCTCAGGTTATCATTATTCGTCATAACCTGACCTGTCAATGAGATTCGGAAAGGCCTCTTGTGATGGCCTAAGAAAGCAAGCAGATATTCTCCCCTCGAACGTGAGTGATTCAGACTAAGACTCAGAACGACTACTTCAGCATCGGTACTTCGGTTTACGACCTCTCTTCTCGATTTTTCCGTTTTCGCCAAGAACGTCCATCAGGTTCTTTTGACTATTGAGAGCTTTGCAAACATTGCCTGGAGATTGTGCATAGCTTTAATCCTTATTTTCAATTGCCTGAAATAGGGCAAGACCTTCTTATGCTATGCCCAAGTTCTTTTTTCTTATTAAATGCGGACAGTTTTATTTTATTTATTTGGCAGGTGCCGATAACGATAGTAACACGTTCACGGCTGAAAAATAAGATTAGAAGCATTTCCTTGAAAGGAGGTCGTGAATCGTATGGTCGAATCGAAGTGAGTTAGTTGCTTCGAAAGCAATCGTCTTTGCTCTAAGTTGTGGGCTGAGGCGATGAAAATAATGAAAGGAGGTGAAACACATGGCCGTAGAAAAAACCAACGCTTCTTCCAGCCTGGTTGAAGTTATTGACAGGATTCTTGACAAAGGTATCGTCATCGATGCCTGGGCAAGAGTATCCCTGGTGGGTATTGAGCTTCTCGCGATTGAAGCTCGTGTCGTCGTCGCTTCGGTTGAGACATACTTGAAGTATGCGGAAGCCATCGGCTTGACCGCCAACGCTGCAACCCCGACTGCATAGTCTTGGGTCACAACTAAGTTTGGAAGCCTTTGCCATGATATCCTTGAACAATGGACGGTTCTGCCAAGTCCCGGTGCAAAGCATATCCTGCCACAGGGTTCCGACTTTTTAACTGGGGGAACAATTTGCTTGAACCATAACGGAAGTTGTTTGGATGGGTTTTTATTGTGGATTATGCACACCTTGACCTATGCTTGAGACTCTTTTCCTGGGACCGGTTCAGAAAAATCAACGCAGCGCTCAGACTGCATAAAGCGCTACATTCGTTCTACTTCTACTTCTACTTCTACTTCTACTTCTACCTCTACCTCTACCTCTACCTCTACCTCCACACATCACCGTTAGCTAAACGCATGATGCCAAAATGGCCAGAGAATTGAATCTGCCAGTGGGCAGTTTTGTTGGTATCGACCGTGGCTACAATGATCTCTGCCTGTTTAAGCCTTTTACCGAAAATAACATAAGATTTGTAACCAGAAAAAAACCAAACGTCAAATCAATCCCAAGGTGTGGAAACAGAAACTGGCGTTCTCTTTGACGAAATCATTGAATTCACAGGTTACAACTCAATACGAAAATATCTAAATCAACACCGTCTGATTCACTACCATATGAACCAGTAGGAATGCTGTCGTGACCCAAATCTGGAGTACCGTTATCGCTCATCTGCTAACCAGTTTCTGCAATTTCCCAATTCAAACGATAGTCAGACTCAGCCTAATAGATCTCTTCGAGAGAAGACCGCTCACTGATCTAATCGAGTTCAACATATTTAAGCCGCCTCGAACTGCACGGGGCTATCAATTGCCATTCTTAACCGGACACTAATGGTGTAAGTTATGGAAGTAGTGGAAAGCATGCAAAAGTTGACGCAAGAGATTATCGCTTCTTATGATGCCAGAATAGCCAGCATTGAGGAAATTGTCGCGACGACGTATGAGACCCTGGGCGACTTCAGGAAACGACGTATGGAAATGAAGGAAAGGCTGAGAGAGACTTTAGCAAGTGAAAAATCCTTACGCAGAAAAGACTTTGATCACATGGTGGAAAGGTTTGTGGAGGTCCAGAGTAAGAAGGAAAACGACGTGCGAAACTCTATAAGGAGTTATGTTCGCGACCAAAAGACTTTGGTTAAGGAACTGGGAGAAATGACGACGCTTCGCGATAACAGCAATGGCAATGGCCACACCTTCGATCTAAAGACACTCCGCCAACGCATTTCCGAAATCAAAACCAGACAGCAGAAACAGGAAGATGCCATAAGCAGGCTCTTAAGGGACTACCTCAAAGAGGAGGAGAGAATATCCGATAAGTTCAGTCAACTTATTTCGAACTGTGACTCCCTGAGAATTAAAGACATTCAGGAAACGATGGAAAGCCTGTGCTGCACTGTCGTTTCTGCCCCACATAGCTTTGAAAGAAGATCACCAGACCGATTAAACAATAAAGAGGAGAACCAGGTATGTCAAATCTAGATGAAATGAAAGACCTATGCGAGAACATTGCAGACTCCTTCACTACGCGCGTCAATCTTGTTGAAGACCTGACCAAAGATACAGTAGAAATGTTGCAGGGCTTCAACAAGGAACACCAGGAAATGGGCAAAGAACTGCGGGATTCTCTTGCCAGGGAAACATCTGAAAGGCTGGCTAAAAGCAAGGAACTCCGTTCTTCTCTCGCAAAGGAAGTAGCCGAACGAAGAGATTCAGTGACGGCAATGTTGTTTGAGATGCACCGGTCACATGAAGAAATGGGCAATCAGTTGAAGTCCTTCCTCGCAGATGAAACCACCAAACTGAAGGCTATGGGCAAAGAGCTGCGCTCTTTTCTCGCAGATGAAACAGCCGAACGCAAGGATTCGGTGGCGGCAATGTTGTCTGGGATGCACCAGTCGCATGAAGAAATGAGCAAACAGTTGAAATCCTTCCTTGCAAATGAAACCGCCAAACTAAAGGCCATGGGCAATGAGCTACGTTCTTCTCTTGCAAACGACACTTCCGAACGCAAGGAATCGGTGGCGGCAATGTTGTCAGAGATGCACAAGTCACATGAAGAAATGAGCAAACACTTGCAGTCCTTTCTCGCAGATGAGACGTCCAAACGAAAGGCCATGGGCAAAGAGTTGAAGAAAGAGTTGCATGAATATCATGTTGAGTTGGGTTCCTCTGTGGCTAAAATGATAGCTGAGTTACATGAGACGCATAGAAATTTGGCAGAAGTCTGGCGCAAGCTAACAGAGACGATGGCCCGGCGCAGAGGACAGCAAAGCCAGAAGATGAGCAGAACAGCACAAAAAAAAAGTAAGCTCACAGCATCAAATGACGTGAAAACAAAAATAATCTCGGCGTTAGGCCACAATGGCAGTGGTTTGAAAATGACGGACCTTGGCAAAGCACTCGGTCAGAGTTGGCAGTCGCTTGGTCCACCGACAAAGGAATTGCTGGCGGAAAACAAGATTAAGAAAGTCGAGAATCTGTACTACCTGTCTAATCAATTGACTTTCACAGAAGGATAGCGCATAATGGCCACGCAATTCTCAAAAGCCGGTACAGCCTCGTCCCCTGCTCAAAAACGAGGCGCAAAAAAAGCAAAGGTACAAGAAGGCACGCTTGTCATAGACTGCGCCTTTTGCCGTGGCCGTGGCACGGATCCGTTTGCTCTGCTATCGCCCAAAGCATTGTGCCAGGTCTGCGGTGGCAGCGGCAAAACTGAAGTTCAAGAGCCTCATGCCGCCTGTGCTTTTTGCCAGGGCACAGGCGTGCATCCGAGGAACCGGCTTAGCTGCCCGGCTTGTCAAGGAAAAGGCAACATACATTACCATGCAACAAATAAGAGGTGTCCGGGATGCATGGGGACCGGCACCACGGTTGAAAGTAAACTGGTTTGCTTGATTTGCCAAGGCACCGGATTAGCAAGACAATGACAGTGAAACTAAAATGACAACAAAAGTGTTGTACTGTCATTTGCGCTCACAAAAGCAACTATGTGAGACCAGATGTCACGCGAATCAGAGATGAACAAGCTGGCTGAGGAAATCGCAAACACGCAAGACAAAAGAACCCGGGACCTGGCACGTCTAATAGACGAAACTGCGCGGGAGAGACAGCGAGCCCAGGAAATGTTCGATGACTTCTACAAGCAGCACCTGCAAATGAAGTCAGAGCAAGAAGCAGAGCTCAGGCGTCAAACCATGGAACGCAAGAACGAGGTGTCCGAAATGCGCGCAGGTTTTAGAACTGAGCTTCATGCCGTGAGTCTTGAATGGAAAAAGTTGTCGCAGCGGATGCGTGGGCTCAGACAGAAGAACAAACGAAAATAGGTCTACTTCGGTAGAGTAAAATCTTGCGGCCTGCCGGACGGGACTAATCCACCGCAGTAGCAATAGATAACAAAGGATTGTTAACATCAATATCAAGGAGGCTCCATGCTAGACCAGGATCATTTAGTCGTACTGAAACCCACGGCTCAAAAGAATTTTGTTGAGTCACCTCATATCAAGTCTCTGACCACGCGAGGCTTGGCTTATTTGGAATCCGGGTTTCCCCTTCATTTCCGCGGGCCGGCCGGATCCGGTAAAACCACGCTGGCTCTGCACATTGCGAGTGTGTTGGGGCGTCCGGTCATGCTTCTTCATGGCGACGACGAGTTTGGATCTTCGGATCTGGTAGGGGGGCAGTACGGATATCGTTCTCGAAAAGTGGTGGACAACTTTATCCATTCCGTCCTGAAAACCGAGGAAGACCATGTGCGAAGATGGGTGGATAATCGTCTCACAGTTGCCTGCAAATATGGCTTTACGCTCGTCTATGATGAATTCAGCCGGTCCAGGCCGGAGGCAAACAATATTCTTTTGTCCGTTCTCGAAGAAAGAATACTAACGCTGCCGCCAGTCCGAGACGGTGAGGATTACCTGTTCGTGCATGAAGATTTTAAAGCCATTTTTACCAGTAATCCGGAAGAATACGCCGGCGTCCACAAGACGCAAGACGCCTTGCAAGATCGCATGATAAGCATCGATTTGGATTATATGGACAAAGAGACGGAGGTCGCAATCACCCAGGCGAAGTCCGGTATCTCCAAATCTGGTGCAGGAAAAATTACAGAAATTGTACGAGACTTTCGGGAGCAGTCGGAAGCGCACACCCAACCAACATTACGAGCCAGCATTATGATCGCCAAAGCCTGTAACCAGCAGAAGGCCAGGATTTCGTGCGACAACCCGGTCTTCAGGCAAACCTGTTTAGATGTCCTGGCGCCTGGCCGGATCAAGAATGGCGAAATTGCTCTAAAGCAAGAAAGGCACGCGCTCATCGATGAATTGATTGGCAAGTACTGCAATGGTAAAATGCCTGTCAGTGCGAAGTCAAGGGGACCACTACCAAAGGTAGTAGTTTGATTTGAATTAATCCCG
The DNA here is from genome assembly GCA_029262055.1 of Candidatus Zhuqueibacterota bacterium. GTDB lineage: Bacteria > Zhuqueibacterota > Zhuqueibacteria > Oceanimicrobiales > Oceanimicrobiaceae > JAJDAD01. Next base: position 7,761 of record JAJDAD010000066.1, read on the forward strand.
AGGAGCTCATCCAAATGCCGAAGACATTCAGAGATATCAAAACCATTCGCAGTGTCAGGGTGAAGTGTGGCCCAATTAAAGACGCCTCCAGATTCCTGGAGCTACATGGTCTGGCGAAAGAAAAACAGCGCCTGGAAAAAGAAGGAGAAATTTGGCAGGTCAAGGTCAACCAGGCTAAGAAACGAGTCCGGGAAATAGAAGTCCAAATGCGCGCCATCGAGAAGACAGATGGAATTACCAAAATCAAACAAGAAACGTTTGGACCTTCGTCGAAATGGAAAGAAATGGATATCAGCTATTAATCTCCCGGAGCGAAAATGAGCATTTACATCTATGGCATTATCGAGACTAATCAGGCTGAACATTTCGGACCTATTGGAATCGGTGGGCGTGGCGATGCGGTTACCACCCTGCATTTCAAAGACATCGCAGCAGTGGTCAGCAACCACCCGGTCGTTGAATTTGACCGGTTTGCAGAAAATGAACTAAAGGAGCTTGTGGCTGCTCATCAATTGGTAAATGAAACCGTGATGAAAAGCTTTGGCGTGGCGCCGCTGAGCTTCGGTAATATCGCGGAGAGTGAGGAAGAGGTCATAAGAATGTTGCAGCATGCTTACATACAATGCAAAACCATGCTCAACAAAGTAAAGGAAAAAGTTGAATTGGTTGTGCAGGCCTTTCGCAACAAACAAGATTGGATACAAGAAATTGCCAATACAAACGAACAGATTATCAAACTGAAGAATGCTCTTGACTCCGGTTCTGAGGCTGACAATCTAATGGCAAGGATTGAAATTGGCAAAGGCATCCATCAAGCCATTTCCTCTAAGGAAAGAGCCTTTTGCGATGATGTTCTTTCTATACTGAGAAACGGCAGCTGCCACTTTGCTGCCGGCAAATTGCACGGTGAAGACATGATCTTCAACGGCTCCTTTCTGGTGGACCCCCAAAGCGAATCCGCATTTGATCAAAAGGTTGATCGATTGGGCCATAGATATGAAGGACAGCTTACTTTTAGATATATCGGCCCCCTGCCGCCTTACAGCTTTGCCAACCTGAAACTCACGTCAAGTGATTTTGAGCTAATTGATGCCGCCAGAAGAATTCTGGTACTTCCCGATAAAGCAACAGTGAGCGAAATCAAATCCGCATATCGAACTTTGGCCTGCCAGTACCATCCGGACAAGAGTCATGACAACCCTGAAGCGGAAGAAAAATTCAGACTGGTGACAGAAGCACACCAGGTGCTGGAGACCTTTTGTCAAAACTACAAATTCTCTTTCAGCGAAGAAGTTGTAAGGGATACGGTTCTGATCGATGAGGCTTAGGAAATGAGAAAGACGGGTAAGTACATTTACTGTGTTACTGATGCGGGCAACAAGCCGGACTTCACTTCCGGGAGTATCGGCAAGACGCCTTCGCAAGTGTTTGGTATTCACTATAACTCTATTGCGGCAGTGGTCAGCGACTCTCCCGTCGTGAGTTATTCCCTGAAAAGCGAAAATTACCTGGCACACCAGCGCGTGGTTGAGGAGGCGATGGCAAAGAATCTAACTGCGCTGCCCGTACGTTTTTGCACCATCGCCAGAGATGAGGCCAGCGTGCGGACAATCTTGGAAAAAAGATATGATGAGTTTCACGAAAACTTGAGCGCCATGAAGGGAAAACTGGAATTGGGTCTGAAAGTGTTTTGGAATGATGAAGTCGCATACCCCGAAATCCTTCGTGAGAATGACAACATCAAAAAGATGAGGGATCGAATCGTTTCGCAGCCACAGGAAAATACTTATTTCGAAAGAATTGAAATCGGGAAATTGGTGGAAATTGCCCTCCAGGAAAAGCGGCAGCGGGAAGAAGAAGAAATCTTGAGCATGTTCCATCATCTTTACCTCGACCACCGGACTAACAGGATTATCGGTGACAGGATGATCGTTAACGTTGCTTTTTTGGTAGATGAGAAACAGGAAAAGTTGGTTGATGAGGCGGTAGAGAAGCTGGCAAAAGCAAATGATGGACGGTTAAAACTTAGTTACGTTGGCCCGATTGCTCCCTACAATTTCATCGAAGTGACCATCGATGTGACAGAGTTGGGGCTCAATTAATCTCTGAGATAAGACGTATGGCTTTCCTGCTTGATGATATAATAGCTTTGCCCTTCTCTGGTGTGTGGGAGATTGTCAAAGAGCTGCACAAATATGTGGACAGAGAGCTGAATGACAAAGAAACCTGGCAAAGAAAGCTGTTGGAGCTACAACTGAAATATGAGCTGAACGAAATCGATGAAGATGAATATAAGGTGCGGGAAGAAGAAATAGTAGAAAAAATCACCGCCATACAGGAAAGCGAGGGAGAAACGGTAGAGTAAGATCAGTCAATGATTCCTGGCCATAAAAGAAATCATTCAACTAGGCAGATTCCATGACACGTAATTCTGGCAACAACAATAGGGGCATTTACCTTTATTGCGTTACAGAAGCGACAAACTCACTCCCTCCACTCCGAGGCATAGATGACAACTTTACGACTTTTCAAATAAAAACTAAGCCACTCGCCGCATTGGTAAGCGAAGTGCCGTTAGATGCCTTTACCGGCCGGACTTTCCGCACTAAATTGCGTGACTTGTCCTGGGCAGAATCAAAATTAAGAGCTCACGAAGCATGTGTGCGAGCGGCAAAAGACAGCGGCTCGGTCCTGCCTATGCGGTTTGCTACCATTTTCTCATCGGAAACCGAACTAAAAGAATGGCTTGAACAAACTGAGAATCGTTTGACCACGCTGCTACAGTATTTTCAACACAAAGAAGAGTGGGGCGTGCAAATCATTTGTCACAAAAAGGAATATCTGTCACAGATTCGCCATGTGCAAAACCCGGAAATTAAAGCAATCGATGCGCAGCTCGTTAACCAGACTCCGGGACAGGCCTTCTTCTTGACCAAGAAAAAAGAACAAAAACTCGATGCCCTGCGGGAGTCGATTTTGACCGAGGCCTGTCAAGAACTGAATTCACAATTGGACCGAATCGCAATAAAAAAAGTCGACCTGGATGTATCCAGATCCGGTGAATCGCAAGATGAGCAACAGCTTGTTCTCAATACTTCTTTGCTGATTGAAGAGACTTCGGTTGGTCGTCTTCAGGATATGGTGGGTTCTTTCAACGAAGCACCAGCAGTCAGAGGTTTGAGGGCAAGATATACAGGGCCCTGGTCACCATATAATTTTGTAAGCGCGTTGCAGCCGTCCGATGTACTGTGAGCAACAACATGTATCTTTGGGCGATATCCTCGATCGACTGTTGAACAAAGGCGTCGTCATCTCAGGGGAGCTGGTCATTTCGGTGGCTGATATCGATTTGCTGTTTTTAGATTTACGTCTCTTGATAACCTCGGTTGAGACGGCAATACAAATGAACTGTCCGACGGTTCGTGAAATGACAGGAAGCCATCCTTTCATGGGGGAAAAAAGCAAGGAGCCTTAGTGTGCAAGAACAAATTACACATGGAATTCAGGCAACAAACCTGGCGGACATTTTGGAGCGTGTGCTCGACAAAGGGATTGTCATCGCCGGCGACATTAAGATCCAATTGGCGGATGTAGAACTCCTGAATATCAAAATTAGACTTCTGGTTGCGTCCGTAGACAAGGCCAAAGAAATGGGCATTAATTGGTGGGAGAATGACCCCTATCTGTCAACCAGGGCCAATAAACTGGAGGAAGAAAACGCAGAGCTGAGGGGGCAGTTGGAAAGATGTGCTGCAACAGCAACGGACTCATAAAAGACAGGAGAGCACCATGACTGGAAAAGACAAAAAGAATGAGAAAGAGCCTCAGATAAATATCGACCTCGGTCTGGGAGGATTGTTCCAAGGCATTGGCAGTATCGTTGATTTGGTTTCCGAAATGGCGGAGAAAGGACAGTCGACCGTTGAAAAAACACAAGAATTTTCCGGCGAAGGCGCCTTAAAGGATTTGAAGGGTGTCTATGGCTTTTCAGTAAAAATGGGCGCCGGCGGGAATCCCGAAGTGCAACCCTTTGGCAATGTCAAAACCAGTCCCAGCGGTCCGGTCGTGGATGAGATGCGTGAGCCCATGACCGATGTCTTCGATGAAAAGACAACGATCCAGGTCATTGTAGAAATGCCGGGTGTGCAGAAAAAAGATGTCACAGTAGATTTGCAGGACGATGTACTTACTGTCAGTGCAAAAAATGCCAAGAGGAAGTATCAAAAAGAGATTGTACTTCCATCCAAAATAAAACCTGATTCTTTGTCTTACTCATTCAAGAACGCGATTCTTGAAATCAAACTCGATAAGTAACGTGTAGCCGGTCGGGTCTGGATTAATCGGATTACTTTCCATGACAAGATCGGCATCTACGTTCCGATAGGAAATAGATGTGAATAAGAATCCTGTTAAATCGTTGCGCGTATCTGAATCACTCCCTAAGGATGTGGGACGCGGTATTGCCCGAATCGATCCTGATGACATCAAAGCAATTGGTGCCGAAGTCGGCGACATTGTTGAGATTACGGGCAAGAGAACGACGGTGGCAAAGTTAATGCCCACCTATGTAGACAACCGCAGCAAACGTCTCGTCCAAATGGATGGTCTTTTGCGCGAAAATGCAAAAGTCGGCCTGGATGAACGAGTAAAACTCCGTAAGATTGCCTTCCAGCCGGCAACTAAGATCATATTGGACCCTGAAACGCTTCTCGCCAAAGGACAGAGGGAAAGGGACAGCAGGTATATCGGCCATTTGATTGAAGGCCTGCCGCTGGTTAGAGAGGATCGGATTCGTGCCAATCTCATCGGTTCCCGCTCCCAGGATTTCACGGTTGTTGATACCTTGCCCAAGGGCGTCGTCATTGTCCAGCACGACACTATCATCCAAATAAAGACCGGTGAGGGTGAACGCAAGGCCAGTACTAAGATTTCCTACGAAGATGTTGGTGGACTGCATAAGGAGATCCAACGAATTCGGGAAATGATTGAGTTACCGCTTAAATATCCCCAAATCTTCGATCGACTCGGTATCGACCCACCAAAAGGTGTGTTGCTCATGGGCCCTCCCGGTACCGGCAAGACTTTGATAGCGCGAGCCGTCGCCAACGAGACCGAGTCCTCATTTTTCGCCGTCAATGGTCCGGAGGTCATTCATAAATTTTATGGTGAGAGCGAGGCCAAACTGCGTGGAATTTTCGAGCAGGCCAGCAATCAAGCACCCAGCATTATTTTTCTCGATGAAATTGATTGCATTTCTCCAAAACGGGAGGCCGTGGTCGGAGATGTGGAGAAGCGGGTCGTCGCACAACTTTTGGCTTTGATGGATGGTCTGTCTGAACGCGGGCAAGTCATCGTCATCGGTGCGACAAATATTCCCAATGCCATCGATCCAGCACTGCGTCGTCCGGGACGTTTTGATCGCGAAATTACCATTGGCACGCCTGACAAGAAGGGGCGGCTGGAGGTTTTGGAAATTCACACGCGAGGCATGCCCCTGGCAGAGGATGTGGATTTAACTCGACTGGCGGAAATTACGCATGGATTTGTAGGGGCCGATCTGGCAGCCTTGTGCCGCGAGGCCGCCATGCAAGCTTTGCGTACGTTATTTCCAAAAATTGAGTTCGAAATGGAAACCATACCCTATGAGACCCTGCTGGAACTGGAAGTAACCATGCATCATTTCCAGGAAGCCTTCAAGGAAGTGGAGCCTTCTGCCACGCGAGAGGTCTTTACTGAGATTCCAAACGTGAGGTGGTGTCAGGTTGGTGGTTTAGAAGAAATTAAGCAGCAGTTGATCGAAGTCATTGGATGGCCTCTAAAGTATAAAGAACTGTTCGAGTTTTCAAGAACCATCCCTCCCAAAGGCATTCTGATGTACGGCCCTCCAGGAACCGGCAAGACTCTGCTGGCAAAAGCAGCAGCTACTGAAAGCGAGACAAACTTCATTTCCATCAAAGGCCCGGAACTGCTGTCAAAATGGGTCGGCGAGAGCGAGAAGGGCGTTCGGGAACTATTCAAAAAAGCACGACAGGCCTCTCCATGCATCCTGTTCTTTGACGAAATAGATGCCATCGCGCCGGTAAGGGGAAGCGGCGGCTCAGACTCTCACGTAAGTGAACGGGTGATAAGCCAGTTACTAACGGAAATGGATGGTATCGAAGGGTTACAGGATGTCGTGGTGTTGGCGGCGACCAACCGCCTGGACATCATTGATCCTGCTGTCCGGCGACCAGGCAGATTTGATTATCTGATTGAACTACCCTACCCGGAATTGGAAACACGCGTAAGAATCTTCGAAGTTCATCTTGAGCAGAAGCCTTTGGCCAGGAACGTAAACATCAAGGAATTGGCCGAGAAAACGGAAGGCCTGGTCGGCGCTGACATCGAGGCTATCTGCCGAATGGCTTCTATGCTAGCCATTCGTAAAGCAGTGGAATCCGGGGCAGATGAAACATTTGATCCGAAGAAGTTTAAAATTGACAAACAGTGTTTCAAAGAAGCTTTAGAATATGCGAGTCAAAGGGCTTAGAGACATAAAAACAGCCGGATACCTACGAAAACAGCCCGACAGAGGTGATTTTAGAAGCCAAAGTTCTTTAGAAGCTGCGCAGAAATCCGGATTCACATCGCGAGTTCAGACAAACGAGCCCAAAACCTGGGTCTTTTGTCCGAAACCCAAGTTCACCAGATATCAAAAGACGCTTTTGGTTAACCGGGTTCGCGATCCCAATACCGAGGTGTTTGAGGAAGCCAAATCTGTCATTGTTATCGCCGAACTGCCTGGTGTCCAGAGAGAAGAAGATATTCTACTTCACGTTGAGGGGGATGTTTTTATTCTTGAAGCGACGAGCACGGTCGCTGCTGGCAATAAGAAGTTTCTAAAGGAAGTTCTTATTCCCTTTCAAATTGACCCGGATAAATTGCACCCTTCACTCAATAACGGCATCATGGAAATTGTTTTGTATCCTCTGGTGCGCAGCGATGTCTGCGAAAAAGGCCTGGGTCCCAAAAAATAAGACACATAACCTGGATAATTCATGAATCTGTGTATTGAGCACAAGTATAGCAATACTGTCATTCAGGAGGAATCCTTTTTTGAACAGGTCCCATTGTCTTCGTCGGTTACGGATTTGACCCAAAAAGATCCCTCCAGAAGCCAAGAAGGTGATTCGTGAATAGTGCAGGACAAATAAAATAGCAGGCGGAGGTAAGATATGAAGAAAATCAAAGTGCTGGTGGTAGATGATAATCCTGACATTCTTGACCTTTTCAATAAGGCATTGAACCCCATTGACTATAAGGTGGCCTTGGCACAAAGTGGAGATGAAGCCCTGCATGTCTTTGAATCGGAAAACCCTGACATTGTTATGTTAGACATCAAAATGCCGAACCTGGACGGAATAGAGACTTTACGACGAATCAAATATTTGGATGAAAAAAATCAAAGTGCGGTGATCATGCTGACGGGCTACGGCGAAATCGGCACGGCTCGCGAGGCGATGGCGCTTGGCGCTTACGATTATGTCACCAAACCGGTCGATCTGAACTTTATCGATGCTCTCCTCAAAGAGGCTACCAAACAAAAGGTTCGGCCTCCATGCGTCAATTAGTGTACGTGCCTATCATTCATACGGAAGCGGATTTGGGTTCCATGGCGCAGTCTTTTAAGAAGGAATTCAAAAAGAGGTATTCGGACCACCATTATGAATGCCATGTTGATGCTATTGCAACCATGTGGCAAGGGATCTCTGAAAAGATCATAAAGCCAAATACAGATTGGCAAAAAGTAAGATTGTACCAGGATGGCTTGCCCGTATGTGGTCGTGAAAAAGAAATAGTATCTGATTTGGCTCGGAATGGCAGTGTCAATCATGAGTTACTTGTAGACTTGATATCGAGGGGTGCTCATCTTGAAGGGACAGAAGATCGAGCCCTTCTGTTAAAAGAGTATGACTACTTAAACAGGATTTTCAAAGCAAAGAATCAGGCTGAAAAGAATCGAACCGTTAAGGAATACCAGAAGGTCAGCGACTGGCTATTGCAGGAACGAGATCGATTCATGGCACAGAGAATCGCTCACACTTTGAAAAGAGACGAAACCGGAATCCTGTTCGTGGGCATGATGCACAAAGTGGACAAATACTTGCCCAAAAGCATCGCAGTCAGTTCTGTGATCCATCGTTTGCCATTCAATGAATTCCCGACATTCGTTAGGACATGACCATAAAATGATAAGATGCGAAGGAATGCCACGCCATGAGGAAGCAGATTTAGAGGGCGATGAGCTCAACTCCTTGCTTGCAGCTTCAGCTCCGAAGATTAACCTGGACCCCGAAAAGGTTGAACAGGGTTTGGGAAAAATCGTTCTCACTCTGATCGAGCTACTTAGGAAATTGCTTGAGAAGCAGGCGCTTCGTCGCGTCGAAAACGACAGTCTCTCACCTGAGGAGGTGGAAAGATTGGGAATTGCCTTGATGCGTTTGGAGAACAAAATGGATGAGCTTAAGGGACACTTTGGTATTGAGGATGAAGAACTGAACATTGATCTCGGTCCCTTGGGTAGACTGATCTAACTTCTAAGTAACAATTCAGAGGCCATCCCGCTCCCGGGAACCAACCCAACCACATCGACGACCGCCGCGTGAGCGCCCGTCCATGTGATTGAGCCTGTCTTGAGACACTTGGTTCTTCAAGTCTACTGGTTTATTGGTTAGAAAGTCCCGGTAGGCTTCCAGATCGTCTACGCTGATCAGGTCGACTCCCAATCGAAGCAACTCATCCCAGACGGCTTTCCGGCGCGAGCGGTCGCTCGTTGGTAGATTCCAGAACCGCACCTTGTAACCCGCTGCATGGGCATCAGTGGTTATTCGTGTAAGCTTCTCGCGGTCTTCCCGGGGCATTGCCCCTTTCCCGCGCCAGACAAAATGGTCCTCCCAGTCATCGCTTAGCAGAGTTATGAAGTTTGCCGGGTTTTTGCTATTCAAATCCTGCAGGCGACCATCGTAAGTGGCATACCGGGTAGCTTGCTCCAGCATCAACTGCCGCGGGCGGTTTCCCGAGATGATAACGGACACAGCTCGTTTTTCGATGTGGGCGCCGGTATAGGTCGTCAAGATATCCGAGTACTTGACCAATTGTCTGCGAAGGGCGCGATAGGTAGAGTCCGGCGAAGATTTGATGTCGATCAGGAGAAGAAGCTCTTTGTCGGAATAGACCCAGCCGTTATGATCCTTGACGTAGGAACGTAGGGGCATCAAATAGAGCGATTGCAGGGTCAGGGTTTCATCCAGATCCTCTTCATCATGACCCACCAACAGGGCTTCGCCAACCAGGTGAATGTCAACCTCGATGCTGATGAAATGGTTGTCGATTGCCTTCCACAACGGCCTGTCATGCTGATAGTCGTTGTGTGAGTGGCCGGATGGGACTACTGCGCTCGATTCAGCAGCTTGCGGCGTCTGAACGGAAGCGAGAGTGAAGAGAATTGTTATGATTCCAAATCGCATAAACTCCCCAAGGGTTCGCGGACAGAAGGTAAAGCCAAAAAGAACGCGCTGGCGCGTTGGTGCGGCGACTTGGCGCGGAGCTTTGCCAACAATTCAGATTATCCCCGAATTAGAGCCCACCTCCGGCTTCATAAGCTTAGCTAACTCACATATCTCACTTCACAAATAAACTTAATTGGCTAAGTTTACAGAAGTTAAGCAAACTCCATCTCCCGGGAGGGGACAGCTTCAAACGCGTAGAGAGTTTGAAGCAGGGGTGGGTGCGTGACCAGCGGCAGGGCAGACGTACCCACCCCGGTTCAAAACGCTGAATGCGATTTGAACCTGCCCCTCCGCGCGCGTTGCGCGTTTGGAGGGGATTTAGATGCCAAAAACAGTTTCCTCAGAAGACGGAAACCAAGTGAGAAATGTCAGTTATCTAACTGCTCGAGTAGATCCAACGCCAAGTCCTTGTGGCTGTTAATAGCGCTCCGATTGGTCTCGATTGGGATTAGGATTCGAGACAAAGTGTCACTGCTGCATCTTTGCGTTGATGCGCCGGGTTACACAAAATAGAACACCGCAAGATCCAATTCCGACATGATGGAGTGAAGATTGTTCCGCAAGCTAACCTCCGTCTGTCAAACGTACAGTAATTACTCCTGAAAGGCAACCGCAGAGATGGGAAGCCGGGTTGAAGGGAGGCCGGTGGCAGACCTGTGAGGGGGTATGTTTCTGGGCAACATCGCGGGAGATCTTTGGTATATTTTGTTGAAATGTAAAGAAAGATTGACAAAAAGGAGTATATACTTTACTTTGTGCAAAATAAAGTAGACACAATGACAAGGAGAATAAACTATGAAGGAATTGCTGTTCGAATCGGACTGCTGCTCTCCGCGCAGTAAAAAAAACAGTATTCGACTACTGGGTTGGGTATTCGTGTGGACCGCGACTATGGTGGTTGCCGACAAAGCCGAGTTATACGGATGGCATTCTTCCGACTTCATATCGATTGCTGCAATCGTGCTCAACGCCGCCATAGGCATTGGCATGATTGTGACGTTTATGCGATACCTGAAAGACTTGGATGAAATGCAGCGGAAAATTCAACTTGATGCCTTGGCCCTGGCAATGGGAGTTGGAATAGTCGGTAGCTTCACCTATTCTCTGCTGGTAACAGCCCAATTCATAACTGACGCAGAAATCTCAGACATTATTTTGCTCATGACTTTTACATACGTGGTCGGGCAGATCATCGGAAAGGTGCGCTACCGATGAAGAATCGTCTCAAGGTACTTCGTGCCGAACGAGACTGGACGCAGGCTGATCTGGCGGCGGCGCTGGCGGTTTCACGGCAGACAGTCAATGCCATTGAAAAAGGGAAGTTCGACCCCAGTCTGCCGCTTGCATTTAAAGCTGCCCGCCTGTTTGGCTTGTCGATCGAAGAGATCTTTCAGGATGAGGTTCCGTCTTGATGTGATGTATGGTACCCGGGGATGGCTAAAAGCGGCCGCACTCTCAGAGGGATTTGCGATCTGTCTTCAGGAGTATTAGCAAGTGGGCGCAACCCGGGAAAACTTATTTGTCAGGATCACTCAAATAGTTGCCTGTAGAAAATACGATCCACCCATCTCGCGGGCATGTACTTGACAAACAGCACGGTCGGTAACCAGTTCTTATTAACGATGAAACTTAGTCTGGTTCTTCTCCGGGTCAGTATTTTGTGAATGAGTTTTGATATTACCGCTGCCGGAAGCGCCCTGCGTTCGGCATTTTTCATTATTTTGTTGGCACGGCCCATCAATTTCCCATATTCCGTGTCGTAGTATTCTTCATATTTATCGATGTTCTTATCCCACAGTTTGGACTCGATCGGGCCTGGCTGAATGGAAACGACGTCAATGTCATACATCATCAACTCTCGTCTGTAGATCTCCGCGAGACTTTCCATTGCGTGCTTTGAAATGCAATAGGCGCCATTAAAAGGTGTGTTGAATACACCGGAAATGCTGCTTATCATGATTATTTTTCCACCGCTTATATTATTCTCTTTATCTCCTTTGAGAAGCGGCAGGAAAACATTTGTCACATTTCTTACAGCAAATAAATTCACCTCCATCTGACAACGAAATTTTTCGTCATCCATGAGTTCTATGGGACCGCCGAGTGCGAGGCCGGCATTGTTTACGAGTCCACTGAGTTTGTTGCCGGACAGTGTTTCTGTGACAATTTCAAAGGAAGTTCTGACCTGATCGGTCCTGGTTACATCGAACTCCAGACAGGTAAAGTTCTTAGGAAATTGCGCAGACACGCGGACGGCATCACTGCTTTTCTTGACACTTCCAAAGACGTGATACCCTCTGTCAATCAGGTAGCGCGCTGCATCATTGCCAATTCCTGTTGATACTCCTGTAATGAGAACGTATTCTTGCTGCGACATGATTACAATGTTCTCTTGATGTGCCCAATGTAGGATGACTCCAATTCCTGGATAAGCGACTTGTAAGCCGGTGAATCGAGCATCCTGGATATCTCAAGCTCCGTGTCAGATTCGAATAATACCAGGCCATCCATCAGGTTGGGTACTTGTTTGGGTGGATCGGAGTTTTGCTGACTAAACAGTTGCGCGACCATGGCTCCTGCATATTTCACCCTCACCTTGTCTCCCAGTAGATCATTGAACTTTGAGAAGAGAGAGTCACCAGTTTTAGACGATTTGAAATGATGTACCGCATAACATAAACCATCGTTCACGCTGCTGGCATCGTTTAGAATTCGCTGTTGGGTAAAGCCAAAGGAGAAGTCCTTCACAGCCATGATCCGAAGAATACTCACGATCTTGAAGTAAGTCGTCTGCAACAAGGCCTTGAAACTTTGACCGCCAGGATATCGAACAATTAAAATGAGATCTCTTGCTACATTCTTTTCATCAAGAACGGTTTTGGTTATCTTAGCTTTGAAGAAGGCTCTGCCACCAACTTTTGCAAGACTTTTGGCGGCCATGAAATTATAAAGATGATAAAGCCATTCTACTTTTGTGGAAAACCAGTTTATGGCATATAGTGGTTCGTTCAAATCTACATTTGCAGCATTAGCTTTGATCAGGACTTTGCTGGATGTAGAAATACTGCACGTTATGTCGTTCGTCATATTTATTCCGCCTTTGGGGTTGCTGTTGTAGAAGATTTAATGCTTACAACCTGGCCGGAGAAAGCCGCATTGCCCGTTACCGGGTCCAGGCGATTGTGGTCGGTTATGTCATTCACGGAAACACCTGCATTTCCCGGTTTGGTGGCGACATCGAGTCGCGTGCCCTCCTTTTTGTGGCCGAATCCGTGCGGAATACTCACCACGCCGGGCATGATTTTGTTTGTAATCTCGACCGGGATATCGATGCTCCCGGTTTGCGAGCTGACGGTGACGCGCTGGTCATCGACGAACTGCAGTCTTTCTGCATTGTCCGGATGAATCATGGCAGTGCATCTGTTCTTACCCTTCATAAGTGCTGCCGTATTGTGCATCCACGAATTGTTGTTTCGAAGATGCCGGCGGCCTATCAGAAGAAACTGGTCCCGATCAAGAGATTGATAGGGATGTTCACTGAGCTCCGTCTTTACCTTGTCCAGGCCATTCAGAAAAACATCATCTGCGATATTGATCTTGCCATCAGCCGTTAACAGTACTTCCGGTATCCTAGGCTTCAGCGGTCCCAGGCTTATTCCGTGCGTAGAGTCGATGACTTTCTTCAGACTCAGGCCGGAAAACCACCTTTTGGGATGGCTTAGTTTGCCATAGGGTCCGGTCAGAAGACCTAGGTTGAGCAACTGTCTCGGTGTAAGCCATTGATAGAGTTTAGAAGGCTGCTTTCGTGAAATGCTGGCAAAGCGCTTGATCAATTCCCTGGCTATTTGCCAGTCGTACATCTGACCCTTTTCAGGTTGAAATAAGGGCTCCGAGAATTTGACATTATCACTGACTGCGAGCAAGTTGAAGATAAGGTCATAATGCTCGATTTCCAGGTGCGACGGCGGCGGCAGGATGATATCCGCGTGTCTGGTTGTCTCGTTCATGAAGATATCGACGGCAACCATGAAATCCAGTTTTGGCAATGCCTGCTCCAGTCGCTTGCCATTCGGCGAAGATAGAACCGGGTTGCCGGCATTGGTAATAAGCGCTCTGATCTGGCCTTTTCCCGGGGTCAGCATTTCTTCGGCCATGGCAGATACCGGCAGCTCTCCATCAAACTCCGGTAGTCCTCTGACCCGGCTCTGCCAGCGCTTATGTGCTTTATGAAACTTCTTTTTTCGCTTTATGTCAAAGGCCGGCGTCGTAAACATAGCGCCACCGGGCTTGTCGAAATGGCCTGTCAGGATATTGATCACAGCGGACAGCCAGTGACATAATCCGCCATGCTCTTGTGTCGACATGCCCATACGTCCGTAGAGAACGGCCTTATCGGCCAAAGCATATTCTTTGGTAATGCGCCGCAGAACGTCTTCTGGAACCCCGGTGATTTTTGCCACACGTTCCGGAATAAATTCTATAGCAAGGTCTTTGAGTTTGTCCAGTCCGGTAATGTGATTCCCAAGGTTTCCAAGTGCAGTCCAGTTTTCCTTCTGGATCAGGTGCAGTATCCCCAACAGGAAGTACACATCCGTATTTGGCTTGACAAAATGATGCTCATCTACGACTCTGCTTGTTTCGTTCTCCCGGGGGTCAAACTGTATGACTTTGCCACCTCTTTTCCGGATATCCATCAATCGCCCGTGGACCCCGGGGGCACTCATCAAGCTACCATTCGATGCCAGCGGGTTGGCTCCGAAAATGACCATGTATTCCGTTCGGTCGATGTCAGGGATGGGAATATTGAGTGAGTGCCCAAACATGTAATATGCCATGAAGTGATGCGGCAGTTGGTCCATGCTGGTAGGAGAGAAAGAGTTCCGCGACCCCAGCATGCGTTTCATTTCGCCCGCCAGCATCATCATGCCGAAATTGTGTACCGTCGGATTTCCCAGATACAACCCAACGGCATTATCGCCATACTCTCTTCTCACCTGGTTGATTCTGTTGCCCACAATGTCGAAAGCGGCTTGCCAGTCAATCTCTTCCCATTCGCCATCCCCCTTTTTTCTCAGGGGTCTTTTTAGCCGGTTGGGATCACTATGTAGTTCATGGATAAGTGCCCCCTTGGGACAGATGCTGCCTTTGCTCAGGGGATCGTTTTGATCTCCCTTGACCGATTGCACGGTTTGCCCGTCATGCACGATCTCCAGACCACACATGGCTTCGCAGAGGTTGCAAACCCGGTAGTGTTTTTGCAATTTCATAGACATGGCGTTGGTTACAGTGAAAGATATTTGGTCAGTAATAGACTAAGACATAAGCCCAAAGAGATATAGCACATGGGTGTACCCGAACCGGTGCGAGGACAGATCACTTTGCCGGATAATTCCGTCACGGTTCCTACCAAAGCAATCAAAGCGGGGACAGCCACAAGTCCAAAGTACGCTTGATTGCTCACCGGAGTATTGAGATAGTGAGCGACACCTGCTGCCAGGAAGAATGCAAAAACGATATAGCAGGCAGGCATGCCAAGTATTTTTGGGCAAATGTCCTTCTTCTTCCAGTCCTTTCTGGAGAGATTGCCAGAGCCGGTAATGGCAAATGCCAGTATGACGACGGTTACCCAATACATGAGAGTCATAATGATTTAATCACTTGTTGTTGCTATGATGAATGACAATCCTCACTTCAGCATTTGTGACCGTGCAGACCCGGATCCTGAGTTTGGCGAAGTAGTAGCGATTCCTTCTCTCGCCTAAACCCTCGTTGCTTCCTTAAATCTCCCGAATCCCTCTGCGTCATTTACGTCTCTGTGTGAGACAAGGGTTTGACATTTCCTCATTAACGCAGAAGTATAATGAATCATACGTTCTATTTAGAGCCTTTGTCAAGCACACGATAGAGCACAAAAACCAGTACGCTCACTGCCAAAGACAAATAGCATAAGGGAAATCCTGAATCGCTCGTCGGGCAGCTATCTCCCTTGATGATTTCCAGCAGAGTGCCCAGGACAGCAATCAAAAAGACGACTAGCCATCCCGCCAGAAACATCTTGTTGCTGTTTCTTTTGCAGAGCCCGGTTTGGCTGACAATCATTGCCAAATATCCGGCGGCCACCACAAAGCAAATTGGCAATCCCTTAAGATCGGGGCAGGGAGCTGTCCCGGTAATGGTGGTGTAAGACACAGAGAGAGCGCCATACAGCCCGATGGCTAGCAGAAGCCAAAGGGCTGCACGGCTGAATTGTATAATCATTAGAATTGGACCGTCGTATTGTTGAAACTGCCTTGACGCGACTCCTGAGTGCCGTCAAGATAGGTCACACTGACGTCCGTTGCCTCGCCATTGCCGAGACCAAAAATCTGAACGTGTGATTGGTCTGAACACAGGCCCTCGCCGGAAACATGATCCCGGAAAAGAACCTTCCCGCCGACTAGTGTGACGGCAATCTTAGCGCCTATCGATTTGATGTTATCCGGCAACTTGACCTTCAAATAGCCTGCGTCGCCGCCTTTGTTCATGAATACTTTGGATGCACCGGAGATATTTATATGTACCAGGTCAGGGTAGCCGTCATTATTGAAGTCAGCCGTTATTGGCGATAGTCCAAAACTGTGGTTGACAACACCGCTCTCCTTACCGGTTTCAGCAAATTCGCCGGTGTTTGTCTGTATCAGAAGACGTCCGGGAAGTCTCAGGAAGAACAGCTTATATGCCGGCAAGCCAATGTAGTTTTCCGAAACCACCAAATCATCGAGGCCGTCCAGGTTGAAGTCTTCGAAGATCGCTCCCCAGGAGAACTCATAATCCGCCACTTTGACTTCCTCCGCCACGTCCTCAAACGTAAAGCCGCCTTTGTTTTGGAACATAATCCACTTGCGGTTGAACTCCTGGTCATCGCGCAGATCGCCCCTGACGAGCAAATCCGGGGGACTGCTACCTATGTTAGAAAAGAAGAAATCCACCAGGCCGTCATCTTGATAGTCTGTGACGGCAATACCCATGGGATAGCTGTACTGTTCTGAATTCGGGTTGGGCATGTTTTCGAACTTCAGGTCACCGAGGTTCTTCCAGGTGCGGATTTGTCCTGTGTCGTGCGCGACTACCAAATCTTCGAGATAGTCTCCGTCCATGTCTACAAACACGCCCATAAAGGTATTGTGTTTGTAAGTCATGCCGGACGATTCGGTAATGTCGGTGAAAGTATTGTCGCCATTATTGAGCAGCAACAGACTGCTACCGCCATAGCCCTCTTTGTTAAAGATATTCTGGCCTTCCACCAATTCTTTTCTGATATACCCGGCCATAAACATGTCGAAATTACCGTCACGGTTGAGGTCAGCAATCCCGACGGACAGGGGGGATGTGTCTGCCGGAATGGGGAGATCCAGTTTCCGGGCAGTGAAGCGACTGCCATCGTTCAGGTAAAGCCAGACACCATTGGTACGCGAGACAATCAGATCTGAATAGCCGTTGTTGTCGGTATCAACAACGGACGCACCAAAGGTCGCATCCGCCAATTCAGGTTTCTCAATAATACCGGCGTCGAGCAGTTGAAACGCACCGTCACGATACTCGAAGATGACGTCTTCCTGTCCCGGTCCGCCGCCGAGAAAAAGCTCTTCGGCGCCGTCACCGTTGACGTCGATGACTGCGCTTGCGGCAAACGGCAGAGACTCGGAGTCTTTAAGCTCCTGTTCCCAACCCAGAACGATCTCGGAAAATTCCGGCACCGTAATCCCCTCTGTAGAAACGTCGTAGTCTATCCGCTTGTCCAGGGTGAAGCGGGTGATCACCATCGTCAGAATAACAACGACAAGAATGACCGGTACAAATAGTAGTTTTTTCATAACCTTCCTCTCGAGTTAGATTTGCCTGTTTGAAGTCTTGATGTTATTGCAGGGCAACTGCAGAGTCAGGAGGCTTCCCGGGAGGGAAGTTCGTAGCAAAGCAGTCAGCCATGACCGGGAGAGAATCCTCTGCTCCCCGGATCATGTGCCTGAATTTGAACATATTGTTTTAGATGTTGATCGGAAACCAGGAAGGCATGTGTATACAAGCAATTGTGAACTGTGTCAAGAACAGCCTTAGGGTGCCTGGCTGTTACGCCCAACAATACCGAGCTGGTCCTTCCGGTTTACGACGACCTCGCTCCAAATTTCGTAACGTACCGACGCTGATGCCAAGTAATTTCTAATATCGTGAACTTGCTCTGGGACCAACCCGTCTTTTTCGGATTGCTTAGACCGAAATTGGTTCAAATCTAAACTCCCTGGCTGGCTAACTTCCTCCTCGAAGAATGGCCCTACTTTGCCTGGATGCTTTCCACGAGTTGGTTGAACAGATCCATGTTCACCTTGATTCGCTCTCCCATTCCGCTTTCCAGGAGTCGGCTGGTTCTTCACCGAAGAGCATTTTTCCGTCCGGTGAGAGTCTCGCCTTGAGTTCAGTTAACGCCATGTTACGCCAATGACACGCAAAAAGCAACCGGAAAGTCCTCATCCTCCCCAGGCAAGACACCGTCCGCAGCCTGCTCGTCTTTTGCAGACAGCAAATGCCAAGGTCATGTTCGTGACCTCCATTCGAGAATGATGTGGTCTACGTGCGTCGTTTTCCACCGCAAAATAAAGTCCTCCTGCAGATCAAGAAATTCTTGAAAATCAATTCACGTGTATGCTGGATCGACCATTCATCCTCATAATACTCAAGAAAGGCAGTTTGCGAATAGTCAGCCTAGCTCTGGTTCAATAGGCTACGAGTTCGCTCAAGAAAGCGACGTGCCTCACGTTAGCATTTTTTTCAAACAGACTCATGGCCTCCTTCATTTTACGCTGAGAACAGGAGAGGACTAAACTGTTCGGTGAGTCTGCAATGGCAAGAATCTTGACATGCCCCAGCCGCTCACAATTGCTACGGATTTCCCTTGTGGTAGTCCCATTTCTAAAATGGATGAAGACCAGTTCTCTCTTTCTGCTTTTCACGTAACAAATGCCATAAGCGGGTGGTGTATCTTTTGTAGCTGCTTGTGCGGCTGTTTCCCAACTGACCACCCGTACCTTCACGACCTCCGGTAGAGCTTCAATAACATCAATGGTCTTTTCGCTCCATCCTTTCGCCAATTCAGCTTTTACAATCACATCGGTGAAGGAGCTTTCGACAATATCATACCCGGCCTGTTTCGCCAATATTACTGCCTGGGAAGCTGTTACAGACTCATCAAATGTTACTGACAATTTATCATTCACAAGGCGATGCATAAAAGATTCGTCTTCCGTCATTTCAGGGGAATTCTCAACAGGGGAGTCCGGGGATAACAGAAGAGCAATTGCAGCAGATAAGCCGAGAGCCACAATACTCACAACAAGCGATCTTGCGGATTTGTTCATTTGCTCTCCCTGCCAGATGCAAAAGCTAACGACATGCCACGGAATTCTATGAGTTTCTCGCGAGCGTTCTCAGGTCGTCTGCGACTTCATCTTCTCCTGCTTCCGGCGTCGCACCGTCAAGTAATCCGGAGCACATTTTACAACGTGCTCGGTCGGCATTACATGTCATTCACTCCTACGGATCATCATTTGAGAGACTGTCTCTCCGACTTTCTTCTGATTTTGGTAGTCAATGCCAAGGAATCCCGCCGCAGTCTTTGCTATTTGATTCAGATAGTATTGACCTTGTTTCCTGACCTCCCCTAAGGACTTCGTATCAGGCCCAATCACGGTAAACCATATCTGATCGGAGCCCGCTACGCTGGTGCCGTGACCTGTCCATTCTCCCTTTGTGCCCCTGCCGTGGTCTGTAGTGATAAGAAGCGTGGTTTTGTTCTTGTACACTTCGTCAGCCTGTATCCAGTTCCAAAGTTGCGCGATGAATGAGTCCGTGCGATGCGCCGCATCCAAATAGGAATCGTACTTGCCGTCATGGGCGAAATCGTCTGTTTCGCCATAGGCTATGTACAAGAATCTGGGATGGTGCTTCTTGAGGTATTCCAGCGCATAGTGATGGGTGAAAGCATCCAGGCGCACGGTGCTCCACGGACTCGGGATTTTGTCCTGCAACTCGTTTAGGAATATCTCTCTGGCACTCAGGTCCTGTCCCTGTGCAGAGCGGAATCCGGCATTCACCCAAATGCCGCTCCGCTTCTCATTTATAATGTAGGGGAATACGTCCCAAGATGCGAAAGCTGCTACCTTTCCTTTGAGGTGTTCAACCTGATTAACAAACTCCAGGACGGTCTGGTTGGGGTTGGCGACTTTGTCATTGCTGTCGATGCTGTCATCACGATAGCCGGTCAGCAGTTCACTATACCCGGGATATGAAAACCAATAGTGATTCGTCACATTCACGTTGCAACCCAGGAGCCTGTTGCCGTATAACTGACCTTCCCCGGCAATCACATTCCAGAAGAACGGCAGCAACATCTTTCTGCGAGTGAGCGGCTCTGCGACCCAGAAACGGCTCGTCAAGGCACCGGGGTTCTCCACGTACAAGCTGTCAGTGATTAAGATGGAATCCGCACCAAAGAACAATTCTTGCCATCGTAGCCCATCGAGTGTGATCAGAAGCACATTGTCGGTCTTTCGGTTATCCGCCAATGCGATGAGGGGCAGGATCAAGAACAGAAATACAAAAGTTTTTTTCATCCAACATCCTCCATAGCAGTCAAGCGGATTTAGTAGCTTGTCATTCAAGCGGTGTTTTGTAGGACGGTCAAACCCCACCATCGGCAGAATCATTCACCCAGGCCGCCGGCGGTTGCGGTGACGCCATTGTCGCTGACCTCCCCCTCCGCAAAGCCAGGTTCAAGCTCACGACTGCTTTTGCAACGCCTACACTTTCTTTGCCTCCGGGTTACTACATGCATCGGTGTCACAACCTGAGCGAGATTCTACCCGCCCCATTTCAATAAAGCAGTGCTTAGCAAAGCCGCAACAAAAAGGCCTCCTGCTGCCGGCATAAAAGCCCCTCCAATAGAGAAACCCGCAAGGAAGCTAAAGACTAGCATGGCGCCTGCCATCCCCCACAACAACCCCTGTTTGTGCTGCCAGGCTGCTCTGGCTCCGGTGATGCCAATCATGATTGGAAGAGAGAGTGGCCATAAAACAAAGGCGAACAGTCCAATCCAGCCTTCGCGTCGAAGCAAGCTGGTTGTAGAATGCTCCTCCTGTCTGAGCATCGTACCGTCAGCTGACAACCTGTGTGTATACTTTTGGGTTTCGGTTGGCATGAGTACTATATACAGGCTGATGCCGAGCGTCCAAATCGCCGCAGCAATCCCGATGAATGTAACCAGCGGACGAATTGCATGCATACACAATATCTCCTGTAGATGAATCTCGGTACGTTTAAACGTACTGAGATTGTTCGTGAAAGGCAACTGCAGAGCCGCGGGGCATTGTGTGAAGGAAGCCTTCTAGCAAAGCAGTGAACCAGAGCCTGCCCTGAGCGCAGTCGAAGGGAACTGAAGCGTTCCCCGCTTGCGCGAGGCCGGGCTCCCAAGACCCGGTCTGTAGCCGCACCAACGACTCCGCTTTGTCAAAGTACTACCGTCTGTTGCCTGAGCTGGACGAGTGCAGTTTATTGATTTGCCCAGAGCTTGGCAAAGACAAGTGTCAATCCAGTGCCAGGATGCGAGCCCATGGATCAGAGGACTTCTCTTTATTATCTCTATTTAGCCAAATTATTCCAGCCAAAATGGTATGCCGGGTCCAGCCCCGATCTTCACTTCTACGGCATCGGGAGGCAAGGTTTTTAGAAAACCACGGTTTGCATGGGTTCGGTGAAGATGGTAGCATCCGGGTATGCCGAGATGATCTTCTTTGATATTTCCTCTTCTTCTGCCGGCGGAATATGAACGGCAAAGATTTTGCCGGGCTGAATGTATTCGTTGACGATTTTATTGAAGGGTTTGTGTGTCAAAAACCAGTACGGTACAAACGCGAAATCAACCCCTGCATTGGGCAGCTTACACGACTCGAAGTTTTCCACTGCCCCGTCTGCGTCCCCGATGTGTAGGATGGTGAACTTACCAACCTTGATAATGAAACCTGAATTTTCGAGGGTGGTTGGTTTTCTGGAACCGTGCCTCATGCCCAAAACTTTCAAATGAATCCCATCCACTTCCAACTCACTGAAAAGCTTCCAACCTGGTGTAATTGTCTTAATTTGCTCTTTTATTTGTTCATAAGCTTCATAATTAGCGCTAATCAGCCCGGTGACCTGTTCGGCGCCTATGAATTTACTGACCCGGTTATTGAACAGGTGCCGGCCTATCGTCACTGCGTCAAAATGGTCTGCGTGCAGATGGGTCGCCAGTAGCAAATTAACTTGCTGGAATGGCTTGAAACCGCCCACCATCTTTTCCAACTGGTTTGCGGCTGTGGGTGCATAGTAAGGATTACCGCGATAGTGGTGCGCGTCAATCAGTACCTTCTTGCCGGCATGTTGGATGAGAACGCCCGCATTGGCGATGTATGTAATCTCAATCTTACCGGAGTCACCCGCAAAGCCGTTTGCACTAATCAACAAGAAAACGAACGCAATAGTCAATGATAACCGTATGAGTTTAGAACGCAAGTTTGGTCTCCTTCAATAGTGTTGAGTGGTAGAAAATCGGGATATGATCATGTGATGGCTCGGTAGCGTTTAACTCAGCTTTCTGCTGCTGAGTTTCCCCCAAAAAAGAAAGGCTGCCTCTAGCAGGGGCAGCCTTCAAATCGGTGAAGATCTATTTCAAACTATTTCAAAGCTTACTGAAGCCGCTCTCGTCAGCCCTACCCAACACGCGTGTCAAAAATGCGAGGGCTTCTCCCCAAGACTCCGCGCTCTGTTCCGGTGTTGTGCCGTAGTTATGCCCGGCGCCCCACATAACGTTGAGCAATGCAGGCGAGTCACACCCTTGCGCTGCCTGTAGCGCGGCTATGAATTTGTATCCGTGCATTGGGATGGCGGTCTCGTCCCGCTCTCCAACCATCACCATTGTGGGTGGATAGCACGTGCCGGTTTTCAAGTTATGATAGGGTGAAAATGAATACAGCGCTTTGAATTCGTCCGGCTTTGCCGGGTCGCCATACTCCGGCGTCAAATATTTGCCGCTCGGAGATTCGACGAATCGAATCAGATCCAGGGAGGGGATGTCTATAATGCCGGCGCCAAATAAATCCGGTCTTTGCACCAGCGCAGCGCCTGCCATGACACCGCTTGCGCTGCCACCGTTTGCCACTATTCTATCCTTGGAAGTGTAGTCATTTTCGACCAGCCATTCAGCGGCCGAGATGAAATCATCAATCCCGTTTTGTTTGTTTACCTTAATTCCTGCCTGGTGCCACGCCTCGCCATACTCGCCGCCGCCACGGATTCCGGGTAGCGCATAGATACCGCCCTTTTCCATCCAGGCCAGAATGCGTGGTTGAAACCAGGGGAAGGCCGACCAGCTCCACGCCCCGTAACCGTACATGAACAGCGGCGCTTTGCCGTGGGTTTTCACCCCCTTCTTTTTTGAAATAAACATTGGTACCCTGGTGCCGTCCTTGCTTTGGAAGAAGACTTGTTCGGTCTCAAACTCCTCAGGGTTGAATGCAAGCTTGGGACGGTAATGAATTCTGCTTTCGCCGCTTTTCATGTCTAACCGGTAAACAGTGTTGGGGTCGTAAAGGCTGTTGAAAGAGTAGAAGAACTCGTTGCCGTCGACTTGCGGACCAGCAATACCTCCCGGTGAACCAATATCGGGGAGCTCTATTCTGTTGCGAAATCGCCCTTGAATATCAAATACTTTTAGCAGCGGCTTGGCATCCTCAACATACCTGGCAATCATCCGGTCGCCGACGACTTTACTGCTTTGCAGGGTCGCCTCAGCGGCCGGAAGAAGCTCACGCCAGTTTTTCGGAGCAGGGTTATCGATGTCGACGGCGATGATACGACGACTGGGAGCATTCAAATCGGTTTGAAACCAGAATGTCGACTCTTTATTCCCGATAAATGTGTAGGCCGCGTTGGCTTCGCTGATCAATTCAACGAATTCGTTGCGCGAATTCGAGAGATCTTTGTAGAAAACAAGATTACTGACGCTGCCGCCATCAGCAATGATCAGAATGAGGTAGCGGCCATCCAGTGTCACGCGGGTTGCATATAGCCAGGTCGGCTTATCCTCGCGTTGAAAAACCAATTCATCGTCTGCTTGCCTATGATTGAGCCTGTGGTACTTGATGCGCGCGTTTTCAACTTTTGCCTTCAAACCTGATTCTGCATCCGGCTTGTCATACTGGTTGTAAAAAAAACCTGCGTTATCCCTGCTCCATTGCACCCCACCACTCCATCTATGCATCCCAATCAGCGTCTCAGGCAAATCCCGCATACTATCCACATCATATATTTTCAACTGTCGCCAAGACGACTGTTTGTCCTGAATCGTGTAGGCAACGAATTTGCCATTAGGACTTGCTGTCCAGGCACGCAATTTCAAGTCGTCGTTATCAAAGTGCTTCTCCGGGTCGATCAAAATCGTAGGTTCGGGAGCGTCGGACGCTTGCATGTAAAGCAAAGCGTTTCTCGTACCTGCCGGCGTGATGGTGAAGAACAATCGGCCATTTTCCCTCACAGGCCGGCTGTATCGATCATAACTTCTGATTTCCAAAATGCGAGACTTGAAATGCTCAAAATCATCAGCCTGGCGCGCAAACTTCGTAGTTACCTCGTCTTGAGCTTTCATCCAGGCACGGGTCTCATCGGAGTCTATGTCTTCCATCCAGCGGTACGGGTCCTTTACCGCTACGCTATGATAATCATCGACCTGGGCCATCCGCCGCGCCTCTGGGTAGATAATTCTATCTTTGTTTACCTTCTCGTTTCTGGATGCTGTAAGATTGGTCACAACAAACGCGATCAGTGCAAATAGGGTTAGGAGCAGGAAAGGCAAGAGCTTCTTACTTGATTTCATCTGAGTCTCCGTGTAGGGGTTATGAACGGCTGGAATTCACCTGGCAAAAATATAGCGGTGCTGACTGTCACAATGCCAATTGCCGTGACCGGTTCAAAGAAAGAAACAGTTCAAATTATTTGTTATCCAACGGATGTACATTAACTCTATACAGAAGCCAACGATCGTTTCTATAAATCCAAATTTCAGCAAGTGCCGCTTTTGATTTGGAGCGATCACCTTTTGGGCCCAAATATGTTTCAGTCACAATTCTGCGAGTATGGGCGTAATCACTCAAAATATTTATTTCGAGATTTTGTTGTTCTCTATCGGAAACACGCCATCCATCGTCAAACCATTCTCTAACGCCTTCTACCCACTTTGTCCTATCGTTGATAATAGAACTGCCAATTGTCCACCTACTGAAATCATCTGCAAGGAAACTTCCGTATGCATCTGCTCCCTTTCCTTCTGGTGAAGTTGTTTCCGATAATTTATTCATGGTTTCTAATAGATCTCTTTGCTTCGTTGTGGATGAACCTCCATATCCTACTGATACTAAACAAAATAAGATTAAAGTTTTGCTGATAGGTCTTATTATGTAGTTCATATTCTTCACACCAATTTTTATCATTAATGCAGCCTCCCATTGTGGTATTATGAAAACAATTCGATTGTTATCTTGTGATACACGCTACAACGATTGGGTAAATGTAAGAAACGGCAGCTAGAGAGGAAATCCCACGAAAGGGGGGATTATGCCCCATGAATATGGGAGGTTAACAGAAATTGGAGGTATGAAAAGTCAGATTTCGCCGCGCAGAGACTTGCTTATCAATTCGCCTTTGGAGTGAATGTGCAGCTTCTTGTAGATATTCTTGATGTGGGAGCGGATCGTTTCGACCGACACGTGCATTTTGTCGGCTACCATCTTGTAGCTCAGACCATCGACCAGCCAGCTTGCGACTTCGCGCTCTTTTGGTGAAAGCGTCGAGTCTCTTGGCTGCGCCTTCTTGACGTGGAAGTACTGGATGACTTTTGATGCGATTTGCGGTGACATGGGTGCGCCTCCCTTTGAAAGCGTAGTCAAGGCATCCTTCAATTCCGCAAAGGAGGTGTTTTTCAAGAGATAACCGGACGCGCCGGCACAGAGCGCATCGAAAATCCGGTGCGAATCGGCGTAGATGGTCAGCATGACGATATCTATCTTAGGGAACTTGTTTTTGATTAGCCGAATGCCGCTGATTCCGGACATACCCGGCAAACCGATATCCATCAATACGATGTCTGGCGTGGATTCTTCCGCCAGCTCAGGCAAGAGCTTTTCAACAGAATCGACTGCAGTCGGGCACGTGAAATCGCTTTGCGAATTCAGAAATTCCTGGATGCTCTCGCGAACGTCGGCGTCATCTTCGACCATGAAAATACTTAGCATTTTGTTAGATTGATTTTGAGGTTAGAATTACTTCCGTCCCGGGCTGATAAGAAATCTCGATGCTGCCGGCAATTCTTCTGGCGCGCATTTCCATGTTTTTGATACCCGAGCCATTGCCGCCCTCGGTTTGGGTGGCGCCCTGGCCATTGTCCTTAATGCTGATTCGCAAGTGATTGCTGTTATTCCGCAGGTTGATTTTGACCTCGGAAGCTCCGGCATGCTTAACCACATTATGCAGCGCCTCTTTGACGATCAGGTATATGTTTTGTCTCAAATCTACGGAGATAACTTTCTTTTCATCCAAACCATCGATCTCGAATTCGTATTCGATGCCGTGCGGCGTTAGGCTCTGATAGCAAAGCTCTTTCATGCGACCCAGGAGTTCGCCAACGGTATCGTTGCGCGCATCTATCGACCAGATGATGTCGCTGAAGGTTTGCGTTACCTCGCGACTCAAAGCACCGATTTTCGTTGCCTGCCTTTTGATTCTACCTGAGTCGTTTGTCGTTTGGATGATTTCGGAGCCGAGCGCGATATGAGTCAGCGTTGCGCCAATATCGTCATGGAGGTCGCTCGCGATGCGCGTTCTGAGTTTTTCGACCTCCAGAATTCGGGCCATACGGATCCGGTAAATCAGCCATCCGAGCGCCAGAATTGCGAGCACGAGAATGCCTCGAAACCAGATCGTTCGCCAGAAAGGCGGCCCGATTGCAAACGCCAGTTTTTCCGGCTCGCTCCATACGCCGAATTCATTCATCGCCTTGACTTCAAACTCGTAATCATCCGGACTCAAATCAGTGTATTGCACGGCGCGCTCTTTGCCGACCACCCAAGCTCTATCGACCCCACTCAGTTTGTGCTGATAAATCACCTTTTCAGGCGCCGGGAGGTTGATACCGACAAAGCTCATGCGAAAGAAATTCTCGTCGTGGGAAAACGCTTTTCGTTGTGGGAAAGGCCAACGCGCAAGCTGGTCGTCAAAAACACCGATGCCGGTCAGATGTACTCTCGGTGGGATTCGATTTGTTCTGATTTGATCGGGACTGTAGCAGGTGACGCCGGCACTGGTTCCAAACCAGAGCCGACCGTTCAGGTCTTTCATGATGCCGCGAGTGCCACTATCATTGATGAGTCCGTCATCGGAATTGAAATGGCGAACCGTGATATTTTCATCATCGAGATCGATAATGTTCACTCCATGGGCAGTATTCAGGTAGATTCGGCCATCATCATCTTCCGCGATTGCATAGACAATGTTGCTGGCAAGGCCGTCTTCGCTATCAATATTTTGGAAGCTCCCGTCACGATAAATGCTGAGTCCGCCGCCCCAGGTACCGAATAATAGACTGCCATCTTCTCGATTGTAAATGGAAATGACCGAGTTGCTGACCAGCCCGCTTTCTTCGTCTAACGGTTCCAGAAAGCGGCCCTCTTTGTAACGGCTGACGCCAAAACCACTAACTGCGAAATAAAACGTTCCGTCCTTGTCCTCCAGGATCGCCGACACAATGTCACCCGCCAGGCCGTTTCGCGAGGTTAGTGTTTTATGGAATTTCTCATTCTTGAAAATCGTCAATCCGCCGGACCAGGTTCCGACGTAAAGCGTGCCATCTTCACCGACCAGAGTGCACAGCACCCGGTTCGTCTGCAGGCCATTTCGGAGATCGAGTTGCTTGATTATCGCCCCATTCCGGTAGACCGAAACGCCACCATTTGTTCCAAAATAAATCGTGCCATTCTCGGCAGCGGAAATGGACGATATCCTGTTGCTCTTCAGGCCGTTCAGTTCGTTCAAGAGATCAACCTGTCTGCCGTTCCCGTGAATAGCCACGCCGTTCTCACGGCTCCCGAAGTACATTGTGCTATCGGGCGCCTGGTAAATAGCCAGGATAACATTGCCGGCCAGCCCGGTACCGGCATCGAGACTGAAAACGGATCTAGGCTTGTGCAGGCTTATGCCGCCGTCATCCGTACCAAAATAGAGGATGCCTTGATGGTCTTCAAAGATACATCGCACCAAGTCGTGTGGCAGGCCGTTCTCCTTCCGGATCGGCTTCGTCAAACGTTTGTCTTCATACTGAAATACGCCGTCATCCGTTGCCAGGTAAATGTCTCCGCCTCGATTCTGATGGATATCGTAAATATCAAAATTATCAGTTCCACCACGCAGTATCTCGGTCAAGAGGCCGTTTTTGAAGACACTCAAGCCGCCCCAGGTCCCAAAATACAAGGTACCGTCGGCTGCCGCAGAGATATTCCAGACGTGGTCATTCACGAGGCCGTTCGCTTTGTTTAGTGTTCGGATGAACTTGTCATTTTTATAAAGGCTGATGCCGCCACCCCAGGTAGCAAAATAGAAGGTGCCGTCCTCCGTTTCATGAATATCCATGACAATATCATGTGCGAGGCCGTCGCCGGAGCGAATTGTCTTTGTCAATTGCCGGTCTTCCAAGATATAGATACCACCACCCCATGTGCCGAGGTAGATTTCACCGGCTTCGCTTCTGTGGATAGCCAGGATGCTCCGGTTCACCAGACCATTTTCTTCGGTGATGCTCTGCACCACGCTGTCGCCTTTGATTATGGCCACGCCGCCACTGGTCGCCAGATAGATGTTACCTGTCTCATCTTCGATTATTTGTCTGACGGATGAGCCCGGCAAGCCATGCTGGGTCTGGAAGTTGCGCCAATTCACGCCGTCCCATCTGCTTACGCCGCCGGATGTACCAATCCAAAGGTATCCGGCACTGTCTTCGAAAATGCAGAGGATACTCGAATGCACCAACCCATCTTTGACCCCCAGAGTCTTGTAGATGTTGATCTGGGCGCCGGCAATGCTAGCGGTTAATGTGACAAGTATTGCGAAAAGGTGGCTGAGGTACTTCATTATATTGAAGAATGGCAGATCTTCTCTATTAGCAGAATTGTTGTTTTTTACGTTTATAATGGGCAGCAGCCTTCATTCTATTACCGCAGGTTTTCATACTGCACCAGCGGCGTCTTTGATTCTTGCTGGTATCGTAATAATAAAGAACACAGGGAGGATTTTCACACTTCTTGATGAGAGAGAAATCAGCATTTACAAGAAGATCTGCTGCCGATTTTGCAATAGGCGTGAGTAGATGAACAGGCTGTTTAAACAACAAATGCGATTTCAGTTTATATTTGCCATTTTCGCAATGTATGTGCGCATATTCGTTTCGCCTGCGGAGGATTCGATTGATTTCTTCAATCCTGTTTTTGCTAACTTCCTCCCCTTGTACCATCTGTTCCACAATTCGCCGCAAAACCGTACGGAATTTTAGTGCCTGCTCTAACGCGGAAGCACTAGCAGCAGGGCTATGCCACTTATCTGCGATTTCCTTCTTCGCCTGAGCATCGACAAGCTCAGCTTCAAGAAGCCACTCAGCCAAATCCGAAAAAGTGCCGAAGAGGTCGACACTTTTGTCTTTTTCTACTATTTGCGTATTTAGGAAATCCAGACAAGTGTGATTGCCAACAAATAGAAATTTGGAATAATTCATTCGAATCTCAAAACATATTCTTTTGTATAGAAGCTAGAAGCTAACCATTTCGGCATAAGAAGTCAAGAAACATGTCCTAACCAATAAAGTATGCTGAACGGGTTATAATTGATTGCTAAATCATGACCGTCAACATTATCGTGTGGGCTGACTGAAAATTGCGCGAGTGATCTGGCAAGAATGTGCATAGGCGACGGTGGTGGCGCGTTCTTCCTTTTCATTCTTAGAAGTGATGGTCATGAGGCACGGATAGTATTGGCCCTGTGCAGGTGACGCCACTTGTCACTTACTGCACTAATTGCTCCATCACTTCTTTCCTGTCCTGAGAGAGGCTGGAGGGCGGAGCAGCCTGGCGCAAGAATGCATGGCGGAGAGCTTCGATTTGCAGATTCCGATTTCGTCAACACAACGTTGGTACGACTGAGAAGTAAGAGAAAAGTAAGAGAATCGGCCATGGGGAGGAATGAAAACCTTGCGACCTTTAGGGGAAGAGCTTATCTTGTATTGGGCAATCCCGTCCCGCCATATGTCAGCCGTGCGCTGAAGAAATACCGCAGCAGGATAGTGTCTTTTCCGGAAATCTTTTCAGAAGGTGTGGGGGTTTTATATAAATACCGGCCGCGCGCGCGAGGCGGAATGCACGTCCGGGTCGTTGTAGGATTCTGCCTGTTTGCCCTTCCTACCACATAAAAATGACCAAACAGAGAGGAAACCATGTCCACCGAAAAAAGCGCTTCTGAGAAGGACTCGACTGCGAATCAATCTGCCGGAATATCGGTTGGGACCGGACTGCTGCCGTTACTCCCCATGCTCTACATTGCCTGGGCTGACGGTATTTTGACACCGAGTGAGTTGGCCACCATCCAGGAAAAACTACAGGCGCAACCCTGGTTGTTGCCGGAAGAAAAGAAGCAACTGCGAGGTTGGCTCGATCCGGCAAGCCCCCCGAGCACTACTGAGCTCATGGCCTGGCTGAAGATCATCAGGCGCGCCGGCCGTCAGGTCGGCACGGAATCACGGCAATCGCTGGCAGAACTGGGCCTGCAAATCGCACGCTTAGGCTCCGACGACAGGTCACAGCGCTGCACGACGGATCAGGCTTGCACGGCCCTGGCGGAGGTGGAAGAAGCTCTGGGTGTTTCGGGAAAAGAGGCAACGGCTGAGCTACTTGGCCTGGAATATGCGGAGAAGGAGCCGCAGGAGACTTCATTTGAGGTCGACCGGATGCAACTTCTGTTGGACGGCGAATTCCGCGAAATTCGCGAGAAAGTCAAGCGGCTTCTGTCAGATCCTGTTTTCAAATATCAATACGGCCTGCCCAAGGAGGAGTATCGGGAATTGGTGCTCGAGTGGTGCCGGGCGCTGGCGCAACAGGGGCTGGGCTCCCTTTCTTACCCCAAAGCGCAGGACGGCGCGGACAACCTTGGGGAGTTCATCGCCGCGTTTGAGACCATTGCGTTCCACGACCTGAGCCTGTCGATAAAATTTGGTGTGCAATACGGGCTTTTTGGCGGGAGTATCCTGAATCTTGGCACCGCCTCTCACCACGAAAGCTATCTGCGGCAGGTCGGGACTCTGGAGCTGCCCGGCTGTTTTGCCATGACCGAGCTGGGGCACGGCTCTAACGTGCGGGACATCGAAACCGTCGCACGGTATGATAAAGAAACTCAGGAGTTCGTTGTTCACACGCCGGCGGAGTCGGCACGCAAGGACTACATTGGCAATGCCGCGACGCACGGTCTGCTGGCAACGGTTTTCGCGCAACTGGAAATCGATGCGGAGCGCTACGGCGTTCACGCTTTCCTGGTGCCCATTCGGGATTCGTCCGGTGCGGCACTGCCCGGCGTTAGGATTGCAGACTGTGGTGAAAAGATGGGATTGAATGGTGTCGACAACGGCCGGCTTTGGTTCGATAATGTCCGCATTCCGCGTGATAACTTGTTGAATAGATTCGCGAACGTAAGTCCGGAAGGCAACTACACAAGCCCGATTGCCAGCCCGTCGCAGCGCTTCTTCACCATGCTCGGGACCCTGGTTGGCGGGCGCGTGAGCATCGCCGCGTCCGCACTTAGCGCATCGAAATCTGCTCTGACGATCGCTATCAGCTATGCCGCGCATCGCCGGCAGTTTGGACCGGTGGATCAACCCGAGACCATTCTCCTCGATTACCCGTCGCACTGTCGCCGGCTGCTGCCGCTCCTGGCGAATGCCTACGCCCTGGACTTTGCCCAGAAACACCTGTCGGACCTTTACACCAACAGAACGGCCGACAATGCCCGTCAAGTTGAGGTTTTTGCGGCTGGTCTGAAAGCTGTGAGCAGTTGGAATGCCACCGCAACCATCCAGGCCTGCCGTGAGGCATGTGGCGGCAAGGGTTATTTGGCCGAGAACCGCTTTGCTGCGCTGAAAGCGGATTCCGACATTTTTGCTACGTTTGAAGGTGACAACACCGTCCTGTTGCAGCTCGTCGCCAAAGGCCTGCTGACCGACTTGAAACAGGAGTTCAACGAAATGAAGTTCCTGGGCTTGCTGAAGTTTATGTCACAGAGTGCGACCACCGCCATTTCCGAGCTGAATCCCGTCATAACGAGAAAAACGGATCAGGAGCATTTGCGCGATCCGGAGTTTCACACAGCGGCTTTCCGCTACCGCGAACACCGACTGTTGCTTACGGCGGCGCGCCGAATCAAGCGCCGGATCTCCGAAGGCATGGACTCGTACGCAGCCTTTATCGACTGCCAGGAACATCTGATAAAACTCGCCCTGGCACACGTGGAACGGGTGGTTCTCGAACAGTTTAACAGCGGGCTGGCCGAGGTTACGGACGCCAATCTGAGTACGGTTCTCGTCCGGCTCCGCGATCTTTACGCTCTCGCGCGCATCGAAGCGGACAAAGGCTGGTTTCTCGAAAACGGCTACATGGAAGGCGGGAAGTCGAAAGCCATCCGGGGCCAGGTGGACTTATTGTGCTCGGAGCTGCGCTGTGACGCCGTCGCCCTGGTTGCATCCTTCGGCATTCGGGAGCAGTTACTCGGCGCGCCCATCGCACGGGCTTGACTCTGCGCCTGATCTCGTTCGAAGCCAACGGCTGTTGCACAGGTCGTGCGAGCACTCGTAGTTCAGATGGAGGTTCTCATGCATTCGCAGGAGTGGCATTGGACGGCAAGCGCGCAATCGTGCCGTGTAGATTAGATTCGTTAAGCATATCTGCCTTTTGACCATCGCGCTTCGGCACAGTCAATGAAATGGCACAATTGAGCTTTTTCCTTGCAAAGACCTGGGCGAATCGGTAAAATCCCTACATGACCTCTTTTATCACTATCGTTAGCATCTTAGGTGGGGCGCAAGGCTTGTTTCTGGCTTCGTCCCTGCTTGCCCTGAAACGGCATCGTCTGCGAGCTAACAAGTTTCTGGCCTATGTTATCATCATCCTGGCCGTCACGTTGATCATCGCTTTTCTGCACTTTTCCCGGCTCGTGTTATACGTGCCGCATCTATACAACATCACCCCGCTTTTTACGCTTCTGTACGGTCCGCTATTATTTTTCTATGTACGAGACCTTCTCAGACCGGCACGGGGCGGAACCAGATGGGACTTGCTGCACTTCCTGCCTTTCATCTCAGCCATTTGGCTGCAGTGGCCGTTTCTGAACATGGGCGGCGAAAGAAAAGCCAGATATATGATGAATGTTTTTGAAGATCGTTATCTGCCGACGCTTAACACTTTGTCCGTGGCCCGAATATCGCACCTGGCCATTTACCTCTTTCTTTGCTTTGCCATCGCGTTTGCGGCCGGCAAAACCCGGGACAGAAGCGCAAACGGTGCTTACCAACCCCGGCTTTTCTGGATTCAGAGTTTGTTGTCAGGTTCCTTTGTGATATGGGGCCTCTACACATTCTTGTACTTTTACAACCAGCAGTGGTTGAACATGACGGTACCAATCGTAATCACGGTTGCACTGTACGGAATTGGCTTTTTCGCGCTAAGATTCCCCGAGTTGTTCCGGGAGGTGCATGTACAGCGCTTGCGGCCGAAATACGAAGCCTCCAGGCTAGCAGACGAGGACAAAGAGTTGCATGGTACCAGACTTACGCAACTCTTCACTGAAGAAAAGCTCTACACCCAGCCTGACTTAAAACTCCAGACGCTGGCCGAACGTCTGAAAATCTCTCCGCAAGAGCTGTCGCAAATCATCAACGAAAAGTTCGATCAGAATTTCTCTGAGTTCGTCAACAGCTTCCGTATCGAAGAAGCCAAAGCCCTGCTCGTTGATGCCAACCACAAACACCTGACCATCGTGGCAATCGCAAACGACGTCGGATTCAACTCGAAGTCGGCTTTCAACTCAGCGTTT
Organism: Candidatus Zhuqueibacterota bacterium; assembly: GCA_029262055.1. Classification (GTDB taxonomy): domain Bacteria; phylum Zhuqueibacterota; class Zhuqueibacteria; order Oceanimicrobiales; family Oceanimicrobiaceae; genus JAJDAD01. The sequence continues at coordinate 41,537 of JAJDAD010000066.1, forward strand.
AAGAAGTTCACGGGACAAACGCCCTCGGAATACATGAAGTCACACACCACGCCTGCGTAGTCCAAAGCGTTCGGAAATATATTTTGAAACACCCCCAACGCATCTATTCTGAATCATAATTAGTAACTTCTCTCATCGCCGCAAGGACACTTCCATTGTTGGTCCTCGCAACCAAGGTTGAAGTAGTCTTGCGGTTCAACCTGTCCCAACCATCACATAGGAGTTCGTTATGATTCAAAGAGTTTTTGCACTACTTAGCGCGGGTCTGTTATTAACACTGTTTCTTTCATCCGCATCGCATGCCCAGGAGAGGTGGACCTGGCCGGAGAAACCTAAAAACCTCCAGGTATTGCCCAAGGACTGGCCAGGCTCGCGTTTGAGTGCACCCATGCGCGGATTTACGAGAGTGCTGGGTGTACGCTGCTCTCATTGTCACGTCGGCCAGGAAGGTCAGCCTTTGAACACCTACGACTTTGCCTCGGACGACAATCCGAACAAAGAGCGCGCCCGCGAAATGATGAGAATGCTTGGCAGCATCAACGAGCATCTGGGCAAACTTGAGCCGAGTGGCGACAAACGCGTCAATATGTGGTGCCACACTTGTCATAACGGCAAGGCAAGACCGATGACGCTTGGCGAAGAGCTGAGCGAAGTCTACAGGCAAGATGGCGTCACCTCAGCACTTGCCAAATACAAGGAACTGAAAGAAAATTACTACGGCATGGGCTCGTATCGCTTCGATGACCAAGCCTTGAACGCCTTTGGCTATGAGATTATAGAGGATGATATGGCAGCAGCTGTACCGGTTTTCAAATTGAATACTGAGGAGTTTCCCGAATCATGGAACGCGTGGGACAGCCTGGCGGAAGTGTATATGAAAACAGGTCAAACCCAACTCGCAATAGCAGGCTACGGCAAATCGCTCGAACTTAACCCCAAAAACACGAATGCAGTAGACATGCTCGAAAAACTGAAAGCAGAACACAGTGGTCAGTAAAGCTGTCTTGAAAGGCCAGCTATCCTGGCTTAGTCATAAATTGTCATCTTGGGAGGATGCTTTTAGGTAGAATCCGTGCGTGTTTGTTCCGCGGGGGATTAGTCAGAAGTGGTGACGGTTATCTGTCAAATCCCCCGCGAGCGCTGCGGGTGGCCTGTTCGAGTCGTCGTGTCCTTCAGGTCGTGTGAAAAGTTCGTGCGCATGTAGTGCAGGCTAGAATCCAGGTGCCACACAATGTCTCTGCCTGGGGTGCTTTTTGTCCCGGCTACCCGTCGCAAGCGAATCCCGTGGGCATTAGCAGCAAAGGCCCGCGGCGGGCTCAGTTCTCCCAAACATGGTATTTGGTAAACATCCCTTCGATGGTGTGCTCATCTTCACTACTTCGATAAGGTCCAGGATAGCCCTTGGATTTTGCGGTGGCCATGACACGCCCTTGATTATTCAATAATACATCCGGTGCAGTCTTGATAAGAGTATCGGCATACGCGTCTTCAGGGCTGATAATCGTCCAGCCTTTCTCACGAAGCAACTCCACGAGATCTTTGATAAACATGGCGGTGACATCGTTGTCATGGAGGAGCAGGGTATGCTTGACAGGACGCGGGAGAAACTGTTTGGCAACCCCATCATAAAACGTGATTGCATTCCACATATGCTCCAAATAGAGATCCCTTAGCTTGTCCATATTCACACGCCAGCCTTTTCTCAAACCTTTCTGGACGAGGTGGTTGATATAAAAATCCCAGGTATCAACCGTCACATACCCGTTGATATAGCCGTGCTGTGTCAAAAATGCTCGGAGGTGGTCTCGTTTCTTGCGGGTGTTTCCTTCGTGAAGCAACGGAAAGCGATACCACTTGGTAAAATTGGGAAGGTTGCTGATCACCCGCTCCGCTTTGAGAATATCTTGCGTATACTGGGGCGCATCGACGTTGTCAAAATCCCAGTGATGATAGGAGTGATTGGCGATGAGATGCCCCGCCTCCACATACAACTGTACTTGTTGAAGCCCGCGTTGGGAATCAGCCCACTTGCCTCTCACAAAAAACACGACCTGACTTACGTTCGCCTCGTTTAGGTGGCGGATGAGCAATTGGCTGCGCTCCATACCTTGATACAGTTCACTGTGTGGCCAGGGAGCATCATCAATCGTCAGGGCAATCTGTTGCGCCCAGCCACTGTTTGTCAAAAAGACAACGACTGCTGCACTGATTGTCAACATCGCGATACTCTTCATATTTGATGCCCCTCATTCATATGTTCTTAATCCTGCGATTCAAAAGAAGAACGTCTAATGGTGAATATCCACAAGGTCTGACGTTGAAAAACTTCCGGTTGCGGATACATACATAAGTCAAAGTTAAGCAAATCTCCTCTCCCGGGAGGGGACAGATTCAAACTCGTAGAGAGTTTGAATCAGGGGTGGGTGCGTGACCAGCGGCAGACGTACCCACCCCGGTTCAAAACGCTGAACGCGATTTTGAACCTGCCCCTCCGCGCGCGCTGCGCGTTGGAGGGGATTGCAAATGGAAACCAGATGCCTCAGAAGGAGGAAACCAAGTGAGAAATGTGAGTTATTCATTATCCATCGGGTGTGCATTAACTCTATGCAAAAGCCAAATATTGTTTCTAGTAACCCAGGTTTCAGCCAGAGCAGCTTTAGAAATTGAACTCTTTCCTTTAGGCCCTACATAAGTTTCAGTTACAATTCTTCTTGTAAAACCAAAATCATCAATAACGTTAAGGCTAAATCGCAAGCGCTAAATTACCATTCGACTTTGAAAGAGCACCAAATGTCATCTTTGGGCATAAATTTCGAAAGGCGAGCTTGTCGAGTTGAGGCATAAGATAGGGTGCCGACCTTCATTCAATATATTATAGAGGTGATTCATATATGAGTCACCTCTTTCGGGACAGTTTGATAAACGAAGGGAGAGCAAAGCCCTCCCCTATCGCCGTTCCACTGCCTACTAAATTCCCGTTAACATACCTCAGTTTTAGGGAGATAGTATGCTCCCCCTTGCCAGCATCTGGAGTAGGAATCGTTGAATTAATCGTTCCTGTCAATATTCGGTAAAAGAATTTGATGTGGTTCACAACAGTATCCGGCTGATCGACGAAATTTAAATCCATAACTTGGGCCACTGGCTGGTTTCCAATCTTTGCTGTAACGCTGGCATCGTCAGCAAAGGTCATTGTTATCGGGATTTTTCCTTGATAGGTCTTAATCTCTCCTTGCCATTCCCCTTCTAGTTTCGGTTCTACTTTAAACGGAACTCGGAGATTCTCGACAGCCCCCATAGGTTCAATGAAGTTCATAATATTTTTCATATATCCAGGTATCAGCATGTCAACTATCTGAATGGCAGTCATCATTGTGATTCCACCGGTCATATTTGAGATGCATGCCACTGCAATTTTCTGTTCTGGGAGAAGTAGCAGCATGGAATTAGCACCCCCGATTCTTCCATCAGATATGAGGGAAAGGTTTTGACCGTCATTGACGATGCCCCAACCCAGATTGTACCGATGATAGTTTGGCAAATCTGGATTGTCTGCCTTATGGGTAAAATCAAGAGTTTCATTTGTCAAGATTGATTTTTGATCCTTAAGAGGCGTTTTCAGATGGAAAAGCCCATAGCGGATCAAATCATGAGCGCTGGAGAAAAGACCACCACCACCTCTTGGGTAGAAATCATAGTCAACTTCAAAGGTCTTGTTTTTTGAAGTGTATTTTCGGGCAATCGTTTTTTTCATTTCGGCTTCAATGTGTACCTTGGTCCTTCATGCCAAGTGGAAGAAGAACCTCCTTTTCCATGAAGTTTTCAAAGGTTTGACCAGTTACCACTGGTATCATTTGTTCGGGGAATGCAAAAGCAAGATTGGAGTATAAGAACATTTCCCCGGGTGGGGAGATGGAGAAACCGTATCGGTTAATTAACTCTGACACAGGCAATGGTGGATTCGGATCATCATCCTTGTGTTCTTTCCACAAATGAGGAATTCCGGCCGTCATGCTTAGTACGTGATAAACCTTGATTTGTGAAGCTATGCCCAAATAATCTCTCAACATTACTGGGCCAAGATATTTTTCCACAGGGTCATTGAGCTTGACTAGACCCTTTTCTACCAAGAGCATCAATCCTGTTGCGGTGATCGATTTTGAAAGAGAACCCAATGCATAAATGGTGTGTGGAGTGGCTTTAAGCATATCCTCCCTATTAGCCCAGCCAAAGGCTTCTTCCCAAAGGATCCTTCCTTCTTTGGCCACAGAGACTGCCATTGAGGGTATTTCCTCATCACTGACCATATTGATAATTTTCTTGCGGATTTCGACAAATCTTTTATCTCCAGGGTTTTTGGCCTGATTCCAGGGAACATTATGTTTTTCAGAACATTCGCAAGGCATCGCCGCGGATAAATGATTTGAGAAAGATACGATAACCAGAAATGCCGCTGAAACAACCCGCACCATGGATACTTTTTTGCTGTTTATTCTCTGCATTTTGTGCTCCTTAGCATATGAAAAGTCTCGGGATGCTCACAGGTGTTTAGGTGCTTCCTCTGCTCATGAGATACCATAACGTCTTGGCTCACTTGCAAAGCCGCTACTCAGAAATAGATACAAGGCTTCATAATCTAAATCTCCACATAACTTGATTTGAAACCTGGCGGTTTTGTCAAGAGCCGCCAATTGGTACGCCCGGCATGGGCATGAACTAACGGGGTGTAAGTCCCTTATAGGCGAACTCCTGTATCTATTCTAAGTACAACGACTATTAGCGAAAGGTAACTGCAAAGCCGCGAGGCTTTGCGGGAAGGAAGCCTGCAGCAAAACAGTGAGCCAAAGCCGGCGTTGAGCCGGGCGTAAATGATGCGGTGGTGCTGCGTCAGTTCAAGTTCCCCAGTCAAGCCTTATCCGGGGAGGTTTGCTCAAGTGCGATGCAGACCGTTTGGTGAACATCCGTCGGACTCCCGGCAAACCAAGTCCAATCCGCGTAGTCTGCGATCAACTGAGCGGAGCTAAGAACAGGATAACAACCAAATGGTCTCGCATAGCGACTTCTGGAGCAATCCGGTCGTTGATTAGGCAGAAGTCAGCAATGGTATTGACTCCAGGAGGCGTTCGAATTTTTGTAATGCCAGAGGCTCCGCATCGATGACTATGGACTTTTAGTTCACTTGTTTATTTCCTTTGTCGAGTTGAGCTTTTCGCTGCTTGATGTTAACGGCAGGTTTATGAGAATTTTCACGCCATTGTCGGACGAGATATTGAGCCTATAATCATCGCCATAATATAAGGAAAGCCTTTCCTTAATCCCCGAAAGTCCAAATCCTTCTTTATCTCTGTTTGGGATAAATCCCTTGCCATTATCCCTAATCTCGATTTGACAGTAACTATTTTGGCGCGTACAGTTGACTTGAATCATACCTCCGGTTTTTGAGGGTGCAATCGCATACTTAATGCTGTTTTCAACAAGAGGTTGAATGATCAAGCCCGGTGCCCAAAAACCAGCAAGGGATTCCTCCATTTTTATGTGGTACTTGAGACGCTTTCCAAGCCTGACCTTTTCAATCTCCAAATATTGGCGAACCACATCCAGCTCATCAGTCAATTTCATCAATTCGTGATTGCCGGTTTCCAAAGTGTAGCGAAAAAGGTGTGACAGCTTTTGCACCATTTCCTCAGCTTTCATCGGATCCACCGGAATAAGGCTCACAATTGAGTTCAACGTGTTGAAGAGAAAATGCGGATTCACTTTGGTACGCAATGCTTCAAGCTCCGCTTTTGATTTCAATTGTAACAAACGCTGTTCATTGACCTCTTTCTCGGCTAATTTGGCTACGGCTTCTTGTAACTTTTCCCTCAACACAAAATAACTATATCCTATAGCGCCAAAAAACAAAGCGAGAAATGTCGTCCAAATAAAGAAAGTTTTCGCGTCTGCCAGGGCTATACTGAAATCAAAGAGTAAATTGTTGATTCCCCAGCCGAGGAGGAGGCCACACCAACCACCGATTGAGAAAATTCCAGTCAGAGCAGCTAATTTCTTCCAATTGTTTTTGATTCTCTCTGGTTGTAGTCCCTTACTGAAGAGATAAATAAATCCACCAATGCATTGAGAAAAAACGAAAGAATGCCCAAATCGGGCTAACAAGAGCGTTATTGGCGTGGTAAAGAAAAACAGAGTAATTACTACTGAGATTAAAGAGTTCAACACCCAAAGGGCGAGGAGCTCTCTCAAGTCGAGGGCGTTTCGGAGGTCGTTTTGCAATGATTCAAATTTGATTTTCATTTTTGTCATAATGAGAGGACAGTTAATCTATGTTCCATATTTGCTATCCGTAGGACCAGATGGTGAATGAGCTCTCCGATTCTTATCATCTTGGTAAAGTTTATTTTGTTCGCATCATCCGTCGGTTTATGATAATCTTGCTGCATATAGTCATAAAAGAAAACACTCGGTATACCGTTTTCCAAATAATGAAAATGGTCACTCCGGTAGTTATGTCCACTACTCAAGCTATAGTCCAGGTTGAAATCGACTGTTTTAGAATTGACTTCTTCAATGATATCAAAAAGTTCCTGGCCCAAATAGTCCGACCCGATAGAGTGAATGGAGTCAATGCTGCCTCGTCCAACCATATCAAGATTAATGTTAACGACAATATCGCTAATGTCGTCAAAATTATTGGTAAAATGCAATGCGCCCAACAATCCTTTTTCTTCAGCAGCGTGAAAGATAACCAGAATGGACCTCCGGTTCTTTTTACTTGTTGCCAGAACTCTCGCCGCCTCCAATAATACAGTCGTTCCGGATGCATTATCATCAGCGCCGTTATAAATCAGCTCTCCTCTCATGCCAAGATGATCATAATGTGCTCCTAATGAAACAAACTCCTTTTTTAAGTTTGGATCATGCCCTTCAATGATTCCGATGACATTGGTTGCTTTCTTATTCTCTCGTATCACCTTCAAATCATACTCAACTTTATGCTCTAATTCAAAAGAAGGCAATTTTTTATGCGATTTTGACAAGCTCATTAATTGGTCATAGTTGTATTCTTCGTTTTCAAAGACTTTTCTTGCGGATTCTTTGTTTAGAATAAAGGCCGGAATGCTTTTGACCTTGCTAAGCGTATCACCCCGGTTCTCCGTATATGCAAAAGCAGGGGATTGGGAAGTCCACTTCAGTAGATTCCAGGTATTGAGTACCTTTTGATTGGGAATAAATAAAACCCCGACAGCCCCTTTGGATTTTGCTATAGAAATTTGTCTTAATAGCTCTGCATAATGATTCCGTATGCTACCCTGAAAGAAATCGTCCCGGTCAATCGACTCTTCGAGTAATATTAAAACCGTTTTGCCCGTTACATCCAAATCCGCATAATCATCATGACCACCTTCATTTGCTCTACCATATCCAACAAAAACAGTATTTGAGACGCTTGAAGTATGAACTGAATCTGAATACTCACCAGGAATATTCAGAAAGTCGTTAACAAAAGTAAACGTTGTTTCCTTATTGCCGTACGGCTCTAACAAGCTCATCCGGGAGTCGATTCCATAATAGGTCAATTCAAGATTGAAGTATTGAAAAAAAGTTTCATTCTCCCCATACGGCTTAACTCCGTATTTTTGCAGTTCCTTCGCGATAAAGAGAGAAGCTAGTTTTTCTCCTCTGGTTGTGGCTTCCCTGCCCTCCAATTCATCTGAAGCCAAAAACTCCAAGTTGGACTTTAAATGATTAAGACTCAAAAGCTGGTCTGCTGAAAGTGCCCTTAACTTATTTGATGTAGTGCAGCTCATAAAAATCACTGCAGTTACTGAACATGCTAAACGAAATAAGTCATTTTTCATTTCTTTCTCTTCAAGATTAGAATGATAATTTTACCCCTAGTTCTAAAGATGTCTTGGTAAACAACATACCAAACTCCGAATTCTCCTGCCCTTCGAAGTAAGATGAACGAAGCCAACCGTTTAAATGCGAATTAAAAGAATAGCTGAATGTTGGTATTAATATTCCGCTTCGATCGACCAGGTTTCCGAGAAGAATGAGCTCCAGCCCAAATTTTCGCTTGGGTAGATAGGCGCGGAAGAAACCATAATGCCGCATGGCGCCATCGGGGCTGAGCGTGTTGAGCGCATTGTAAAACTCAGGGAAAGAAGCCTCATTGGGTGGAAGCTCTCTAATCTGTTTTTGATGGAATAACGTGAATCGCCGCCATTGAGACCAATTGTCAGAAGTAAGCCCAGCGCGATCGTAGAAATACTCCGCCATCAAGTTCAGACCGGAATCGAAAGTATACTGCATTCCCAGCAAGAGCTCGTAGAAAAGCCGTTTACTGGATTGATACTTGACTGTGAAAAGAGAATCACCCAAAAAGATTTCATGATCGGCTCTGTCCAATGCCCGATGATAAAGTTCATTGCTGCCAACCTGGGCAATGAACTCTGAGTGCAATGCAAGATGGTCGCCATAGACATAAGCGGTATTGAATCCAAACTTGACCTTCTCTTTTTCTTTCCAGTGGCCAATTAAGGAGACATCTACATCTTTGATAAAAGAATAAAATTTCACAGCCAACTCATCAGATGCCAACCTGATTCGTCCTTCCGATTTTAGCTCGTTTGCGTAGACCAAGGTTAGAGAATGATTACCCCAATAGGTGTCGAGTGCCACTATGGGGCGACCCTGAAAGCGATTCAAGCGATCAGAAGGGTCGCCGGCATCTTTGGCCGGTTCAACGACACCGGTTGGGTTGAAGGCAAAGCCAGTGCCCCATTTTAGTATTTTACGGCCAACAGTTACTTGCACATGGTCTCCCAAAGGATGGCCAAAATAAAGCTCTCTCAAGGTGTATTCATAATTGGCGTCTTCAAGTTCAGAAAAAAGAGCGTTGGCTTTAATGTCGAGAGTAAAAGCGCGCCAGTTCAAAAATAAATCTGCACTTGAAAGGCTATTGTAGCGTGGTTGCGGCACGAGCTCATTGTCAACATTTAAAGGTGTTGAATTCAATTGTTGATATTGAGTTTCATGGATAGCACTGAAGCGATATCTGAGCTTTCCATGATCCTTGAATGTTCCTTGTGACCACGCCAAAGAGAGAAATAGGAATTGCCCGAAAACGACAGAAATCAAAAAGGATTTGGCTTTCATTTCAACTGGGTCAAATAATTCTTGTTGAAGTATTTTTCTTGTAACGTTTGGGGTTCATATTCGAGAAATTCCATAATCGTGTGGCTATTATTGCGCAAACGGTCATGTAGCGTCATTTGCGTTAAGGTAAGACGGTTGTGAATCATTTTAAATTCATCGTAGGTGACGGATTTATAATGTTTCCCGGAGGCAAGGTATAATTCTGCTTTGACCGGAAGCGATTCTATCTTCGTCACCCAATATTCCACACGTTGATAAGTTGTTTTATCATTAGATGCCGTTAACTCCAGCCTAAAGCATTCCCGGCCGCCAACGGTTTCTTCGCTCACGCTTGTCGCATTGTAATTTTCTGAAAAGGTGATATCCGCCACGTCACCGTTGGAAGCCTCGCCCAATAGACGCTGTAGCGGCGATATGCGTATAGGACGACGGGTGTTTGGGGCAAAAATCCACATGTTGTCTTCCAACATCAGCAAATATTGCCCTTTCTGGTCCGGATCGAGAAATCGCACCAAGCTTTTTTTATCGCCTTTCACCATCACTTCAAGATTTCTTGCATTTTTTTGTTTATCATTTTTGAAGCTTGTGATCCGTAATCGCACAACAAAAGAGGGCCATGCATTACGATACTGATCAGAGATTCGCAGGATTTGTGACCCCTTATCTTCTGCAAAGAGCATTGTGCTAACCAAAAACAATGTGCTTAATAAAAATATCTTTTTCATGTTTACCTCACTTGTTTTAAGTTTGATTCTGTTGATTAAGTCCGGCAAAACCTCCTGGAGGTTATTTTATCGTCGCAAATCAGCAGCGGCGATTATTGCCGTCCGCCGGCTTTGCCTTGTTATGTGTTTATCTCTTTTTTGGTTTAGTGCTACTAACGATATTGCCCAAACAGCATTGTTGAACATATTATGTTCATTTCAAGTGCCTCGTTCTCTTCTTCCTGTTTTCTGATGTAGTCAACGAAAAGATTCCTTTTATCCGGGTGTATCTCGATTAACTCTTGGCATCGCTTCTTGAGATTCCTGTACATGTATTCATTTGATTCTTTCATTTCATCTTTGTTGATAATAATTTCATCAATTAGTCTCATCCCGGCATCAGAGATTTGCTTAAGAAGCACTGACTTTTTTTCCATGAAAGGGTGTGAATATGCTCCTCCGTCATCGCTATATCCATCATCAATAATTATTAGCCCGCCCTCTTTTAGGCATTTTGAAAGTTTAGTTAGTGTTGAATAATAATCACCTAGAACGGGACCAATAGCACCAAGAATGATGATATCATAATCTCTTAGATCAGAAATTCTGACTCTTATATCATCACATTCAAAACAGCAATACTCTTCAATATTGAATTCTTTTGCTTTGTTATTGGCTTCATCGATAAATTCTTCAACTGCATCTATTCCATGACAATGACAGTCAAACTCTTTTGCTAATTTTATTAAAACTGCCCCTTTCCCACATCCTAAATCGAGAACTTTAAGATCTGCATGGTCAGTCGTGTGCTTTTTCACTAATTTGAGTACGACTTCAGGGGATGCACCAAGCTCCCATAGATCCTGCAAAATGTAAGGCAAATATGGAAACAAATTACTATCTGTTCCATCCATGGCCATTACAACGCTTTCTTCAACTGAGCTTATCAATTTGCACTCCTGGTTCTTGCACATAACAACAGAGTCACTAAATATGCCCCAACGCATCCACGATTCTCTTGCGTGAAGCCTTGAAAGCTGGAATTAACGTCGAAAGCACCGCCGTCAGAAGCATAAAGATGAATGTACCAAGGTAAATCTTCCCTACATAATGCACATTCAGGGGAAATCCAGTGGTCGACCCGGGCGGTGGTGGCATCATAATTCCGGATTGATTGATGACAAAAGATAGAACCAAACTCAGCAATAACCCTGTTGCGCTCGCCAGAAGTCCGATGACCAATCCTTCCATCAAAAAATTTGCCAGGACTCTTTTTTCGGAAGTGCCAATGGCCATCAACGTACCAATTTCTTTCGTACGCTCAAAGATGGACATCATCATTGTATTGGAAGTAGCAAGTAAAACGACGATAAATATCAGGATGCCCAGAAATGTAAAGATAGCGTTGTAGAGCTTAACGACTGCACGGTAAAATGTTGCTAACTCATGCCACTTTTTGATTGCAAAGCCGCTGAGATGTTCAGAGAGTTGTGCTGCAACTTTGTCAGTTGAATCGGTTTCATTTAGCACAACAATAATATTGGAGACACGCTCCGAATTGAGAAGTGTCTGAGCAGTAGAAAGCTTAACGCTCAAGAAACGAACATCCATTTCGGGAACACCCGTTGAAAAGATGCCCACAACTTTCACATCCATCGCATTCAAAATACCAGTGGTCGTTGTCGTCATTACAGTCAGGTAGTCCCCGATCTCTGCTTTTAGAGATTTTGCCACACCTTTTGCGAGAATCACTTCGTCCTCATTTTGTGCAAAAACATCTTCACCCAGGTGATGCCCCGTCTCCATCTTCATACTAAAACCTGTGAGTTTCTGCTCCTTTTCCGGATTTACGGCCCGTCCCATAAAGGCAACTGACTTATCCCCGTTGGAAATCAAGCCCATAAAAGAAATCCGCGACATGGCAAAACGCACCTCGTCCAATTTACCGATAACTCTAATGAGGCTGTCTGGCCTTGAAATGCCATATTGTAAAGGCATGTCCTCTTCTTTCTCTAAAGACTCGGGTTGAAATACCTGTAAATGACCGTACCGGCCGCGGATTGAAGTTTCGCTAAGACCCCAGAAGGAATACTTGATGAAGCCACCGGCAAGGATCAAAGCGATGCAGCCAAAAACCATTATCATGGATGTGATGAGTGTTCGCCGCATATTGCGGGTGACATTCTTGAAGGCTAACTTCAAAAACTTTGTTTTCATAATAAGTCCCGATTAGTCACCATTCGTAAACTGCACATTGCGAAAGATGATACACGTTAATTGGAGATCCTTCCATCTCGAATGTTTACAACACGTTTAGCGATCTTGACTATTTGTGGATCGTGAGTCGAAAAAATGAATGAGACGTTCTCTTCCCGGTTTAGTTTTTCCATCAACTGCAAAATATCCTGCGCAGTTTGTGTGTCGAGATTAGCTGAAGGCTCATCTGCCAGGACGATCTTAGGTTGATGCACCAAAGCTCTGGCAATGGCTACACGCTGACGTTGGCCACCAGAAAGCTCACGAGGTTTGTGCGCACGCAAAGATAATAGTCCGACTTCATCAAGCATCTCTTCTACCCGCTTCTTGCGCTGCTGGGCAGACACTGTTGTCAATAATAAAGGATATTCCACATTCTCAAAAGCGTTGAGAACAGGTATAAGATTAAAGGACTGAAAGATGAAGCCAATTCTTGCCTGCCGAAGACGATGTAGTTTTGACGAGCCGTTATAACTTATAATATTCTCTTCGAAACGAATCGTGCCGGAGGTGGGCTTGTCAATCAAGCCGATAAGATTGAGAAGGGTGGTCTTACCACTCCCGGAAGGACCGGAGATAGCGACAAATTCGCCTTCTGCGATGCTTAGATTGACATCTCTGAGTGCAGGAATCAGAACCTCTCCCAGCGAATAAGTTTTGCAAATATTTTCAAATTCGAGTCTTTTTTTCATGCTTAAATCCAGATTAGTTTGAATTTTTGTAAGAAGTTACTTTTGCAGTGGCTTTTTCCGCCCAACTGGATTCCGGGGCAACTTGTTTGGCGAGTTCAAAATTCTTGATAGCTTCTTGCTCGTTTTTATCTTTTTCTAAGGCCAACCCGAAATTATAATAGACCATCGACTGTTCTGTCAGTGGCCAGTGCTGAAATTTCTTACTGCGAACAATGTAGATGAAATCCTTCAGGCTATATTGTAGGCGATGGAACATTGCCGGTAAATGCATGCTATTCGTAGCACGAACCACGCGCACCATTAAATCATCAGGCGTCATATCAACAGCTTTATCCAATTTGTCTACCCCCGTTTCCACGTGACTCATTTGGTTCTGGGGTGAAAGGGCATCACGACCTTTCAGGGTATAAACACTACCCAAATAAGCCAGGGCCAAACTATTCTCCTTGTCTAATTCAAGAGCTTGAGTCAGCAGTTTTGCGCTTTTCCCCACGGCCTTTTTGTCGCCAGCTACGCCCTGGTCATGATATACTATTGCAAGATTGACCAATACCTCAACATTCTGAGGGTCGGCGTTCAATTTCTCTTGCAATGATTGAGAATTATCTTGAGCAAAGGCACCCGTAAAAGCTAACAATAGACAAGTGAATACCAATTGTTTCATAGCAGCCTCCTAAACGTTAGTATGTGATCTTATTGTTTCTCACGACTAAATATACGGGGAGTTGCTCGAAAGAAAAGAGCTAGCCGACGGACGGTTGAATTAGAAGGATGGGTGTTATTCTTAGCGGATGGGTAGTACGCGATTAAAACTCAAATGCTTACAAAGTCATCTATCCATATAAAGTGCTAGATAGTTGTAAAGATGATTTCTTCGAGTTTGAGATCAGCAACTGGCATGAGATACGAACCGGATAGCAACCACAAACTCGGCACAGCGGCCGGGGAGGTAACTTGCTGGCTCAAGTTGGGCAGAAAGTCTTCCGTGCCTTGCCGAAGGGTCAGCAGAGGCCATGGTAGCTGAACGCTCGGTTTAATTGCCGGGACATGCCCCGTTGGACAAAAAATAACAATTCAACGGAACAGGCTCTGTGGGAACCTATCCCACGGCGTATGGTGAGGGGCCGAACATCGTGGTCAACCCCGTGGGATAATTTATCCAACGGGGTCAAGGAGGAGCACGGTCACGTTCGTCTTGCGACACTCATACCCGACCGGGCTCAGTCGTGAGCGGCGCGTACAACCGCCAGCCTTGGAAATGTGAAAGAACCTTTTTCGCATTAGAAGTAGATTCATCCTGCGATGAAACGCCAGTGTGGACCGCGCATGCCCGGTATTGTGGGAAGGGCGGGAGCGATACCCGCCCTTGCCCGATTATGCGGCCCCTCTGAACGCGAAAAAGGTCACTTTATTATGACACTTTCAAAAATACTCTCATCTAGCTCAACCCCGAATCCTGGGCCGTCCGGCACTTTTACGCAACCGTCCTTTATATTTATTTCGTGATTCAGAATATTTGCTTTCAAAAGAGAAAGTTCTGTGAATTCACTTGCTAGCGGATGGATCTTCATAGAAGATGCTAAGTGCAATTTTGCAATTAAGGAAAATCCTGGTTCAATTTCAGTTCCAACGATACAGGGAAGGCCGACAGACTCTGAAACAGCTTCGATCTTCTTAGCTAACGCCAGACCACATGACTTTGCAATCTTTATATTGATAATGTCGGCAGCCCCATATTCTGCAATTTTTATAACATCCTGGGGAGTCCAAATACTTTCATCTGCCATTAAGGGAATCCCTATGGAATTACGAATATGAGCCATTCCTTTTAGGTCCCAACTCGGGATAGGTTGTTCTAACAATTGCAGGTTGCAGCCCTCAACCTCTCTCATCGCTTTTATAGTTCCAATTGTGGTCCAAGCGGCGTTTGGATCTAATCGCAATCCTATTTCATCGCCAACTGCTTCTCGAACAGTTTTGATTCTCTCTATATCCAGACCCACATCATTGGACCCTTTAATCTTGATTACTTTTATTCCGAGTTGTACAACGTCTAATGCCTGTTCTGCCATAGCTGCAGGTGTGTCAATGCCAATCTCTGATGCAATGGCAATCTCTTCCCGAAAGCAGCCACCTAAAAGATTATAAACCGGGGTGTTAAGGGTTTTGCCTACCAAATCGTGCAAAGCAAGGTCTATTCCTTCTTTTACACAAGTGACCTTTGCCAGGTTAGCATCAATGATCGCCATAATTCGATTTACACTAAAAATATTCTGGCCAATGATTTTCGGGGCAATGTACTTCTCTATCGTGGAACTAACTGATTCCCATGTTTCACCGTAGAATTCACGCTCCCATGCACACGCTTCACCGTAACCAATCGTATTATCTTCCGAATGAATTTTCACCAAGACTGCATTTGAAGTAGTAAAACCTGTATATGCATCCGCGAAATTTCTGATCGGAACAGCAAATGGAATTGCTTCTACTTTTCTAATCCGCATATGAATCCATCTTATTTAGCCGTATGACGCCAGTGCTCAGCGGTTTGAAACATGGGAAGACAAAGAAAAGCTAAGTGATTCCACACACCGCAAAACTCATAAAAGAAGCGGCTGTTTCAAATCCGACTGCAGCACTTTGTTATTCATTACCTATCAACGATATTGTAATGTTTCACAAGCACAATAGTGTTCATTGATGAAGCGATTCCAGTGAATCAAAACAAAACACTATGTTATTCACTCCTTCACTAAAGACCAATGAGCATGGACAACTCGCCAATCATCATTGATAAAATTGTACACTGATGTAGCCTTCCATGGTGGCCCTGGCTGTCCGTCAGCAGTAGACCCATGGTAACGTAGTGTAAGAATCGCAACTCCACCGAAAACCTGAACCTTGGGATCAACTATCTCGTAGTTATGCGCTGGGATTTTCCCATCAAGAGAGTCAAGATGCTTTTTGATCTCTTCAAGCCCGTCAAGTCTTGTGTGTGCAGCTATATCGTCAAAGTACGTAGCGTCGTCAGCGAAGTTGACAGCAAAACCGAGAGGATCTCCAGCAGACCAACGATCCAGCGCCTGGCGTTCCTTGGCAAGAATAGCTTGTTCGACATTCTCCAGTGTTAAAGTATCCCGTTCCATCTTACACGATGTGAAGATCAATAAAAAGGAGACGAGTAGGATGACGTTTCTCATGATTTCGCTCATTATATTTAGAGTACGGTATGCTTTACATAATTCTCGGTAACGACGGCATCAATTTATACACGAATAACGATCTGTGTAAATTGCGCCTTTGGGGGTGTCAATTTGACACTCTGGTTATGAGACTAATTTTACTGCTCGTTTTGTATACTTTGCCATAATACTTTTGTCACCATCCACTTATTATCATATTTCGCAAGTAAGAGATAGTCTATGCCCCAATAGGCGGTTAATTTAACACAAGCTATTTTATCCTGTGCATCAAGAATTTCTACTTTTTTGATGGCATCCGGTGGGGCAGCATAATCACTATTATTCTTGACATCTAACGCAAAGTCTATTGCGCCATTAAATGTCATCGCATGACCCTTATAACTTTGACTATCCTTCTCATAGCTATACCCGAATTTTGATAAGTCGGGATTTATGCTTCGTGATATCCGGAGTGTGTCGCCCTCATAGAATCCTCCGACATAATCAAGTACTGCACTCTCGATTTGTGCATTATCCTGGGCGGTTACCTCTAAACAAAAGCAGCATGCAAGTAGAGGAATAAGAATAAATTCTTTCATTTGATCTCCTTAGGTTATGTGATTCTATCTCTCAGGCTTCCATTGTGTATCTATATCGTTTATCAAATATACCAAAATTCCGATATTCTTCCAACATTCGTATGCAACAGTCTCGGAAATGATTAGGCAGAGCAACACTGCCCTCACGCCTTTGGGCAATAGTGGTGTTCAGCGCCCGACAGCTTTTGCCAAAAAGGCAAGAACTCTCGGCCAGGCGTCGGCCTGGGCGAGAGCATTTTGCTCCGGCGTGCCTCCCGTTTCGAAACGTCCGCCTCCTACCCTTGTTGAACCGGGCGGCAAGTAGGCTTTTCCAATCAAATGACCGGCGAGAGGATATGCGAGGAGTTGATCCTCAGAGTGTCCTCCAAACGACGCCCTGCGCTCCATAATTGCTTGCGCCATCACTAGGGATGGCCAGAGCTGATCTTCGCCACCCGCCACCAGGAGGAGAGGTCCCGCTATGCGTTCGACTGGAATCACTGTGCTCACGGGTGCCTGCCGGAGTCGATAGAGGTAGTTCGCGGTCCAACGGATGGGTTCTCCCGCAGCGGGCCGGTAGTCAGGGTCGGCACCCTCGGAAACGGCCGCAACCGGGTCACCTCGCAGCGTCCACGAAGAGAGGCCCGGTTGACTGCAAATACACGACCACACCACCGAGCTCGGCGCGTAAGCGACCACTGCTTGTACCTCCGGGACGTGGCTAGCGACCATCAATGCGGCCTCCGCTCCCTTCGAGGTTCCAAAGAGCGCAATCCGATCCGGCCAAACCCCAAGCTGGGTGCCCAACCATTCGATCGCCCGTCCGACATAATCAAGAGGGATCTCGGCAAGTTCCGAAGGGAGGCCATCTACACGGAAATAGGCCAAGCTGAGCGCAAAGAAACCGTTCGTCGCGAGCAACGCGGCCACCTGATCGGGGAAACCACCTTCCGACCCACCAAGCACTACGACGCCGGGAGCACCTGATCGTGAGGGGCTGAACAGACGACCTCTTAAGGCGCTGTCCGATACAGTGGTAACTTGCACTTTTGGGCCAAGAAAGAACCTTTCGACAATGAGTGAGTCGAGGCGGGCGCCGCCGGCCTCTTCGAGCAGGATGGTGATAGCGAGATTCCGGAGCCCGGACGTTTGGAATCTAAGCCGCCCTGTGCTATCGCCCACCGCGTGCATTCGGTTGAAAAGACCGCCTGTCTCGACGCCCTCGTAGCTCCCAGACAGGGATGGGTCACGGCCCGTATCGATTGTCCCGTCTGTGTCCGTCCGAAACTCTGCCCGAGCCGCCCAAAGCTGATCAGCAGCGTCAATTACCGACGTACGGAGCGTGACGACCGTGCCAACAGGTAAGCCATGGCCCCGCACTGAGATGGGTCGATCAACTGGGGACTCGGACGGATATTCGAGCCTTTGCGCTGCGGACTGAGAGCAAGTGAGGCACACCGCGACCAACAGCACAGCATTCGATTGCCAACGCTGAGTTCTCATCCCATGTCTCTGAATAGTTCTCATAACTAAGCTCCGGATTTAGTTCATCATAAAGACACTCCGAAGCTACAGAAGGTTGCCCGAACTGCATGACGCGCGTTTCACACGGCGCAGGAGAAGTTTAGATGAAACAAAATGACAACACAAAAGCTGAGAAAGGCACAGAACCCGCTTCAGAGCAGCAAGGCCCTGCGCTCGGTGTGCAAACGGATGTGTACGCCCGGCATGGGCATGAACTACTGGGGTGTAAGTCCCCTATATGTGAACTCCTGTATTTGTCTTCTAAAGTACAGCAACTATTAGCGAAGGGCAACTGCAAAGCCGCGAGGCTTTGTGGGAAGGAAGCCTGTAGCAAATCAGTGAGCCGACGAACAGAAACATCATATAAGGCCGAGTCCGCGGGTAAGTTGGCACATGATAACAAAGCCCGAGGTTCAGCGGAGGAGCCTGCCCCGGCCTTGAGCCGGGGGTAAATGATGCGGTTGTGCTGCGAAAGTTCATGTCCTTATCCGGGGAGGTCTGTTTAATCATGCGATGTTCGAGTTAGTGGCAAGACCCGGGTGGGCCCCCGGGAGAGCAAGCCCAGGCATGTCAGTGCGCTATCAACTGACATGAGATACGAACCGGATAGCAGCCACAAGCTCGGCATAGCGGCCGGCGAGGTAACTCGCTGGCTCAAGTTAGGCAGAAGTCAGCAGAGGCCATAGTAGCCGAACGCTCGGTTTAATTGCCGAGACATGGTGAAGGGCCGAACATTGCGGTCAAGGAGGAGCATTGTCACGCTCGTCTTGCGGCACTTATGCCCGACCGGGCTCAGTCGTGAGCGGCGC
>JAJDAD010000067.1 GCA_029262055.1 Candidatus Zhuqueibacterota bacterium
AACCAGGCCGTTCTAACGTCCGAGATCTTTGGACTTCAGGTTAACCAAAGATGAAACCAAACTCTAGCTCGTCAATTATAAACGTCATGTTTGCCTTATTTTAAGCAGCTCTTTTGTCCGATTCACGCTGAACCAAAACAATTGTTTCCCGGAAATAGCGGTTCTTCACCTGCATCGGGCGGATGACCAACCGTAAACGAAACTATAAACCTTGCGAAGGTTTGAAACCTTCGCAAGGTTAGATATCACACAAAATCCCGATGAACGAACCATTTGCGCAAAACCAGATTTATCATGTCTACAATCGGGGCTGCCACAAACAGATATTTTCTTTAGCGAAAGAAACTACTTATACCTGCTCCGAAAGATGAAGGCGCGTCATAGGTACTACGGGGTCGGAATCCTGGCCTATTGTCTCATGCCAAATCACTACCATCTTCTTTTGCGGCAGGAAACCGACAGGCCGTTTTCCGATTGGATCCAACAGGTGTTCAACGGCTATGTTCAGGCCGTCAACAAAGAGCTGGGCCGGGCCGGAACGCTTTTTCAGGGTCGCGCTAAGCATGTTTTAGTCGAAACGAACGAACAATTGGTTCACGTTGTTCGGTACATTCATCTCAACCCGGTTAAGGCTAGATTAAACTAGTTGATTACCTGCCAAATCCCCTCATTTCAAAATGTCTACATTTAGAAAGAAATTTCTACATATAGACAAGAAATGTTTCTATATCTGGTAATTTCTGTTGGGTGGCTTGTTTCTATATATAGACATTTCACTGCATCCCTGAGCAACCGTTTCTCAAGGCCGGGTTCCATTCTCGTCCACGAATTTCAGGATGTAGCCCCGAGCAAGAAAAGACCTGCTTGGTGTAATTGAAGATATTTTGTTGCGCCTTATTCTATGTTCCAAATCAAATTGGTCAAGCAATATGCTGAATGGGAAGAATGAGGCTATCCACAATTCGTCCTCTGTAGCAGTGATTCTCAGGCAGTTAGACGCCCAGCCTTTCTTGCCATCTAGTGATCTTCCTGACGCGAAGTTCTCATGATACAATATATTCTCATTCTCCGAAGGAGGAAAAACACTACCTCTTCTCTTCCGCACGAGGTACAGCTGGGCGAACTTCGAGAGTATAACAAGAACTACGCCCAGCCAGATATAAAAAAAATATCTGTCAAGAAATTCCAGCATCACTTAAGCTCCAACTATTTATGACCTGCTCAGCCGGCCATTTTGAATTGTCTATATCTGTACACTTTCAGAGTGGGATTGATGTCTACATATAGACATCTTCTAAAGCTCGTCAGCGGATAATCTCTGTTCCAGGCCCAGGTCCACAGCTCCTCGATAGGGCAGCTTCCAAACTTCTTCTTCCCGGTTGCATGTGATGCCATCGGCATGCACTGATCTTCCGAAATGGATTTTACGGCAGGTGATTCGATTTTGGGTTAGGGTGTGCCCCGCGCCATCAGCTCGACTGCAACCGCTGCAACAGCTTGTCGTTGGTGGGTTCCAGGTCGATCAGTTTCAACATGCTCTGCATCGCCGCTTTGGGCTCAGCGTTCGCCAGGCTGCGGTGCAGGATGGTCACGCCGTCCATTTCGTCTTCAGTGAAGAGCAGTTCCTCGCGCCGCGTGCCACTGGCGCGAATATCGATTGCCGGAAAAATTCGGGATTCAGCCAGGGAACGGTCGAGAACAATTTCGCTGTTGCCCGTGCTTTTGAACTCTTCGAAAATATAATCATCCATGCGCGAGCCGGTGTCGACCAGCGCAGTTGCAATCACGGTTACTGACCCGCCATTTTCAACGTTGCGGGCCAGGCCAAAGAAACGCCGTGGAATCTCCAGCGCCTTGGCGTCTATACCGCCCGACATGGTGCGCCGCGCGCCGGCGCCGTGCAGATTAAAGGCACGTCCCATGCGCGTGATGCTATCGACCAGCACCACAATATTGCGGCCACATTCCAGTTCGCAGCGCACATGCGCCAGGGTCATCTCCGCCAGATTAATGTGCGACTTCAGGCTCTGGTCGTTGGAGCTCGCCAGCACCTCCGCATGAACGTTGCGCCGGAAATGGGTGACCTCCTCCGGCCGTTCGTCGATGAGCATGACCACGATGCGCGTGTCAGGTTCGCAGGCGTGAATGGCATTGGCAAGCTCCTCAAGTATTCGGGTTTTGCCGGATTTTGGCGGAGAGACAATCAGGCCGCGTGTTCCCCGCCCGATCGGAGCGACCAGGTCGACCACGCGCATGCTTTTGTTGCCGCCATCGCCAAGACGGATCCGATCTTCCGGGCTGATGGCGAGCAACCGGTCAAACCGTGTCCGGCTGCGAAAGGCTTCCGGTTCGATACCGCAAACAGACTCCACCGCGGCGAGCTGGTACCCCTTTTTTCCCGGACGCGTGGGCCCGTGCACGAATGCGCCGTCAACCAATCCGAAGCCATTGATTAATTTGGGCGACACCCAGACGTCGGTTGAATCGGGGTTAAAAGACAGAGAAGCACTGCGCAGGAATCCACCGCCGCGCTGAAGTCGCTGTAAGACACCACTTGCTAGTTGATCCATATAAACTCTTTTTTTGCTTTATGATAAATGAAGTGACTGGTTATTTACACCCAAACATCCCTCAAGATTCCGCTAACACCAAATAGGCGGCCTGTAACTCAGAGAGGCGAGATTCTCATAGTACAACTCGAAAATCAAGAGATGGTTGCAGCCGAGCGTTGTTTTTTAGATCTGTGGAGAATCTGCAAATCTCAACAATGCATGGACCACGAAAGTTACCGAAGGAAACATCTGACACAAATTGGCAAACGGTACCATGCCAGCACCTGTTTTCTTATAGCCTGATTGATATAAATCCTGATGCTTGCATGCTCAAATAGAAGAACTGACTGTTTGGAGTGGGCCGTATGGCATGCGGCGCTTTGAGCACCGGCGAACGAAACCCGCCACATTTCCTTTATGACTCAGGACAGGAGCACCGGTAAACGTCGGGCAGAACGTGGCGGCAACTCAGGTTTCCAGCCTCCGAAGCACTTCTTTCTCCAGGGCTTTGAGTCCCTGGTTTACCAGCATCTTTGCCGCTGCCCCAACAATGCGTTGGCCCACCGCGGCAATCGGTCCACCCACCTGCGTATCTGCAGCGTAATGCAGGACTGTACTCGCGTCCTGCTCCGCCAGTTCAATCTTGACCGTACCATTCAAAAAGCCGCGCGCACCTTTGCCTTCCATGTGCAAACCGAAGGACTCAGGTTCGTTCTTATCGAGGATTTTGATTTTTGAGGTATAAACGCCTTTGACGGCGGCGATGCCGATGGTAAGGGTCGACGCATATTCATCTTCACCGACCGGGGTTAGTTCTTCGCAGCCGGGGACCGCCGCTGCGATAACGTCAGGATCCATCAGAAGCGGAAACAACTTATCGCGAGAAACGCTAAGCGAATATTCTCCATCAAGTTTCATCTCTTGTCCTTTTTGGCAGGAGCATGACAAAAACGGTTGGCCGTGTTCTTGATTTTGGCAGACAGGACACAGCCGAACAACTCAACGCCGGAAGATGATTGAGGTGCTGGAATTGCCGAGGTGCATAAATATAGGGGCCACACAATACTGTTTCAACAAAAATAATGACTTTTTGGTCGCTTTAAAATGATCCCCGCCTCTTGCACGCTAAGAACATTCAGGCGCAACCGGACAGGGGTTCGTCTTTCCGCTTGTGCAACAGTCGCCGCATCGCTTGGAGGTCGGCGGGCGTGTCAATATCGCGACCCTCCGCTTCAGGGACAACTATCTCGCAAACTGCCCCCGAATATTTTTGCAGCAAGCGGCGCGGGCCGGAATCCCCGGTCAACTGACTTATCTCGTGAAAGTACTTGCGCGGGAAGAGCGCCGGATTGCCTACTACCGTTCCGCATCTTGCCGCAACAACTGTCCGGCTGTCAGCCTCAAATTTCGCGCAGAAGCGATCGATGGTTTCGGTTCGGAGATTGGGCTGATCCGCCAGAAAGATGATCGCACCGGCGGCCGCAGCGCTGACACCCTGCAATCCGGCTGCCACGGACGTGCTCATCCCGTCCGCAAAAGCTGGGTTGAAGACGCAGCGCACATCCAGCCCGTGCAAAGCGCGCCTGACAAGATTGGCATCTACGCCCAACACAACGACCAGTTCGGCAACTTTACTCTCTAATATGTTCTTGCAGGTCGTGCGGACGATTGGTTCTCCCGCTAATGGCAGAAGCAGCTTGTTGCTGTCAGGCATTCGGGTGGAGGCGCCGGCAGCCAGAACGATGGCGGAAATCCGGCCCGTCTGCCGGGCGGCCGTTGGTTGTTGCATATTCTTTGTAGTGCTGGATTGTCTGCGTTTCGCCGTCACGCTCACCGGACTTGTCCCGGCTACCGCCTGCACTCCCCGGATCAGCGTCGTTCGGCCTATTGTAACCTGCAATCACTTGCAAAGCAAGCAAAATCATCTCTTTTCTGAAGCCATGACCGTCCCGTCTAAACCTTGTGAAAGGGAATCGGTTCGGATTCAATAAAACACATACATCCGGACGTCATCACACATTTTGTCACAACCAGTTGCAGATTGGCATTCACCCGTATTTGCAACAGCCTGATGCTTGCAGCCGGGGACCATCCACTCTGAACCAATCTGCCGCAATCTTACGTTTTAGAGATTTCCTAAAGAACTTCGCTAAAGTTAACGAGCCATGAGTAAGGCACGTAATGGCGTTTTTTGTTAGCTCAATTAGTGGGTCCATCTTTCTAAAGTAGAAACCGAGTAGTCCAAATCCCCAGCAGTAGCTACCTCGAATAAGCTGCCCGAGTTCCTCAGTTTATGAACCGCACGCGAAAACGAAGATTCTGGTAGCGTTAGCACAGCGATCGTAGAACTCGCAAGAAGGCTCACGCGACCGGGGCGTAATCTATTTCAATTGGGGGTTGTCCGGAGGCACTTTCCGGGAGCCAGGTTCCTTTGGACCGGTTCCGGTGGAAGCCTTCTGACGCCCGCGCAATACGTTAACCTTAAGTTGCAAAGGGGGTCGTTTCGCATCATGAACTGCAAACACCTGGTCACAGTTACTCTCACGTTTTCGCTGGCAGTCTGTCAAACCCTCGCCAGCGCGCAGACCATCCGTTGGGAACAAACAAACGGACCGTTCGGCGGCAATGTTGCCGCCCTGGCCGTAGCACAAAATGGCGACCTGTTTGCCGGAACAGCTTTTGGTGTCTTCCGCAGTACCGACAACGGCAACGGCTGGCAGAACGTTTATGCCGGCTCGGAGGGCAGCCGGATCACGTCGCTCACCATCCTGCCGAACGACGACATCCTGGCCGCCACTTTTGGCTCCGGAATCATCGTCTCCCGCGACAATGGCAACCGTTGGCAGTCGCTCAACGAAGGATTGGCCTCGCCCAATGTTCTCGCTTTGGCGAGCAACGAGACAGGCGACGCCTTTGCCGGCACCCAAAGTGACGGCATCTTCCGACTGAGCCAGAACAGTGCCTCCTGGCAAAAGGCAAGTCAGGGTCTCGACGACCCGTTTGTCCGGTCGCTGGCAGTGCGTTCAAATGGAGATTTGTTTGCAGGCACGTTCAAGAGCGGCGTGTTTTTTTCCAGCAACGCGGGTCAAAGCTGGCGTCCACTTAGCGCCGGGCTAACGGAAGGCAACGTTTCCAGCCTCGCCGTAAGCGGGGATGACGAGGTCCTGGCCGGGACGTTCGGGGCCGGCGTTTTTCTGTTGGATGAGGTCTCGGAACAATGGCAGGCGTTGGGCGCGGTCTCGCAAAACGGTGCAATACTTGGGCTGGTATCTACCCGGGATGGCGCCATTTTCGCTGGTACCATGGAAGGCGTAATCAGAGCAGCGAGACCCGGAGCGCCCTGGCGCATCATAAACAGCGGGCTCAGAGCGCGCAATGTCCTGGCTCTGGCGGTGAATCCAGGCCAGGAACTGTTTGCGGGCGCGCAGCTTGGCGGTGTCTTCCGTTCCTCCAATAGCGGCGACAACTGGACGGAGGTCAACAACGGTCTCACCAACACGGATGTGATCACCATAACCGGAAATCAGGAGGGTGACATCTTTGCCGGGACTTTTGTGAATGGGGTCTTCCGTTCATCGGACAACGGCGACAATTGGGAACCGGTCAATGAAGGACTCGCCTGCGCCTGTGCACTGTCACTGTCTTCAAGTCCGGACGGCATGCTATTCGTGGCCACGACCGAAGGCGTTTTCCGCTCGGTGGACAAGGGTGACACCTGGACGCCGGTCAACAACGGGCTCGGGGGACCGGGCGATGCTACGGACAGATCCGCCGATGCGAAGCAAATGAGCTTTCTCGAAAGCACTCTATATGCGCCGGCGCAGGGCCGGGCCTCCTGGCTGCGACAGGTCGCGTTTCAGTCCACATCCGGTGTCATCGAACTCATCATGTCCGGGCAGGGGACTTTGTTCGCCGGGACGTTCGGCCGGGGTATCTTCCGGTCTCTGAACAATGGCGATGATTGGCAGGCATTCAACCAGGGTCTGGACAACAAATTTGTGACTGCTGTTTCCGTTAGTGGTGTCGACCAGCTTTTTACCGGGACGCTGGCCGGCGTCTTCCACTTCCTCAATGCTGAGAGGTGGACCCTCTTCAACTCGGGGATCACGAACTCAAATATCAATGACTTCACTTTCACACCCGGTGGTACCGCGTTTGTCGCGACCAACGGCGGCGGCGTTGCTCGCCTCGCGCCGGGTAGCACGACCTGGGAACCGGTGAACCTAGGACTGGAAAGCCTGTTTGTGAACTATTTGGCACACACTGAAGGCGGCGACCTGCTGGCAGGAACCGACGGCGCCGGATTCTTTTTGTCGCGTGACCAGGGCGACCACTGGCAAGCCGAAAATGAGGGCCTGACCAACCTCCAGGTACTTTCGTTGTATGTCAACCCGAACGGCGACTTCTTTGCCGGCACCTATGGCAGCGGGGTTTTTCGCAGTCGCGAGGCAATTACAGCCGTAGACGTCCGGCAGGTGTCACCGACTCGTTTCGCTCTTGGACAAAACTTCCCGAACCCCTTCAACCCGGAAACCAGAATAGAGTTTACCATACCCGCAGCCGCGCAGGTGACGCTCAAGGTCTACAACCTTCTCGGACAGGAAGTCCGGACCCTGGTCGACGGCCCTTTGGCCGCCGGCAGCCGATCCATTGTCTGGGACGGCAGGAACCACCTGGGCGCCGACGTTGGCAGCGGCCTCTACGTGTACCGGATCAATGTGACCCCGGGTTCCCCCGACTCTCTGCCGTTTCAGCAGGACCGGAAAATGCTGTTGGTGCGATAGAATTGTGGATGGTACGGCGTTCGATCCCCGTGCGTCGTACCTGCAATTTCTTTCACTAGACAGCAACTCTCAGGACTGTGATACGGAATTCACACTTTCCGGACTACTGTGACTCTTTTTGTTTGCTTGTGTCTCTCCGATTGCGTACCATCAAAGGCGACATAGGGTTCAAGACAAAAGCCGCAGTGCCCAATTATCGGCGGATTTGTCTTTCCGGATCTACCGAATCAACAACTCACACCTCAAAAAAACCACACATGGCGACGGCCAAAATATTGATTGCCGACGATGACAGGATCCTGCGAAGGGGCGTCCTGTTTCATCTCAGCGCAGCCGGTTATGACGTTCGTGAAGCGGCGACTGCGGACGAGGCGGTTCGTCTGGTTGCTAAGAACTCCTTCGATTTGGTGATCTCCGATCTCAAAATACCGGACATCCATCACGGACTCGATATTGTTCGTTTCGTTAAAGAACATTCTCCGGATACGATTGTGATGGTCCTGACGGGTTACGGGTCGATTGCGCTGGCTATACAGGCAATTCGGGCCGGGGCCGATGATTTTGCCACGAAAGATGCCACCGTGGAGGAAATCAAACTGAAAGTGCAGCGGCTCATACAACAGCAGTGGCAAAACATCGAGCGGCGTAAGGTCCTGAAAGAGAACCGGCGCCTGATACGGCAACTGCAAGAACGTCATGCCTTCGACAAGTTTGTCGGGGAAGCGCCGGCCTTCAAGACGGCAATGGCCTTGCTCAAAAGGGCAGCGGAATATGACAACCGGCCGGTGCTTCTGACCGGCGAAAAGGGAACTGGAAAAGCCCTGGCTGCCAGAACGATTCATTATAATGGCAGAAGGAGTGGCGGCCCGCTCTCTTCGATAGATGTCACCGGGATGCCCGTGGATTTGATCAGGACAGAACTGTTCGGCAGCAGGGGAGAAGTGGCGACGGAAGGCGACGGACTCGGACGGTTGCAACGCTGTGCAGGCGGTACCCTTCTGCTGGAAGAATTAGGGGAATTGCCGATAGAACTGCAATCGGAACTGCTGCAGCTGCTCACGCCCGGGAAAACAGACATCCACGACGTTCGTTTCATTTTTACCACCTCGCAAGACCTGAAGTCAAAGGCTGCTGCGGGTGAATTTCTGCGGGACTTGCTGCCCGGACTTGCGCAGAGAATTGACTTACCACCTCTACGGCTCAGGCAGGCGGACATTCAACAATTGGCTGAAACCTTTCTCCTTGAAGCATGCGTCGAAAAGGGCAAAGCAATAGAGATGGGGAAGGCCGTCTTCGACCGGTTGCAGAGTTACAACTGGCCGGGCAATGTTGGTGAGCTAAAATCGGTTGTCAAGCAGTTGGTGGCGCTCTCTGCCAGAAAAAAAATAACGGTCGAGCACTTGCCGCAGCGCCTGCGCGAAGAAGGCAACGGTTCGCCGGGGCAGCATTCCGGGAATCTGGCTGACGCCCGCCGCGATCTGGTGCGCCAGTTTGAGAAAAGGTTCATCTCCGATGCACTGGCAGAACACCTGTGGAATGTCTCGAGAACGGCGTCGGCCATCGGAGTTTCCCGGGAAGGGCTGCACCGGATGATCCGCAAGTACGGACTGGAGCGCGATTAACACGCTTTCCCTTTCACCCACTCCGCCTTCACATACACTCTGAAAGCCGTGCGTAGCGCCTGGCGGCCCGGATTTATCTCAAAAGCATTGCCTCCAGTTCCCCACACCTGCAGGACTGCTCTGACCTAATCGCCATGCCCCTCTTCGTAGCTTTCTACTGGTGGGCAGGCGCACACCAGGTTTCTGTCGCCATAGACATTGTCCACTCTGCCGACCGGTGGCCAGAATTTGTGTCCTCTCAGGTACGTCAGCGGATAGGCTGCACGTGTGCGCGCGTAGGGATGGCTCCAGTCGTCGACCATCACTTCCGCAGCCGTGTGCGGTGCATTTTTCAGGAGGTTGTCCTCGCGATCGGCGACGCCGTCTTCGATCTCTTTGATCTCGGCGCAAATCGCGAGCATGGCTTCACAAAAGCGGTCCAATTCTTCTTTGTCCTCGCTTTCGGTGGGTTCCACCATCAACGTGCCGGCAACGGGAAACGAAACCGTCGGCGCATGAAAGCCGTAGTCCATCAACCGCTTGGCAACATCCTCTACCTCAACGCCGGCTGACCTGAACGGACGCAGGTCGAAAATCAGTTCGTGCGCGACCCGGCCCTTTTGTCCAACATAAAGCACGGGCAAAGTGCTCTCCAGCCGGGCTTTGATATAGTTGGCATTTAGAATCGCATACTTGCTGACTTGAGTCAAGCCCGCGCTACCCAGCATTTTGATATAGGCATAGGAAATGAGCAAAATACTCGCGCTACCCCACGGTGTGGCGGCGACTGCGCCTATTCCTTGTTCGCCGCCCACTTCGACCAGGGGATGCCCGGGCAGGTAAGGCGCCAGATGTGCCGCCACCGCAATCGGCCCAATGCCCGGTCCGCCGCCGCCATGTGGAATGCTGAATGTCTTGTGCAAATTCAAATGACAGACATCGGCGCCGATGGCCGCTGGGCTGGTAAGGCCGAGCTGGGCATTGAGATTCGCCCCGTCCATATAGACCTGCCCACCGAACTCGTGCACGATGTCACAAATCTTCTTGATGCCATCCTCGTAGACACCGTGCGTTGACGGGTAGGTCACCATGAGCGCCGCCAATGCGTCTTTGTGGGCTTCGGCTTTTGCGCGCAAATCCACCGCATCGATGTTACCCAGATCGTCACACTTAACGATAACAACCTGCATACCGCACAGGACCGCGCTCGCCGGATTTGTGCCGTGGGCGGATGCGGGAATCAAGACAACACTTCGATTGCCCTGGCCGTTTTTCTTGTGAAAAGCGCGAATGACAAGCAGGCCCGCGTATTCGCCTTGTGCTCCGGAATTGGGCTGCAACGAGACCGCGGTAAAACCGGTTATCTCGCACAGCGCCGCCTGCAATTCATCGAAAATGAGTTGGTAGCCTTCGACCTGGTCCAAAGGTGCAAACGGGTGCACCACGGCAAATTCCGGCCAGCTCACCGGCATCAGCGTTGAGGCAGGGTTCAACTTCATGGTGCAGGAACCGAGCGGAATCATTGAGCTGGTTAAAGATAAATCCTTGTTCTCCAAACTTTTGATGTAGCGCATCAGGAGCGTCTCGGAATGTAGCCGGTTAAAAATCGGATGCTGCAGGTAGTCGCTCTTACGAGCCAACTCAGCAGAAAATCCGACCTCCGTATTCTCAGCATGAGCCGCAAAATCGATTCCCTGCGTATACATACCGGCGGCCTTGCCAAAAATATCGAGAATCTCCTGAATGTCTTCCGGGCGGGTTGTCTCGTCTAACGTAATACCAACGTGTTTGCGATCGATATACCGGAGGTTGACGCCCACAGCCGTTGCTGCCTCTTTGACATCGCTCATGCTCTGGGAGAATGTATTTATTCGCACCAGTAAAGTATCAAAGAACGGGTTATTGAGCTGCTCGTAGCCGAGCTTCTTTAGTTCATTCTCGAGGATGACGGCCAGGGAATGGACCCGGAGAGCGATCTTGCGCAGACCTTGCGGGCCGTGGTAGACGCCATACATGCCGGCCATGATCGCCAGCAGCGCCTGCGCCGTACAGATATTGGACGTGGCTTTTTCGCGACGGATGTGTTGTTCGCGCGTTTGCAATGCCATCCGGTAAGCGGGATTACCGTGCGCATCGATGGTTACACCAATGATTCTGCCCGGCACCTGACGCCGGTACGAGTCCCGCGTCGCAAAAAATGCGGCGTGCGGTCCACCGTACCCCATGGGTACGCCAAACCGTTGCGAGGAACCGACAACGATGTCCGCGCCGATCTCACCGGGAGGGGTTAGCAGGGTGAGCGCCAGCAAGTCGGTAGCTATCGTGACGAGAGCACCCGCCGCGTGACACTGATTGATCAAATCAGAGTAATCGTTGACCAGCCCGTCGGCATCGGGATACTGTAACATGACACCAAAGACGGACTCATCGAGCTGGAGGCCTGCGTTACTTCTGACCTCAACTTCGATGCCCAGGGGCTCCGCACGGGTTTTCAACACTTCTATGGTCTGGGGCAGGCATTTCTCCGCAACCAGAAACTTGTTGGCATTGCGCGCCACCAGGTCACGACCGCGAAGTCTGTACGACACGGTCATGGCCTCGGCAGCAGCAGTCGCTTCATCCAGCAGAGAGGCGTTTGCGACCTCCATGCCCGTCAAATCCATGACCATGGTCTGAAAGTTCAACAGCGCTTCCAGGCGGCCCTGGGAGATTTCCGACTGGTACGGCGTGTACTGCGTGTACCACCCCGGATTCTCAAAAATGTTGCGCTGGATGACCGCCGGCACGATGCAGTTGCTATAGCCTAATCCAATGTACGACTTGGCCTTCCGGTTCATCCCGGCGATTTCCCGCAGTTTCTGCAGAAGCTCAAATTCCGACAAAGGCGCAGGCAAATATAGCGCTTTGTCAGTGCGGATTTCTTCAGGGATTGTTTCAGCGACGAGCGCGTCCAGGCTTTCGGCTTTGATGGTCTCGAGCATTGCGGGAATGTCTGAGTCACGCGGCCCCAGGTGTCTCGGTAGGAAACCGTCTGCTGCAAGAAATGTTCTGTCCATAGAAATCGAATCTACTCCTCATAATATGGATGACAGGTTGAAGGTAAACAGATATCCTGATTTTTGCGGAAAGCGCTTTCTTGAAAAAAACCAGGTGTTCGTGAACCGACACCGATTTTCCTGTTCAAAAAAGGCATTTCCGAAATGACAGCGCGATGGTTTGTCAAGGTGCAGGATATTAGCCAAACAGAACAAAACGTACAAAAATTTTGCAGAAATGTCTACTTTAAACAGACATGTGTCGATGAAAATCCTATGCCAATCTTTCGTTCAATCCTGGCAGCCCTGACTATAATTATTGGTGACCACGGAACCGGAAAGCGGAGTAGGCAGTTAACTGGCCGGCGACACTTAAAGAACCGAGCACGGAGAAACCATGGGAAAATCATCTGTTAATCGAATCGGCATTATTACCGGTGGCGGCGATTGCCCCGGGTTGAATGCCGTAATCCGCGCTGTGGCAAAATCGGCGATGGGACAAAACAACTGTACGATCATCGGTATCGAGGATGGCTTTGAGGGCCTGGTCGAGGGCCGTATGCATCAAATCACTGACAAAGAAGTGTCAGGCATCCTGCACATTGGCGGGACGATTCTGGGGTCCTCGAACAAAGGTGACCCGTTTCACTATCCGATCGACAACTTTAACGGCAAAGTCGAAATTGCAGACGAATCACAACGTGCGGTGCGCAACTATAAACGCTGGAGCCTGGATGCCCTCGTCGCCATCGGTGGTGACGGCACCATGCACATTTCAAACAAAATGGCCGAGCTGGGTCTCAACATCATCGGGGTTCCCAAAACCATCGATAACGATCTGTTTGCCACCGACTATACCTTCGGTTATGATTCGGCCTTGTTTGTGGCCACGCAAGCCATCGACCGCTTGCACACAACCGCGTCGTCACACCACCGGGTGATGGTCATAGAAGTTATGGGCAGATACGCGGGCTGGATCGCCCTCGGTGCAGGAATAGCCGGCGGCGCTGATGTTATCCTCATTCCGGAAATTCCCTTCGATTGGAAAATTATCAGCGACAAGGTCAAGGAGCGCAATCTAAGCGGAAAGAAATGCAGCATCATCTGCGTCGCTGAAGGGGCCAAACCGGCCGGCGGCGACGTCATGGTCAAAGAGATGGATGAGAGACGAACCGACGCGCGCAGACTCGGCGGCATCGGTGAAAAAGTCGCACAGCAGGTGGAACACGATTCCGGCCTTGAAACCCGCGTGACGGTTTTGGGCCATCTGCAACGGGGCGGCTCTCCGACGCCGTTTGACCGCAACCTCTCGACAAAATTCGGCTACAAAGCGAGCCAACTGGCCATGCAGGGCAAATTCGGTGAAATGGTGGCCCTACAGGGTACCGAGGTGGTCTCGGTGCCGATTCAGGAAGCCATTGCCAAGCAACGACTGGTGCCGCCGGACTGCCAGGAAATCCTTTCCGCGCGGGCGGTAGGCACCTGCTTCGGCGATATGTGATCCAAACCCGTGGTGCGGAGTTAAGTCACTGCCCCTGATACGGCAGTCCTCCTAGACGAGCTGGTCGTCCAGTTCCATCTCGAGTATCTCCTGAGCCATCAGGTGATCGACAACCAGATCCGAACAAACCCCGGCCTTGATCGCGACCAGGGCTGGAATTATTTTTCGGCGGTCCGGGCTTACGACCAGAATATAGCGTGGCATGCGTTTCATCTCGTCAACTCCGATGCCCACCGGCTTAAACCCCAGTAGCTCCGGGTCGATCGGTTCAGCTTCAATGTTGAAAAAATGGCTGTTTACCTCTGCAACGGCGCCATGGTGCCGGATGAGCCGGATCTGCTCTTCATTAAATATCTTGCGCCGCATCAGCACTGAATGCGCCATGTCGGCAATCCCCACCGCTGAGATTCCAATTTCGCACTTACTCAGATGACCCAATGCTTCCTTGATGGGATACAGGTTCTCGAGGTCGCTGCCACGCTCTTGAATGATCGGACAGGAGAGTTTTATGGAACTTGCAGACAACCGGGACGCCAGCCGAAATGCAAGAAAGCTCGCATCGAAAGAATTCTGGGTGTACCCGATCATTCCGACCAATGGACAACAGATCAGTTTCCCGAAGGTCTTCGGTGGGCTTTTCAAAAAATTCACGACACCCTCGCACGACCGGCCCCAACCGATGCCCACGTGCAGCTCAGCGTCATCACGATAATTGCTGCTGACCAGTTTCAGCAGTTCTCCCGAAGCCCTGCGACGGATACGGGTGGCAACGCTACCGAAGTCGCTAGACTGTTGAATATCAATTTCCGCGGAGTCGAAAGTCTTGCCTAGCGAATTTGAAACGACATGTACCCTCCTGAGCTTGTGCGGACGAAGGACCTTGCCATCTGTGTCCAGAAGGGGCGGGCTTATTTCACGGAGTTTCCGCAAAAGCACGGACTCTCTGCGCAACACTTCTTCGAAATCGGCGGCAACGCCACTCTCCCCCACAGGGGAGACCGCCACTTCTATCATTCCGCTCTGCCAGGCCATGTTCAACAAATCACTGAAACGCGGCGCTTTGAGACCCATCTCTTTCGCAATCTCTTCCTGAGTTCGTAAACTGCCGTTCTCATTCCTGTTGACGACATA
The DNA here is from genome assembly GCA_029262055.1 of Candidatus Zhuqueibacterota bacterium. Classification (GTDB taxonomy): domain Bacteria; phylum Zhuqueibacterota; class Zhuqueibacteria; order Oceanimicrobiales; family Oceanimicrobiaceae; genus JAJDAD01. Next base: position 14,605 of record JAJDAD010000067.1, read on the forward strand.
ATATCGCAAAGCAGCCTCGCGTGCCAGCCTAAGCTGCTCCGGCTTTGAACTGGTGAACTTCCTTGACTTTGTAGACATAGTTGCCCCTCATTAGAAAGTTTTATATCCAGCAAAAAACATTCTAATATAGGCACAACATTTTGAGACGCAACATATTTATCGCAAATATCATAATAATACTAAACACCCATAAATTGATATTTAATTACCAATATATTCGATATACCAATTTCTTCTTGCATTTTTTGCATCTTTTCGCTATTGTGTAAATATAATTTTACATTACTGAAACTCCCACTAAATTTGCCCCATTTGGCTTTGCCTATGAATTGACCTTTGTTTGAATTCGTTTGACTTTCGGTCATTCGGCTACATCCCTTGCCTCGTGTTCCTGCGTGGGCGCGGATTGTGTGGGTGGATTCACTAACGGCTAACGAAAGGAGGATACTATGCGAGCGACTAGATCTTCCACGGCAGCTCCGGTGCTTTCCACTGAGGCGCTCTATTCCACCAAACTGCATTGGATCATTTTTGTGCGGCCTGTGTGTTTGCTGTTGTTCGCTTTGTTCGTATCCGTACGAACGCCGGCGGCGGGCACAACCACACTACTCGTAGTTGCGTCTTTCCTTGGTGGCTCCACTCTGCTCCTTGGCGCCACTTTCATGAGCTACGTAACATCAAGATTCGTGCTCAGGAGACACTGGCTGCTCATTCGTTTAGGGTGGATTCGTACGGCAAGGTCCGAGCTGTCACTGGCCAAAACCGAAGGCATTCACGTTTACCAGACGCTGTTCGGTCGGCTTCTGGGTTTTGGCACAATAACGATTTTGGGGACGGGCGGCTCTAAGAGTTCTTTCCGCAAGATTGCAAGACCGCTTGAATTTCAGCGGAAACTGCAACAGTATGCTGAAGTTGCCCAGATCGAACAACGCAGGCACAGCGTCCCGGTACCGGCCTAGGATGGGCGGATGGTCAAACCTGCCTGGCCAGGGTGAGGTGGTCCGCAGTAGCGGGCGTGACTGCAGATGGATGAGCCTGTCAAGATTTCCGAAACTCAACCCTCTTCCGTAGTTGCTCGAACGACAGCTTACCCTCGGTGAAGTCGTCTAAATTGCGTTTTTGTACAGTCAATATCAGACGCTTCGGAGCACGGCTGTTTAAGGGCATGCTTCCGTTAAGGTCCACCGTCACCACCACAAGTTCTTGCGGACCGATTGCGCGCAACGTATGTCCGTAGTCGGCAACCAACCGAAGCAGGCTTAACTTAAGCTCATTTATGGATGCGGCTGTTGTCTCTTCGACTTCTTCAACGGCCACGTTCACATTAATCCTTTCTTTGACCTCATCCAGACTTGAAGAAAAATGCCGGAATCCCATAAACGCGTTCTGCTGCAAAAAAAACAAGGCGCCAAAACCGGCCACTCGAATGCCACGCGGACTGCCCGCCCGTAGTCCGCTGTGCCGGTTGGGATTGAGACTGTTGCCAAGGATGCCCGCCATGATCTCGATGCTGCGGTCGGACATCTCAGACTCCGTGTTTTCCCGAAACTTGATGTGCTGCTTGAGTTGGGCGCTGGACAGCTTTTTGCGCTTAAAGTCCAATAGATCCCCCTTCCTGGCGGACGCTTCCAGGAATCTCGGCGCCTTCGCATCGGATGACGGCAAGTGCCCCAAGTCGACAATAACCGTGATCTTCTCCTCAGCATTGATTTGCCCAATGGCATCGACGTAATTGCTGAGAAACTCGCTGACGCCGGACCGCTTCTGCTCGATCGATTTCTTATTGGAGACTGGACGGTCTCCGACCCTGGTCGTGGTGACCACTCCCGGAGATTCTCCATTCTCGAACACAAACTCCCCAAAGTTCCAGCCTACCTGAAACGAGCGGCTTGCGCTCGTGAAGAACAGTACGCCCAGATTCTCGAGGTAAATCCCCCGTGACTGTCTTTTGGCAAACTCCGTTTTGTGCGATCCCTGTGACTCCAGGAGTTTGTCAAGTATACCCTCCATAATAGTCAAATCTCGCTGCATTTTCGCACGGTCGATGGCCCCACCTTGCCTGGCAAGCCCCGGAGTGGCGGCAGCGAACATAGCAGTTAGGGTCACGATGGCCAGCACCACAACGATATTAGAAAAGCGTTTCATGGTTAGTCCTCCTGCTTACTGAACTGAATTGCGCGTATCTGATTGCCCTGCGCGTTCGTCACCAGCATAAGCTCCTGCAGCGCCAGCTGTGTTCTGTCGATTTCTACTTGGCTCGTGTGGCTGAATGACTGAAGACCGCGACCAACCCACATCATATCTTGCCGGCGCTGAGAATCCAGGTCCCGGGCAAATCCCTCCAGTATGATTTGCTGGGAGCGCAACTGCCGTGCCTCTGACTCGCGAAACATCTCCTGGATTTCGAAAAAATCACTTCGTCGTTGCTGCTCAAACTCAGACCTGGTCAATTGCCACCCGGACACGCGCGTGCGGGCTTGTGGTGATTCCTCTGACGCGACCGGCTCACCAAATGTCAAAACGAAGCCGTCAGCGTCATAGCTCGCCTTGACACGGGCCAGTGACAGGCACAGCACGATGATGGCAAATGCAGTCGCAAACGCCAGCAGCAGCCGAGCCCGCCCTAAGCGCCCCCACCAACCCCGGGCATAGTTACCCAGGTTGCCGGCATCATTTGCAACAAACGTTAGATTCTCCCGGGGTGCCTCCTCACTGCCGAGCCTGAGCACGCCGGTCGCTTCCTGCAGTTCCTGCAGCACCGCCTGGCAGGCTGGGCAGGCCTGGGTGTGTAATTCCACCCGCGACCTGTCACCTTCGTCCAACTCACCGTAGAAAAAATCGATCAAACTGGCCCTGCTCATGTCACATTTCATATTTCCAAACTCTCTTTATCAATTTCCCATTTCTCAAATACTTTACGCAGCGCTTTCAGGCCGTAGTACATGCGTGACTTTGCAGTATTCTCGGATATTGCCAGCGTCGCCGCGATTTCACTGAATTTCAAGCCCTGGTACTCCTTCATGATGACGACCGCACGCTGCAATTTCGGGATTTCCTGCAGAGCGGCATTGAGCAGGGCGTTGACTCTGTTGGCAGCCGCGCATTCTTCGGGATTGGAACCATGGTCGTGGGTCGCCGGGTCGAACGTATGATCAGACTGGGCCAACAGTTGGTCGAGTGAAACCGATTTGCGCCGGCTTCTGCTGCGCATGTCATCTTTGCAGATATTTACGGCTATCTGGTGCAACCAGGTCGACAATCGATCCGTATCCCGGAGTCGATGCAGATTCTGATAAGCCCTGATAAAAGTTTTCTGGCAGCCCTCCTGCGCTGCTTCGCGATCGGACAAATACCTGAGAATGAAGTTATAGATCGTCTTTTCCCATCGCCGGACGAGCGTGTTGAAGGCCGCAACGTCGCCGGCGACAAATCTGTTGACCAAGTCGCTGTCATTCATTTAGATAAGCTACGAACCTGGATAATTCATGAAACTGCTCACTGAGCCCTCATCTAACGACCACTGTCATTCAGGATTCTTTTGAACAAGGCGTGCAGCAGGCACGTCTCTAACCTGAAAGCTCATTCCCGGATGACGAAGAAGCAAACTCGTAAATAGCTAACACTTCTCTGTTGGATAAACCGATATTTTTGCGCGATAGAATCCCCGGATGTTTTTTGTGACCGAAGTCAGTATTTAGACGACCCGTCCGGCGAGAAAGTTTTGACAATAAACGCTTGCTCTGGAATGCCGCAAAAAAAATCACGGTTATCCCTTGTAAGCACAACCAACACACCTGGAGGGTACATGAACCAACTTACTTATCTGGCAACCGTTGTATTTCTCATTGCTACGGTCGGCATCGCGTGTACGCAGAACAAAGACCTACCGCGCGAGTTCGAGCAACTGTTGCCGCGGGGAGCGATTGCTGCGATCACGCAACCGACTTTCGTCCCGGCTGAAAAAGCAGACATTGCGGACGACGAATGGGTGCTCGGAGTCGTCTTCGACGGCCAGGCGCGCGCCTACAGCCTGACGCTTTTGAACAGCCACGAGGTCGTCAACGACAACATGGGGCAGAATAAATTTGCGGCGGTTTGGTGACCATTGGCAAATACGGCCGTCGTGTACGACCGAGAATATAATGGTAAGACAATCAACTTTGAAGCATCGGGCGGTCTCATTCATAGTTCGCTGGTGATGCAGGACAAGGAAACAGACTCGTACTGGGCTATCATGTCCGGAGAGGCCATTGCCGGAGAATTCAAGGGGACGCGGCTGCGCGAACTGCCGGTGGGAGAAAAAGCTGCCTGGAAGGACTGGCTCGCAAAACACCCTGATACGGAGATCCTCTCAGTCAATGGCAGGGAGCAGGGCGTCGATCATTACGAACGCTATTTCAAAGCATCAGACGGATTTCGGGGATCGCACGCCCGGGATAAACGCCTGAAGACCAAGGAGCCTATTTTTGCCTTTCATTATGATGGCAGATCATATGCAGTCCAGCACTCAGACTTTGAAAATGGCAAAGTCTACAACATGGGAGATGCACGGTTGTTCCTGCATCGTCGGGCCGGCTCGGAGATGTTTGTCTCGACCACGGCACTCCTCAGTAGTACAGGCGGATTTAGTCAGGCAGAAGACATCTGGACCCACGACGAGACCGGCTGCACCTTCGATGTAGCTAGTGGGCTTTTTCAGCGAGAAAAGGAATCGTGCACGCAAGCCCTGACCGGCTTCGATACTTTCTGGTATAATTGGAGTTTGGCCAACCCGGATACGGAACTGTTGGACTAACACACGACTACACCGCACAACAGGTGATCAAAAAAAGGCCGGCGCTAACCAGGCTCCGGCCTTTTTTCTTTCCAGAAGCCAGCGAAAGTCAGCTCTTCGAAGCAGCCAGCTCCTCCATGAAAAGCGCAGAAGTCTTGATACCACGATAGAAGTCACGCACCGAGAATTTTTCGTTCGGTGAATGAATGTTGTCGTCCAGCAGTCCCCAGCCCAGCAACAGGCTGTCGCACTTCAAAATCTGTTTGAATGCCAGGACGACTGGTATGGAACCGCCTTCCCGCACCAGTACCGGCTCCTTACCAAACCCGCGCTTGATCGCCCTCTTGGCCGCGCTCATCCCCTCGCTATCGGTGTTTACCAGTACGGCGCCGGCGCCCTGCTCGCTGACCTCGAACGTAAGCCTCACTGTGTCGGGACAAATATCCTGAACGAATTTCTTGAACTTCTTTTGAATTTTCTTGGGATCCTGGTTGGGTACCAACCGCATGGTCACCTTCGCAAATGCTGTCGACGGGATAACCGTCTTGCCGCCCTCGCCCTGGTAACCACCGCCGATACCATTCACCTCCAAAGTAGGACGCGCCCACTTTCTTTCGTAAGAGCTGAAGCCTTTTTCACCGTAGAGATTTGGTGATCCTGTTTGTTTGAGGACGACGGGATCGCCGTCGCCAAGCGCTTTAAACGCTTTGCGCTCCCATGCTTGCAAGGGGAGGACGTCTTTGTAAAAACCCGGCACTGCGACACGGCCGCGTTTGTCGTGCATCTTTGCAACCATCTCGGCCAGGACATGAATCGGATTTGCGATGGCGCCGCCGTAGGATCCGGAGTGCAGGTCCCGGTTCGGCCCGGTGAGCGTAATCTCGAAGCCGGTAATGCCGCGCAGACCGTAGTTGATGGCAGGCAGGTTGCGGTCAAACTGTGCCGTGTCCGAAATCACGACATAGTCCGCAGCCAGGTCCTTTTTGTGCTGTCTGATAAACGGCACCAGGTTGGGACTCCCGATTTCTTCCTCCCCTTCAAACAGGAACTTCAAATTGATCGGCAGTTCCTGGCCCGTCTTCAGGTATGCTTCGGCAGCCAGGATGTGCGTGAACATCTGGCCCTTATCGTCTGAGGCCCCGCGTGCATAGATCTTGCCGGCGCGCACGGTAGGTTCAAATGGCGGGCTGGTCCACTTTTCGAGCGGCTCGGGCGGTTGCACATCGAAGTGACCATAGACCAGGGCAGTAGGCTTGCCCTCTGCCTTCAAATACTCAGCGGTCACAATCGGGTGTTTGGCGGTTTTGTGTACCATTGCTTTCAGACCCATGGCGCGCAACCGACGGGCCACGAACGCGGCTGCCGCCGCCACATCTTTTTTTCTGTCAGATTGCGTGCTGACACTGGGGATACTCAGGAATTCTCTTAGAGCCTCTAAATACTCCTCTTTGTTTTCCTCAATGTATTTTACTACGCCTCTGGTGTCGGACATTTATTCCTCCTCGTTTTGATAGCTGGTTGCTGGTAGGCGTGTGCTTACTCAGCCTCTCGCTCGGGTACTGGATTCGCTCAGGTTCCACGTGTTTGCCGGATTCACACCAGATTCGCAATCGAAGAACAAGCGGGAATGTGTGGGAATCGAACCCACCCACCCTGAGGCGACTCAGGGCACAACGGTTTTGAAGACCGCGGAGGCCACCAGGCACCCATGCATTCCCGTTTAAAGGTAACAAATGCTTACATTCACCCACGATGATAGAAACAAATTACTTTCCGTCATGGCAATTCTGTGGTACTGTCGTTTTGAAACAAGAACAAACTAAGAAAGTCTCGGAAACATGCAAGCAACATCGTGTTGCAACAGCATTTTAACATTCCGAGTCCTAAACACCACTTACATTGAATACTGCACCGAATGTGCTGTTGACTAAATAGTAGACTTTGTTAGATTCAATCTAGCCTGGATAATTCATGAATCAGCGTATTGCGCACAAATCAACCGAACATCGTCATTCAGGAGGAATCCTTTTTGAACGAGTCCGGTGGCTATCGACGGGCACAGGTTTTGCCAAAAAAGATCCTTCCAGGATGACAAGAAAGGTGATTTGTGAATAGTGCAGGCTAGTGGGAGGTATAACTTTTCTTGCTTGTTTCTGTGGGATGTTTATCCTAAAGGAATACCTCTACTCTACTGACGTGCACCACGCGCTACTCCGAGGGGCAGGTGAGGTGTAATGTTGACGAACCGGAGAATGTTTTTTCCAAAAATTAGGTGAGGTGTAGAAGTAATGATGGGATGTTTAGTGTATGTGGTTTGGCAAAGAACTCGGCCACCGCCTGGTTTTTGGTTAAGGTCGAATAACTTTTGATTCGGCGTGAGCGCAAGCTCCTTGTGGGAAGCACGGAGGGATGTTTCGGCCCCACATTCCGTAGTTGCTCACGAATCATGACACTACCCAAATGATGAAGGTAAT
>JAJDAD010000068.1 GCA_029262055.1 Candidatus Zhuqueibacterota bacterium
TAAGAGCTTGGATTATTCAATCAAAGAGGATTCAAATGCTTAATGTTAGAATTGCAGCCATCTTCTTTCTGCTGGGGATATTTAGTTGTCAACAAAGTGCTCAACAGGCAAATCCTGAAGAAGAAGAGCAGCAGATAAGAAAGCTCACCCAACAATGGCTTGAAGTTGAAAGTAACAAAGATTTGGACTCCTCTTTAACCTTCATTGCCGAGGAGGGCGTCTATCTTCCCAATGATTGGCCAACCTTGCACGGGCATCAGGAGATCAGTAAGTTCTTGCAGGCCGCGTTCGACTTGCCAATGGGCAAAATCAGTGGCGGAACTGAGAAGATTGAAGTGTCGGCCTCAGGTGATATGGCGTATGAATTTGGTCGTACTGAGGTACCTTTTCACTTTCCAGACCGTGACACTGTTTTCAAGACTCACTATATTGTAGTCTGGAAAAAGATAAATGGACACTGGAAGGCCGTCGCCACGAGTGTAGGGAATACCAGGTAATTACAGAGTCCTGCACAGTGATGGTATTTATCTGACAGCGGGCTGGCTTCATGCTGCCCCCGGTTACTACTTCTCCGGGCTTTTCGGGTTGGCAAACTCAGGTTACTTTCTAACGCTCAGTACGGATAATCCGAGGCGGGCTGAGCACGGTGTTATGGAACCACTGAAGGACTGAATGTCTGAAGCCAATAGATTCAAAGGAAAGTATAACGGCATTGGAATCGCACTTGGTACCGGGCTAGGTGCAGCATTTGGCAGCGCATTAGGCAACATCGCCATAGGCGTCGGCCTGGGCATAACCATGGGAATAGTCATTGCAGTCGTTTTGGAAAACCGAGGCTCAAAGAAACAGGAGTAGTCAGTGCTCTATAAGAGCTGCTGCCTGGCAGGGTACTCTGTGGCGGCATAGATTCCCTGCGAGCGTGGGGGATCATAGTTAGTTTCTTGCTATTGTTCCGTTCGGAATATTATCCAGTTAGGTTCTTTTCATGAATACGGCATTCTTCTTGGCAAGTCAATAAAAGCTTGGCAATGCTAGAACAATAGTCAGATCTAATGAATAATGTGTTATACCATAGACCATAGAGGATGTGTTTTAATGAGAATAGAAAAATGTTTAGTCATGTTAACTATACTCTTAGCCCTTCCGCTCCCGGCTCAAGTCCAACTGACCTATCAACAACTTCGCCAATATGAAGGGATTTATGATTATGAAAACAATCTAAAACTAACCATAGCCGCTTCACCAAAAGATTTTCTTCTCTATGCGATTATTGCCGGCGCAAAATATCCGCTGCGGCCACAAGGAAGAGACATTTTCCTGAATAATCAGGACAAGCAGGTCATATTTGTCCGCAATGAACGGGGCGAAGTTATTGGTTACAAACAAGAAGGTGGCCCTTCCGAATTTGTTCACAAACGACTGGAAACGACAATTGCTATTCCGGAAAATGCCTGGTACGCCAGGGCTGATGCCAAAAGTGGCCGGTATGAATATCATTATTCTTTGCCTGAGAACCGAGATGATGGTTTATTGGTTGGCTCGATTACGGCGACAGAGTTATCGCCGAAACTCCTCACTGCAATGGTTGCAAAGGTTGTTGATGAAACATACGCGGATGTGCACAGCATCCTCATCGTGAAAGATGGCAAACTCGTATTTGAGGAATACTTCTACGAATACGATGTAAATACGCCTCATCAGCTCCGGTCTGCAACTAAGAGTTTTATATCCGCCTTGGTCGGGATTGCAATAGATAAAGGTTTTATCAAAAGCAATGAAGAGAAGATTCTCCCTTATTTCAAAGAATATCAGTCTTTCGACAATCCTTCGGAAGAAAAATCGAGTATCAGGATTGTCGACCTTCTTACGCAACAATCTGGATTGGACTGCAATGACTGGAATTGGAATTCCGCAGGCAACGAGAGCAAGATGGTGCAAACCGACGACTGGGTGAAATTTATCCTCGATTTGCCAATGGTGAATCAGCCTAGTGTAAGCGCGACTTACTGTTCGGGAGGCGTCATTTTGCTGGGCCGTATCGTTGAAGAAGCAAGCGGAATGCCTCTGCGTCAGTTTGCCGATAAATATCTGTTTGGCCCTCTCGGTATCGAGAATTACCAATGGAACTTCAAACCCGATAAATCGAGTTCGGAGACATTCTGTCAACTATATCTGCGTCCAAGAGACATGGCCAAATTCGGATTACTCTTTGCCAACAACGGAAAGTGGAAAAATCAACAAATTATTTCGGTGGATTGGATTCGCAAGTCCACTGATAAATATTCCATCCTCGACGATTCTGATTATGGCTATCTTTGGTGGCACCATTGGCTCAATGTTCGAGGAAAAAGATTTAATGCAACCCTTGCAACGGGAAATGGCGGTCAGAAAATTCACATCTGGACGAGACTAAATATGATTACTGTGTTAACAGGAGGAAATTACAACAAACAATCACCATCTAATCAGATACTGATTAATCATATTTTGCCTCCATTTACAAAACAATGAGTTGTATAGACTCTTCTTGTGGTTTTGTGGAAACTTTCAAGAACGTACTATTCTGTGCGAGGTATAACAATCGCATCAACACGGACGCCGCCAGCCTAGCGTGATTTCTAAGTTTTGTGCCTTGTCACAAGCTCTATTCTTTTCATTAAGTTAAGTGCCCTGAATGGCAGCGCCGGACGGGTGGTCTGCACGAAATTATAAAGGTGGTTGCACACGCCTTTAGGCTGTGTTTGTCGTGCGAGCGCAGTTGTTTTGGGCACCTGTTCCTAACTCGTAGGCGGAGTACCAAGGCCAAATGAGCAGCGACAGCGGGGGGCAGTAAAGATATGTTTAATTAAGGTAGATTGTAGTTGCGGGTTGCTCTATTTATGGGAGCATGTTCAAATGAAAAGTGTCTCTGCATTAGGGACGGTTCAGCAAAAAAAAGGTCCCCACCCGTTGTGGAGACACCGCCCCAAAAAACAGTAGGCGCTGCAAAGTCCGGCGCCCCACAGCTAAGTGTGATACCGTTAATACGTATGAATCTTGAAGATTATGATACCTGGCTATCGCTAGCCCGAAAGTTCTCACGAACAGGAAGTGACGCGGAAGATCTTTTGCAGGACAGTCTCCTGGTCGCCTTCAAGCAAGACAGACTCGACTTCAGCCAGGAACAGAATAGAAAGTGGTTTACTGGCGTTCTAAAAAATCGTGCGACAATGGTGGCTCGTTCGGAATCCCGACGCAAGAAGCGAGAGAAGATCGCGGCACCCACAGCTAAGTCCCCTTCGTCGTCAGATCCGGAAGTAAGTTCTCACGCTGGAGTAGATGCGCAACCACTGACAGAGTTGCCCCCCGCTGCACGCAAGGTACTGGCGCTTATTCTATCGGGCCTCAACCGCGACGAGATTTGCTCTGCGTTGAGTTTATCACCTACTGCCTTGCGACAACGTCTCACTGTGATTCGAAAAGCTCTCAAAAAATTACCCGAAGATCTCCAGCGCGAGGCACGAGCGCTAGCCTATCAACGAAGAGCGCAAGGTGCCGATGACCTTGCCTTTGGCCTAATCCGGCGAGCGCTGCATCGATTACTCAAACAAGAACCTGGAATCGGCATAAACGACCCTGATGGGCACCTCTTGATAATAAAATCCCGGTAATGCTCACATTTTATGATTCTGCGGCAACGTAGAGTTGAAAGGGCAAATGTTTAGCATTATTAACAAACAAAAGGAAGTAGCTATGATGTCACCAGAAAGAATCTCAACCATTGTTTATTATGTTAAAGATCTACAGAGAACAGTGACTTTTTATCAGGATGCGCTGGGTCTGTCCATAAGTATCATTGCCGGCCACGATGGTAGTTTTGGTATGTCGAACGTTGGAGACTTAGAGCTTGTTTTTGTCGAAAGCGACGAGAAGCCAGGCCGGAGTCCAATTGTCGTTTTTGGTTTGGACGGAGGCATTGATGATGTCGTTGAGGGTTTGACAAAGCAGGGAGTTGAAATTGTAACACCGGTCAGTGAAGCTCCCGATGGAGGATTGACCGCTGACTTTGGAGACCCGGATGGTCATATATTGAGCGTTCATCAACCTGTGGGCGCTCCTCGCCGTAAACCATCTGCGGAGGTGAAATGATGAACCCGAAAAGCAGAGCCACTCAGAAGAACCACTCAACTTGGTTTTTAAGCACGTTGCTGCTGCTGGCCGCCCTGCCTTTGTGGCAGGGTGCCTTCGCTCAAAGTCAGAACACCGCTCACACATTGAAGCTTGATCACCGAGAAAACATGCCGGCAGCCACTATCAACGACGTTGCCTGGATTGCAGGGCATTATCAGGGTGAGGCATTTGGTGGAATATGTGAAGAAGTGTGGATGCCACCGTTCGGTGGGTCAATGATGGGTATGTTTAGAATGGTCCAAGGTGATACGATAGTCTTCTATGAGTTCTTTACTATCACTGAAGAATCGAACAGTCTGAACCTCAAATTGAAGCACTTTCACCCTGACCTGAAGGGTTGGGAAGAGAAAGATGAGTTTGTATCTTTCCCATTGGTTAGGTTGACGAAGGATACAGCCTTTTTTGATGGATTGACGTTTCAGAAGCTCGACCAGAATACGATTCAAGTCTATCTGGCGCTCAGGCATGATGGTGAGATAAGTGAGACTGAATTTAAATATCACCGGCAAAGAGTAAGGGAGTTTGGTGATAATTAGACGCCGCATCCGGGACTTTGCTCGTGCTTTGGGGAAAACTCCTCTGCATCATGAACACAATGCTCAAAAACCAACAAGACTGGCAACCAAATCTCATCGAAAATGCTTGACTTTTAAGAGAGTCACTACTTTGACTCAGTATTGTTCTCTGGCTTGAAATAGCAAAAAGTCGCATAATTAAGAGCAGAACTTTTCACTTAACGCCCTGTCCAGATTTGGGGGTCCACTACTTTCGTGGAAAAGAAAGTTTCTGACACAAGCAAAGATTGAAATAAGAGATAGCAAGGAGCCCGATGACCCCCAAGCAAAGAATGCAGCAAGCGATGGCGCTGAAGGCTCCGGATCGTGTCCCGCTCATGTGCCAGCTTGCGGTCGGACATTATTTTCTATACTCTGGTTTAAAGCCGCTTGATATTTGGTTCAGCTCCGGGGCTTTTGCGGAGGCGCTTCTGAAGCTGGGGCAGCGCTACCGGTTTGATGGTATCCTCATCAATCTGCCCGGTCGCGATCCGGACTTCGAGCGTTTTATTCAAAAGGTCGAACAGGGAGACGGAGAGCAGCTCATCAGGTGGAAGAATGGTGACTACACGGCCATCCCGGACGATGACAATCCACACTATTACGGGGCGGACGGCAGCAGGTATTTCCCCACGTTTGACGAACTAGATCCTGAGACGCTCTTCTATGTCGAACCGTGGGATCTGACTGACGTCACATACCCGTTTACCTGGGGCTTTGAATCCGAGCCGCGGCCGTTTGATGATTTTTTCCCGGACTATCATTTTGCACCCATCGAGCAGGTGGTGGCGAAAGTGGGAGATTCGATGTCCGTGCATGCGGAGGTGTTCTCACCCTGGTCGCAGTTCCTCGAACTCCTGAATTATGAAAATGCCCTGATGGCAATTCTGGACGATCCCGGAAAAGCGAAGGCATGTCTGGAGCGCCTGACGCAGGGAACCATCGACCTCGCCCTGAAACAAATCGCCCACGGTGCGGACGCCGTGCTCATCTCTTCGGCGTTTGCAGGAGCCGGTCTGATCTCAAAAAAACACTATGAAGAGTTTGTCGCCCCGTATGAGAAGGCTGTTGTTGACAAGGTCCGGGAGCGTTGCGAGACTCCGGTCTACACCCACACCTGCGGCAGTATCGGCGACCGGCTCGACCTGATGGTTGGAACCGGCACCAACGGTATCGACACCCTGGATCCGCCACCGCTGGGAACCGTTGACCTGAAGGAGGCCAAGCAGTTTTTGCGCGGAAAGACGTTCATCAAAGGCAACATCGATCCGGTCAACACGCTCCTCTATGGCAATGCCGATGAAATCAGCAAAGATGCCGAGTGGCGCTTGCAGGTTGGAAAACCGGACGGCGGGTATATCCTGAGCACGGCCTGCTCCGTGGCGCCCTCAACGCCTCCGCAAAACATCGAATTGTTATCCGAAATAGTAGAGCGATTTGGCACATACCCGGACTAAGCTGAAAGCCCACTTCCTGCCTGGTCAAAAGACCGGCTGGTTTGATCCCGGTGTGAGCTTTATGCAAGCCGCGCTCGATTTGGGGATTCTGATCGAGTCCAGTTGCGCCGGGCTGGGCAGCTGCGCCAAATGCAAGGTCCGGATCCGGGAAGGCGCCGCCGCGCTGACAGCAGCCGAGCGCAGCCTGTTAACCACGCACGAGATCGCCGCCGGCATCAGATTGTCATGCCAGGCAAAGATATCCGGCGACAGCGTATGTTTTGTCCCGGATGAATCGCTGCTGTTGGGCGAACAAATCGACATTCAAGGCAAGAAGGGAGCGTTTCAACTGCAACCAGATATCAGGAAGATATTTCTACAACTACCCGAACCACAACTCGGGCAGAAATACTTTGATGTCGAGCACGTTGTCGCGCATGCGTCCGCCGGGCTGGGCCATGCATTGGAATATGATTTTCGTCTGGCTGCCGGGACTCCGTCGTTGCTGCGGCAGAGCGACTTTGCAGTGACCGCAACGGCGGATGGCAACAAGCTCATCGCTCTGGAGGCCGGCGACACTACGGATAGACTCTACGGGGTCGCGGTCGATATCGGGACCACCACCCTGGCAGCCAAGCTGCTGGACCTCAACAACGGCGATGTTCTGGCCATCGCTGCGAGTGTCAATCCGCAAAAAAGCTACGGCGCGGACGTCGTTTCGCGCATCAACTATTCCGTGGAGAATCCAGACGGCTTGCAGCGCCTGCATGACATGATCGTCCAGGCGGTCAATGAGCTGATCGAGAATCTCTGTCGCGACGCTGAAGTCGCAGCCGCCGACATCTACAAACTTGTCCTTGCCGGCAACACGGTCATGCAACACCTCCTCTTGAAGGTCGAGCCACGCAACATCGCATACAAACCGTACGCGCCGGCGTTTCAGGGGCCCGTCACTTTGCCGGCTTCGAAGCTGGGTCTGCTGGCAGCCGCAGGAGCAAGCGTTTATGTCCTGCCCGGCCTGGCCTGTTTCGTCGGGAGTGACGTGACGGCCGTGCTCACGGTCCTCGACCTGGACTGCAACGATAAACTGCAGCTCGTGGTTGACATCGGGACAAATGGTGAGATGGTATTGGGCTGTAAAGGCAAGCTTGTTTGTTGCTCATCGCCGGCGGGTCCGGCCTGGGAAGGCGCAACCATCACTTACGGAATGCGCGCAGCGCAAGGAGCCATTGAAAGAGCGGAGATTGTCGACGGGGAGTTGCGCTATCGCACAATCGCCGATGCCAAACCTGTCGGGATTTGTGGTTCGGGTCTGTTGGATTTGGTGAGCGAGTTCCGGCGATGCCAAGTCATCGACAAAACCGGTAGGATCCTCGCACCGACGGAGCTAAACAGCCAGGTTCCTGAAAAACTCAAACAACATATCATGCCGCAAGAGAATGGTGCGAATGACCTCATGATTGCAGAAACGAGTCCTGGCAAGCACATCATGCTGACCCAAAAGGATATCCGCGAAGTGCAGTTGGCGAAAAGCACTATCGCCGCCGGAATCAAAATCCTGTTGCAGGAAGCCGGTACCAAAGCAGCTCAGATAGAAAACATCTATATTGCCGGCGCATTCGGCAACCATGTCCGCGGCAAAGATGCCATTGACCTGGGACTTATCCCCGCAGTCGCGGAAAGCCGCATCCATTTTGTCGGAAACGCTGCCCTCGCAGGCGCCGAGGCCGTCCTGCTATCTCAGAAAGCCCGCAAGCGAGCCGAGAGTATCGCCGGGTTGGTGGAATATATTGAAATCTCTGAGCACCGAGATTTTCAAGAGCACTTCATTGGTTCGATGCATTTTCCGCAGGAAGCAGCCAATGCCTAGCAACTATCCAGAGCATGAATCAAGTTTCGAGTTCAAGGCCGCTGCGTTTGATGCGCAGCAAGTTCTCAGATCAATAACGGCTTGCAGAGAATCCCGATCTTACGGTATCATTGCACAGCAAATCCACGACTTGGGTGAAGAGCTTTGGCCGCGCTTCAAACCGCGATATACTTGCTGTGTAAGCCGCATAACCGACCGCAGCCCTTCCCACTTTTCAGTGGCGCTCAATCGGACAGCCCAACTGACCGGGCGCGGAATTTACAAACATCTGCAAGCAGGTGAATATGCTGTCGTCTTTTTTCTGACAGTGGGCTGTGTCAGAGAGCGCCTGAAGGAACTGTCCGAAGACGATCTTCTCAAGGCCTATCTGCTGCACTCGATTGCAACGACAGCAGTCCACGCAAACCTCCGGCTACTGCAGCAAATTCTCCAAGAGAAAGCCAGTCAGCTTGGCTACCGTTTGGGACGTCGTTTCGCGCCAGGTTACCGGCGCTGGGATTTGCGGGAACAAAAGAAACTGTTTGAAATGACTCGGGCAAATGGAATCGGACTGACGCTCTCTTCCTCCTTCTCACTGCTGCCGGAATACTCAATTTCAGGAGTGTATAACATGACGAAACAGCAGCCCTTGACCTCTCGGCCGGGTAAACACGATCAAACATCGGATAGACTTTATGCATGAAAAAACACTCGCCGAAATTTCGGAATCTGTAATCAACGGTGACAACGAACGCTGTGCGGAGCTTACGCGGCAACTGTTGGCCGCCGGGTTAACCCCCAAACACATTTTGGACCACGGCCTGGTTCCCGGAATGGATGTGGTTGGCGTCCGTTTCAGAGACAACATTATTTTCGTTCCTGAAGTCCTAATCTCGGCCCGCGCCATGAAGGCTGCATTGATAATCCTCGAGCCGCTGCTGGCAGAATCGGGCGTGCAGAAGGTCGGCACCTTCGTCATCGGTACTGTCAAAGGCGACATTCACGATATTGGAAAGAACATCGTCGCCATGATGTTGAAGGGCGCCGGCTTCGAGGTCATCGACCTCGGTATCGATATCCGGGTTGAAAAATTCATCGCGGCAATCGACAAAGAGAAAGCTCATATCGTCGGCATGTCGGCGCTGTTAACCACGACCATGGGTTACATGAAAGTCGTGATCGACCGGTTGCGTTCGGAAGGCATCGCAGTCAAAACCATGGTCGGGGGTGCGCCCGTGTCAGCGGCATTTGCCGCGCAAATCGGTGCGGACGCCTACGCGAAAAACGCCGCCGAAGCTGTCGACAAAGCAAAATTGCTTATCAACCAATAAACGGGGACTACGATGGCAACGCAAGACATTCTTGAACATCTGGCCGCCGGCGCCACCCTTTTGTGTGATGGCGGCATGGGTACCGCCCTGCAAAAGGCCGGCATGCCCACCGGCACTTGCCCGGAAGAGTACAATATTTCACATCCCGATGTTGTCCGTAGTATTTACTCGGCCTATTTCGCCGCAGGTTCTGACATTGTCGAGACCAACACATTTGGCGCGAATCGTTCCCGCCTGGCGCTGCATAATTTTGAATCGAGGGTTGAGGAATTTTGTCGCAAGTCCGCGGAACTGGCCAGAGAGGTCTGTCCAGCCGGAAAATATGTGGCCGGCTCGATTGGTCCCACAGGAGATATCCTCGAACCGCTGGGAACGCGCCAGGTTCAGGAAGCTACGGAGTTTTTCGGGGAGCAGGCGGAGGCCCTGGCCGCTGGCGGCGTCGATCTGATTTTCGTGGAAACGATGATGGCCGCCGAGGAAGCTGAAATCGCCATTGCAGCCGCTAAGACAAAGACCGGACTGCCCGTGGTTGCCACCATGACATTTGAACTGGGTAAGGCCGGGCTGCGCACCATGTGGGGCGTCGACGTCCCGACCGCAGTGCAGCGTTTGACCGCCGCCGGTGCCGATGTGATCGGTGCGAATTGCGGCAAGGGTTTCGAGGAGATGATAGAAATCGTAAAAGAGATGCGTCCACTAACCACAAAACCGATTATCGC
>JAJDAD010000069.1 GCA_029262055.1 Candidatus Zhuqueibacterota bacterium
CTTTCTCTTGGGCATCAGTCTACCTCCTTTGGCTATTGGTTTCTTAAAGCTCAAAACCAAAATAGCTAAATGGTTAACTGATGTCCATTTTGTCTTTAATCAACATCCTGCTGCAGCTAAATGTCAGAAGAACCATAAATAATTACTCTAATCCCATTCCGGGCACGTAGTTCGAGACTATCCGATTCAACGAAGAAATCCAGGCATGCCGAGAGTCCACCCGGCCGCTCGATGGTTGTGCGCGTCGCAATGAGTTTCTCGTCCGGACTATCCTTCACTTCCTGAGCAGAATGAGCTTAAATCCGGGACAAAGCTGTCGATCAGTGTGTGAACAGTATCTAACTGAGCGCGCCCTGCATGGTTTTGCCGATGTCCGCGGGGCTTTCCGCTACGTGTACGCCGGCTGCACGCAGGGTCGCAATTTTTTCTTCGGCAGTGCCTTCGCTTCCGGAAATAATAGCACCGGCGTGCCCCATCCTGCGCCCGGGGGGCGCCGTTCTGCCGGCGATAAAAGCAGCTACCGGCTTGGAAAAGCTCTCTTTGATGTAGGCAGCGGCTTCCTGCTCCGCGGTGCCACCAATTTCTCCTATCAACACAACGGCATCAGTGCCTTCGTCTTCGTTGAAAAGCTTGAGCGCATCGGTAAAGTTCGTGCCGATGATGGGATCTCCTCCGATCCCGATGCAGGTCGACTGACCTATTCCAAGATCCGTCAATTGCTTGACCGCTTCGTAGGTTAGAGTTCCGCTGCGTGAGATGAGCCCAACCTTCCCGGGTGTGTGGATAAATCCCGGCATGATGCCTATTTTGGCTTTGCCGGGTGAAATCACGCCCGGACAATTAGGGCCGACGAGCCGGGTATGGCGATGCTTGAGATATTCGTGTACCCGGACCATGTCGGTGGCAGGAATACCCTCGGTGATACAGACGACCAGATCCATGCCGGCTGCGGCAGCTTCCATGATGGCGTCTGCGGCAAAGGGGGGCGGCACAAAAATCGCCGACGTATTGGCGCCGGTAGCCTGCACAGCTTCAGCTACCGTATTGAATACGGGCACCTGATCATCGAACTTTTGACCGCCCTTCCCGGGGGTCACGCCGGCAACGACATTTGTGCCGTATTCCAGCATTTGTCGCGTGTGAAATGAACCTTCACCGCCGGTGATCCCCTGCACCACCAGCTTTGTATTATCATTGGCAAGAATGCTCAATTTTCTTCTCCTAAGATTACATGCACTAGTTGGCTATGGCTTTTGCCACCTTTTCAGCGGCTTCCTGGAAGCTACGACCCACCTCAAATGAGACATCGGAATCCTCCAGCAGCCGTGCCGCCTCTTCCGCGTTGGTGCCTTCCAGCCTGACCACAATTGGCGCGCCGATATCCATGTTTGATGCTGCTTCGATGACCCCGCGGGCCACGCGGTCGCAGCGCACGATCCCGCCGAAAATATTGATCAGAATAGCTTTGACGTTCTTGTCAGAGAGAATTATACGGAAACCGTTCTCGACTGTCTCAGCGTTAGCGCCGCCACCAACATCCAAAAAGTTAGCCGGTTCGGAGCCTGCGATGTGAATCATATCCATGGTGGCCATGGCAAGCCCGGCGCCGTTGACCATGCAGCCAACTTCGCCATCCAGCTTGATGTAGTTGAGGTTATGCTTAGACGCCTCTACCTCAAGCGGCTCTTCTTCGTCAAGGTCACGCAATTCGGCATACTCCGGATGACGATAGAGGGCGTTGTCATCAAAAGTCATCTTGGCGTCCAGGGCCAGGACATCTCCTTCGGCGGTGACGACTAATGGGTTGATTTCAGCCAGAGAACAGTCGGACTCCATAAAAGCACGGTAAAGGGCCGAAAAGAATTTCAGCGCGTTCTTAACCTGAGCGCCGGACAGGCCGAGACCGAAGGCCAGATTTCTGGCCTGGAACCCTTGCAGGCCAACCGCGGGATCGATGTACTCTTTCAGAATCTTCTCCGGCGTTTCCGCCGCGACTTTTTCTATTTCCACGCCGCCTTCGGTGCTGCCCATAAAGACAAACTGCCCGGTGCTGCGATCCAGGACGATCCCGAGGTATAATTCCCGCGCGATGTTCAAACCCTCCTCGACCAAAACCTTACGGACCAGCCTGCCCTCGGGACCCGTCTGATGTGTGACCAATGTCATTCCCAGTATCTCAGACGCAATTTTCTGCGCCTGATCGGCTCCCTTTGCAAGCTTCACGCCGCCGCCCTTGCCGCGTCCGCCGGCATGGATTTGTGCTTTTACAACGACAGTTCCACCCAGCTCTTCGGCCCGCTGCCGCGCCTCGTCAGCCGTATGGACCAGGTAGCCGCGCGGCACTCGAACACCGAACTTACTCAACAGCTCTTTGCCTTGGTACTCATGAATTTTCAAGATTAAACCTCCAGTTCGCTTTTCAAAGCAATCTTAAGATATTATCCGGCAACAATCCTTGTTCCGGTTGCACCGCTGATGGCTTCAGGCATCTTGCCGATCGAGGAAATCACCACCTTTTGTCCTCCTGTCCGTACAAAATTGATCGCAGCCTGTATCTTCGGTCCCATGCTGCCGGCCGGGAACTGCCCTTGTGCAAGGTACTGTTCGGCCTCGGAAACCGTGAGGACGTCGAGAAATGTTTCGTTCTCTTTCCTAAAATTCAACGCCACTTTATCGACACCAGTCAAAATGTACAGCTCGTCGGCGCCGATGTCACGAGCGAGAATTGCAGAGGCAAGGTCTTTGTCGATGACAGCGTCAACTCCCTCCCAGGTCCCGTCGGCCTGGCAGTGAACCGGAATGCCACCGCCGCCCGCGCAAATCAGGATGGTTCCACTATTAATGAACGCCTGGATAACGCTCTTTTCAACAATGCCGGTTGGTTTGGGAGACGACACGACCCTGCGGAAGCCTCTTCCGGGATCTTCCTTGACCACCCAGCCACGCTCGCGCACGGCAACCTCAATGTCTCCTTCTGCTATCAGGGGACCTACAAACTTGGTGGGTTCTGCGATGGATGGATCGTCGCGATCGACAATGACCTGGGTAAGAACCGTAGCAACTGCACGGTCAACACCGGCCTGCAACAGTTTGTTTTGCATGGTCTGCTGAATCATGTACCCCATCCCTCCCTGAAGATCGGCGACCATGATTCCGAGAGGCAGGGGCGGGACAAGATGACGGGTTTCTTCGACCCGAATCATAGCATTCCCGACTTGCGGACCATTGCCATGGGTGATGGCAATGCGATAGCCCTGCATCGCCAGCTCCACCACGCCCTTTAAGCTGTCCCGGGTATTGGCAAACTGCTGGGAAATATTTCCTTCCTCAAACTCACGGGTAATGGCGTTGCCGCCAAGTGCGACAACAGCTACCGGCCCTTGCATGATCTCATTCATTCAGGGGCTACCTTAGGAGAGCAGCCCGGACAACACTTCATGCAGACTCGGATGACCTATTTCCTGCAAGTTGTAGGTTACCCGAACACAGGGCTTGTCGATCTTGATCAAACGCCTGAGATCAATCGGTGTACCGATGACGACTGCGTCGCAGTCTACCGCATTGATGGTGGCTTCCAGATCCTTAACCTGCTCTGCACCGTAACCCATTGCGGGCAGCAGTGTCCCAATATTCGGATAGGTTTCAAAGGTACCTTGCAGCGAGCCTTGCAGGAACGGCCTGGGATCGACCAAACTCGAAGCACCAAATTTTCGCGCTGCTACCGATGCAGCGCCAAATTTCATTTCCCCGTGTGTCAGAGTGGGGCCGTCTTCGACTACGAGCACGCGCTTACCTGCAATAACACCAGCGTCATCAACCGCAATCGGGGAGGCTGCGTCTATGATGGTCGCAGACGCATTGACAGCGATGATATTCTGCCGGACCTGCTCAATATCTTCAAAATTGGCGGTCGCCTCCTTATTGATGACGACAGCATCGGCCATGCGTAGATTCGTTTCGCCGGGATAGTAACTCAATTCATGCCCCGGTCGGTGCGGATCAGTAACCACGATGGATATGTCAGGCTTAAAGAAAGGCGTATCGTTGTTGCCGCCATCCCAGATCACTACATCTGCCTCTTCCTGCGCCTGGTCCAGTATCTCGCGGTAGTCGATACCTGCGTACACGACCGAACCCGCCGCCAGGTGGGGCTCGTACTCTTCGCGCTCTTCAATGGTACAGTTATGCCGTTCCAGATCACCATACTCAGCAAAGCGCTGGCACCTCTGTTCCACCAGATTGCCGTACGGCATCGGATGGCGAACGACGACGACCCGCTTACCGGCTTCTCGCAATATTTCGGCTACCCGGCGGGTTGTCTGGCTTTTTCCGCACCCGGTGCGGACCGCACAGATAGAGACGACCGGCTTCGAGCTGGCCAGCATTGTCTGGTGTGCATTCAATAACGTAAACGACGATCCGGCCGCATTTACCTGAGCCGCCTTACTCATGACATAATTATACGGAACATCACTGTACGAAAAGACGGCTTCGTCCACTTCGTTTTCGCTCAGAAGTGCTGTTAGCTTACTCTCATCATAAATAGGGATACCGTCCGGGTAAAGTTCTCCTGCAAGTTCAGCAGGATAGACCCTTCCGTCAATGTCGGGAATCTGGGTTGCGGTAAACGCCACAACCTTGTATGCAGGATCATCCCGATAAGTGGTATTAAAATTGTGAAAATCGCGTCCTGCGGCACCCATAATTAGAATCTTGCGAGGTTGCATTCATCCTCCGTTGTCAGTCACATTAGTCAAAAAAAACCGCAGAAAATATAGTGTTATTTCTATGGATTTGCAAGCACTTTTGGGCAGGCTTGCCGGGCTTTACCGCAAGCTTCAACCACAACCTTGCAGGTAAAATTTACCCGGAAAACCAAATGTTGCAAAACACGCAAAAATCGGCTCAATTCCTCAATAGATGTTGAGGAACTGTATTATTTTGAAACAAAGTGTACTATAATTTACCATTTGAATGATTTCGGTTCGTATAAAATATCGCTACTCAAACCATCAGTTTCCCACCAGTTTTCAAGCAGAACGCAATTTGTTGCCAGCCAAGCATTCCAACGTTACAATCATAACTTATTTAAAATCAATAACATATTTCAGTTATTTGTTAAAACAGAGAAATAGAAACATCTTTTCGCAAACAATGACGACTTAAAGTTAAACAAAGTGGCACAGATGTTGCAAAACGGAACAACGAATTTCGAAACAGAAATAAACTTATACCTAATAAAGCTCTTTCATCGGGACCGTCGATACAATCGTTTCATCGAATTTTCGAGTCGGCTCAGGAAATTGTGGCACCCGGTGTAAGCAAGGTAGTACTCTGGCTCAAGAAAACATACTCCCCAATTCATACAGGACAGCCTGTAAACTAATCATTTGGAGGTTCAACCATGGACAAGGTGGAAAGAAACAACATCGTATTTTTTGATAGAGCAATCATGAACGGCGGAAGAGCAGTAGACGAAATTCTTGATCGCGAAGGGTTTGCCTCCACTCATATTGAAAACCTCCGTAACGCTCTGGAAGTAACCATGACCGAGAAACCATCGGTCGTCGTAATCGACATCGATGAATTTGGGGAAAGAGCATGGTCGACCTGTCTCGAACTAAAAGACGATATCGGCACAAAGAAAACCGGGATCGTATTGCTGTCCTCGGATGCCGACGATGTCCTGAAGATCAAAGGTTTTGAGATGGGTGCAGACGACTTCATTGTAAAACCTTACAACAAGCGCGAACTTGTAGCCCGCATCAAGGCCATCAGCCGCCGGCTCTCTTCAAGCGAGGGCAAGAAAATTAAGGTTAAAGATATCGAGATCAACCTGGACGAACATAGAGTAAGCAAGGCAGGGAAGCCTATCGATTTAACCTACATCCAATTTAAGCTGCTGTATCTGCTTGCCTCACGCAGGATGAATGTTTTTTCAAGAAAAGAAATTCTGGAAAGGGTTTGGGGCAAAAAGATCTGCGTCACAAACCGAACAGTGGACGTTCACATAAAACGCCTGCGTGAGAAATTGGGGGAATACAAATACCCATCGCAATATATCGAAACTATTCATGGTACAGGATATCGTTTCCTCTAATACCCCAAGTTTCCTCCCTCCGGGCCCCTGGTCGTATGACTGGGGGCTTTTTTATTTACTCCTGACATGGATCGTGGTTTAGCCGAGAGAATTCAGAGTAGGCTGACTGGAGAATCAATGCGTCAACAATACCACTTTAGGGAATCAGAAAAAGGTCTCCTCGCATGGGATCTATGTCGCTTGCTAGAACTATCCGGGAATCTCGATGTGATTCAGATCCCGCTTGACCAAATCAAAGAACTAGATGAGCCCTTCTGGTATGGTTTGGGTAATGCTGCTCCCACCTGTAGGCACGTACTGGAGCATGCAATTCTCATTAAAGAAAGTGACCTCAGTGTCCCGATCATCCTCTGTCACGAGGGCCGAATTATGGATGGAATGCATCGAGTCTGCAAGGCTGTCATGAAAGGCGAAACGCATATACGAGCATTGCAGTTTAAGGAGGATGTCCCACCAGACTATGTTGATGTTCTACCAGAAGATTTACCATATGAGAAGGCATGACCAAAGCCTAAAACCGGCGGGTTGATTTGCGGTTCATTCAAACATAGTTGCCGCCTGCTATCGACTAATTTTCCACCCAAACCCCTGAAAAAACTTCTCGTCGAAAAACCCCACAACGAACGGAGGGTGTTCTAAGAGAC
This sequence comes from Candidatus Zhuqueibacterota bacterium, assembly GCA_029262055.1. Lineage (GTDB taxonomy): Bacteria > Zhuqueibacterota > Zhuqueibacteria > Oceanimicrobiales > Oceanimicrobiaceae > JAJDAD01. The sequence continues at coordinate 6,745 of JAJDAD010000069.1, forward strand.
CCAGGCGCATAACCAGACGCTTCGTTTCGTCGGTGACAATCGGCTCCGTGTCCGTCCTCTTGTCAAAATAAACCCGGACCGGCACAGCTACTTCGAGCTGCCGGGAGTCAGTTTGTAGGGAATTCAGCGTTTTCTGGTGAAAGCGCTCGGCTTCTTGAAAAACCTCCCGCACCGGCCTGTAAAGCCCACCCGTGCCGTTTTCCAGAACCACAATCAGATTGTCTCCCAGATACTGGATCAGTTGCGCCTGGGTCCAGGCAGCATAAAATGGCGTGCGCAGTTCAATGGAGAAGATCAGGAATTCTTCGTGTAACTCAGAAACTTTACTCCGACGTGCGTTATACTCAGCTGCAGAGAGATTCTGATCTATCGCCGCCAGGCGTAGATCAAGGGCATCGAGCTCGGGCAGAATCCAATGCACATTGGTATTGCCCGCAAACACCAGGTCGCCGAACTGCCGACCCCGAGTTTGCTGCACCAATTCATCGAACCTTTGTGAGACGGAATAGGCCTCAGGAGATAGATCTGAGCCCAGCGTTGTCGAATCAAGTTGCAGACGGTCAATAACTGCCTGGCTGGTGCACCCTGACCAAGCCAACCACAGGAAAAGAATAAACAACCACATGATAGTGCTCCTCAACCAGCTTCAAAAAGCATCAAGCTACTTCGAGCCGCTCCTGGCTAGCGTACTGTAATTGATACAACTTACGATAAATACCGTCCCTGGTGAGTAGTTCCTGGTGCGTCCCCATCTCGCGGATCTCGCCTTTGTGCAAGACGATGATCCGGTCGGAGTTTTGAATGGTTGAGAGACGGTGGGCTACAACGAGAGAGGTTCGGCCACGCATCAGATGTTCGAGAGCATCCTGAATTAGGAGCTCCGTCTCGGTGTCCACACTCGAAGTTGCTTCGTCCAGAATCAGAATCGGTGGGTCGAAAGCCAAGGCACGTGCAAATGACAACAACTGCCGCTGGCCGACGGAGAGACCTTTACCACGCTCCAAAACCGGGTGGTCAAACCCTTGCGCGAGCCGGCTGACAAATGGCAGGGCGTTTACATCTGCCGCTGCCCGTTCTACCTGCTCCGCCGAAATATCCTCTTGCTGCAACCTGATATTTCGGGCGATACTGCCGTCAAAAATAAAAACATCCTGCAAAACCATACCGAAACTCTGGCGCAAGGCCTGCACATTCTCTTCTTTGATGTTGACGCCGTCGACCAAAATCTCGCCCCGCTCGATTTCATAAAAACGGAGCAACAGGTTCATAAGCGTGGTCTTGCCCGAGCCGGTTGCGCCCACGAAGGCAACTTTTTCGCCGGCCCGAACCCGGAAAGAGATGTCGCGCAGCACGTAGTCGTCGTCGTTGTAAGCAAACCAGACATTCTTGAACTCGATTTCTCCCGAAGCTCTGGCCGTCGCCGATGGGGCCCGGTGCGTGCCCGGCTCCACATCCTTGTCAACCAGATTGAAAATGCGCTCTGACGACGCCATTGCCGCCTGCATGATGTTGTATTTTTCCGACAAATCCATAATGGGTCTGAAAAACATTTCAGCATATTGGATGAAGGCCACCAGGGCACCGAATGTGAGAGTCTCCGCAACAATGCGGCCACCGCCGTACCAGATAATGAGCGCGACCGCGACCGAGCTGATCAAGCGCACCACCGGGTAAAAGGTAGCATAGTAGAGAATGGTCTTCAGAAAAGCGTCGAGGTGTTCGCCGTTTAATTTGTCGAATTTGGCATGGTGCTTCTGCTCCCGCCCAAAAAGCTGGACCACGGCAATCCCGCTGATATTTTCCTGCAGAAAAGAATTGATACGTGCGATGCGAATGCGGATTTGCCGGTAAATATCCCGGACTACTTTTTTAAATAGGAAAGTAGCGTAAAACAAGAGCGGCAGCACCGAAAATGTCACCAGCGCCAGCTTCCAGTTCAGCACCAGCAACACGATCACAATTCCCGCTAGCTTGAAGATGTCGCCAAAAATAGCAACTGCGCCGGAAGAAAGCATTTGGTGCAGGCTGGCCACATCTGTCGTCACCCGTGTCACCAGGCGGCCCACCGGATTCTTGTCAAAATAACGCACGGACATCTTCTGCAGATGGCCAAAGGTCTGCACCCGCATGTCGAACATCGCCTTCTGGCCAATCCAGTTGACCAGATAAACCTGCAGGTACTGAAAAAGGAACTCCAGCACCAGGGCGAAAAGAAAGACCGCGCAAATGAGCAAAAGGCCGTCATAGTCACCCACAGCCATATAGTCGTCGATGGCGATCTTGGTAAGAAACGGGCCGGCAATATCGCTCATAGACGCAACCAGCAGGACCAGGACAGCCAGCGCGACCTGCGGCCGGTACGGCTTCAGAAAGGCCAGCAAGCGCTTCATCAGGCGGTTGTCGTAAGCCTTGCCCAGAACTTCTTCTTCGTGTGGATTCTTGCTCAAGTTAGAGTCCCATTCGTTCTTAGTAAGTCGCCAGCGCCTCTTCCAACAATTGCTTTTCGTAAAGATCCGCGTAAAGGCCGTTCACGGCCATGAGTTCACTATGCGTGCCGCGCTCCACTATCTCTCCGTCCTGAAGAAATACGATCATATCAGCCCCTTTCACCGTGGACAGCCGGTGCGCGACAATTATGCTGGTGCGCTCAGCCATGACCTCGCGCAAATGGCGCAGAATGGCCTCTTCGGTGTAGGTATCAACCGCGGACAACGAGTCGTCCAGGAGAAGAATGCTCGGCTTGCGAATCACGGCCCGGGCAATGGCGGTGCGTTGTTTCTGTCCGCCCGAAATATTGATCCCGCGCTCGCCCAACATGGTTTCGAAACCGGCGGGAAATGCCAGGATGTCATTTTTGATTTGAGCAATTTCTGCCGCCTTTTCTATCTCTTCCCCGGCAGGCTCATCAACTCCCAGCGCTATGTTGGAGCTCAGTTTGTCCGAAAACAAAAAGGTTTCCTGCGGTACGTACCCGATATTCTGCCGCAGGACTTCCAGAGGAATTGTCTGCACCGATACCCCGTCGATAAGCACCGAGCCGTTGCAGGCTTCCAGCAGGCGTGGGATCAGGTTGACCAGCGTCGACTTACCGCAACCGGTGGGGCCAACGATGGCGACCGTCGAGCCTTTCTCGACCTTGAGGTTGATGCCTTTGAGCACCGGCGTGCCGTTATAAGAAAAGTACAAGTCGCGGAACTCTATTTCACCCAATACTCCGGTGATGTTGTGATCGGTACGGTCGTCATTTCTGATCTCGGGCACAATCTCAAGAATGCGGTTCAACCGCCCGGTGGAGGCTGCGCCCTGCTGCACCAGGTTAATCACCCAACCCATGGCAATCATCGGCCACGTCAGCATACTCAGATAGGCGAAGAACGCTACGAAATCCCCCAGCGAAAGGGTGCCGGCAATCACCTGACGGCCCCCGACCAGGAGAATGATCAAGCTGCCGGAACCGATTAGCAGCGTCATGATCGCCATCATGGCGCCGCGGACTTTTGCCATTTCCAGGTTCTTCGTGATGAAGACTTCGTTCAGTTGCCGGAAGTGCCGGGTCTCCCCTTCTTCCTGGCCGTAGGCTTTCACAATGCGGATGCCGGAGAGGTTCTCCTGCACCTTTGACGTGATCTCGGCATATTGGGCCTGAATCTCGCGGTGTTTCTGGTTCAGTTTCCGCGCCAGACGCTGCACCACCACGGCCATGATGGGAAAAGGAATCATCGACAGCAGGGCAAGCTCAACGTTCAGGTAGGCCATGATCCCGAACGCACTCAGGCTGATCAGCGTGTTGGCCCCGTACATGATGGCAGGTCCGACCACCTGTCGCACGGCTTCCAGGTCGTTGGTGGCGCGGGCCATCAGGTCGCCGGTTTTCACCGTGTTGTAAAAGGACTGCGGCAGTTTTTGCAGGTGGGCGAAAAAGTCGTTGCGCAGATCGTACTCGACTTTTCGCGAAACGCTGATGATGGTTTTCCTCATCAAAAACCGGAAAACGCCCTCAGCGGCTGCCACACAGACGATGAACCCGGCAAAGGTGAGTAATACATCTGTGGTTATTTCCTGCTGGAGTGTATCGATGGCGGTTTTCAGGACCCATGGGCCCAGGAGAGAAAAACAATTTGTAATCAGGACAAAAACACAACCGGCATACAGCGGGCGACGATAACGAGAGAGATACTTGCGAAGGGTCTTGAGCTCGTGAATCTTTCTACTCCTGACTTGCTAAATATAAGCCATGAATGTAACAACTCACAAGATGATTCACAAGCGTAAATTTTACACAAAATGGCTGTGCGCCCCGTGGCAAAGTCAATAAGAAACCGACTTTTTTGAAAAAAGTCGGTTTCTGCTTCTCGCCTTTGTTGAACATTGAGCGGACGGCTCCACGCTCAGGGTTTGGGGAAGGTGCGGTGGGACCGCACCCTCCTTTGACTTGCGTCTACGTGACTGCTTTCAATTGACCGATAGAAAGATGGACCCCACAGCTTCATTAAGACACTCATCCGTGACCGTACACGTAATTTGGTAGGTACCGGGGCTGCTTGCACTCCATTGAATCACGTTCGCATTATCTGTGGGAGTGATGGTAAAACCGGTTCCACTGGCACCGAATGCATAACCTAAAATATCATTGTCTGAATCGGTAGCCTCACAGGTTATGGTTGCAATGTCGTTGACAACAAGTGTATCTTTGTCTGAACCAACACTCTCTATTATCGGTTGGTTGTCCTCGTGTGGTATATTTAGAACAACGATGCGAACCGAATCCTGGGTTACCCGTCCTTCTTCATCGCTGACTCGACATATAATGACAGCCTCATCTGCACAGCTGGTAGCACTGAAGGTAGCTGCAAGGGCATTGTTGCCAATCCCGGACAATAGTGATCCGCCGCCACTGAACGCCCAACCCACCGACAGGTCCTGCCCGACAGGGCTTTCAGCCACACACAAGATGTTGGAACTTTCTTGCCACTCTACGGTGTCAGGAGTCGCAGTAATGCTCGTGATAACCGGGTTGGTAGCTGGCGCAGGGTTAGGGTCTCCGGTTTCATCGCCGGGGCCGACGGCATCTGTGTCACTGTCACAACTCCATATCGAAAACAGCATCGAAAGAAATAGAAAGCACACACACAATTTTGTCTTCATCAAGGCCTCCGCGAATTGGTTAGCAACGAATAATGGGAAGAGGCAGTCCTGATCAGGACTGCCTCTTAAGAAA
>JAJDAD010000070.1 GCA_029262055.1 Candidatus Zhuqueibacterota bacterium
CCAACTCGAGATGTTTGACAAGTCACTGCCATTTGGCGACACACTCAATCGGGAGAATAGATGGATTCGTCTTGCCGGACTGATCGATTGGCATCGGTTCGAGTCGATTTACGCCCAAAGCTTTTCGAGCACGGGTCGTCCGGGAATCCGAGCTCGATATGTCCTTGGCAGCCTCATCTTGAAACACAAGCTCGAAGTCAGTGACGAGGAGTTGCTCCTTCAAATTTGTGAGAATCCCTATCTGCAATATTTCATTGGCCTTGAGAAATTCAGTCAGGACATTCCTTTTGATGCCAGCACCCTGACTAATGTTCGTAAACGCCTACTTGTTATTACTTGTCCCAATCGAACTAAGGTAGGATTGAAATAAGTCACCTGCCTCCGGTATGTCATCGTTCATATCATCGTCCCAATCGAACTAAGGTAGGATTGAAATACGGCGGACATTTGAGTGATGAACAAATTGAGCAGGCAGTCCCAATCGAACTAAGGTAGGATTGAAATCTACAGTGAGGTTGGTGCTCGTCTCAGGCTTATTGAAGTCCCAATCGAACTAAGGTAGGATTGAAATTTCAACACTACAAGCTAAACTCATTTTATTATCTTTTGTCCCAATCGAACTAAGGTAGGATTGAAATTAGCTTGATAAACTTCTGTATGGCCTTTACTGTGCTGTCCCAATCGAACTAAGGTAGGATTGAAATAGAGCGGCAAACGGCGAACGTGAAACGGCAGGTGGTCCAGTCGAATCAAGTAGGATTGAAATGTCAGGGGCGGCAATGCGGTTTACGCAAGAGTGCTGCGCGCGGAGCTAAATCTCAACTACCTCTCTCCGGACCGCGAGATTATCGATCCGGTCTTGGTTCACAGTCACACCCATTCCAACTTTGTCCAGTGGCACTTTGACCATGCCTTCGCTATTCATGCGCCATTCCGGGGTCACGATGTCTTGCTGCCAGTAACGTGCACTCGGAGAAACATCGCCCGGGAGCATGAAATTGGGCAAAGACGCGAGCGCGACATTGTAGGCCCGGCCGACGCCGCTCTCGAGCATGCCGCCACACCACACCGGAATTCGTGAGACCGCGCAGAAGTCGTGGATCATAAGTGCCGGCGCAAACCCGCCAACCCGGCCCGCCTTGATGTTGATGATGCGGCCGCTGCCGAGGGCCAGCATCTCTTCCGCCTTGGCAAGGTTGGTGATGGATTCGTCGAGACAGATTGGCGTGCTCATTTCCTGTTGCAGCACGCCGTGCTTGAAGACGTCGTCCCATGCCAGGGGTTGTTCGATCATCATGAAGTCAAACTTGTCGAGCTTTAGGAGAAGCTCGATGTCGTCCAGGGTGTAGGCATTGTTGGCGTCGACCATTAACGGGGCCTTGTCGCCGCATTCGTCGCGCACGGCGCTGACGTACTGCAAGTCGCGGCCCGGCTTGATCTTCATTTTTATTTTACGATAACCCAGGTCCAGGGAAGCCTTTACCTTGTCCACCAGCAGTTCGGGCGTGTCGTGGATACCAAGGGAAATGCCGGTTGCTATCTCATCGCGAATTCCGCCAATCAGTTTGGCTAACGGCACTTCCTGTTGCTGGGCGAACAACTCCCAGACCGCCATTTCTACCGCGGCTTTTGCCATGCGGTGCCCGCGAAAATCTCTTTCGAGCAGGGGATGGACATCGGTTGGATCCAATAATTCCAGATCCAGAACTCTCGGTGCGACCCAGTCACGCACGGCCAGCCAGGCAGTGTCAATGGCTTCCGGCGAGTAGTTTGGCGCGGCCCCGGCCACGCATTCCGACCAAGTCGCAAGGCCGTCGCGGGTTTTGAAGTTCAGTAGAAAAATTCGACGGGTTGTTTCTGTACCCGAAGAGATCTGAAAAGCTTCCTTTAGCGGCAGTTGGATTTCGACGAGTTCGATGGATTTTAGTCTGACCATGGTTGCTGTTTTTTTTTGATGAAGGTTCTCTATCCCGGATATCGGATGTTTACGCCATTTGATGACTCCCGGCTGCTATGGCTGGTCGCCCTGGCTGCGGCTCAGCACATAAAAGCAGCGGTCGCCGTCACGATAAAAATGCCGCACTTCATAGCCACGCTGCAGGTAGCCGGTAAAGGCGTGCCTGGTATTTGAACGCCATTCTGCCGCGAGGGCTGAACTTTCTTTCTGCACCTGCCCGATGTCAGTGGGTATTTCGATGCGTACGAGCGGGTGGCCGGGCAGGTCACGTACAACCGGCGTCGGCCGCCCGGATTGGTCAGGATCTGTGTTCGCGATGTCGACTTGCGCGAATGCCGCCGGGTCGACTTTGAGCGTGCCTGCGAGAGCATCTTTGACTTGCGGGTGCTCAAGTCGCCACTCGACGATGAAGCGGTCGAGTTCCATGCTGCCGTGCAGGTCGCTACCGCGCTCGTTCGGGAAAATTCTTTCGGCATATTCGCTGACGCCGGCCCCCAGTTTATTGAGATTCAAGTGAGCATTTCTGGCCACAAGAGGGTCGTAGGTCCAGTAAATATGTTTGATGCCCTGCTGCAACAGTTGCTCACGCTGGTAGAGTTTCAGTCTTCGGCCGATTCCCGCACCCTGCAGATGTTTCTTGACCGCAAGCATCTTTGACCAGTTCATCTGATTGCTGCGGTAAAATCCGGGCAGGCCAATTACAAATCCAATCAGGGTATTCTCATCGTCGAAGGCGCCGGCCACCAGGCCGCCGATTTTGTTAGCGACAATCATTATGAAGGATGGGGCGATTTCAGTTGTTTGCGCACCCCAGGTTTCCTTTTGGAGTGCGACACAGTCCAGATATTCCTGATGGCGGCTGAGTTTACGGATCGATGTCTTCATTGGCTCGTTAGACAGATTGGTGTCAAACTTCTATGTTATTGATTCAAATGACTTTTGTCAAGGTTTTCTGCGTGGCCTCCGTTTCGGGCGATTCGTTTTCCTTGCAAAGAACGTGCTAAATGTTCTTATTCTAAGCGTTTGAATCTTCCTCTGAAAAATTTCACGAAAAACAGGGTGTCTCTGATGATCCGGTCCTGGCGTTACATCGCACTTTTCTTTTTCCCCACAATATTGTTTGCACAATTGGATTCAAAGTCGGCATGGGTCGGGCTCAGCGGCGACGACCGCACAGCGCTTCACAAATTTGCGGATGAATACAAGGTGTTCTTGTCTGAAGCGAAGAGCGAGCTAAGCACCGTCAAACAGATCGTCTCTCTGGCTACAGAAAAGGGTTTTATGCCGCTCGATAGCAATAGTCCCTGGCGACCGGGCGCCAAATATCTTGATGTGAACCGGGATCGCACGGTCAGTCTGATCGTCGTGGGCAAACGCAGTCTGGCTGAAAGTGTGCGGGTGATTGCCGGCCACATTGACTCTCCACGGCTGGAACTTAAAGCACAGCCGCTCTATGAAAAACACGGCTTTGCGCAGTTCCAAACCCTGTATCACGGCGGTATCAAGAAATATCAATGGGTAAACATACCGCTGGCATTGCAGGGCCGGATAGACAAGACGGATGGCAGCACAGTCTGGGTCGATGTCGGCAACAAGCCCGGTGATCCGGTTTTTATCATTCCCGACCTGGCGCCGCATGTCGACCGTGACTTTCGCAAGCGGAGCAGCCGGGACGTGATACGAGGGGAGGAGCTTGACCCGGTCATCGGCTCGCTGCCAGACGACGAGGGTAGTGTGAAAGCAGCGGTCACGGCATTCCTGGAATCGACTTACAATATTACGCTGGCGGACCTGGTGTCGGCCGAGCTCGCGCTGGTGCCGGCCGTGCAGCCGAGGGATGTCGGATTTGACCGGGCCTTGATTGCGGCCTACGGCCAGGATGACCGGGCTTGCAGTTATGTGGCCGCGCGCGCCAGCATGAGCGTAACCAGCCCGCTTTATACTACTGTTTCATTTCTGGCAGATAATGAAGAGAGCGGTTCCAACAACACCACCGGGGCGAATTCCGACTACCTGCGCGGTTTGCTGGGCCGTTTGCTTTACCTGGAGAATCCGGAACAGTCTTCGGAATATCATCTGCGCCAGGTCCTGCGGGCGACACAGGCGCTGTCCGCGGACATGACGGTTGGCATCAACCCGCTCTTCCCGGGCGTGGTCGAGCACGGTAACGCCGCAAAGCTCAGCCACGGAGTAGTCATTAAACTGTATGGCAGAGGCAATAGTCCCAATAGTGAGTTTACCGCACGTTTCCGCGGGCTACTGGAAAAATCGAATGTCCCCTACCAAACGTATACTTACAAAGTTGATGTCGGCGGCGGAGGTACACTCGGAAAATATCTGTCGCAGGAGTTGATAGAAGTCCTGGATTGCGGCATCCCGCTTCTGTCCATGCACTCGCCTTACTCGGTCTCTTCCAAAGTAGACCTGTGGAATCTGTACCGGGCGTTTCAGGAATTCTACGGCAAATGACCCGGTCGCCCGGAACCAAAAGCGGACAATACGCAATTGGCCTACGCGTGAGAGTGCAGCGCCTCATGAAGAACCCAAGACGGAGTAATGGTGAATCTTCGGGAGAAGGGTATGTTTGTTAAGCAATTCGCCCTCGGCGGCGACCGGAATTTTGGCTACCTCATAGCCGACGAGCCTGCCAGGCAAGCGGCTATCATCGATCCCGCCTACATACCGGAACAGCTTGTTGAGTTTGCAAAAGAAGTACAGTACGAGATCAAGTACATTTTTATAACCCACGATCACCCGGATCACATGAACGGAAATGATGCTATCCGCGAGCTGACCGGGTTGCAGCCGCTCTTGTTTGGGGCGACTGAGCCGGCGTCCGGAATCAAAGTGTCGGACGGGGCCCGCTTCCCACTCGGGGGCGGCACGATTGAGATTTTGCACACACCGGGGCACACGAAAGACTCCATTTGTCTCCTTGCCGCTGACATGGTTTTCACCGGGGACACCCTGTTTGTAGGGAAAGTGGGCGGCACGTACTTGCGGGCTGCGGCCCGGGCCCAGTACAAATCCCTGCACGAAGAACTCCTAAAGCTACCTGATGACACCCGGGTCTTTCCCGAGCACGATGTCGGCGTGCAACCCGAATCCACCATCGGGCATGAGCGGCAGACAAACCCCTTCCTGCAGCAACCTGATTTTAAATCATTTACTCACCTGAAGAAGAATTGGTTACAGTACAAGAAAGAGCACGGCATTGCCTGAGTCGACATCCCTGCGCCGGCGTGCGGATGGTTTATTTATTGCCCGGGAGCAGGGGAATAGATGCCCGGACTGCTTTGTACTATATTACATCTCCTGCTAAACATTGCCGGTCCGGATGAGTTTCAAGGCCCGCAATAGTATGCTGCGCATGGTGGTCTCACCGTTCCAGTACCCCGACATGGGCACAATCTAATTTGTACATGGTGCTTCGCGAGAGGCGCTAGTGTAATATCCGGGAGGAAACTCGTGAAAAATCTACAACACCGTATCGAAATCATCCAATTTCTGCAGCAAAGGTTTGGCTCAAAAGTCCTGGCCGTGGTCTTGCTTTGCAGTTCAGTCCTTCCTTTCGAACACAAGAAGCTGTACGGCCAGGCAACCATGGGGGATATTTTTGTCAGCAGCCGGAACACACATTCGGTGAAACGCTTTAGTAGCGTGACCGGCGAGTTTCTCGGTGATTTTGTTTCGCCGGCGTCGGGGGGACTTTCGAGCACGCAGGAAGTCCTTTTTGACTTGAACGGAGACCTGCTGGTCACCGGCAGAAACAACTCGGCCGTCAAGAGGTACAGCGGCGAAACCGGCAGTTTCCTCGGTGATTTTACCTCTGGCTACCAGCTCGACAACCCGACCAAAATGACCCTCGGTCCGGACACATTGATATATGTTAGCCAGTGGGGGCAGCAGCAAAACAAGGTTGCCCGCTTTGATGCAAGTACTGGTGCTTTCGTGGATGAGTTTACCGAGATAGGTTTAAACCAGGGGTGCGGGCATGCCTGGGACGAGGCCGGCAATCTATACGTGGCTAGTTTTGGCTCGCGTGACGTTCGTAAGTTTGACGGCGAAGGTAAATTCCTGGAAGTCTTTACCGAGGGGGGACGATTACAGGGTGCAGTCAACGTCTGGTTTGGTCAGGATGGCGATCTTTTCGTTGTTGACTGGCAACCGGGAGCGGTCCTGCGCTTCGATGGCCAGACTGGGGCCTTCAAGTCCAATTTCATTACCGGCATGTCGGAAAGCGAAGGGTTCGCCATAGACGGGGATGGTCAAATCTATATTTGCGATTGGACCCAGAATGTGGTTAACCGGTACGATAGCACCGGCCAGTTCGTCGACCGCATCATAAGTAGTGGTGGTCTGCAAGCTCCAAACAGCATCACCTTTGCCCCAACGACTGTAACCTCCGTCAGGGCCACGGATGGTATCGGACCAACAGATTTTAGCTTATCCCAGAATTTCCCAAATCCTTTCAATCCTGCCACGCAAATAACGTTTGAGCTAGCCAGCCCAACTAAGATCGAGTTGTCCGTGTTCAATTTAACCGGTCAAAAGATCGTGACGCTTGTGGACGAAGTTCAGGCGGCCGGTATTAACACGATTGAATGGCGCGGCACTGATGAACGCGGCAACCGGGTTTCATCAGGTGTCTATATCTACCGGCTCAGCACTGAGCAATTCAGCGAGAGCCGCAAAATGCTGCTTTTGCAATAAATCCGGTTCAGAGCCGCAAGAAATGAATCGGAAACAGGGTAGAGATAACTCAACCCGTGTCTTTCTTGCGGTCATTTCATCTGTTCTCTAATCTTAACCCTCTCTTCTTTTCCTGATATCGTTTACCTTTCGCCTCCTGAGGACATGAATTGCAAAAGCACTTCATTTTCAGTTACGGAGGTAACCATGTTTTCGACCAAACATTTGATTTTTATGACAACGCTGTCTGCTATGCTACTTGCATGCGGCGGCACTAAGCAACCGGCCAGCCCGAAAAAAGCCATCCCGGGTGAATCCAAGCAATCTACCCAAGTTGAAGAAGCCGACCTGAGAAAGAACAGAGAGACAAATGAAGTTGCGGTACAACCACCGGCGCGGAGGGATGAAACAGTCGAGCGAAAAGTTGACTTCGCCGTGGGTTTGCGTGAAAAGAGATATCAGGCTTTGGGAGTCGCGGGCGCGGAAAAATATCCGGGTCCGCCTGATCTGGAACATCCGGTAGTCACCCACAATACGGAAGAATACGACAAGATCGACGACAACACGTTTCGCACGGCCCAATCGAATCCGTTGTCGACATTCTCGATTGACGTTGATGCTGCCTCGTACAGCAACGCGAGAAGGTTCATAAATCAAGGCAGCCTGCCGTACAAGGACGCTGTCCGGATTGAGGAGTTCGTCAATTACTTCGACTACGATTACCAGAATCCTACGGGCGAGCATCCGTTTTCCATCCACACGGAGGTCTCGGTCGCGCCGTGGAACCGGCAGCACAAGCTGGTGCATATCGGGTTGCAGGGTAAGAAGCCGGACTACGACCATCTGCAGGCGAGCAACCTGGTGTTCCTTATCGACGTCTCCGGCTCCATGCGGGCGAGCAACAAGCTTGGGCTTTTGAAGTCCTCCTTCAAACTATTGTTGAGAAATCTTTCCGAACGTGACAGGGTGGCCATCGTGACTTATGCCGGGGCGGCGGGTCTGGCTTTGCCATCGACGCCCGCCTCTGACAAGGAGAGAATCCTGGCGGCGTTAGACAACTTGCAGGCAGGAGGCTCCACCGCGGGCGGCGCCGGGATTCAATTGGCTTACGAAGTCGCGCAACAGAATTTCCTGGAAGATGGCAACAACAGGGTGATTCTGGCAACGGATGGTGATTTCAATGTCGGCACTTCTTCGACGTCCGAACTTGTGCGCATGATCGAGGACAAACGTGATGCAGGCATCTACCTGACCATTTGCGGCTTTGGCATGGGCAACTACAAAGACGGCCGCATGGAAAGCCTGAGCAATTCCGGCAACGGCAACTATTTCTACATCGACAGCATCTCGGAAGCCAACAAAGTGTTTGTCAAAGAAATGCGGGCCACCCTGTTTACCATCGCCAGGGACGTCAAAATTCAGATCGAGTTCAACCCGGCAAAAGTGCTGGCTTACCGTCTGATCGGATATGAAAACCGCCTGCTGAAAAGCGAGGATTTTAGCGATGACAAAAAGGACGCGGGTGAGCTCGGCGCCGGCCACACGGTGACCGCGCTGTACGAGATCATCCCGGCAGGGGTGGAGAGTGCGTTCGTCAAGGACATCGACAAGTTGAAGTATCAGACGTCACAGGTCACGGCCGGCGCCGATTCGGATGAACTGATGACCGTCAAGCTGCGCTACAAAAGGCCGGACGAAGACAGCAGCCGACTGTTGACGCAAACCCTGAAAGACGAATCGCGAAGTTTGCGGCGGACCACCGACGATTTCAGGTTTGCTGCCGCAGTGGCGGAGTTCGGCATGTTGTTGCGCGATTCCGAGTTTAGGGGAAACGCTTCGTACGCCGACGTTTTGGAGCTGGCCGGGGGCGCGAAGGGCAAGGACGAGGAAGGCTACCGAAGCGAGTTTATGCAACTGGTCCGCAAGAGTGAGCTGTTGGCGCTGAACTAATTGCGAGGCTGCAGGACGCAGGCGTGAACCAGCGCGTTAAGCGCCGGGCTGAGAAATCCGGGAGGGTCATCCGGCAAGGCCCTCCCGGGTGATTAGCGAACCAGGAGCATTTTCTTGCTTTGTTGCGACTGGCCGTCCACGCTCAGCCTGTAAATGTAGACACCGCTGCCAAGAGTGCCGGCATCAAAGTCGGTTGAGTACGAACCCGCCTGTTGAAATCCCCGTACCAACACCTCGACTTCCTCCCCGATCAGGTTGAATATCTTGAGTTCAACGCTACCGGCTTGCGGAATTGAGTAGGTGATTCTAGTCGTTGGATTAAAGGGATTTGGATAGTTCTGCTGCAGAGTGAATCCCTCCGGGAGGGGGACCTCAGGAAGCTGCACCGAGGTCACGAAGGAGTCGATGCTGCGATAGACGCCGTCAACTGTTCCGGCAAACAGCCGCCCTGACGATCCGAAAATGAGATCGTTGACATGCAAGTTGCCGAGTCCGGAATTTTGTGGTTGCCAGTCGTCGTCCTCGGCTGGTGATACGAAGACACCACTGCCGTCGGTGGCACTCCATACCTGTCCATTGGCATCGAGAATCAGGTCGCGGATTCTCAAGTCGGTGAGCCCCTCATTGAATGGGAGCCAGGTGCTGCCGCCGTCCGCAGAGCGCATAGCGCCGCTGCCAAGCAGCCAGTAGTCGCCGGTCGCCGCGAACAGGTTGCCGTCTGGCGTTTGCAACGCGGTCCAAATCGGACTGCGATCGGCGAGCCCTAGCGAGCGCCAGGTAGTGTCGCCGGGCGCGAGAAGGAACAGGTCGTCGAAGGAACTTGCAAGAACGGACCCACTAGGCGTAAGTCGCAAGGAGTAAATATCTCCAATCGGCCCCAAACC
>JAJDAD010000008.1 GCA_029262055.1 Candidatus Zhuqueibacterota bacterium
GCAATCGACCAAAACGACTAACTGGAGCACGAAATGCCCTATACGCAATTAACCCAGGAGCAAAGGTACGCAATTTACAGTTTAATGAAAGAAAGATTTTCAAAATCATCGATTTCAGATGTAATTGGCGTTCATCGTTCAGCAGTTTATCGTGAACTGGCTCGTAATACAGGTCAACGAGGCTACCGCTACAAACAGGCACAACGGTTGACAGAAAAACGGCGACTGAACAGCCAACTCCCTGTTCGGTTCACCGAGGCAGTGCAAGAGATCGTCGTTTTCTATCTTGAGCAAGAATGGAGTCCGGAACAGATATCATGTTTTTTGAAAAATCGCAAGAACATCCACATTAGTCATGAGAGAATTTATCAGTTCATCTGGTCTGATAAGCATTCGGGTGGCACTCTTTACAAACACCTCAGGCATAGTCAAAAGAAAAGACGAAAACGTTATAACAGCAAAGGTAATCGTGGTCAGATTAAAGGCCGAGTGACCATAAAAGAACGACCGGAAATCGTCGAGCGCAAAGAACGTATTGGTGATTGGGAGTCCGATACTGTTATCGGCAAAAACCACAAAGGAGCTCTGGTAACAGTTGTTGAAAGACGTACCAAATTCACCCTGATAAAATATGTTCCGCGAAAAACAGCAGAGTACGTTTCTAAGGCTCTAATAGAAATGCTGACACCCTTCAAAGATAGGGTATTCACGATTACAAATGACAATGGAAAAGAATTTGCTTTACATAGCGAAATAGCCAAAAAACTTGAAGCCGATGTCTATTTTGCCAATCCATACCATTCCTGGGAAAGAGGGCTTAATGAACACGAACGGACTTATCAGGCAGTACTTTCCCAAAGGAAGTCTCTTTAATGACATCAGTGATTCTGATACAGACTTCGTTGAAAATAGGCTAAACAATAGGCCAAGGAGAACTATAGCCTTTAAAACCCCTTTCGAATTATTTCAAACAAATTTTGTCGCACTTGAAACTTGAAACCAAGCCATGAAAGATACAAATTTTGATAATTATGATCCATTCTTTGATGCAAAAAATCTTCTGGACGGTTTGATTGATGCGCTGTGTACTCAAAGATGACTTCATGCCGAACATGGCGATGTTGAGCAGTTCATCCACAAAGACGGTTTTGAATTAATGCGTCTTCTCTTACAAGGTCACCTTGACGAACGAGCGCGACAGGAACCGGACTTTGACTCTGTACGGCACCGAACTTGTCAACATACCCATAAACGCAAGAATCGTTCACGACAACTCAACACCCTGTTTGGCAAGGTCGAGGTATGCCGGAAAAGCTACAGCGTGGGTGGTGTTGATAGTATTTTCCCTCAAGACGCAGAGTTGAATCTTTCCGCAGACCAATATTCCGACGGTCTTCGCTGCCAAACTGCATTTTTGGTTTCCGAGCAGTCGTTCGATAAGTCCTCAGCGAGTATATCGAGGAACACGGCCACCACAGTTGCCAAACGGCAGGTGGAAAACATCACCCGTCATTTGAGTCAGGATTTCGATGCGTTCTACAAATCCCGACCCTTGGAAGTCACAGACAACAGCAATCTCTTAGTACTGACATGCGATGGTAAAGCTGTTGTCATGCGCCAAGCAGACTTACGGCCCGCCACACGCAAAGCGGCAAAATCCAGCAAACATAAGAAGCAAACCCGACTCAGCAGAGGCGAGAAAGGCAACCGTAAGCGTATGGCAACAGTGGCCTCAGTTTATGATATCGAGCCTCATATTCGTTCGGCCGATAGCATCATCAGAAACAAGAAAGAGCATTCTCAAACGCCAAGACCTCGTAACAAACGCATATGGGCTTCGGTTGAAAAATCTCCTTTCGAGGTTATTGAACAGATGTTTGCCGAAGCTCGGCGGCACGACCCAAATCAGAGACGAAAGTGGGTTATCCTTGTAGATGGACAGCCAGTGCAATTGAAACAGATTCGCCAAGTGATGAAACAACAAAAAATAAGAGCACCTATCGTCCTGGATTTCATCCATGTGCTCGAATATTTATGGAAGGCAGCTTATTGTTTTTTTGATGAATCCAGTCAGGTCGCTGAGGATTGGGTGATGGAGCGTGCCCTTAAAATACTCGCCGGAGAAGCGAGCCAAGTAGCGGCGGGAATCCGCCGGAGTAGCACAAAGCGAAATCTACATGCCAAAGAACGTGAAAACGCAGATAAGTGTTCTGACTATCTGCTCAAGTACAAAAGCTATCTTCGATACGACAAGTATTTGTCAGCAGGCTACCCCATAGCTACAGGAGTAGTGGAGGGTGCTTGTCGCTATCTCATCAAAGATAGAATGGATATTACCGGAGCTCGTTGGGGATTAAAAGGAGCTGAGGCTGTACTTAAACTCCGCGCCATTATCTCCAGCAACGACTTCGAAAAATACTTCAAATTCCACAAACGCCACGAAAGGGCCAGAAACTATCCATTCTATCAACAAATCGCTTACAAAATGGCTGCATAAGGGGTCGTCTCAAAAGAGCCGCACCCAATTTATTTATAAAGTTCTTGATCCAATTTTAGGTGAATTCTGGGGAGAATATGCAGTAGATTATTGTGACTTAGAAGAACATGAAAATGAAATTTTCGTTTCTTTAGTTTCTCGAAATATCAAGTTTAGATATCCAGAACATTTTAGAGAACAAGCTGAGATCGCATTAAGTAAATCTAACAATTCATCCCGGCCCGACCGCTGAGAACGACGGCCGAATCTTGCCGTCACAGAAAACTTAATGCGTCCCGCTCAAATCAACATGGAATAGAACCTCACTCACGAACAAAACCAATAAGGAACCATGTGTCATGAATCTAATATACCTGATTTTGCTTTCAACCTGTGTCATATTCTTCGCCTGTACAAGCGGGGAAGACAATCCATTCTTCGACAAGTACGAGACGCCGTTCGAGGTGCCTCCGTTCGAGCAGGTCAAAGAGCACCACTACCTGCCGGCCTTCATAGAAGGCATGAAGCAAGAGCAGGCTGAAGTCGCTGCTATCGCTGACAATCCGGAACCGGCCACTTTTGAAAACACCATCGCAGCGCTGGACCGAACCGGGCTGTTGCTGCGCCGGGTCAATGACGTCTTCTCCAACCTGACATCAGCCCACACCAGCGACTCCTTACAGAGCATCTCCAAAAGAATCGCTCCGCTGATTTCCAAACACAATGACGACATCTTCCTGAACAATGAACTGTTCCAACGCGTCAAAACAGTTTTTGCCCAAAAAGACACGCTGAACCTGACGGTGGAACAGAATACTCTGCTGAAAGAATATTATGACGATTTCGTGCGCGGCGGCGCCAACCTGGCCGAAGCGGACAAACAGCAACTGCGCGACATCAATGAAGAGCTTTCGGTTTTGTCGATCAATTTCGGCGAAAATGTTTTAAAAGAAGACAACTCCTTCGAGCTGGTCATTGCGGATTCCGCTGACCTGTCGGGCCTGAAACCTGCACAGATTTCAACGGCCGCAGAGACAGCCAAAGAGCGCGGACACGACGGTAAGTGGGCTTTCACCCTGCACAAGCCCAGCCTGATTCCGTTTCTGCAGAATTCAGACAAGCGCGAACTGCGCGAAAGAATGTTCAAGGGCTACATCAATCGCGGCGACAACAACAACGAATTTGACAACAAGGAAACCCTCCTGCGCATGGCTGAGCTTCGCATCAGCAAGGCTGGGCTGCTCGGCTATGACAATCACGCCGGCTTTGTGCTGGCCAACAACATGGCGCAGAACCCGAAGAATGTCTACAAACTGCTGGACCAGCTTTGGCAGCCCGCTCTGGTGGTCGCCAAGAAGGAGGCCTACGAGCTGCAGTCCATGCTCTACCGCGAGGGAAACAACTTCAAGCTGGAGCCGTGGGATTGGTGGTACTACGCCGAGAAGCTCAAGAAGGCGAAGTACGATCTCGATGATGAAGCGCTCAGGCCGTACTTCACGTTGGAGAATGTTCGCAACGGCGTATTCGCTTTAGCTAACAAGCTGTTCGGGATTACTTTTACGGAACGGACTGACATTCCGGTCTATCATGAAGACGTGCAGACATTCGAGGTGAAAGAGGCGGACGGCAGCCACATCGGGATTTATTTTGCGGACTACTTCCCCAGGGCCAGCAAGCGCGGCGGCGCATGGATGAGCTCCTATCGCAAGCAGGCAAAAATCGATGGCAGAAACATAACGCCGCTCATTACCAACGTCAGCAACGTGTCCAAGCCTACGGGGGATAAACCCGCCCTGCTCAGCCCTGATGAAGTTGAGACGGTGTTCCACGAATTCGGCCACGCGTTACACGGGTTGCTGTCGGACTGTACCTACTACCGTTTGTCCGGGACCAGTGTCGCCAGAGATTTTGTCGAGATGCCGTCACAAGTAATGGAGAACTGGGCGTTTGAACCCGAGCTTCTGCAGATCTATGCGAAGCACTACGAGAACGGCGAAGTGATTCCGCAGGATCTGGTTGCAAAAGTCAAAAAGGCGCGCAAGTTCAATCAGGGCTTCAAGACCGTGGAATATCTGGCGGCGTCTTTCCTTGATCTGGACTGGCACACGCTGACGTCGCCTCCTGCGGTCGAGGCGGAGACCTTCGAGAAACGCTCGCTGGACAAAATTGGCCTCATCCCGGAAATTGTTGCCCGGTACAGAAGTCCGTATTTCCGCCACATTTTTTCGGGTGGGTATTCGTCCGGCTACTACAGCTATATCTGGGCCGAAGTGCTGGACGCCGATGCCTACCAGGCCTTTAAAGAGACCAGCCTCTTTGACCAAAAAACAGCACAGGCCTTCAGAAACATGCTCGCGGCCGGCGGAACGGAAGACGCCATGACGCTGTACAAAAGGTTCCGCGGCCGGGAGCCTGAGATCGAGCCACTGCTGGCGCGGCGCGGGCTGAAATAAAATTCCGCGACCAGAGACGTGTCACCGGCGTGCCCTGCCACCGATCCAAGGATGATCGTAAATCTGCAAAGGGGATATCATGAGCAAACCTGTTCTAGGCCTGATGCTTGCCGCCAGCCTGGCGCTCGCCTGTCAGGGTCAACCTGAGTCAACGGAACAAACCCTTCCCGAGGCATTCTTCGCAAGCGGTCCGCAATTAGTCAGAATTCCTGTTAGCAGCAGCGCAGGCGCAGACAGCTTACGCGCGCGCGGTCTGGAGGTAGTGGTCGTGGAACGGGATTTCGTAGTGGCCAGGGTCGGCGCTGCGCAGGCGCGGCAGGTGCAGGAGTTGGCGCTGCAAATGCAGCCAGTCACGGAAGATGACTTGATTCAACGCCTGATCCGGGTTGTGACCGGCGAGCAGCCGGACCTGAATGAACTGGCCGGTAGCGGTATCGACATTTGGGAAGTGAAAGAGGACACCGTGCTCGCGCAGGCTTTTGACAAACATATCCTGCAACTGCGGGCGCAGGGATTTACGGTGGAAATCGTGGAAGACAATGTGCTCAATCTGGTGAAGGAGCAGAGTCAAGAGTAGTAGCAGAAAAATCTGAACAGGGGAGCCTATCGTGCAGAACCGTCCGGTTGTCTTATTCCTGATCTTTAGCATACCGTTGTTGCTGGCGGGCACCTGCCGGCAGCCACCTCCCGCTCCGCCGGATGCGGGCCTTTATCACACAAACGATGAAATAATCGATGAGTTGCGCCGGCTGCAGAGTCAGTTTCCTGACATCGCGCACGTAACGGAGCTGGGGGAGTCGCTCGAGGGGCGCAAGATCATGGCGATCAAGATCAGCGGTAGCCCAGGGACCGAGGAAGAAGAGCCCGAGGTTATTTTCGTCGGCGGGCACCACGCCCGCGAGTGGATTTCTGTCGATGTCCCCTTTTTGCTGGCAAAGCGGTTGCTCAAAAACTACGCGACAGATGCCGCCACCCGTAGCCTGGTTGACGGCGGCAGCATCTGGATCATCCCCTTGCTGAACCCGGACGGACACCAGTATTCGGTAGACAGCAACCGGCTTTGGCGCAAGAACCGGCGCAACAACGGTGACGGCACTTTCGGCGTCGACTTGAATCGCAACTACTCATTTCAGTGGGGAGGACCCGGCTCCAGCGGTGATACGTTCAGCGAAACCTATCGTGGACCGCAGGCCTTCTCCGAGCCGGAAACCAGGATACTGCGCGACTTAGTGGCAGCGCACAATTTTCAGGCGATCATCTCCTACCACAGCTATTCGCAACTTGTGCTGTTCCCGTGGGGCTATACCAGGTCCCCGGCGCCGGATGCGGTGCTGTTGCAGCAACTGGCCACCAGTATCGCCGACAGTATTTTTAGCATTCACCGGCAGCGGTATACGCCCGAGCAGAGCTCTGACTTGTATGTGGCGAGCGGAGACGCCACCGACTGGCTCTACGGCAATGCCCGCGTGCCATCCTTTACCATTGAGCTGCGACCCGGATCATCATCCCCCGGATTCATCCTGCCCGAGAGCGAGATTCAACCCACCTTCGAGGAAAACCTGCCGGCAGCTCTATTCCTGATCAAATGGACACAGACCCTGGGGCAAACAACGATTACCATGTAGTACGGTGAGCGGGGAACGGGACGCCTTTCATGTTTTGAGTTGAATGGAGGTGTTGAAATGAAAGCTATGGTAACAGCCAACAAACTCAATATCCG
>JAJDAD010000071.1 GCA_029262055.1 Candidatus Zhuqueibacterota bacterium
GGTTAGTACTTTGTCACAACCTCCGTTATGCTTGACAATCGTTGAATTTGTTGTTATATTCGGCATCAATTTTAAGGCTTCAACGATAGATTTAGGAGATAAATTACCGATGTCAGATGAATTGCGCGCTCAACTCAAGGAACTGGATGGCCGGATTCGTAATCTAAAGGTGCGTCTTTGACGTCGTCCATAGACAACAGGAAGTTGATCGGCTCGAGAAGATTTCGGCTGAGCCTGGTTTTTGGGACGACCAGGAAAGAGCTCAAGCGGCCATGCGTGATCGGAGTGCGCATCTGGAATTCGTCGAGACCTACACAGAGATAGAAACGGGACATAACGATTTAGTAGACCTCCTGGAACTCGCCACGGAAGAGAAGGACCAGGAGACAATCAGTGAAATTGAAAACGATCTTGCCGGCCTGGTGAAGACCGTCGACCAGATTGAGTTTCAAAACATGCTTGGGGGAAAAGAGGATCCCAATAATGCCCTCTTGACTATACACCCGGGCGCCGGCGGTACAGAGTCTCAGGATTGGGCGCAAATGCTCATGCGGATGTACGTTCGCTGGATAGAAAACAGCGGCTACGGCCACGAGATTCTCGACCTGCAGAGCGGGGACGAGGCAGGCATAAAGGGCGTTACAATCGAAGTAAAGGGGAAATATGCTTATGGCTACTTAAAGGCCGAAGCCGGGGTACATCGTCTCGTTCGCATCTCGCCATTCGACTCCAATTCCCGTCGCCACACTTCTTTTGCCTCAGTTTTCGTCTATCCCGAAATTGACGCCAATATCGAAATCAAAATCGACGCAGGCGACCTGCGAGTCGACACCTACCGGGCCAGCGGCGCCGGTGGACAGCATGTAAACAAAACCAGTTCCGCAATCCGGATCACCCATTTGCCGACCGGGATTGCGGTGCAATGCCAAAGCGAGCGCTCGCAACATCGTAACAAAGAAAGTGCGATGAAAATCTTGATGGCGCGCCTCTACCAAAAGAAGAAAGAGGAGGAGGACGAGAAGTTGTCCGAGATGGAGAAAAGCAAGAAAGATATCGCCTGGGGTAGTCAGATTAGATCTTACGTGTTTCATCCTTACAATATGGTGAAGGATCATCGGACCAGTGTGGAAACCGGCAATGTCCAGAAAGTAATGGACGGCGGCATTGATGAGTTTATTCATGCTTACCTGCTTGAGAGTGGCAGCAGCGGGGAGCCTGCACCGATATCGCAAGCTCCGGCTTGATGTGAGTTGTGGTCGGACCGATGAAGGCATGTACGCGGCCAACCTACGCTGAGATTTCTCTGGCAGCGGTTGGCCATAACATCAGGAAGATAAAGGAGCGGGTGTCACCTGCCCGGGTAATGGCTGTGGTGAAAGCGGACGGCTACGGTCACGGCGCGGTCGCCACGGCAAAAGCGGCTCTTGCCAACGGGGCGGACTCTCTTGCCGTCGCGCTCATCGACGAAGCGATTCAGTTGCGTCAGGCAGGCCTAACGGCGCCAGTTTTAGTGCTCGGGGGTTTCTTCGATTCGGATGCAGAGGTTTTCGGAGCTTACGAGCTTGAGGCCACTATTCTCGATTTCCGCAGAGCCCGGGCTCTCTCTGAATTGGGCGAACGGGACGGGAAACGCATTCGGGTCCACTTAAAAGTAGACACCGGTATGGGGCGCCTGGGCGTCGACTGGCTGCAGGCGCGAACCCTGGCCGGACAGCTCGTCGAGCTTCCCGGCCTGCAACTCGCCGGGTTGTTCACGCACCTGGCGACTGCGGATCTGGCGGACAAGTCATTTGCTCGTACACAACTGGGACGATTTCAAGACGTTATTGTTGAGCTTGACCGGATGCAAATAGCGATACCGCTGAAACATGCGGCCAACAGTGGGGCCGTTTTGGATTTACCCGAAAGCTATTTTGACCTGGTTCGGGTTGGCGTCTCGATGTACGGCTATTATCCCAGTCGGGAAACTTCGGAAAGTTTGCCGTTGATGCCGGCCATGACTTTAAAGTCAAAAATCATGGCGACAAAGAAGATTGCAAAAGGCGGCTATATTAGTTATGGTCTTACCTATCAAGCGCCCGGGGAAATGCGTATTGCCATTGTTCCTGTCGGGTACGGCGATGGGTACAATAGAAAACTGTCAAACAATGCCGAGGTCCTGATTCATGGCAGACGGTGTCCGGTCATAGGCCGGGTTTGTATGGACCAGATCATGGTCGGGCTGAGCGATGATATCTCTGCGGAAGTTGGGGATGATGTGGTTTTGATGGGCAAGCAGGGGGATGCGGAGATATCGATTTATGAAATCTGTGACAAATTGGACACGATTCCGTATGAGGTTACTTGTTGGGCCTCAAAGCGTGTACCCAGAGTCTACGCTAACTAGTCGAGCAGAAATATAGTTTATGAGTGATATTGATAAAACTCAAGATACGGGTGACCTGAACGAGATAATGCGTGTCCGGCGCGAGAAGTTATCTCAATTGTACGATCTGGGTGCAAATCCTTATCCGTACGGTTTTGACCGGAGCCATTCTGCACATGAGATCCTTGCGGACCATGAGCAGCTTTTGGGAAAACAGGTCTCAGTCGCCGGCAGGCTTATGTCTATCCGTGGACACGGAAAAGTCGGATTCGGGCACATCATGGATACCAGTGGCAGGATTCAAATCTATGTGCGCAAGGACGAACTGCCGGAGCTGGACTTCAGCGTTTTTAAGCTCAGCGATATCGGTGACATCGTCGGCGTGACCGGAGAAGTGTTTATCACCAGAACCGGCGAGACCACGGTCAAGGCCGCAAAGTTTGAATTGCTGTCAAAGACGCTGCGGCCTCTCCCCGTCGTGAAAGAAAGGGGGGAAGGGGACGAGCGCGTTGTCTACGATCAGTTCGCTGACAAAGAATTGCGCTACCGGCAGCGTTACGTCGACCTGGTGGTAAATCCGGAAGTTCGCAATGTCTTCGTTGTGCGTTCCAGGGTGGTCAGCTACATGCGCCAGTTTCTCGATGACCTTGGTTTTCTGGAAGTTGAAACGCCTGTTCTGCAACCGATTTATGGTGGAGCGTCCGCCCGGCCTTTTGTTACGCATCACAATACGCTGGACATGCCGCTCTACCTGCGCGTGGCCGACGAGCTCTACCTGAAGCGGCTCATCGTTGGCGGATTTGATGGCGTTTACGAAATCTCCAAGGATTTTCGTAACGAAGGGATGGACCGGTTCCACAATCCGGAATTCACCATGATGGAGGTGTATGTCGCATACCAGGACTACACCTATATGATGGAGTTGGTCGAGAATCTGGTGAGCAGTATTGCTCAGAAGATTTTTGGTAAGACAGAACTGATTTACCAGGGAACCGAGATAGACCTGACACCACCGTGGCCGCGACTGCCATTGTTTCAGGCAATCGAGGAGCGTGTGGGGATTAATCTGTACGGCAAGAATCTTGCGGATTTGAAAAAAATCGCCTCTGACCTTGGCTTGAAGGTTGAACCGTTCTGGCGCGAGGGCAAACTCATCGACGAGATCTTCAGCGAAAAGGTCGAGCCATTCTTGATTCAACCAACGTTCATCACTGACTATCCGGTCGAGCTTTCACCGCTGGCAAAGCGCCACCGGGATGACCCGAAGCTCGTGGAGCGCTTTGAACCGTTCATGATGGGGGGCGAAATCGGTAATGCATTTTCGGAGTTGAACGACCCCATCGATCAAAGAGACAGATTCCTGGCGCAAAAGAAACTCCTCGAGCTGGGCGACGACGAAGCTCAGATGCTGGACGAGGATTATCTCCGGGCCCTCGAGTACGGCATGCCTCCAACCGGCGGTCTTGGCATTGGCATCGACCGTCTGGTCATGCTGTTTGCTGATCAACCATCCATTCGCGACGTCATTTTTTTTCCACAGATGCGTCCGGAAAAACCCACTGAATAGGTGGTTCACTCTATGTCGTACGAACTATTCATAGCTAACCGTTACCTGAGGTCCAAGCGCAAGACCGGCCTGATCTCCATCATCACCTATATTTCCATTATTGGTGTTATGATCGGAGTCGCCGCCCTGATCATTGTGCTTTCGGTGATGAACGGCTTTGAGAGTGAAGTCCGCTCGCGGATTATTGGCTTTGGCGCCCATATCGAGCTGAGAACGTATCACAATGCCGGCCTGGAAGCACCGGATGATGTAGCTGAAAAAATATCGGGCATAGACAAGATCGTAGGCACGTCACCCTATATTAATGAAAAAGCGCTCATCATTTCGAAGAACAAAAAGGGTGGAGTAGCGGTTAAGGGTGTCGATCCCCAAACCCTGGCCAGCGTATCGGACATCGAAGAAAAAATCGTCTACGGCGTTTTCGACATCGGGCAGATCGATACGGACAGGAAATCTTATCCGGGCATTGTCCTGGGTGTCTATCTGGCCGACAACCTTGGCGCGGATGTGGGCGACAAAGTTCAGATACTGAGTCCCACCGGTATCAACCCGCTCTTGCTCAGCTCAACGCCAAACCTCCGCACGTTTATCGTGACCGGCTATTTTGAAACCGGAATTTACGAGTTTGATGATATTTTTGCCTACGTCGCTATCCCGGAAGCGCAAAGGCTTTTCGACATGAAGGGCAAGGTGAGTGGCCTGGAAGTACGGCTGGAAAGTCTGGAGCAGGCAGACACTGTTGCCGGCCAAATTGAGGAAATCCTCGGCTATCCTTATGCAACCGTGACCTGGTTTCAAATGCATAAGAATCTTTTCTCGTGGATGCAGATTGAGAAATGGATGATGTTTATCGTGCTGAGCCTGATTATCATGGTCGCGGCATTCAACATCGTGGGGACTGTCATCATGATAGTGCTGGAGAAGACCAAGGAGATCGGTATCCTGAAATCTATGGGCGCTACTTCCGCGGGAATAAGGAGGATTTTCATTCTCGAGGGCTTGATCGGAGGAGTGATCGGTACTATTTTGGGCCTCGTGATCGGCTTTACCTTATGTTGGATTCAACAGGAATACAAGATCATCTCCCTGCCACCGGATGTCTATATCATCACTGCTGTCCCGGTGCTTATGAAGAAACTGGATTTTTTGTTTATCGGTGCTGTTGCATTGATTCTATGCTATCTGGCAGCGGTCTACCCGGCGCGCAATGCGGCCCGGCTAGAGCCGGTTGAGGCGATACGGTATGAGTAAGCAATGAGCTCGGATAATATCATACTCTCGGTTCGTGGCCTGCAAAAGGTCTACCAAAGTGGTCGCAACCGGGTGCATGTCCTCAAGGGCATCGACTTTGATGTCACCGAAGGCCAGATCGTTGCGCTGATAGGCCCGTCCGGAGTTGGCAAGAGCACGCTGCTGAACATTGTCGGGACCCTGGATCGCCCGACTCAGGGCAATCTGCGGATCGCCGATACCGACGTACTTGAGTTTGACGAACCAGGACTTGCGCGCTTTCGCAACGAGACAATTGGGTTTGTATTTCAGTTTCACCATCTTTTGCCGGAGTTTACCGCAATTGAGAACGTCATGATGCCCGGCCTGATCGCCGGCCGGTCCAAGGCACAACTGTGGCAACGGGCACATGGTTTGCTCAAAGAAGTGGGACTGGAGCATCGGATTGAGCATCGGCCCGGGGAGTTATCGGGCGGTGAAATGCAGAGAGTGGCGGTGGCGCGAGCCCTGATGAACAATCCCAGAATCGTATTTGCCGACGAACCTTCCGGAAATCTCGACATTTCGGCCAGTAAAGCCCTACATGATTTACTTTGGAACTTAAGCCGCAAGCATAACCGGACGTTTATAATAGTAACGCATAACAACGAACTAGCCCGAGAAGCGGACAAGGTGCTCGACATCTTTGACGGCCGTATCAAGAACGAACATATGAATCAGGTTATCTAACATGATCTGCCAACTCTGCAAAAAAACGCCTGCAAGTATCAAGATATCGCATCACATTAATAACAAAAAAATAGAGATCAGTTTGTGCAAAGAGTGCGCCGAGGAGAAAAGCCTTAACAACCCCCTGGTAACATTGCCCCAGATGTTCGGCAATTTTATCTCTGAATTGATCGGCGAAGATGCTTTTGCCGAAAGACAGCACAATTCCGGGCTATGCTGTGAAGCCTGTGGCACAAGCTGGGAAATGTTTCAAGATACGGGTCTATTGGGGTGCGATATTTGCTACCAGACTTTTCAGGCAGATTTGAAGGTTATTCTCAGACGTATTCACGGTAGCAATCAACACATCGGATGCCGTCCCAAATCGTTACGGCATATAATTGATGAGTCAGAGATCAAAAATCTCAACGTTCGCTTGAAAACGGCGATAAGAAGAGAACAATTTGAAGAGGCAGCAAAGCTCCGGGACATGATACGGGACGCGCAAGACACGACTGATTACAACGACAATGATGGAATCCTAAGGTGAATAAACCGCACAGAGCTACTCAGGAAGATGTTACGCTAGTGGGCGTCGGCGCCTCAGTACGCAGGGAGCCTGATGACCTCACCTGGCAATTTGCATCCTGGCTCACGACTGAAGATGAATTTTCAGACTCGGTGCTGTCTTCCCGGGTTCGTTTGGCCAGAAATATTCGGGGCTATAGATTCCCCCATCGGGCATCGCATGAAGAGTTATCCGCAGTCATCAAACGGGTAAAGAACGTCTGTCCTAAATGCCCATCTCTGGAAAATGCGCGCTACATTGAGATTCAAAAACTGTCAGACCTGGAGTGTAAGTACCTGGTGGAACGCCGGCAGGCGAGCCCGCAACTCATTGAAAGTGATTCTCCGTCCTTGCTGATTCTGTCGGAATCCGAAGACCTCAGCATAATGGTCAACGAAGAAGACCATTTGCGCATTCAGTGTGTTGAGGCAGGCCTGGGCATTGACAGTGCCTGGGAAAAAATAACACGCCTGGATGATGAACTTGAAGAGAGTCTGGACGTTTGCTATTCAAGAGAGTTTGGTTACTTGACGAGTTGTCCTACCAATATTGGGACTGGATTAAGAGTTTCGGTCTTCGTACATTTACCCGGATTGTCGTTGCGCGGCAAGATAGACTCTGTTCTGGAACGACTTCCTGACTCCGAAATAGCGATACGCGGGTTTTGCGGTGAGGGCTCAGAGTCGATCGGAAATATTTATCAGATTTCGAACCAACCCACACTCGGGCGAACGGAGTCGAACGTGATAAGCAGGATCATTCAGACGGCCAAACAATTGATCGAACTTGAGCGTGATGCCAGGGTCACACTGTTGGAGAAGAGCCGCGTAACAGTTGAGGATGCAGTTTTCCGGGCTCTGGGATTGTTGAAACACGCAAGAGTAATCTCTTCCTTTGAGGCGATGGACTTATTGTCAACGCTGCGTCTGGGTTCGGAACTTGGACTTGTTAAAGAAATCTCGCGTCTGGCCGTCAGTCAGCTCATCGTTCTGGTTCAGCCGGGACACCTGCAACGGATTTATCGCAAGAAGCTCGGTGCCGAAGACCGCGATATGTTGCGGGCGGAATTCATCCGTCAGAATCTTGTTGTTTAGGAAAGATGGAATGTACGTCCGCCCGGCAGATGTTTCTAATAGAAGAAAGCAGTGCATCACATTTTTTCATGGAGTTTAAAATATGAAGAATAATTTCTCTAGTCGAGTTCAGATGGTCATTCAGTTTTCCAGAGAAGAGGCATTGCGATTGGGCCATGACTATATCGGAACCGAGCATTTGCTGCTTGGATTGATTAGAGAAGGCGAGGGGATCGCAGTTGAGATTCTACGAAACTTAGGGTGTGACCTCGACGAAATCAAGAGATCCGTCGAGGACTCTGTCAAGCCTTCCGGGGAAACAATGACGATCGGGAACATCCCGTTTACGAAAAGAGCCGAAAAAATCTTGAAAATGGCCTATGTCGAGGCCGAGAAATATAAGTCGGATATCATTGGCACCGAGCACCTGCTATTGGCCCTGGTGAAAGAAAAAGATGGGGTCGCTGCGCAGGTTCTTCTCAGCTTTGATGTCAACTACGATACGGTCCGAGAGGAGCTCGAGAATATTTTACGCGGCTCACCTTCGACAAAAGAGTCCGCTGGCCAGCAAAAATCCAAGACCCCGGCGCTGGACCATTTTGGCCGGGATTTGACGGAACTGGCACGCAAGGATGAGCTGGATCCTATCATTGGCCGTGACAATGAAATTCAGCGCGTCGCGCAAATACTAAGCCGGCGCAAGAAAAACAACCCGGTCCTGATCGGTGAGCCTGGCGTTGGCAAGACTGCCATCGCAGAAGGGCTTGCATTGAGAATCATCGATCGCAAGGTTCCGAGAATCCTGCACAACAAGCGTGTCGTAACGCTCGACCTCGGCGCCATCGTCGCTGGTACAAAGTACAGAGGGCAGTTCGAAGAGAGAATGAAGGCCATTATGAACGAGTTGCAGCGGGCCAAGGATGTCATTCTGTTTATCGACGAATTGCACACGATTGTCGGAGCAGGCGGAGCCTCGGGCTCTTTGGACGCATCGAATATGTTCAAGCCTGCGCTGGCCCGCGGAGAGTTGCAATGCATCGGTGCGACAACCCTGGACGAGTACCGCCAGCATATTGAGAAAGACGGCGCTCTGGAACGGCGTTTTCAGAAAATTGTCGTCGATGCGCCATCTGCCGATGAAGCTCTGCTCATTCTGCAAGGCCTCAAAGAACGCTACGAACAGCACCACAAAGTCAAGTTCGACGACGAAGCGATCGCCGCTGCGGTCAAACTGTCTGAGCGTTACATTGCAGATCGTTATTTGCCCGATAAAGCCATCGATGTGATGGACGAAACCGGAGCGCGCGTCCACCTGGCCAATATCGTTGTGCCGAAAGAGATCACCGATTTCGAAGAGAAGATCAAGAAAGTACGGCATGAGAAAGAATCTGTGATCAAGGCACAGGAGTTTGAAAGAGCAGCCGTGCTGAGGGATAATGAGAAACAGTTAAACCGTAAACTCGAAGCTGCCAAGCGGCGTTGGAAAGACACCGAGGATGAGTTCCTCGCCACCGTTACCGAAGAAGATATCGCCGACGTCGTGGCCATGATGACCGGCATCCCGGTACAGCGGGTCGCAAAATCCGAATCCGACAAGATTCTCGAAATGGAAAGCGAGTTACAGAAGTCAATCGTAGGTCAGGATGATGCCCTGCACGTTTTGAGCAAAGCGATTCGTCGCACCCGTGCGGGCTTGAAGGATCCCAATCGTCCTATCGGTTCTTTCATTTTTCTCGGACCCACAGGTGTTGGCAAGACGCAACTTGCCAAAGTGCTGGCTCGCTACCTATTCGAAGATGAGGAAGCTCTGATTCGTTTGGACATGTCCGAGTACATGGAGAAGTTCTCTGTTTCGCGCCTGACCGGTGCACCTCCGGGATACGTCGGATACGAAGAAGGCGGCCAGCTCACCGAAAAAGTGCGGCGCCACCCGTATTCTGTAGTCCTCTTCGACGAGATTGAGAAAGCACATCCGGACGTTTTCAACATCCTGCTGCAGATTCTCGACGATGGTCAGCTCACGGATGGATTAGGCCGCAAGGTGGATTTTAAGAATACGATTCTCATCATGACCTCAAATATCGGTGCCCGTGACATCAAGAAGGGCGGCGGGATTGGCTTTTCTTTCGATACGGAATCATCAGACTACGACGGAATGCGCAGCAAGATTCTGGAGGAAGTAAAGCGATTGTTCAATCCTGAGTTCATCAACCGGGTTGACGAAACCGTGGTCTTCCGAGCCTTGAAGAAGGAGCACATGACCAAGATCGTCGACATCGTTCTGGATGAAATGCTGAGCAAAGTGGAGGACCGTGAAATCGAAATCGAGCTCACCAAAGGCGCAAAGGAATATATTGCAGACCTGGGCTTCGATCCGGTTTATGGCGCCAGACCGCTTCGGCGTACCATCCAAAAGCACATTGAAGATGCAATCGCCGAAGAAATATTGCGCGGAAAATTTGGCGATGGCAGCCAAATTTCCGTCAAGAAGAAAGGCGATGAACTGGTGTTTGTAGAGTCGGCCCGCAAGAAAGTCAAGAAAACCTCAAAGGGCCGGTCCAACGACAACAGGCAGAGCCCTAAGACGGAGGAGATTGAAAGCTAGCTGATGTGAGTAGGGCTGCCGGGACTTTTGGGGGCAACACTCGCACGAGCGTTGTTCTCAAAAGTCTCTTCATTTTTGTACGACATTTTCACGATGAAATCTGCAGGAAACAGGACGTTTTGTCTATCACCTTTCGCTCATTCTCCACGCCCTGTCCGGAAGTTTTAGCTTGATTTGGTTTTAGACCGTATTTATATTTTCGCCGATAATCTTGGGCTTTTCACTTTTCAAACGAACGTTATGCTTGTATCCCGTGTAGATGTTAAGGCATTCAGGTCGATTTTTGAGCTCAATCTGCCGGTCGATCCAAAGGTGACCGTTATGATTGGCGCAAATGAGAGCGGTAAGACCAACACTCTCAAGGCCATGGACGCTTTCCGCCTGGCTACCAACTTCACTAATGCCCTAACCTGTCAGTACTCCGACTACTACTACCAGGGTAAGTGCCCGGAAGTCTCTTTCGAGTTTACCAATCTTTCGCGCGAGAATCGCAGGTATTTGATGCCGGTCTCGGAGGTGTTCAAAGACGTTGACAAGTTCACGGTAAAACGAGATGGCCTGGAATTGGCGCATTACCATCTTTACGTCAATAACGAGGAAATCCCCGTTACGAACATGAAGCGGCTGCTCGAGTACCTGCCGAAGATCCTCTATTTCGATAACATCACTTTGCTGAAAAGCCGTGTGGATCTCAATACACTTCTAAACGGCGACAAGAATTACACGACGGAGAAAAATCTACTCAAAATCGGCGGCATCCAGAATAATTTTGAGTTGATTTTTGAAGACTCTACCAGGGGCCGCCGGGCCAGCGAAGAGGCCAGCAGGCTGATAACGCAACAGATACGGCGTGTTTGGTCGCAGGAACCAACCATCGAGATCAAGCTGAATGTGAACGGGAAAGTTCTTTACATCGACATCTCCGACGGCACGACAGTGTACGACACGCCGGAATCCCGAAGCCTGGGTTTTCGCTGGTATCTCTCGTTCTACATCAACTTTATCGCCCAAACCTTTGAGGCAAAAGCGAACGAGTACTTTTTTCTGCTGGATGAACCAGGCATTCATTTACATCCTGCCGGCCAGAAAGACCTCACCAAAGTGATGGAGGATCTGTCGATCAAAAATCAGTTGATCTATACGACTCATTCACCCTTCATGATAAATCGTGACTACCCGCAACGTGTCCGCCTGGTTAGCAAAGGACGGGATGGGACCAAAGTAGATGCCCGCGCCTATCGTGACAATTGGCGGCCCTTACGACGTTCAATTGGACTCGTGATAGGCGATTTGTTTTTCTTCAATGATAGCAGTCTAATCTTTGAAGTTCCTTCGCGCAAAGTGCCGTTTGCCCGCCGCTTTCAATTCTTCAAGCCCGGCTCTGACAAGAACAATACCTGAGAATGAAATCCAATTACCTGTCTATTTGTGACGTTCCCGGCATTCTCGTTGGGCACGTGCATGATGATGTAGGTAAAACCGGCTGTACGGTCATTATTCCTGAAAAAGGTGCGGTGGCCGGGGTGGACATCCGTGGCTCGGCTCCGGGTACGCGCGAAATAGAAACCATAAGAATGGGCCGGCTGATACCAAAGGTCGATGCCGTTCTTTTGACCGGCGGCAGCGCATTTGGCCTCGATGCCGCCGGCGGTGTCCAGCAATTTCTTGAAGAGAAGAAAGTCGGGTTTGATGTTGGTGTCACCACTGTGCCAATTGTACCCACCGCGGTTATTTTCGATCTTCATGAGGGCGACCATACGGTTCGACCCGACAAGGCGATGGGCTACGCGGCAGCTCAGAATGCGAGCCGCCAGTACCCCGGCGAGGGACGGATCGGCGTCGGCCGCGGCGCCACGGTCGGCAAGCTGCTCGGTCCTGCGAATGCTATGAAAGGTGGCATGGCCACGCTTTCAACAGTCGTTAGGAAAAGCGTTGTCGGAGTGCTGGTAGTGGTCAACGCCGTCGGCGATATCGTTGAAGGCGACGGGGGCAAGATCCTCGCCGGTGCAGTCGATCCAGACTCGGGTAGATTGCTTGATTCGGAAAAATATCTGCTTAGCCATTCCGTCGGGGAGTTTCCCGCCAGAGCCAACACAACGCTGGCAGTCGTCGCCACCGACGCGCGGCTTAACAAAGAGGAGGCCACGCAATTGGCGCGCATGGCACAATGTGGCTTTGCGCGCGCAATCCGCCCGGCACATACGCCTTTCGACGGAGACCTCTGCCTGGTCCTTTCACTCGGTCAAAGCGATGGCGACGTCACAGCATTAGGTTCGGCCGCCACCAATCTTATCGCCGAATCTATCCGCAGAGCTGCCCGGGCGGGGAACCACGACGACCAGGCAGCTTCTTAGGAGAGCACGCCGTGATTTATCGCTACAATGACATTGAACCAGTGATTCCTGCATCTGTTTTTGTCGCACCCAATGCTACAGTGATTGGTGATGTTGAAATCGGCGAGGACTCCGGGATCTGGTTTGGTGCGGTCGTCAGGGGAGACGTGAATCCGATTCGCATCGGGGCCAGAACCAATGTGCAGGACGGGTGCATCCTGCATGTCACTTATCGCAAGTGGTCACTGACGCTGGGGGACGACGTTACTGTAGGGCATGGCGCAATCCTGCACGGCTGCACCGTGGAAGATTCCTGCTTGATCGGTATGGGAGCAAAGGTCCTGGACGGGGCACGGGTTGGTCAGTTCAGTTTGGTCGCAGCCGGCTCTCTGGTCAGAGAAGGGTACCGGGTTCCGAAATACTCTCTCGTTGCCGGCGTACCGGCTATTGTCAAACGGACGCTCACCCAGGATGAAATTCAGCAGTGGCAAGCTTCTGCGGCACGGTACGTGAGCTACAAGGATGAGTATCTGAGCGGCGTCGCTAAACCGGTCTAAACCGTCTTTCGGCCGATTAGAAAAACGGCGCCCACCAGAATGATTGCCCCAACGAACAGAGAGAGGTATCCGTTCATTCCCCAGCCCGCCGGTATGTAACCCACAACACTCGCCACAGCTCCGACAACCAGGGCGTACGGCATTTGAGTTCTGACATGATCGACATGGTCCGCCGCAGACGCCATGGAAGACAGGATGGTGGTGTCAGAAATGGGGGAGCAGTGATCGCCCAGGACTGAGCCCGACAGTATTGCTCCAATTGTTGCGATCAGCAGGTGTTGGCTTAAGTCGGCTGCCATGCCCACTTCCACCGGTAGCTTGTAGGCGATGGGCACCATGATTGGCGTCAGGATGGCCATTGTTGCCCAGGAGGCTCCAGTGGAAAAGCTTATGAACGCCGCGATGACAAAAGTAGCAAATGGGATAAAGTGCGGTGATAGAATGCCGCGGGTCAGATCGATGACATAATCCGCGGTGTGTAAGTCTTTGCAAATGCTCCCGATTGCCCAGGCTTGTACCAGAATCATAGCAGCCAACATCATCGACTTGTAGCCGGAAACAGTCGCTTCGAGCGCTTGATTGAGCCTGAGAATCTTTTGGGAGACCGCCATGATGATCGCGCTCAGGAGACCGCTGAAAGAGGCCCACATCAAAACCGCAAATGAGTTTGCCTCGCCATAGATTTGACCTAGGGTAGCCGCCTCTGCAGCTTCGCCGAGGGCTTCCTTGCCGTTGACATATAATCCGGCCAACGTTACGACGATGACAATCGCGATCGGTACCAATGCGTTTTGCCAGCGCAGCGGCGTGCCCTCGTCCGCAATCATGTCAAGCGAGGCTGTGTCAGTGAGTGGCTGAGCGCCATCAGCCAGGACTTTGCCTTCATTCACCGACCTGACTTCCGCGCGCCGCATCGGCCCGAAGTCCCGCAGGCTCAGGGCCACAAGCAGAACAAATACCATTGCCAGAATACTGTAAGTGGAGTACGGGATTGATTGCAGGAAGGCGCCGTATGCGTTTTGCGTCGAGTTCACAGACTTGAACGCTTGATCGATCAGGCCGATTTGAAAACCAATCCAGGTCGAAATCAACGCCACCGAAGCTACCGGCGCAGCAGTGGAATCAACAATATAGGACAGTTTTTCACGGGAAATCCTGAGGCGGTCGGTCATCGAGCGCATGGTGTTGCCGACAATCAGCGTGTTGGCGTAGTCATCAAAGAAGACCAACAAGCCCATGGCCCAGGTTGCGACCTGTCCGCCGCGCCGATTGCTGGCATACTTCGAGAGCTTCTGAACGATGCCTTGCGTACCGCCGGATTTCGAGATGACACCGACCATACCACCAAGCGTCAAGCTGAAAATCAGCACGGAGGCGTTGTCGACATCCGCCAGTGATCCGGCAAGGTAAGTGTCAATCGTACGGACAAAGGCCTGGATCGGGTCATAGTCGTAGACAAACAAGGCTCCCAGCCAGATGCCACTGAAGAGAGACACCAGCACCTGACGCGCCAGAAATGCCAGCGCGATGGCAAATAGGGGCGGCAGCAGACTCAGAAACCCTGGAATTATCCGGATATTGGTGGTGGCCCTGAGGGTGCCACTGGTTACGTCGATCGATCTCTTGCCCAAAGCCGAGAGAACTGCATTGGGTATGGTTGCAGTGCCGTCCTGGAACACGAGCGGCATGGGAGCGGTGCTGCCCGACTCTTCCTGCAGCATGATTCCGGTAATGCTCAAACTGTCGGAGTAGGATTTGATTTTAACGCCATCAGCATCGAGTGCTTCTATTCTCATGTCGAAGCCGACATCCTTTAACGCCAGGCTCGGAACCGTGAGTTGTAGCTTTGCAGCGGCTTTGCTCGCTCCGGGTTGTTCTTCGATTTGTCCCATAACAGGACTGGTAGCCAGGACTGAACCCACAAGCAGGTGTAGGAAAGCGAGATGTCTCGCAAGCTTTTGTCGTTTCATAATAGGGTTTCTTTGGAAGAGTTAGGATAGTGGAAATTGATGTTAGGAATCTATCCTAAAAAAGTAAAGAGAAATTTAGAATGCCGTGTTTGGCTTGATCTTGACCGATTTATTCGTATGTTTGTTGCCACATGATGGCAGAATCAAACAAGCGATGCCCAACAATGAGGACAGACATGTTCTTATTCTTTAGGTGCTTAGTTCTTTTGATGGTAGCCGTTTTTTTCGGCAGCGCCTCTGCTGGAGGAGATGACTGGTATTCCGGCTACGTCTCCCGGCCTGGCCTGGTTGATATCCTGCGGAAACCCGCTGCGAATCGCCGCCTCATAAACCTGAGCGGCACCTGGCAGGCCGGAAAGATTGATGAGGATTCTTCCCGCGAAATCCAGGTGCCCGGCGTTTATGAATCGGAAGAAGTGCTCGTCCTGAGCCGTACCTTCTCCCTGGATTCATCCTATTCAGAGCTGAACCTCACGCTGGTCGCGCTCGGAATCAACGACCGCTGCCGTATTTTTCTGAACGGCGAATACCTGCAAACCCACACTGGTGGACACCTGCCGTTTCAGGTCTATCTGCCTGAGGACAAGCTCAACTTTTTCGGGAAAAATGAGATCGCGGTACAGGTGGACAACAAGCGTTCGGCACGGCAGACGATTCCGCCACGACACGCACCCGGCCTGCCACGGCTTTATGGAGGAATTGCGCGCGAGATTTTTATCGTCGCCCGACCTGCACTCTCTGTTTCGATCCTGAAAACCTCCTATAATTATTCCCCGGACTTTGAGTCTTGTAGCCTGAGTGTTAAGACACAGGTGGACTGGCAGAGTGGGGCGACCGTCCCCGCCGGGTTGCGCCTCGTGATCGACCTTGTCGACTCGAGCGCTTCACAGGTGGTCGCCAAAGGAGTGAGTATCTCAGTGCTGCCGGAAGGTAACCGGACGAGTGCGCTTTCGACGTTCACGATCCCGCAGTATGTTTCATGGAGGCCCGACCGGCCGGAGCGCTACCAGGCGCGGGCGCGTTTGCTGCAGGGCAGAACGGTCGTGGACCAGGCCGTAGCGGACGTGGGCTTCGGTGATTTATCCATCTCCGGTTCACAATTCCTAATCAACGGCGAGCCAACCGTTCTGCACGGCGTCGACGCCTACCTGGGCAATCAGGGTCTTGACCCGGAGCAGATGACGGCCGCCGTTAAAAGAATCAAGGCTCTCGGGGCCGATGTTGTACGCTTTGTCGGGCCGCCGCCACATCCGCACTTTCTTGACATTTGTGACCGGCTTGGCTTGTTGGTCTTTTTGGAAATCCCACTGTCATTTGTGCCGGATCAATATTTGACTGATTCCCAATTTAAGGAAAAGGCAACGGATTATGCGCTCGGAATGGTACAGGCGTACGGCGGCCATCCTTGCGTTGGCGCCTGGGGCATCGGTGTGGATGTTGGCTCGCGTCATGACGAGACGCCGGCTTTTATCGATGAGCTGGCCGGCCGTCTGAAAGAGGAAAGCGACGTTCCTGTTTATGCGGTTCAGCGTTTCCTTGACCCGGAGCAGATCTGCCCCAATGTTGATTTCGTACTGGTGGATTGCTTTGGAGAAAGTCCCGGTGAGATTTCGAAAAAGTCGGCTTCCTACTTACATTTGAACAAGCCGGTTGTGTTTTCTGTCGGTGGTCTGCTACCGCAGGAAGGACAAGTCTCTGCCCCGATATCCGGAGCGCCTCATCAGGGCAGCGAGACCAGTGTGAGCAGCCTGGCCCGCGCTGCCGAAGAGCATCAGGCGTATCTGCTGGATCAAATTTTTTCCGCCAAACCTGTAGAAATGTCTGCCGGCGTTTTCGTCAACTCGCTGCAGGATTGGCCGACGAGCCGCCCGCATGTTCGCTTCGGCCGCAGTCCGGATAACAGGCTGTTCAGGTCCGGCATGCGTACCCAAGCCGGAAACAAGCGGTTGGCCTTTGACGTCGTGCAAGGTTTTTTTGCCGGGACAAAGGATAGGAGACTTGATCTGGAACCGGCACCGGAGCAGAACCCGGCGCTGTATCCCCTGATCGGAATCGCGCTGATTTTGATATTCTTGTTTAATTTCCATCGCAACCGCAGACTGCACGGCAACCTCCGCCGAATTTTCTTTTATTCGCATGGGTTTTATTCCGAGGTCCGCGAGCAACGGAAAATATCAGCCGGACAGACGTTCTTCGTTTGTGGCATGTCGAGTCTGATTTTGGGCATTATCCTTTCCGGAATCGGGTTCCATTTGCGCACTAGCCTCGTGTTCGACAGTTTCATGAACTTGCTCCTGGGAGCGGACGCTCTAAAGGGCGGTCTGGCCAGGCTCATCTGGAGTCCTGCGCTGAGTGTGCCTCTGTTCTCCATACTGGTCATGTCTGGTTTTGGTTTGCTCGTAGTGGTCCTGAAGCTTGCCACCGCCATCCTGGGCCGGCGCCTGAGAGTCGGTCAGCTTTTTACTTTCACTGTCTGGGCCGGCGCTAATTTCCTTTGGCTTTTGCCGGTCGTTCCGATCTTTCACAGGATTCTTGCACAAACCGGCTGGGGTGTCTTAGCCATCATTCTGGTTGCCGGTTTCTTGGGCTGGTTCGGCCTGCGACTATTCAACGCGGTAAGAATCACCCTGGGACTGTCTTTGCCCCGTACCGGCGTCCTGGTCGCAGTCATGTTAATGCTGACAGTCGGCAGCGCCGCGTTATACTACCACGAGCAGGTGGCCCTCTTTGATTATCTGCCGCTGTACTGGCACAGTTTTGCAGGCCCGTAGCATTTGGTGGAATTCTCGACTCACCAGAAAAACAACTTGACATTCGTAGAGAATTCGGCTATATTCACCCCGGCCCTATATGGTGGCTGTTCCTGATTAGATATACCGTATATAGTATATCCAACCTCAGATTTCCTTTTCATCTCATTCTAAAAACAGCGAGGACCGCGTGTATTTAGAAAGTCTCAAGGTCAATGGTTTCAAATCCTTTGCAAGGAAGACAACGTTCAAGTTTAACGATGGCGTAACGGTCATCGTCGGACCAAACGGCTGCGGCAAAAGCAACACCGTTGACGCGTTGCGCTGGGTTTTAGGTGAACAGCGTGCGGGTAGCATCCGAAGTGAAAAAATGGAAAATGTCATTTTCAATGGCACCAAAGATACGAAGCCGTTGGGCATGGCCGAGGTTTCTCTGCGGATTCATAACACCAAAAATGTTCTGCCGATCGAGTATTCAGAGATAGAGATTACCAGGCGCCTGTTTCGCTCCATGGAAAGCCAGTACCTGCTCAACAATACGCCCTGCCGGCTTAAGGACATCTTAAATCTGTTCATGGACACCGGCATGGGTGCAAATGCCTACTCGATTATCGAGTTGAGCATGGTTGAGACAATACTGAACGGCCGGCCGGAGGAACGCCGTCACATTATTGAAGAAGCCGCCGGAGTCACCAAGTACAAGGTTCGCCGCAAAGCCGCCTTCCGCAAGCTGGAAGCAACTGAAGCCGATTTGTTGCGCGTGAACGACATCATCAGCGAAGTCGAAAAAACCGTGGCGTCGTTGCAGCGGCAAGTCAGAAAAGCGCAGCGCTACCAGGACCTCCGGGGTGAGCTGCAGGAGAAGGATATCCTTCTGGCCACGCATCAAGTTGCCAAAATCCAGGCCGAACTTGAACCAATGCTCGAGCGCCTTAAGGAGACGCAGACAAACCGGGTGTCGCTGACCACCAGGTTTGACCAGAAAGAAGCGGAAATGGAAGAGGCCCGCCGGAAACTTCTGGAGTCCGAACATGCCTTGAGCCAGGAGCAACAGGTTTTGAACCAGGCTTCCCTCAGGATTCAAAAAAAGGAAGAGGAAATTCTGGTAGGACGAGAGCGCCGCAAAGCTCTGGAAGACGCGAAAGTAAAACTCGATCGTGATCAACAAGAGGTGCAGGTACGCTTAGAGAAGAACAAGGTCCAGAGGGGCGCCACCGGCGAAAAGCTGCAGAAGTTGTTCGAGCAGATCCAGGTGGCGGAAAATGATTTTGGCGACAAGAATGCGCACCTGAGTAAGCTCGAAAGTCAGTTGACGGACAGGCGCGACCAGATCAAGGCGCTCGAAATGCAGCGTTTGCAGGCCGTCGAAGGATTAACTGAAGGCAAGAAAGACGAGGAACGCCTCAAAACCCAACTCGCCAATATTAGTGACCGAGTTAAGATAATCAATCGCGAAGTAGAAGAAAACGAGTTGTTGCAACGCATTCGCCGGGAAAAAATCGACAAGCAGGTTGATAGCAAGACCACTGTGGCTGCGGAGTTGCGCAATCTGCAGGAAGAGCTAAACGAGTGCCAGCAGCACCTGGCCAGCCTTGCCGAACAAAAAGATGGCGTGCGTGAACAGATCCTGCTTCGGCGCACCGAGGTCGAGACATTGCGGGAACGCATCGAGTTGCTCAAAAAGTTCATCGAGTCGTACGAAGACCACCCGGACGGCGTCCAGCATATTCTGCTGCAGGGATTCTTGAACGGCGGCTGCAAAGGGACTCTGGCGGAAAACCTGAAGGTCAGTTCAACCTATCGCCGGGCGCTGGAAACGGCCATTGGCGAAGCGTCGGTTTCGCTCATTGTAGAGGGGACCGATCAAGCGTTTCAATGCATCGAACAGCTTAAGGCAGATGAAAAAGGGGCGGTTACTTTTTTCCCGCTGGATCGATTCCACGACAAAGGCAGCAACGGCAACGGAGCCGCGGCAAGCGACATCGTCATGGAAGATGGCCTTATCGATTGGGCCTACAACCTGGTAGACTGCGAGCGTGATTATCAGCCCGTCGTAAAGGGTCTGCTGCGCGACTTTGTGGTGGTCAAGGATATGGCGACTGCCCAGGCACACGCCGGCCGGTTACAGAGCCTGCGCCTGAATCTGGTGACGTTGAACGGAGAGATAATTTCGACTTGGGGCCCGATCAAAGGCGGCGCCAGTGAGAACTCCAATGCCGCCATCATCGGCCGTAAGGCTCTGGTTGGGGAATTGGAGAAGGAGTTGGAAGGAACGTTCAAGAGACTGGACGAAGAAGAAAGCCAACGCTTACAAATCGAGCAGGACTACCAGCGTCGCTTTGCGCAAGAACAAGACCTCAGCCGAAAAGTCAAAAGTTCGGAAGGCCGTTTGAATGAAGTTGAGATGCAGTTGACGCAACTGGACTTTGAAGCGCGTAAGGATGCCGAACAGCGCGAGCGCCTGCTGAATGAAAAGAAACAACATATGGAGAATGAGGCAGAGCTGCGGGATGAGTTTGATGAAATCTCGCCGGCGCTCAGCGGTCTGGTAGACGATAAATCAAAATTTGAGACCACGCTTCTCAACATCTCGGAGGAACAGGCCCAGCTGGAAGAAGCTTTGAACGAGGAACGTACGGTTGCGCAGGATAGCCGGGTCAAGCTGGTCGATTTAAAAAGCGAAGAAAAGCACTTGCAGGAAAACCTGGCGCAAATGCAGGAGTTTGACCTTGAGTTGCAGAAAACGCTTTTGCGCATCGAACAAGAAATGCACAATTCCACAGCCGAACACTCTGAAATCGACGAGGCGATCTCGGCAAGCAAGACCGTCATCGAGGCCGAGTTCAAAGAGTATAATGGTCTGCAAACCAGAATTGAGCAACTGGAACAAAAGTTTCTGCAGGAAAAAGAGGAACTCACTTCCAGAGAGAAGTTTATCCGCGACATCCGGGATGAGAAAGATCTGATATCCGAGACTTTACACAGCATGGAGTTGCGTGTCTCTGAATTGAAGATGACCGGTGACAAGCTCAGGGACCGGATCAACGATGAGTACAATGTCCAGATTCAAAAGAGCGCAGTAGACGCCGAGCTCGACGAAGAGCAGTTGGGCGCGGAGATTGCCCGGGCCCGGCAGCGGGTGGAGAATATGGGCCCGGTCAACCTGCTGGCCCTGAAGGAATATGAAAAAGAAAAGGAGCGGTTTGATTTTCTCGTTGAGCAACGCGATGATCTCATCGAGGCGCAAGAGAACCTGAATCACACCATCAAGGTTATCAATAAGACGGCACAGGAACAGTTTCAGGGGACATTCAAAGAAATCCGTGAGAACTTCATCAAAGTGTTCACTGGCTTTTTTGAGGCAGGCCAGGCTGACCTCCGGCTGTCAGAGAGCGAAGATCCGCTGGAAGCTGATGTTGTCATTGAGGCCGATCCGAAGGGTAGAAAAATCGGGTCAATCTCACTGCTTTCCGGAGGAGAGAAAACACTGACGGCCATCTCGCTGCTGTTTGCCATCTACCTGGTCAAGCCCAGTCCCTTTTGCGTGCTCGATGAAGTCGATGCGCCTCTGGACGACGCCAACATCGGACGTTTCGTCAAAGCCATCCGTAAATTTTCCGAGAACACGCAGTTCATCATTGTTACGCACAACAAACTCACCATGCGCGAAGCTGACTGTCTCTACGGCGTGACCATGGAGCAGGAAGGCATCTCAAAAGTCGTCTCGGTCAATTTCACTGAGATGGAGGGCGTGGCTGCTTAAAAGCCAATCGCCGGAGCCGTGCGTGGCTCCGCTACACGTTCCCACGCAGAGCGTGGGAAGGAGGTCGATAATTTTTGGAAAGGACGTTTGCGCGTTAGTTTGCGGAACCCTTGGTTTAGTTGACCTTCTCTTTTCTGCGGAAACTGTCTAGCAGGGCAAAAAGTTTCTTACCATCATAAAACGCCTCGATCTGGTGCCCGGAGCCTGCAACAATTTCCAGTTCCACATCGGCGCCGAGTTTGGCCAGTTCTCTTTGGGTGCGCTGCATTGCCTCGACCCAACCGGTATCGTGCTCTCCAACAAACATTCGGACCGGCTTATCCTTCAGTAAGCTCAATTTGTGAAAGTCGTTGCCACGTGGAAATCCCGGCAAGGCGATGACGGATTGAAACATTTCCGGCGAGTTTAACACGATACGAAATGTGCTGATACCGCCGTTGCTGATGCCGGCGATATGAAATTTCCCGCCTTCGGGCTGAAACTCGTCCGCAACATGTGCGAGCAACTCCGGAATGTATTTTTCAGAGCCTGAAAAGAACAACCGGCCGTTTGGCGCTACCGGACTGATGACCACCCAGCCGTTTTCTGCTGCGTCTTTGTAGATATTGTTCAACCCCCAATCAACCGTACCCTTGTGCTGTGGTCCGGGCGGAAGCGCCAGCAAGATCGGCAGTTCTTGTTTTACAGTTACGTTGTCCGGGGCAATAATGGCATAGTCGAGTTTTGTTTTGTCTTTTAGTTGCAGGACTCGGTATTCTGTTTTGGCTGCAACCGGGCCGTAGGAAATTGCAATCACAATCATCGAAATGATGAACAATGCGGGGCGACGCCAAATCGGTTGTTTCATACGAACCTTCCTTCAAAAAGCAATGGCACGATTACAGAATATCAAAGTATTTGAAGTCTTAAACAGAAGCGGCGAAGATATATTCCCACGTTTTGACGGCTACGATTTCAAGAAACCAGCCATGCTTCTTCTCGTCATGCCCTGTTTGATCAATACAACGGCATGCGGCGTACGTCGGAATAAATGACTTTACGGAGTTTTGATCGTGGTCAGAAACAAATCTTGTTCCCGCGCAGAGCGATGACAATGAGGTGGGTCAACAGGCCGGCCGCTGTTGACAGATTGGACGGTTTTTAAGACGAAGTTTAACGCAGTTCACAGAAATAAAAAAACCCCGGCTGGAAACAACCGGGGTTAGATTTCGGCAAGTCTAAGAATTATATCTTAGAGACGCTGGTTGCCTGCAATCCCTTCGGGCCCTGTTCTGTTTCAAACTGAACTTTGTCGCCTTCGTCCAGAGATTTGTAACCATCGCCTACGATGGCGTTGTAATGGACAAATACATCCTCGCCCGCTTCTCTGGTGATGAAACCATAACCCTTGGAGCCGTTAAACCACTTAACTGTTCCTTCTTCCATTGAACCAATCCTCATAAAAGCTGTAAAGTTGTGTACCTCTTTTCATCACCTTAATCCAAAAAAAAATCGTGTTGAATAATCTGA
Source organism: Candidatus Zhuqueibacterota bacterium (assembly GCA_029262055.1). GTDB lineage: Bacteria > Zhuqueibacterota > Zhuqueibacteria > Oceanimicrobiales > Oceanimicrobiaceae > JAJDAD01. The sequence goes on from JAJDAD010000071.1 coordinate 22,999, forward strand.
CATTATTCTTCACGATAAATTTTGATGTCGATAGCGAGTATTAGCAACAAAAATAAAAAAGCGAGAAAAACAGTGTACAATTATTTAGATGTCGAATATACGAGGTGGAACTTTAAGAAGCAACATAAATAATGACTGTGGGTGTATTTTCACGCCGTGCTTTGGAACGAGGACACTATTTGGGTTAGGAACCACAGGACATCGACTTTGATTCTTCATAGATTATGAATCCCAATTGCCCGGTACAGGCACGACGTGTGGTTAGGGAGGGCAACCACAATACAGGAGCCTCCGTTCCTAACTGCCGGATCTACTCAGGCTCCTCCCGCAAAAAGTTTGCTGCCTCCTCACGACTGAACATACTTTTCGTGAAACAATCATAGCTTCCCAAACCCTGCAACTCATCGGCGATGGCTGCAAACTTGCTCAAGCAGGATCGCAGGATAAACGGCCCAAAGCTCACGCGATTAATGCCGATTTCCTGCAGCGCCTGCAGTGGCTCTGCTGCGGGTGTGACGAGAACGTTGAGCGGAGTTGAAATGGCAGCGCGCAAAGTTTGCAAGGTTGCACGATCTCCCGGCCCCATCGGGTAGATGCAATCGGCGCCGGCTGCCGCATAAGCCTCTGCCCTGGCAACGGTATCTGCAATTCGCTCCTCTTTGTTGGCCAACGCCGAGGTCACAAAAGTGTCCACCCGGGCATTAATCACCAGAGGGATTCCCTGCTTGCTCGCAACCTGCCGTACGGCAGCAATGCGTTCGCACTGCTCAGCCACGGGGCGTAAAGGTTCGCCTTCTACCAGGCTATCTTCGAGGTTAATGCCGACCGCGCCGGCGTCGAGCACCTGGCGGATGGTTTCTTGTAACTCTGCAATGTCAGCGCCGTAGCCTGCCTCGATGTCGGCAGTGACCGGTACTTCGACGCTGTGGGCGATGCGCGCAATCATTTCGATCATTGTGGCGCGCTCGATTTTCTCACCGTCCAGATAGCCCAGTGCGGTGGAGATGGCTGCGCTGGCCGTGGCCACGGCGGGATAGCCTTTTGCGGCCAGGATTCTGGCGCCGATGGGGTTCCAGATGTTTGGCAGGATGAGCAACTCGTCGCCGGAGTGCAGAGACAACAGGGCCTGCGCTTTGTTTTGCTGTTGTTTTGTCTGCATTTTATGTGCCATTGTTAATTGACTTCTGTTTAACCCAAAATAGTATTCGCTCTCATTCCGTCATAGCCGAGTCTAAGTCTCGTGCATAAACCACTGGATTCCGGCTCAACACCACGCCGGAATGACAGCTATACTGATTTCAGCAGTAGGCCGCGTTCCACGCGGCGGGAAGGATGCATGGGCTGCCGGATGGAATCCGGCCTACTTGGCAGGTGTGTCCCACGCCTCCACGCTCTGCATGGGGACGATAAGCGGAACTCCATTTACCTAATCCTTAAATCCACCGAAACTGTTGGCGTAAATCCTAACGTTGGCACATCTTCCTGAACCAGCTCCCCCTCACGTAATTCGAAGTTACGGTACCAGACATTCTCCCGGTCGTAGACGTTGTAAATCGAAAACCCGACATTGCCGTAGAAATGTTTGGTGATAAAAGAACGCGTCAGGCTGAGGTCGAGCCGGTGAGTCACCGGCAGTCGGTCGCGGTTTAGTTCGTCCGGTGGCACCAGGCGCAGAATGCTCCCGAAGTCGGACGAGGTCGCGGCTTCGATCTCCGGCTGCGTGTAGGGCGCTCCTGAGGCGTAGGTCCAGGTGGCGGAAAGGTTCCAGCCGTTGTGGGTGTAGCTGCCGACCAGGTTGAGTTTGTGCGGCACATTCTGATTGGCAGGAAACTCTTGCAGCGTTCGGCTGACAGTGGCTTCGATGTCGGTATCGTTGTAACTGTAACTGGCCCAGCTCGTAAAGCGGCCGCTTCTGCGTTCCAGCAGGACGTCAAGGCCGCGTGACAGGCTACGGTTGTTTCTGTAGACAGTGGTGCGCTCCGCAAGCGCCATATATTGCACCGCAGGGATGCCTTCGGTGACGTCCTGTTGCCGCCTCTCGTAGACCTCAAGGTCGAACAGCAGGCGCGCGTTCTGCAGCTTCAGGCCGGCGGTCCACTGCTCCGCCTGACCGGGCTCGATGGCGTTGCCGTTTGCCAGCACCCAAAAATCACGCCCCTCCGTGTACTGAAAAAAGCCGGGCATACGCCGCACAAACTGATGGTTTTTACCCCATGACCCTCGCAGAGATATGCCCGGTAGAACCGCCAGATCGGCTGATATGCGCGGCTCCACGTACAACGAATCCATCTGATCGTAGTAAGTTGCCCGCAGACCGGCCTCCAGCGTGAGCGGGTTCAGGCTCCAGGCGTCCTGCAGGTAGTAGGCGTACTGGGTCGCCCGGTCGCTGGCCCGCAGACCTAGGATGACGTCGAAGCCATTGTTCGTGTAATCAATTTCCGTCCTCGAGATCCATGCGCCAAAACCCAGTTTGTGCCCGGGGTGCATTTGCCAGCTGTTGTCCAGGCGAAAGGTCAAATCTTCGATGTCGTTGTTTGAGCTTAGCTCAAACAGAGCCGAGTCTGCCACTGTCGCGCCCGGCCGCGGCCGATGGCCGGAGAAACGTGGATCGGGCGCGAAGGCCGGGCTATTTTCAAAGAAGCTCTGTTCGCTCGAAAACTTGGAGTAAGCGACCATCGCCGTCGACTGCAATCGTTCCTGCCACTGCCTGAACCAATTGAAGCTGTAGCCCTGGTTGCCCCAGTCGGCTTGTTCTTCCCGGGCAAAAAGGGTGGTTTCCCGGGAGCGCATCTGTCTGCGCGGATCGCCCGGGGCCGCAAACGTTTCGAAGCGTTCGAGATTGTCCTGGCCCAAGTACAGGCTTGCCGTGATCTTGTCGCGTGTCCCGGCGACCAGGCTTGCTTTTGCGATAATATCGTAAAATGAAATATCGGGATTTACGTTTGGCGCCGGGATTTCCCGGCTCGGCCGGAAGTTCAGCGGTTGGCGTCTCGGAATTGAGCTTGCGAAGGCGGAGAAGTTTCGGTCGTACAGATCCTCGAGGATGTATTCTGAGTAAGAGTGCCGCACGGACAGCAACAAGCCGCCGGCGCCGGCAAACGGCAACTCCAGGACCGCGTGTCCGTTCAGGGGGTTGGCACCGACCTGAAGCCGCGTCGTGCGAAAATCACCAGACTTGGCGGTGACTTCCATCACGCTGGAGAGCCGGCCGCCGTACTTAGCGGGAATCCCGCCTTTGTAAATCCGCACATCTTTGATCGCGTCCGCGTTGAACGCACTGAAATAGCCAAAGGAGTGGTCCAGGTGATAAAGCGTCATGCCATCAAATAAGACCAGGTTCTGCGAAGGCGTGCCGCCGCGCACGTACAAATCCGCCGAACCCTGGTTGCTGCTGCTCACGCCGGGCAACAGTTGCAGTGAGCGGAATATATCCTTGTCCCCGATAATGGGAAGCAGCGAAAAATTCTCAAGCGCAATCGCGAGCTGCCCGTTTCCTGCCGCGACATTGATCAGTTCCCAATTGCCGGGTACCACTGTCACGGGTTCAGTCAGGATGTTTCTTTTCTTGAGACCGATGTGTAGAGGCGTTGCAAGCGTTCTCCGGTTAAGCTGAATCTCACGGTGCGCATAGCCGATGTAAGTGACCCTCAGCGTCCGCGTTTCCGCAGGTACTACCGGCAGGACAAAACGGCCATCCTGGTTGCTCGCGGTTCCCCTGTCCGTACCGACCAGAAGCACGTTGGCGTATGGCAGGCGTTCGCCGGTTTCAGCATCGAAGACGCTCCCCGCGATGTCGAATGTCAGCTTGTCGTTCTTAAGAAAGATAACAAGCTCGTCCGGGCCTTGTTGTTTAAAAGAAAGAGAAGTGTTGTGCAACAGGCGTTTGACAGCTTCTCTGACTGCGACTTTGTCTAAATCGCAACTGATCAGCAGGCTGTCGACCACAGCGTCCGGGTAAACCAGATGGATGTCCGCCTGCGTGGCCAACTGCCGTAGGGCATGTCCCAGGCCGACTTCCTGCAGATGCAGCGTCACGGCTTTTTCAGTTCTGGCTAAGCCCGTTCCGGAGACTAAGCTGAATGCCAGAAATATCCAGGGAGCTATTTTCATTGATTGATCACGGTTGTTGCGATTTACCCACCATCTTGTTGGACTGCGATCGGACATGTTTCATTCCATGGTCAGTCGGCCTGGTAGCGCGATTGCAGCTTTCGCGTTCGCAGCACGAAGATTGCAAGTACGTTGACCAGAGTCACCAACCCCAGTATTAGCGCCAGGCGCAACCACGCTGCATCGTGCGCAATTCTGATCTGAATCAGATTATATGCCGTGTTCAGCCAGATAAGGATGGCCACGGCTAACAAACCCTGCCACAGTTTAAGAACCCACGCTTTTCTGACAAGCAAGGTGAGCAACAGCAGTAGGGTCAGTACCGCCGGTATCAACCCGTTGAAACGCATGACATGCGCGGCCATGAGCAATGTTGCCAGGAACGTGGGTAGAAGTCTGAGGATGGTCATAATCCGTTGCCCGCTTTAAGTCTGTGCAAGACGTTTAGATATAGCCAGTCGTAGAGTCCGCTGAGCGTTATCACAACAAATAGCAGGGAGCCCAGCGGCACGATCAGGAGATACCAGGTTCCCACCAAGTCCTGAAAGAATCTGCCATTGTGGATTTCAAACAAATAGTTCCAGAGCGGAAGCCGAAAGTCGTCCAGCAGCTCCGAGGGCATTTGGAAACGACCGTTCAGGGCAGCGCCTCGGAGCGGCAGCAGGCCCTGCTCGTGCGCGGTTATGAATTCCTCGCCCACCGGCGTCCGGAAATAACCGGTAACCATAATCTCAGCCGGCCGGACCGGTGACACGCCGTTCGCCGCGCGCTCGTTAAGGACGTCGGTGGCCGCGTTTGTGTTCCTGTTCCAGTTGTAGATGCCATTGAAAGATCCGACCAAAGCGCCGTCCGTGCGTGCTTCGAGAACCGTGCTGCCCATGACGAAAACGGGCACGGTGCTGTCAGCCTTGCGGAAGACGGTACCTGCTTGCGGGTTGCCCTGCCAGAAACCGTCGGTGCACTGCAGAAGGAGTTCACCTGTTGTTTCATCGAACAGTGCATTCTGGATTTTGTCATTCCAGGGACTGTCTTCGTGCAATCCCGGGTACAGGCCGGCGGGCATGTCTTTTCCGACCAGGGCCACCAGCAAAGGCGGCCGCATGAAGAGGCCGGTGCCGCCGATGAGCAGCAGAATGGCACAGATCCAGATACCGAGTTTCAGATGGTATTTAAACATGTACTTAAAGACCGTGCGGCTGCGCGGATTGGTCAGCAGTCTGCTGGCTTTGCGGCGGCGCTTCTGCCAGGGAAAGTACCATGTGTAAAAGGCTGAAATGCTCAAGAAGACGAGTATGAGACCGGTAGCGTCGAAGAGTAACTTTCCGCCGATGCCCCAGGCCTCGCCGTTGTGCAAGTCGAAAAAGAGCTTGACCAGAGAGACTCGCGCTTGCGGCTCATCGCGGCCGATAGCAAGCGGCCGAAAGGCGATGGTTGCCGGCGGGTTGGGTGAAGCATAGACGTGGAACGGCGTCACGGCAATCAGCTTCTCCCCAGCGTGTAAAATTCTGAGCACAGGCTCACCCTTGTTCGCGAGCGGAATTTTGTACCACTTTTCACTGACCAGGTCGCAGCGGTATAGGCCCCCTTCGGTGGCGGCCAGGAGCAGGCTTTCCTCCTCCAGCAGGAGCAGGTCTTTTGCTTTGCGGTAGTATTGCGATCGCGGCAGGCCGTCCATCATCGGCGTGAAATTCCGGTAGCCGTCGCCGGTTTTCCAAATCCCCTGCTTGCCGGCGAGGTAGGCAACATCGGGGTTTCGTTTTGAAAATTCCAGCGTTACCAGAGAACTGCGATTCCAGTTTCTGACGTGGTACTGTGGCGGGACCAACCAGCCCGGGACGGATACGCCGCTGACCAGGCCGGGGTGGTTCATCAGAATTCCGGAGATGCTCGTCCACACCATAAACAGGATCAGTCCCAGCCCGATATACTTATGCAGCCATTTCGAGACTTTGAAAATGGCCGTCTTGCTTGTGGCGGCTGCCAAGTCTAGTCGTGGTGATCTGCCGGGCGCAGCTTTTCCGCTCCCGGAAGCTTGCCGATAAGCTGGCTCGGATCGTGAATGAGAATGGGCAGGTGTTGCGGACATATCCAGAGATCTGATTCATTGTAGTTGAGATGAACCAGCGGCGTCGCATGACTGTCCCGCTGGCAGAAGAGACAAGTTGATTTTGTTTCGCTCACGGCGGTTCTCCCGGTTTGGACCTGACTGCTCAGGATTGGCTGAAGGGGAAGGCGGTTCTACTCGACGGATCTGATGACGTAGACACCGCCTTCTTTCTTGAAATTCAGACGCAGGGCCAGGCAGATGGATTCCAGGACCCGTTCGGGCGCTTTGCGTTCAAAGGAGGCCGTCAGGGTCTGGGGGCCGAGCCCGGTGTCTGCTAACTGAATCGGAATATCGTAAATCCGCTGCAATTCTGCAATGATTTCAGCCAGCGGGGTTTTGTCAAAAACGATTTTTCCTTCAAGCCAACCCAGTCGTTCCGCCGCATTAACTGCAATCGGCGCCTCGGAGAGCGTGCTGCCGTCGTAAACCCCCATTTGATCGGCGGTGAGCAAAATTTGACCGGAGCCTGAAGCAGGCGTAAGAACGACCTTGCCTTCTTGCACGATGACTCGGGTTTGTTCGTCCCGCGCCCAGACGTCAAAAACCGTCCCGAGTACACGAATGCGCGCGTTCCCGGTTTCGACAATGAAGGGCCGTCCGTCTTTTGCCACTTCAAAAAAAGCTTCGCCGGTCAGGTGCACCACTCTCTCATCACCGGAGAAGTCCGGCAGATAGGAAATGGCACTGACTGAGTTCAGACTCACGCCGGAACCGTCCGGCAGGATCACTTGCTCCGAGCTGCCTGCCGGGGCCGTGACCAGCAGCGTATCGCTTGTTTGGCGCAAACGGTTGAAGACAGCGCTTGTGGTTATGATCAGGAAGACCATTGCAGCGATGGCCCAATAGCGGCGATTTTGCCGGGCAGGTTTTTGTACAGGCTTCTTGAGCTGAGTGACCCGGGCTTTCGGCGTCGCAGCGAAGCCCAAAGACTCGGCCACCCGGTCCCATTCGTCGTCGATGCCGGGAATGCTGTCCGGTTCGGATTTCGGAGCGTTTCGCCAGATTTTCACAAAGTCATCATAGAGCTTTTGATTGTCCGGGGACGCACTGCGCCACCGCTGCAGCTTGTTTTGCTCGTCCGCGCCTGCTTCACCGAGCAGGTGCTTAATGATGAGTTGTTTGTAGTCTTCCGTTTTCATTTTGCTTGAGGTTGGTGCTGAACCGGAGCGGCACAGAGAAAGCAGGAATATCTCCTCTGACCTTCTCTGTGCCTCCGTGGTTTCATGGTCCTCGTTCGATTTATTCTGCTACAGACAGTCGCACAGAGTCGCCGGCCCGCAACTGGACTGCGTAACTCAGGTCGCCAGTCTCAAACTCGGCGGTAATCATTTGCCGTACTTGCAGCAGCGCGCCTTTGACGCCCTCGACCGCGAGCAGTTCCTGCACGTCCGCCGCCGGGATTGTGAAGCTGCCGGTGTTGTCTTCAACGATGTAGCGGAACTGCAGGTGTGCATGTCTGCCGGGGCCGCCTTGCCCGTGATCGTTGCGGCCGGAAAATCCGCGACCCTGTGGACCGCCAAACCGTCCGCGACCAGGGCCGTCACCACGATTGCGTTCAAACGCGCCGCGGTCGATAGCCGGCGCCAGGCCGACCATCAAAGGCGTATCGCTTGCACCACCTTGCCAGGTGACCACGATATCGCTGCCGTCGATTGTGGTTTCGGCAGTTGGCGCAGTGATTTGCAAAGACTCGGTGGGCGCAGTAACTGAAGCAGATATCGCCGGCACTGCGTCCGAACCGGTGGCGTCAAACCGGTAAACCTGCCCCGCGACAAACGGAATCGCCTCGGCGATTTCACCGGTGTCTTCGTGCATCATACCTCGCGGGTGGCCTGGCTTTCTCTTGCCATAATTGTAAAAGACGCCGCCGTTACGCATTTCGACTTTGAGTAGTTCAACACTGCCGGTGCCGTAGTCCAGGGTAACGGTCCCCATGTCCTTACCACCAAGCCGGTGGTGGAAACCGTCGTTGTTGTTAGAGGTGTCGGGCGCGATTGCAAAAGCATTGCTGCGTTCCTGAACTTCCTCTTCGCGCGGATTGAAGAATTTACTCCAGCCGATTGCAAAGATTGCATCCTTGCCTTCCGGATCGACCTGCGTGGCGTTTACGCTACTGAGTTCAAAATTGACCGTGGTCTCCTCAGTCAATTGCGCTTCGCTGAAAGTGACGGCGGCATCGGGGTTAAGCCCGTTATCTGAGCTGTTGCATCCGAAGGAAAACACAAGCAGGCCGCTCAAGGCCAGACGGGTTAGAATACTGCTGCTTCTCATCGTTTTGTCCTCTCTGTGTAAGGAATCAGAATTATCCGTTTACTGAACACGCTGGAATTCATCCGGCAACACGGGCCCTTGTTGCCTTCGAAGGTTCATGACTGCGTTCAATAGTGGATACGATGCAAAAGGACAATACCCTATCATAATCTCGAAAAAAGTTTGGAAATCACTGCTATAGACAAAAACGGCTTGAGGTGATCGCGAAGAATGGTAAGTGCTTTGGTCATCCGGCTTTCCACCGTTTTGATCGAAATACCGAGGTGTTCGGCAATCTCGCCATTCTTCATCCTGTTGAACCGGCTCAGCTTGAAGACAGTGCGCAGCGCTTCCGGCAGTTTGGCGATTGCGCCGTCGATTACTTCTTCCAACTCGAAGGTCTCATCCGGGGTCTCACTTGGCTCCGTCTCGATCTCGTCGAGCGTCTGGTGTCGTACCTGGCCTTTCTGCCTGATGTGGTCTATCACCAGATTGGTCGCGATTCTGTACAGGTAACTCTTGAGCGATTGTTGTTCATCCAGGCGTTCCCTGCTATTCCACAAGCGGATGAAAATAGTCTGAACCAGACCCCGGGCCGCTTCTGTTTCCTGAACTCGCCGCCAGGCGAACTTGAAGAGCGCTTCATAATAGCGGTAGTAGAGTTGCTTGAACGCATGCTCATCCGCGGCTTTGATGGCCCGGCAGAGTTCCTCGTCGGAAACGGCCGGCCCTGCTGCGAGTGGAAGGATGCTCTTTCCCTGGACTTCTGCCATGGCCAATGATAACAATTAGGCCGTTGAATTGCAAAAGGTTTGCGGCGGAGAATGAGGTGGGAGAGTGTGAATGGCCAGGGTGATGCACCTTGTGCCCGTCCGTCGCCCGCAGCCACCTCCGAAGCGCGGGCGACGTGCCTGTTCGTTCTTGAGAATCCATGATACCGGGTGGGTAGCCGTAGCTCTCTATTCCGAAGAGTAGGAAGAAAGCGTGCCAGATTATTAATTTTGACAACACTGGTTCGGGCGTTTTTCTTGAGTTTACGGAAAATGCCTGCGCATAAGTTACTATTTTGTCAAAAGAAAGAACGACCGTAGTGGTAAGGTAGTCTGGCAGGAATGATTCTTGCAAACATGACACAAATTCTCATCCCGGGGTGTTCTATCCCAAGCGCAATGTCACTCTTTCAGAGAAAGGATGTCATGCACGAACTCGCAATTGCACAGTCCATTATCACTGCCGTCGACGGCGAAGTAGCACGCCAGAGTCTGCCTCCGGTGACCAGGATTGTCGTAAGAGTCGGTGCTCTCAGTGACATCGTTCCCGATGCCCTTGTTTTCAACTTCGAAGCGATAACCCAGGATACGCAGTTCGCGCAAACCAAGCTGGTGATTGAAGAAGTCGATGTGAAAGCACACTGCAAAGCCTGTGGCCACAAGTTCGCCATTGAGAATCTGTTTTTTTTATGCCCAAAGTGTGACAGCGGGCAGGTGGAAGTGACGCAGGGTGAAGAGTTACACATAGCCTATCTTGAAGTAGACGATTTTAACTGAAACTCGACCAGTATCCAGCCTGCGCGGTTGCAAGCATTTGAACCAGTGTAACTTTTATGGAGGTTCGCCATGCCACGCCAGATCCCCCTTAAAGAAAAGCTCACCTCCGAGAATGATCGCCTGGCGGCGCAAATTCGGGAACAGCTGCAACAGCATGAGATTTTCGCGCTGAATTTCGTCAGCTCACCCGGTTCCGGAAAAACCAGCCTGTTGGAAAAAACCATCGCAGCCCTCGGCAATTCTTTGGAAATTGGCTTGATCGCCGGCGACGTGCAGACCGAAAATGACGCTGAGCGCCTGACTCGGGCCGGCGGCCGCATGGTGCGTCCGATTGTCACTGGCGGCGCCTGCCATCTGGACGCAAAAATGATCACGCGTGTTCTATCGGAATTCAATCTGGAAACACTCGATCTGCTCTTCATAGAAAATGTCGGCAACCTGGTTTGCCCCTCTTCATTCGACCTCGGTGAGGACATGAAAGTGGTGCTGATCAGCACCACCGAAGGGGACGACAAGCCGCTGAAATACCCGGGTATGTTCCGGCGCTCTTCGGTGATGGTGGTCAACAAGATCGATCTGCTCGGGACCTCCGATTTCGACCTGGAGCGCGTGAAAAAGCATGCACGCCAGATCAACGCCGACCTTGATATTCTTGAACTTTCATGCCGAACCGGCGATGGCCTCGACACATGGCTGCAATGGCTACAAAGGCGGGTTCGGAAGAATCGACCGATTGTTGCATAAACAGCAGGGACACTGTGAACTCGATCATTCGTGAGAAGATTCGCATTAACGGCATCGTGCAGGGCGTGGGCTTTCGGCCATTTGTCTACAACCTTGCGGAAGAATGCGCCCTGGCGGGTTTCGTGTGCAACAACAGCGACGGCGTCCTCATCGAAATCGAGGGCAAGGACGCAAACCTGACACGCTTCCGTGAGCGCCTGCAAGATGAACCACCACCGCTTGCGCAGATCGTGACCTGCGATGTGGAACAAGTTACGCCGAAGGGAGACCACGCATTCAGTATCGAAATCAGCGAGCGCAAAACGACGGCGGCCACGCTCATTGCTCCCGATATCAGCATTTGCGGAGATTGTCTGGAAGAGCTTTTTGACCCGAATAATCGTCGTCACCGGTATCCGTTTATCAACTGCACCAACTGTGGTCCGCGCTACACAATCGTGCGTGGCACACCGTACGATCGACCTCTTACCTCGATGGCTGAGTTTGAGATGTGCGATGCCTGCGCGCTTGAGTACAAAGACCCGGCCGATCGGCGTTTCCACGCGCAACCCAACGCTTGTTCGGATTGCGGGCCCCGGCTTAGCCTGTTCGACAACCGTGGCCATGAGATAGATTCATTCGACATTATCCTAAGCGTGGCCCATTTCTTAAAGATGGGTAAAATTGTTGCCATCAAAGGATTGGGGGGATTTCACCTGGCGGTCAACCCGTTTGATGAAAACGCCGTTCAGGAGTTGAGGCGACGCAAAGGCAGGGCACAAAAGCCGTTTGCGCTGATGGCGCCTGATTTGGAGAGCGTGCAGCGATTCTGTCACATTTCCGAAAACGAAAGCCACGTCCTGCAAAGTGCGCAGCGGCCGATTGTGCTTTTGCGAGCCCGCGCCGATCAAGAGCTGGCGCCATCGGTTGCGCCGGGAAACCGGTGTCTGGGGTTCATGTTGCCCTACACGCCGTTGCACTATTTTTTGCTGCGTGACAATTTTGGTGCGCTGGTGATGACCAGCGGCAACTTCAGCGAAGAGCCTATTGCCATCGGCAATGACGAAGCCAGGCAGCGGCTGGCTGGCCTGGCGGATGTTTTTCTCATGCACGACCGGGAGATTCTACAGCGCTCTGACGATTCCATCGTCCGCGAGGCCCGGGGCGCAACACGTTTGCTGCGGCGGTCGCGCGGATACGTGCCAAAACCGGTTTTCCTGAAAACGCCCACACACAACCGCATTCTGGCATGCGGCGGCGAATTGAAGAATACGGTCGCGCTGTCACGCGGTGCCACCGTGTTTCTGAGCCAGCACATCGGTGACCTTGACAATCCGGCGGCATTTACTTTCTTCGAAAATAGTATCGCGCATCTGCAGAACATTCTGGAGATTGAGCCGGAAGCCATCGCATACGACCTGCACCCGGAATATCTCTCAAGCAAGTGGGCGCTGGAGCAAGATGGTCTGCCCAAAATCGGGGTGCAGCACCATCACGCGCACCTGGCCTCGGTTCTGGCCGAGAACCAGACAGAAGAGCGGGCAATCGGAATCATTCTGGACGGCACGGGATACGGCACCGACGGGACCATTTGGGGCGGTGAAATGCTGATCGGCGACACCTGCGGTTTTGAGCGCTTTGCCTGGCTTTCGCCAGTGGCTCTGCCGGGGGGCGCGGCAGCCATCCGGCAGCCGTGGCGCATGGCCCTCAGCTATCTGTACCATGCTTACGGTGACGCTTTGTACGAGCTGAAGTTGCCATTTATCAAGCCACGCCCGGCGCACGAAGTCCGGGTGATCATGCAAATGCTCGAGAAACGTCTGAATTCGCCGCTAACGTCGAGCTGCGGCCGGCTGTTCGACGCCGTTGCGGCGCTGCTGGGCATTCGTAGCGAAGTTAACTACGAAGCACAGGCTGCGATTGAATTGGAGATGTGCATCGACGAAAGCGAGCAAGACTGGTACACGGACGCTATTCCGAACGTGGAGTCAAACCAGGCGCTGGACATCTCGCCCCTCATTCGCGCGGTTGTGGCGGATCAAGAAAATGGCACGGATGCTGGCAAGATTGCAGCCCGTTTCCACCGCACGCTGGCGGAAGTTTTTCTGGCGGCGGCAGGGACTGCCCGCGACAATACCGGAATCGAGACGGTGGCGCTCAGCGGCGGGGTTTTCCAGAATGTCTATTTCTGCAATTATCTGGTGGACCGATTGCGCGAGGAAGAGTTTCGTACATTGACCCACACGCTGGTGCCAACCAACGACGGCGGCGTTGCACTCGGCCAGATCGTCATCGCCGATCAAAAGCTGCAAAAACTGAACACGTAGAGGAGGCCTAACGATGTGCCTGGCAATTCCCGGAAAAGTCCTTGAAGTCTATGCTCAGAATGGTTTGAAAATGGGCCGCATCGATTATGCCGGTACCGTCAACACGGCATGCCTGGAGTATGTGCCCGAAATTGAACCGGGCCAATATGCCATCGTGCACGCCGGGTTTGCCATCAGCATCGTCGACGAGGAGGAGGCGCAGAAAACCTACGCGGTCTGGGCCGAATTGGTGCAAGCCGCCGCTGAAGAGGGCACGGATATTTTCGGCATGCCGCTGGACGACCCGGGTGCCGGCCCGGATAAGGAGGGCGCAGCATGAAATATCTGGATGAATACCGCAACCCCGACATCGCCCGCCGGATTATCGAGGAGATTCACGCCGTTACGACGCGACCCTGGGTGATCATGGAAATATGCGGCGGCCAGACGCATTCCATCATTAAGAATGGCATCGACCAACTGCTGCCGTCTGAAATCGAGCTGGTGCACGGTCCGGGCTGCCCTGTGTGTGTGACGCCATTGGAGCAAATCGACAAGGCATTGGAAATCGCCTCACGACCGGATGTGATCTTTACTTCCTTTGGTGATATGCTGCGGGTGCCGGGTTCCGAAAAAGATCTGTTTGTGGTCAAATCAGAAGGTGGCGATGTTCGCATTGTTTATTCACCGTTGGACGCCGTAGACCTTGCCCGCAAGAATCCCGACAAGCAGGTGGTTTTCTTCGCCGTCGGGTTTGAGACTACTGCGCCCAACAATGCCATGGCGGTTTGGCAGGCGCACCGGGAGGGTCTGAAAAACTTCTCTGTTCTGGTCTCGCACGTGCTGGTGCCGCCTGCCATGATCGCGCTACTGTCCGCGTCGAGCAACCGGGTGCAGGGCTACCTGGCAGCGGGCCATGTCTGCACCGTGATGGGATGGGAGGAATACATCCCCATCGCCAGCCAGTTCGAGGTGCCTATCGTGGTCACCGGTTTCGAGCCCATGGACATTCTGGAAGGGGTTCTGCTGGTGGTTAAGCAATTGGAACAGGGCAAGGCCGAAGTCGAGAATCAATATTCGCGCGTGGTGCGGCGCGAAGGCAATCGTCCGGCACAGGATCTCATCAAAAGAGTGTTCCGGATAAGCAATCGCAAGTGGCGCGGCATCGGCGAAATCCCCGCGAGCGGCCTCACCCTGACTCCCGAGATGCAGGACCATGACGCGGAGCTGGTTTTCGATGTCGCAGATCTCAAAGTCGAAGAGCCCGCCGAGTGCATCAGCGGCGAAGTCTTGCAAGGCTTGAAAAAACCCTTTGAATGTGACGCATTCGGAAAAACGTGTACTCCGCAGACTCCGTTGGGCGCGACCATGGTGTCCACGGAGGGCGCATGCTCCGCCTACTATCTCTATCACCGCAAGAACGGCGCCGCACTGAAAAGCTGAGAAAAGACCAGGAGAACGATGGAACAGAGCAAAACCAGACCCTCCGCCACGGAAGTGAATCCCGATAGCTTCGGCCAGTGTCCCTTGCCGATTACGGAGCATGCCACCGTCCAGCTTTCTCATGGCAGCGGCGGCAAGATGATGAGCCAGCTCATCGACCAGCTCTTTCTCTGGGCCTTCGACAACGAGAACCTCAAGCAGCTCGACGACCAGGCCGTCCTCACAATGAACGACGGACGCCTGGCATTCAGTACCGATTCGTTTGTCATCGACCCAATCTTTTTCCCGGGCGGCGATATCGGAGAGCTGGCAGTCAATGGAACGGTCAACGACGTCGCCATGTGCGGCGCGCGGCCGCTTTACCTCAGTGCAGGCTTTATCATCGAGGAAGGGTTTCCTCTGCAGGACTTGAAACGCATCGTCGTTTCCATGAGCACCGCCGCTACCCAAGCCGGTGTGGCAGTGGTAACCGGGGACACGAAAGTGGTCAACAAAGGCAAGGGCGACAAAGTCTTTATCAACACCGCCGGGATCGGTGTGATCGAGCATGACCACAACATCAGCAGTCACAACTTGCAGCCGGGCGATCTGCTGCTGGTCAACGGTTCAATCGCTGATCACGGCATGGCGGTCCTTTCCCGGCGCGAAGGACTGGCTTTTGAAATACCGATCGAAAGCGACACCGCGGCGCTCAACGGGCTTATCTCGGAAATCCTGAACGCGGGGCAAGGCAGTGTGCACGCCATGCGGGATCCGACCCGGGGCGGCCTCGCCAGCACTTTGAATGAGTTCGCCGCCAATTCCGAAGTCGGCATTCGCATCAGGGAAAGCAAACTCCCGCTCAAACCAGCCGTGGCCGGCGCATGTGAAGTCCTCGGTTTGGACCCTCTGCATGTCGCCAATGAAGGCAAGCTGGTCGTGGCCGTGGCGCGCGATCGCGCACAGGCGGTCCTCGAAACCATGCGCGCGCATCCATTGGGTAAGGATGCCGCGCTTATCGGAGAAGTCATCGCTGAAGAAGCAGGCCGGGTCTCGATGCAAACCCGCATCGGCGCCTGGCGCATCGTCGACATGCTGGTCGGCGAGCAGTTGCCACGGATCTGCTAGTGCGGATTGTTTTCCGCAAGACGCCGGTCAGGCACAATGCACCTGAAGAGCGGCGCGGGATGTACGGAGTGTTTCTTCAGCTTTGGGCATGCACGGCAACTTCATCAGAAGCTGTTGCTTGAATCTGGGACAAATTATCAGAAAGCAGTCGCGTTCTTTCTCAGCCTGAGTCATCCATGAAATTTGGCTTTGGAGCCCCGTCTGACAATCAATGGCATTCCGATGAAGCCTTTTGATCACATCGGGCTCTGGGTTTGATCCAAAGAGGTTTTTTTGAGGATCACGGCACAATGCGAACAGAATAGTACAGGATAGGTTGATTTGAAGAGCACACCTCAACACAAACTAACGGAGGAAGCTATGGCAAAGCAATTACCCTCGCTATGGGAAGCGATGCAGGCGAAAGGTTACTCGCGACGCGAATTTCTGAAGTTCTGTGGAGCCGCTGCC
The DNA here is from genome assembly GCA_029262055.1 of Candidatus Zhuqueibacterota bacterium. GTDB lineage: Bacteria > Zhuqueibacterota > Zhuqueibacteria > Oceanimicrobiales > Oceanimicrobiaceae > JAJDAD01. The sequence goes on from JAJDAD010000071.1 coordinate 39,042, forward strand.
GCCGTCGCCGGTGTAAAGGCGACCGGAATGGCGTCGGTGGTGCATGCATTCGAGAATAAGCCGCGCCCGCCTGTGATCTGGCTGCATTTTCAGGAGTGTACCTGTTGTAGCGAGTCGTTCATCCGATCGTCGCATCCGATCGTCTCAGACGTCGTGTTCGACTACCTCTCGCTGGACTACACTGAGACCCTGCAGGCGGCCGCAGGCCATCAGGCTGAAAAGTGCCTGCATGACACCATGAAGAACTACCCCGGGCAGTACATTCTGCTTGTCGAAGGTTCCGTGCCGACGAAAGATGACGGAGTCTACTGCACAATTGCCGGACGCTCCGCCGCAGACATTCTGCATGAGACCGCGAAAGACGCAGCCGCCGTGATCGCCTGGGGAAGCTGTGCCTCCCACGGATGTGTCCAGTCAGCCAATCCTAACCCGACCAGTGCCACGCCGATTCACAAAATCATCAGCAAGCCGGTAATCAACGTGCCCGGCTGCCCGCCAATCGGCGATGTGATGACCGCAGTCATCACGCACTTGCTGGTCTTCGGCAAAGTCCCCGATCTCGATAGTCAGGGACGTCCGAAAGAGTATTACGGCCGCCGGGTGCACGATACCTGCTACCGCCGTCCCTACTACGACGCCGGCCTTTTTGTCGAGGCCTGGGATGATGAAAAAGCACGCAAGGGCTACTGCCTCTATAAGATGGGTTGCCGCGGCCCGGTCACCTACAACGCCTGTTCGGTTACCCGCTGGAACGAAGCCACGAGCTACCCGATCCAGTCGGGGCACGGCTGCATCGGTTGCAGCGAAAACGGCTTCTGGGACAACGGACCCTTCTACCGGCATCTGGCTTCGTTCCCCGGATTCGGTATTGAGACCACTGCAGACACCATCGGGACAGTCGTGGGCGTCGCTGCTGCTGCAGGCGTGACCGCGCATGCTGTAACCACAAATATCCGCAAAAAGAAAATCATCAACGATAGAATCGATCGTTCGGTTACGGATCGCGAACCTAAAGAAGAAGGAGGTGATGAATAATGGCACGCATCGTCGTTGACCCGATTACACGTATCGAAGGACACCTTCGTATCGAGGCTGTTGTTGAAAACGGCAGAATTTCCGAGGCGTACAGCTCGGGCACCATGGTGCGCGGCTTTGAGAAAATCCTCAAGGGCCGCGATCCGCGCGACGCCTGGGCTTTCACCGAACGGGTGTGCGGAGTCTGTACCACCGTGCATGCCCTCGCCAGCGTCCGCGCCGTGGAAGATGGATTGGGTATCTCGGTGCCCAGGAACGCGGAGCTGATTCGTAACCTGATGTTCTGCGCCCAGTATTGCCAGGACCACGCCGTACATTTTTATCACCTGCACGCCCTGGACTGGGTGGATGTTGTCAGTGCGCTTTCTGCAGATCCGAAAGAAACCTCCAGAATCGCACAATCGATTTCCAGGTGGCCCAAAACTTCACCGGCCTATTTCAGTGATATCCAAAAGCGGGTGAAGACCTTTGTCGAAAGCGGACAGTTGGGTATTTTCGCCAACGGCTACTGGGGGCATTCCGCCTACCGGCTGCCGGCTGAGGTCAACCTGCTCGCGGTTGCCCACTACCTGGAGGCGCTGGAGTGGCAAAAAGAGATCGTGAAGATCCACACGATTTTCGGCGGCAAGAATCCGCATCCCAACTACCTGGTCGGTGGCGTGCCCTGCTCGATCAATCTCGAGGAGATGAACGCCATCAACAGCGAGCGTCTCAACCACGTCGGGCAACTGATCAAAGACGCCATCGAGTTTATCGAGCAGGTCTATATTCCCGATCTGATGGCCATTGCCGGATTTTACAAAGACTGGGGCGCCATCGGCGGCGGTCTGGAGAATTACCTGTCCTACGGCGATTTGCCCACGCTGGGTTACAATCAGCCGGATTCGTTCAAATTCCCGCGTGGTGCAATCCTCGGCCGCAATCTCAATGAGGTGCATGAGGTCAACGGCAAGGACACTGAAGAGATCAAAGAGTACATCACGCGGTCGTACTACAAGTACTCGGGCGGCGATGCCCAGGGTCTGCACCCCTGGAGCGGCGAAACAGAATTCAATTATACCGGACCGAAACCGCCCTACGACCTGCTGGATGTCGACAACAAGTACTCCTGGCTGAAAACACCGCGCTGGCGGGATAACCCGATGGAAGTCGGTCCGCTGGCGCGCCTGTTGGTGGCATACGGCAAAGGCCACGAAGAGGTGCAGGAGGTAGTCAATGATGCGCTCAAACGATTGAATGTGCCGGTCACCGCCCTGTTCTCCACTCTGGGCAGGACCGCCGCCCGTGGTCTGGAAACACAACTGGTCGTGCAGTGGATGAAAGGGTTCTACGATGACCTGGTGAACAATATCAAAAACGGCGACACGCGTACCTTCAATGATGCGAACTGGGAGCCTTCGACCTGGCCCTCGACCTGCGACGGCGTCGGTCTCACCGAAGCTCCGCGCGGGGCGCTGGCACACTGGATTCGTATAAAGGACAAAGTGATCGACAACTACCAACTGGTGGTACCGAGCACCTGGAATGCTTCTCCGAAGGACCACAACGGCAAGCGCTCCGCCTACGAGGAGTCATTGGTGGGTACACCCGTCGCCAACGAGGATCAGCCCCTCGAGATTCTGCGTACGGTACACTCGTTTGACCCATGTCTGGCGTGCGCCGTGCATTTGTACGATCCCGATGGCAAGCACATTCAGCAAATCACCGTAACCTGAGGAGAAGTACCATGGCAAATTCACAAGCTGTAACGTTTCATCGTGTTTATGTCTGGGAGCTTCCGGTGCGGTTTTATCACTGGCTCAATGCGATCTGCGTGCTGACGCTCATCGGTACCGGCTATCTCATCGGCAGACCACTGGCCATCACCTACTCAACGGAAGCATATCAGCAATACTGGTTCGGCACGGTGCGGTTCATTCATTTCGTGACGGCGTTTGTTTTCTTCTTCAATTTTCTATTTCGAACGTACTGGGGCTTTGTCGGCAACAAATACGCCCGCTGGAATAACTTCATTCCTTTCAGAAAGGCACACCTCCAGGAAATAAAAGAAGTCTTGAAAGTCGACATCTTGCAAGCCAAAGCGAAAGGGATTATCTCGATCGGCCACAACATGCTCGCAGGTACCACCTATTTTCTTTCGTTTTTGGTGTTCCTGTTCCAGGTGTGCACCGGCTTCGCCCTGTATTCGTCCATGAGCAGCTCCTTCCTGCCAAAACTGTTTGCGTGGGTGATCCCGCTCATGGGCGGCGATTTTGCGGTACGGCAGTGGCACCATGTGTTCATGTGGTTTTTTATCGTGTTTACGATTATCCACGTTTATCTGGTGTTCTATCACGACTATGTGGAAGGGCGGGGCACCACCTCGTCCATGGTCGGCGGCTGGAAGTTTGAGCGGGAAGATGTTCTCAAATAACGCGCCGCGCATTCTGATTGTCGGCATCGGCAATGTGCTCATGGGAGATGAAGGCGTGGGCGTGTACGTGATCCGGCATTTGGAAAAGCAGACTTTGCCGTCCGATGTCGCCTGCCTGGATGGCGGCACGGGCGGCTTTCATCTGCTCGAGCCCATGCAGCAACCGGAACGCCTGGTCATGGTGGACGCCACCGCTGACGGTGCGCCGGCCGGGACGGTGCAACGACTGCAGCCGCGCTACTCAACCGATTACCCGCCGACTCTGTGCGCGCACGATATCGGTTTGAAAGACCTGCTGGACAGCATGTATCTGTTGGGAACGCCGCCGAACGTCACTCTGTTTGCGGTTTCGATAGATGTCCCGGACGGTGTCGGCACCGAGTTGTCGCCGGCGGTGGCCGGCGTGGTGCCAGAGGTTGCAAAGCAAGTTATGGCAGAAGTGAAGGTAGGGTCACGATCGTAATTTGGAGATCCCTCCTTCACGTTCAAATAAACACCATCGATTTAGAAAAGCTGGTTATTTCACCGATATCTCTTTCTCGGAGACAGCCTGAATCGTCGAGTCCTGCAAGGACGCCACAGTCACTTTGAGTAGATTGCGTCCCTTCTTGACATTCCTGAGGTCGATTTCGACAAGCTCATGCATCATTTCGCTGAGCGCCGGCCGGGTAAAGCTTAGATTCACAGAAGCTTTTTTCCCCTTTATAGGAGTAATTGTGTAAGAAATCCGCAACCTTTCACCAATATTTGCGGATTGAATATTGTATATTTCAAAATAGACCAGCGGTGGCACCTTCTTTCGAATCTCGTGAAACGGATAGGGACTGATCAAAAAATCGGGATGATGCACAATCGGCAGGATTTCTGCCTGCGCATCATTCTTAACCCGGTAGTTCAGTTGAATGTCGCTTAACAGCAACTCGGTTCTGGAGGAGAAATCCCGAATTGGCAAAGGCCGGCGGTCATAGCCTGATTTGTCGCGCTGCTTCTGTTCTACTTGCAACGTTATTTCCGCATCTTGTGGTTTGCCCAGAAGTGAAACTTTTCCGATCGCATTCGGCAGTTTTTCTCCCGCGGCCAATTTGACGGGCAATGACGAGGAGCTTTGATTCCGAATCAGCGGGTCAAAATTCTCATCGCGCAACATCCCGCTGAACTCCACATTCAGCGTATCTTCGAGCGACTTCTTGATTTTCTTTACCAGGTTCTTTCTTAGGGGCACGAAAAGCGCAACATCTATTCTGGTTTTTCCTGCTGGCCCGCGAAATTGTGCCACACGATCGAAGAATTTCAAATTGTTTCCAACATGAATGACGTCCCGGGCAGCGGGCGGGGCTTTGTAACTAGCCACTTCATTGAAAAAAATTAGCTGATCAGCTCTCACTCTGAGAGCAGCCACGTGGGAGCCCACCCCGAAGTCAGGTATTGGCAGAACGGCTCGCGCAAGTGCGGGGGAAATATGCTGCCTCTTTTCTACCATATCGCGCCAGATGAAGTATTCCACATTCGGATCGTTGGATCCCGTGACATTTCTCATAACATGCCTATCCAAATCCATCACGGCATCATAGATGCTCCGAACCTGGCGGTATGAGACCCCCTCTCTAACAAAATATGCCACAAAGTTGGACTGTACGTTTTCATAGGTCCAGGTTTCATTGGGAAAAGTAGAGTAACGTATTCGAAAATCATCATCGAATGTAACGAGGCCACCAGAGTCTACGAACCTTCCATTTGGCTCACCATACTTTATATAGTATTTCGCCCGCTCATCGACATAAGGCGGAGATGCTCGGGAGAAATGCTTTTTTGAGTACTGAACCCGCCGGTTGAACTCCAGCAGCCAGTCGTTTTCGCGAAGCAGCGGATTCGGGTTAGAGGCCTTCCAATAGTAGTGAATGTACACTTTCTTTTCAGCTAAGGATTCCAAGCCCTCGTATTCCCTTTTTTGCTCGGAACCCATAAGAAGCAAAAACCAGGTCTCGAAATCTCGTTTGAACGTCTCTTCGTCCGCTGCTCTTAGTTTCGAGGAATACTCCTGTTCGGTCATTACCGCATCGGCGTCGGCATTGGAAGAAGAGAGCGAAGCGTTGCCTGTCTGCTCTTGACGTGAAGCTCTAGTAGCTGAGATACTATTTGAGGGATTTAGGAAAGAAGGAGTGAGTACAAGAAAAATTGCAATCGTGATACTCATGATTGTTCCTCTCATTCAACGTCTTCGACTGTCCACTACTTTGCCTTGCATAGCCGGGGTCAATGCCGCCCACCAATCAGGATGACGTGCCCGATCAACTCCGTAATGACGATCACCCGTGCCTTGATTTTTCGGATAGTCGGCCGGGCACAGATGCAGGGTAGCCCAGTGAGTCCCGCCGGATGCGCTGTGCATACAAAGGTGCAGGGATTGCTTCCCGCGCACAGGACATCATCGAGAAGAAACAGCAACCGCCTGCAAAGCCGGCTTCAGGAGGTGAATTCCCTTGGAGATTCTCAGTTGGAGAGGAGTAGGTTTGTGGCATGCCCGTCATCGGTACGCACCTTTTTACTGACAACCAATGCCGTTAACTTAAGAAAATCACGTTTAACAGGCAATCGGTTTTTGAATTTACCGGTCGCCGATAGGAACAGCCGGCACGAGCAAATGATTCCCGGTTGATATTGTGTAATGAGCACAAATCTAAAAGCCACAGTCATTTAGGAGGTATCTCTTTTGAATGAGTCCTGTGGCGCTCAACGGACACGGACTCTACCAGATAAGATCCTTACAGGGTGGCAGGAAAGGTAGTTTATGAATAGTGCAAGTTAGATGCCAGGGGCGCATCCTGATTGCCGTCAACCGAAAGGCAGCGGTCCTGCAAAACTTGGAAATAACACGGTCTTGGCGTTTACATCCGCTAGTGCACTTACTCCGCATAAAAATTGATAACTTCCCGAATAGCAGCACTGCAAACCGGGTCATACGGAACAAGGCTTCTGGAAAACATGCGACAATCGACCGCGGGCCGGTAAAGTCCGGCTGAGCTGTAACCCGCACCTTCGAATGCGCCGACTTTGCCATAATGTTCGGTCTGCTGCATTTTCTCTAATTGCTGCACCCGCAATTTATCCCACTTTTCGTAATAGCCCGGCTTACTCCTATCCCAGGTGCGGCGCACGGCTTCGAGGCTATCGAAGAATGCTTTGGACCAGGGGGTCGGCAGGGGCGTGTTCTCTTCAGTAAACGAGTGCCATTTGAGTTCAGCCGGATCGAGTAAGGCAGTTACGTTTGCTTCCCAGGGCTCGACCCCGGAGGCGTAAAAATCAAGATAAGAGATGGAGCTGGAGTAGTACTCGTCACCAAGTCCGGCAAAAGAGTGGCCGAATTCGTGGGTGATCATGTACTCAAGCTGCCATTCGAGGTCCGGGTTTTCTTCGATGGTGTGACCGGTTGCATAAAGCTGGTAAATGCCGCCTCCGCCATAGCGGTTGGCGTTGGTCATGATGTAAATGAAATCATAAGGCGCGGCTGCTGCAATGTCCCGAATCGTGCGGTTTTCATAAGTCAAAACATAGCGCGGAGAATCAAAGGAGTTGTAGGAGGTCCCGAGAGCCGTGTTCTTCCAGAGGTTCTTGCGCGGCTCATCGATGCCGGAATCTTCGGAGATCACTTCGATGGCGCGGATGTTCAGCTTGCCGGCGTTTTCCTTAAAAGGTGAAGTTCGCAAAATGACCTCTCGCCAGCGCTGGGCGTCCTTTCTGAACTTGCCCATGTCGTCTTTGCTGTAGCCATCGCCGAGAAGAAGAAAGTCAACTTTCTGGTGCGGAGGGCCATTCTCCAGCAAGTTGACCACTTTGAATGCCCGGCCGCGCTTCTCCCGGTTCACGAAACGGGAGGAAGGGTCGATGACAGTTGAAAAAATATCCTGGAAATGCATCCACTTGTCACGCTTAGCCAGCACCACTTGCACCGGTTTTTTCGAAAATGGCAGGAGCACGCTTTCATGAAACGTGCGAACTTTTTCGTCCCGTGCTTCCTGCGTCGTCTCCCATTCGCCGTAAATGCTGGCAAATCCGCGCGAATAAATGAGCTGGTTGGTTTCGACGTCGAAGACTTTAACCAGGTATTTGCCGCGATTTAGCGTATCAATGAGGTCCTTACGGCTGCCGGCCCAGGCGCCCTCTTCATAAACCTGATCCAGGCCGACAAACTCGGTGGTGGCAGTGCCGGTGTGAAAGTAGTCAACGCGCAGGGTTTTGTTTTCGAAGAAGCGCTCAAATAGCGGTGTTTGCGCGGTTGCGGCGGTAGCCGCCAAAATCACAAATAGGCTTAAAGAGAATTTCATTTTTCCTCCGGATTTTGAAACGTGTTAGTCGACCCCGGTCTCCTAACAGACTTAACTGAGACGTGCGGCAATTGGGCACTATCGTGCTCGCTATACACTGCAAATAGGCACGGCCCTAGCAGACTGTGTGAAAAGGCCTGTTTTCCGCCCTGAAGGGCTGAGATGGTTGTCTTGGCGCCTTGGACCCCGCCATGAATGGCGGGGCTGTTGATATGTTTTGGTTGTAAACAGCCGCCCGCGCTCCCTCTTGCCGGTAGCTTTTTGCTAAGGCTGTTGATATGTTTTGGTTGTAAATAGCCCCATGCTTCAGCGCCGGGAATCGGTTAAGTTCAGCACAACATCAAGGGCTTCAGCCCCTGTTCACACAATCTCCAAGGGCACACGCCACACAACATTCCAGTTCATGTTACCCATTTTCCGGGCCAGCCGTCCAGGCATTCGGGCTGGATTGCGGCCTGTCCATTTATTCTTCGATGAGCGCGCCCGCTCCCTTGATTTGATAAATGGTCAAAGGGCCCCCGGCCGTCTCCGGATCAAACATCTCGCCGCGTTCTTCAGCCGCATGTTCAAGGTAGGCCAGGGCCTGTTCTGCGTCCAGTTCGATCTTGTACAGCTCCCCCTCTGCGACTGTCTTCTTCCCTTTTGCGTCGCCCGGGAAGACTATCTCGCCGTCCTTTACTTTCACCTTTAGCTTCTGCCCCGGTTCGGAGCCGGAGACTTCAATCCAGCAGCCCTGGTTCTGACAGACATCGGCGATGGTCCCTGCGATTTGCACCTTTTTGCCCAGGTGCGCATCCGGATCTGCCAGGATCATGGCGATGGCGGTTGATTCCGACAGGGTCATTTTTTCGCCGAACTGTGTCATCTCTTCGCCGGTCGTGCAACTGCTCAGGGATATCGACATGCCGACCAGCGCCGCGGTTAATCCAAATTTCAGTAACATAGTGTTCTCCTCAAATCAGATTGAATGTTTTCCTCCATCATTGTCAGCACTGGTTATCCGGTTTCGGATGCTCAATTGCATGCTTGATGACTCCTTTGACATCCTTTATTGGCAGATCATCAGTGTCTTTGAAATTTATGCATCCCTTACCCGTTTTTATGCCCGGGTTGTTTTCTTTGAATGCTGCAATGTGATGGTAGCCGCAGGTGTACAACGAGATATATTTTTTCTGGTTCGCCAATGCCACCCAGCCCTCGCCAATCTTGTAGGTTGGCATCCTGTAACTCATATCTACAACAGCGGCCGGATAGAGCTTGACAATCAAAGCGTGCAGCGTATCGAACCGCTCACGCCGCTCCGCCGGAACCGAATTGATGTAACTCCCTACTTCAGCATTCATTTTGACCTGGTCCTCATGAAGGCGCCGGACGACCGCTTCGAACTTAAGGCGGAGAAAAGAGCACGACAGTCAGTTCTTTCTGGCACAACACAAATCGCGCTTGTCAAGCGGGTCGCCTGCACACAAAGTGTAAACCCGAAATGGGCATGAATGGGGTACAAAAACCCTGCGAACGAATCTCTGTGTGCTTAAACGTACAGCAATTGCGAGTGAAAGGCAACCGTAAATCCGTGAGGATCAGTTGATGCGGCGGACAGAGTCCGCCCTACTTCTGCCAGTCCTTTAGTCCAGTGATTGAACTAGTGGTTTGTGGGGTAGAGGCGTACGTTACACACCAGGCACGATGCAGGCGACGCAACAGGGATGGATATACGATCCACTGCCGAAACGGTTTGATCAAGGGCATATAGAATGCGGTGATCACACCGACGGGTTTGACATGGATGGCCCACAACAAACGATAGCCATCCTCTTGTGGCAGGAGTACCCAGACGAGCGCGGCGTGTACTGTCGCATTGCGGATTTCACTTACCGCCTCGGTCGGGTACACGTAGAGCACGGTGAACGGGCCGTCCTTGGTTCCGGGCGTAACCAATGAGCCGGCCTGGTCCGCTTGCGTCAAACGATGCCGAAGCAAACCCGCGCTGCTTGCCGGCTTGCGGTCCCACCCGAACAAAGAACCCAGCATCCAGCGAATGGCGAATAACCACCTGACCGGAGCGCTCGGCCGGCCGGTCGCCGACAGGGTACGCACATCTGCGACCGTACGCCCTTCACCTCCGCCGGGTAAGTCCAGACGCCAGACATCGTGGAGGGGTACATCTTGGAGGATGGCGTGCGCGCGTAGGTCTTGCTTCAGATACTCTGTTCCGTCTGTTCGCCTCCAGGGGGCGATGGTTGTTTCTCCTTTTGTTCTACATGGCGCCGCAAATCAGAGGCACGTTTTGTGAAGATGGACAAGGGCTCGAAGCCTCAAAGTCGCAGGCTTGCGGCAGCGTAAGCGCGTCCGTTGAGCTACGGCTTCCATCCAAAACAATAAAGTGCTTTAACGGTTCGAATATAAAGCCTGCCATCAGCAATGGCGGGGGTAGCATAGCACGCCTCGTCAAGATCATTTACCGCGACTACATCGAGGCTGCCATCGGTGGTCAGCACGCTGACCTTGCCTTCTCGGCTGACCATGAAAATCTTGTCGTCAGCCGCTACCGGCGAAGCATAGTACTGGCCCAACGCGCCTTTGAGGCGCCCTTGCTTGATCACAGCACCCGTCGCCGGCTTGAAGGACGTTGCAATGCCGCCATCGTTTACCATGTAGAGAACATCGTGATACAGCAATGGCGAGGGCAACTGAGGAACGGCCCGGCGGTACTGCCAAAGTATACTTTCTTCAGTCATGTCTCCTTGCCCACCCAAGCGGATGGCGAGCATCCCGTTCAGGCTGCTCAGCGCCGCCCGAAAAAAATACCAGTCGTTTTTGTCGAGTTGTTTGTCCCCTGCTAAATCTACAAAACCGAACCAGGAACTTGCGGGTTCATCCGGCAATTCGTTTTCAGTCAGGAATCCGTTGCCGTCGTTATCTTGTTTAGACAAGGTCTCCTCAAAGGAAGGCACGTTAACCTGTTTTCCGGGTTGATTGAGCGAAGAACCGTAACCGTTAATGAATAAGGTGTCATTCCTCATGACAGGTGTAGACTTCATTTCAAATGAAAGGCCCCGGACCCACCAGATCTTTTCGCCTGTCTCGACCGAATATGCGGTTAAGAGAAAAGAGCCGGGAACAATGACCTGCGTTCCTCCTGCCGGAGGAGAGTAGAGAACAGGTGTGGAATGTCCGCTTTTGGCTTCAGGGCGGGCCGTCTGCCACAGTACCTTGCCGCTGTTCTTGTCTACGGCTATGATGAAAGAATTCGTATTTTGGTCGCAAACCAGAATCAGTTTACTGCCGGCCAGGATGGGCGATGCCCCCATGCCGTAAATATTGTTAAAAGGCCCAAGCGGTAGCTGCCACTGCTTGCGACCGTCAACACTATATGAAATCAAACCGAAGTCCGGGAAAAAGACGTAAGCGGTTTTACCGTCTGTTGCTGGAGTTGGTGACGCCGGTGAATTTCGATGGTCCAGTTTTTCTGTGCGTGGTCTCGGCGCCTTTCTACGCCAAACGGTATCCCCGGTCACGCGGTCGATGCAAATGGTCAACAAGTCATTGCCCTCATAGGCCGTCAGGAAGACGTGCTTGTCCGTAAGAACAGGAGATGAATAACCGTCAGGCAGCACGGTTTTCCAAATCAGGTTTTCATCCGGGCTTAACTCGACGGGCAGACCCGTTGTGTGACTGATGCCGGAACCATTCGGTCCACGAAACTGCCACCAATTATGATCCGTTTTGTCTTGCGCGACCGTTGTCCCGGCAGTTATTACGAGCACTGCTAAACTAAACACGCACCTTGCGGGCATTGCGATTCCTCTGGTTTGGTTGATGATCAAAAAGCAGATATGTTTCAGTAGCAATTTAACGATTCTTCTACCTGGTTGAAGAATGCCGGATAACGCCCCTCATCGGGCGCGCTACTTGCCGCAACTGTCAGGTTTTGCTGTCATGTTCCATCGCTATGATCACTTTGCCTTTATGGCTTCCTTCGCCAAGATACCGGATGGCTTGAGGTGCCTCACTCAACTTGTACGGGCCATCTAGCACGGGCTTGACTTTACCGGCTTCGAAAAGTTCAGTCACATAGCCCAAATCTTTGTTAGGCTTCAAGGCAACGATACGTATTTTCTTTTTACTGATCATCGAAATCCACGGCCCCAGGACTAAGGCCTGGAAAACTCGAGTCAGGGACCCCCCGACCGTGACATAGGTTCCACCGGGACTTAGTGCGCGCGCGTAATCGAATGTCGAACGATTGGTTTTAACATCGAGAATCAGGTCGTAGCATTGTCCATTTTTCGTGAAATCTTCCTGAGTGTAATCAATGACATGGTCAAAGCCCAGTGAGCGTAGCATATCCAATTTCCCTGAGCTGTCAACACCAGTCACTTCCACGTCCTTTAACCTGGCAATCTGCACTCCAAAAGTGCCGACGCCTCCGCCCGCACCGTTAATCAAAAGCTTTTGCCCTGCCTGAATTTGCCCTTTGTCACGAAGGCCCTGTATAGCCAGCATTGCCGCGTGCGGGATCGACGCTGCCTCATCGAAAGTCATGCTGGCCGGTTTCAGCGCTAATGCATTTTCCCGTGCACAGACATACTCAGCGAAACCGCCAAAGCCGCACTCCGATATGTCCCCGAACACCTCATCACCTGGTTGAAACTTGTCTACGTTTCTGCCAACCGTTTCAACCTGCCCGGCTACGTCAAGTCCAAGTATATTGATTTTTGGTTTTAGAAGCCCAAATAGCAGGCGAATCAGGAACGGCTTGCCGCGCAGGAGACCCCAGTCCCAGTCATTGACGGAAGCGGCGTGAACTTTGATTAAGACCTCGTCGTCCCTGAGAACAGGTTTATCTACTTCTCTTAATTCGAGACCATCAGGCGTTCCGTATTTTGAAAACACGATTGCTTTCATGGCTTCCTCCAAGACCGGTTTGGCCGGTCATTTTCAGAATAGTGAACTATTCTCCCAACCCGGTTGAATCTACCTTGGCTGCAGGATGTTTGCTTGATGTGTGGCACGAGCCTTTAAAGCTGCGTGCCACACAACGTCTTTGTCCGGCCTTTCGTCCGGTTTGCGGATCACTCCAAAATCATTTCTCGGACGACATTTCCTGCTCCTTCGTTCCATCTTTCAGGTGTTGATCCAAGAATCCCAAAATTGCCTTATAGCCATTGATTCGGTTTTCCTTTTTTCTGAATCCATGTCCTTCGTCATCAAATACAACGTACTCAACAGGGACACCATTTTGCCGGACCGCCTCGACAATATCATCCGATTCTACCTTCAGCACCCTTGGGTCGTTCGCGCCCTGCAGCACCATCAACGGTTGCACAATTTGGTCGGCATGAAACAGCGGTGAAATCCGGTGCAAGTATTCCTTGTCCGTTTCCGGGTTGCCCATTTCTTTGTAGAGTGCTTCTCTGAAGGCTTCCCACCACGGTGGAATGCTTTCTAATGTCCGAACCCAGTTTGAGATGCCGAATATATCAACACCCGCCTGGAATTCCTCGGGTCGAAATGCTGCCGCCGCCAGGACCATATACCCGCCATAGCTGCCACCGATAATGCCGATTTTGCTTTCGTCCACGTAGCCGGTGGATGCAAGGAACTTTTTGGCGTCGACACAATCCGACAGATCATCTTCGCCGTGTTTGAGGTCGTCCAATTTGAAGAACGTTTTGCCGTATCCTGAACTGCCCCGATTGTTGACGTCAATCACAACATAGCCATGATTGACTAAATATTGCGTCAACGCGCTATAACCGATTCTCGCCTGTCCGCCCGGTCCGCCGTGGACTTTCACCAACGCAGGGACTTTTTCTCCACGTTTGATGTGCTGCGGTTTGTAGAACACGGCCGGGATTTCAAGTCCATCGAATGATTCATAACGGACGATCTCCGCTTCAACCAGGTCGAGCGGTTCAATTTCGGGATTTATGCTATTCGTGAGCTGGGTATATTGGTTCGTTTCAAAATTGTACACATACAAATTATTCGGAGAACGTGAACCGTTGAAATAGAACGTCATCAACTTTTCGCCTTTTGAGATATTGACGGAAGTGATATTTCCGTTCGGTAGCTCTGGGAGGCTAATCGGCTGAGTGGTTTCCGTATCGTAGATCTTAATCTCGGTTTTTGCATCACTGTTGATCCCGATGACCCGATATTTCCCGTTGTGGGAAAAATAACCGTACATAATATCCCAATTCGTCTCCTCCACTTTTTCCGACTGACCCGCTTCGATGTCATAACTCTTCAGATATGTAAATTCCCTTCCTTCATCTGTCAGGTAATACAGGTTTTTGGAATCAATACTGAATGTGACTGGAGAATAAGTCACGTCACCCTCATGAGGGCTCAGATGCTGTAATTCTCTCGTTTCGATGTCATATAAGTACATCTCTGAGTTGTTTCTGGTAATCGTCTTACTTAAGGCCATAAATCGCTTGTCATTTGACATGCCGCCAAAGTTGTATCCCGCATCATTTTGATAGATCCTTTTCGCGGCAAACGTTTCGATATCCACCTCATAGACGTCCATAAACTTGGGGTTTCTCATGTTCGAACCGTAGAAGAAACTCTTTTCGTCGCGGCTCCATCCGTAAAAAACTGCTCGCGCATTTTCACCGGGAGTCAAATCTTTGACTGTTCCATCTTCTTCCCGAAGATAAATGTGCCAGATTTCATCGCCGCCTTTGTCACCCCGGTAAAGGATGCGATTATCGGTGGGAAAGTAAGAAATAGCGAAGATGGCATCGTCTTTTGAATCGGTGAGCTGCTTCGGCTCACCACCTTCGACCGGGATCGTATAGGCATTGTAAACACCCGACGCATCACTGGAGAATAGAACGGTCTTCCCATCAGCGGAGAAAGAACTTCCGAAGATGGAAGTTGTGTTCAAGAATTGTTCGATGGTGTATTGCCTTACTTCCCTGTAATCCGTATTGCTCTGACATCCGAAGAAAATGAACAAGACTAGCAAGAACATGACTGCAATTGCTTCTTTTTTCATGCGGGCCCCCTCTGTAGGGTTTAAGGTTTGGGATTGGGTTTAAGCGCACCTGCTGCTGGAGATCAGACACCATGCTTGCTTGAATGTTGCTGTTAGACACGTAAAGCCGCGTGCCACACAACGTCTTTGCCCGGGCCGTCCGTCCGCGCGTGTTCTTGAAATTCTATTCATGCCTCCTGAGCATAAATTGTCGGTTTGCATCGTGGGTAGTCCAAATGACACTCGTTGAATATGTGGCACGTGCGCTTGCATATAGATACAAGCATGAGCATCAGAGGGACTTCTATCAGCACGCCAACCACTGTAGCTAATGCTGCCCCGGACGACAAACCAAAAAGAATAACGGCAGTTGCTATGGCTACTTCAAAATGATTGGAAGCCCCTATCATAGCCGCCGGTGCAGCATCCTCGTAAGAAAGTTTTAGCCACCTCGCGAGTACAAAATAACCGATGGAAAAAATGACGACTGTTTGAATGAAAAGGGGAATGGCGATCCATAAAATAGTAAGCGGATTGCTGATGATGACTTCGCCTTTGAATGAGAAAAGCAGGACCAGGGTTAACAGTAGTGCAGTGATGCTGACAGGGGTGAGCCAATGCAGAAATCGTTCATTGAACCATTCTATGCCTTTGTATTGGATTATCCACTTCCTCGACCAATAGCCTGCAATCAGAGGCACTGCCACATAAATTGCGACTGAAAGCAACATCGTCTGCCAGGGCACGGGCATGGAATTTACATTCAGCAATAATCCTCCCAATGGACCGTAGAGGACAAGCATCATTAAAGAGTTGATTGCAACCATCACCAAAGTCAAACCATCGTTGCCTTTTGACAGATACCCCCACATCAGGACCATTGCCGTGCACGGTGCAATTCCCAACAAGATAGTGCCCGCGATATAACTGCGCCATAGCTCCACTTCTTCACCATTGGCAAGGATTTCCGTGCCGGGCAAGAAGTCTCTGAACAAGTAGCCCAAGAAGAAATAAGCGATTGCAAACATCGTGAATGGCTTGATAGCCCAATTTATGAAGAGAGTGAGAAAAACTGATTTCGGTGTTTTTGCTGATTTTACCACTTGCGTGAAATCGATCTTTACCATAATCGGGTACATCATAAAAAACAGACAAACGGCAATGGGGATAGACACCTGGTAAATTGAAAAATCATTTAGAGTTGTGGCAATATCAGGAGCTACTTTTCCCAAAAGGATACCGCCGGCAATGCAAAGCAACACCCAGGCGGTCAAATACTGCTCAAAGATCGACAATTTTTTCTCAGCCATTTGAATTAGTCTGCGTTATTCATGAATTGTTGTTCTATCAAATCCGCACGCCTCGAACGCGGCTGGATCCTTCAAAATAGATTTCGCCTGAATGATAGTGATTGCTATATTAATGTTCAATACGTTGATTCAATATTTACCCAGGTTAGGTTTCCGGATGTACTTTTAAGGCACCGGTTGGCGGCCTAGGTCTGCTCTCGAATTCGCCTTACCAGTGCAAAAATAAAAAACAGCGCCCCACGCCCATGACAACCAAATCAACGGTCGTGGCCGGCGCTGGGGAACGAATGTTGAAATAAACCACCAACGCAAGAAAGAGCGCCGCCCCGGTTAGGGTCGACACTCGTTTCTGGCTTTTCTTCTCTGGTGTTTCCATCAGGGTGCCTTCATTCTATCAGTGTGACGCAAGCTCACTGGCGAGCCAAGTGATCGGTTAGCGCCTTTCCCCACGCCCAATGTTCCAACTCCAGTTGAATCTACCTTTGAAGTAGGATATTTGCTTGATGTGTGCCGCGTGCCACACACGTCTTTGTCCGGGCCACTGTCGCTGATTTTTAGAATAGTGAACTGTACGACATATTGCATGCCTGTAAAACCTACGGAGAGCGCGTCCGGCAGTTTCATCGTGAAATTCAACGTGTTCGGAAAGCGGCCCATGCGGGGAGTTAACGAGGCAGAGGATGGGTTAGCGGTTTATTCTGCGTGATAGGTGGACCTACCCTTGGGTGCGGGATGTTTACCTAATGCGTGTCACTTGCCTCAAAAGCCCCGAGACACGCAACATTTTTGTCCGGGCCACCCCCCGGTCGCTCCCAAGCGGGTGAGGAGAAATCCGGGAAAGCACAATTCAATCTTGTGTCATATTGCTCATCTCAATTTCCCTTCTCATTTCAGGCGATAGCGCGGCCGCCCAGCCAAAGAAAAATGCTGAGACCAGGTTTATCTTAAATCCCGTAGCCAAGCCAAACAAATCAAACCCAAAAGAAAGCGGAATATCAAATTGAGCCGTAGGCCACCACTTAAACTGCCATAATTGAAATCCAAACGAGAATAAGCCCCAGCAGATCGCCAGAGTAAGTTTAGATATTCTTCTATCAATAAACGACCCGATTGCACTGATTATAAAAAGTGAATTGATAGGTATTATCAGAGAGTAGAAGAGTACTTTAAGAGCCTGTGAACTCAAGTTCTCGATGCCTGGAAGTTGAAGGGTGATGTAGTAGCCAAAACCTCCAAACGGAATAAGGCAATTGATGAAAGTGGCCAAACCAAAAAGTAGAGAAATCAAGTACAAGAATGGCGCAGCTGAAGTGTAGAATCTAAGATATTTCTCCAGGTCTATTTCTTTTCCTGGTAATTCTGAGTGCGCCTCAGCTCTGTTCTCTTTAACAGGTAAAGTCTTGTTTCTTTGCAAGCCCTTTATCTTTGCGCGAATCTTGTCGCTACGTTCCGGGAAAGCGTAGTCATCAATCGTGGCCAGTGCTTCTTGCAGTTCCTCCAATGAATAGTTGTCGTAATTCGGCTCTGGCATGTTGTGATTTTCTCCCTTTATCCCAACCTCGCAAAGTGCCCGGTGGCGAAGGCGGTTATGGGGCGCGCGCCTTCCGGCGGTTAAAGAAGTAATTCATGAATCGGGCTACCAGGCAAGAATCTAACAGCCACCGTCATTCAGGGGGAATCCTTTTTGCACCGGTCCGGTAGCTCTCAAGCTTCCACGTTATTCTGAGCGGCCACGGGCTAAGTCACGTGCCACACACTGTCTTTGTCCGGGCCACCTGTCGCATGTGTAATGGATATTCTCTGCACATATTGTATAAGCCAGTTGACCGCTTGGCTTGGAGAAAAGTCATTCTAGCATGAAAACCAGGCTGCGTGCGATACGTCACGATTAATAAATCAGATAGTTCGCATCTACTGAGAGGTCTTCCCCAAGAACCCCTTCCTGCAAAACCAACTTGATATTTCGTACCATGAAATTCCTCGATCTTGAATCTTCTCGATAGAGACAAGAAGGAATCCATCAAGGCACGAAAGAGCGGCACCTCTGAAAACGGTGTGCTGGCTGCTTTCCGATGCCAAGCAGTGCATAACTCCATTGCGAAAGTCTCTGCCAGGCTCACTCAAGACCTCCTGCTCTTCATTTAGCTAACACATTGCTAGGTGACTTACATAGCCTGTTAGAGGAGACCGATTTTGTCACCTAGGGAAATACGGATTAATAACATAATAACAATCCTTTATGAGCAATTCAGGCCTTGACGCTAGAGCACGGGCTAAAGCCGCGTGCCACACAACGTTTTTGGTCGGGCTACCCGTCGCGAGGGATTACTCAGAAGGTGTGACGGCGAGCTGGCAAATCCCCCGCGAGCTCTCTTATTTTCCCCTCATTTGATGTCACCAAGTGAAATAGATGCACTTGCGTTATAGGAAATCGAGAAATGATTGTCCGTCATGTTCGTGCCAGAAACGACTTGCCCTTGCTCTCTGTCCCTTTCGGGTATTTGGAGCTGGAAGTTTTTGCTTTTAACTAGACCGATTGCCTTAGGTAGTAGCCTATACAATGTCTTATTCAACAACTGTCCAATTTGGTCAAAAGTCTCTGAAAGGTATTCCGATAAGAAGGCGAAGTCCTTTGACTCGACTTCACTCCAAAGTTTATTGGAATGCCATTTGTTTGAGTCTTGCTTTTCTGCCATGATTGAAGGAATTGCCAAAAGCCCTTCGATAACTATGAAAGGAATCTTGCAACCGTGAAGGATTTCGTTCCGCTGTTGGTAGTAGTCATAGAGTTCTCTCTCAAGGTCTTGGCATCCAAATAAGTTGCCCATTCTTTTGACGCAATCGTGTATCCTGCCCGCAGGAGCCTGAAATGCCAAGAATTCATTATTGGCATTAATGTAACCTTCAATCACAGTCAGGTCAATCTTGTCGATGTCATCTGCAATGACTCTCATACATACGAGACTCTCGAAGGAGGAGTAATGATACTGGGCGAAGATCTCTCTATCCTTTTTTTCTTGTTCATCTAAGTTCGGGATCTCGATCAGATTTGCTGTCCCATCGTTTCCCAGGTAGCGATTCCAGATTTCTATGTATGCCGGTAGCTTCCCCAGCAGCACATCGTGATATGCTTTTTCGAGGACATCGCCGTGAATTGATATATCCGGTTGCATAGGATAATCCTTACTTCTTAAACACCTAACATATTGTGAGGTGACTTACCCAGCCTGTCATAGGAGACAGATCTTGCCACCCAAGAAAATACGGATCAATAACATAATAACAGTCCTTCATAAACAAAGTAGGCCTTGAAGAAACCCCTACTATGTGACTTGGCATGAAGGTGAGAAACATATTCAATGCGGCGTCCGAACACGGATTTCCTGGAGATTGTGATTTGAAAAAGGAGTAGCTTTGGGGTATGCCCGTCATCGGACCTCACGCTTGATTAGCAAATCACCTCATCCAATTTACTGAAATTGTGCGCAGGAGGCAACCGGTTTCTTTGATTTCGCCGTTAGCTTGCCGGACCTCAGTCGCAAAATAAGCTGCGTGGATAATTCATGAATCTGGCTACCAGGCAAGAATCTAGCAGCCACCGTCATTCAGGAGAAATCCTTTTTGCATCGGGCCGGTAGCTCTCAAGCTTCCACGTTATTCTGAGCACGCCGTCCGGGAGGCTGCGTTTTACCCGTGAGCATACGTGTGCGAAGAATCCCCCCGGGCCATGTGTAGATTCTTCGCGCTGCATGGGTTTCCTGACCCAACGAATCTCGACTTCGCGCTCAGAATGACCTTGCGTGCGAAGTGAGAATGCTTTACGGTGAATAATTCCAGTTGACATTCTCCAACTTGATTTGTATCATTACTGAAATACAAAAGCCTATGCAGATAATTAAGCCACAATCTTCCTTTTATTTTTCCTTCTTTTTTTTCGGTCCCCGATCCGGGGCGCGAAGGTTGTGAGCTAGACTACACAAATAGAGTAGAAGCCGACCCAAGCCCCGACGAAAATCGGGGCTTTTTTTATGGGTGTAAGTGGCAACGACTTTCAAATAACCAGCGGGTACGAGTTTTATGCGAATCGCGATTCAAGGTGGCCGGGCCTCTTTTCACGATATGGCCGTGCGCCGGTATTTTTGCGAACAGGAGCCGGAGCTGATCGCCTGCCGCACTTTCCGCGAGCAGTTCACCGGCTTGCGCGCCGGCGCTGTGGACTACGTGGTGATGGCCATTGAGAACACCCTGGCCGGCAGCCTGCTGCCCAACTACAGCCTGCTGGAAGAGTTCGAGGCGCGAGTCGTAGGCGAAGTTTACCTGCACATTCAGCAGGACCTGATGGCATTGCCCGGCCAGTCACTCAGCGAAATCCGGACCGTGCGTTCGCACCCCATCGCCCTGCAGCAGTGCAGCGGCTTTATGGAGAATCATCCCCACCTGCGCAGCGTGGAAACGCACGACACCGCGGACAGTGCACGCGAGATTAGAGAAAGCGCAATCAGCGGCGCTGCGGCGATTGCCGGTAATCTTGCCGCCGAGGTTTATGAACTCGAGATCCTGGCAGCCGGAATTCAGAACATTGCCGACAACTACACGCGCTTCTGGGTTATTTCCAGGAACGGGCAAGACGAGCAAACGCAGACCGCCAACAAGGCTTCGTTGAGCTTTCACGTCCGGCATGAGGTGGGCGCGCTGGCCAATGTGCTCGATATTTTTCGGGACAACGGCGTCAGCCTCGGACTGATTCAGTCCGTGCCGATTCCGGGCCGGCCCGATGAGTACGCCTTTCATGTCGATGTCGAGTCTTTCGCCCGCGCGGACTTTGAGCGGGCTTTGACGAGGGTCAAGAAAATCACCAGTCATTTCCACATTTTGGGCGAATACCAATCCGGAGTGAAACCGTATGATCGTGCCAGTAGCTGAACGTCTCAACCGCGTCGGGGAGTATTTTTTTTCCAGAAAACTAAGAGAAGTTGCTGAACTGGGTCAGTCGGGTCCCGAGATCATCAATTTTGGCATCGGCAGTCCTGACCTGCCGCCGTCCCCGGAAGCCATCACGGCCCTGGTGCAGGCCGCACCCACTCCGAATCATCACGGCTACCAGCCGTACCACGGCACACCCGCTTTACGGCAGGCCATGGCAAAGTGGCATAAGCAAACCTATGGAGTAGATCTCGATCCGGCGACCCAGGTTTTGCCGCTCATGGGCTCCAAAGAGGGGATCTTCCACGCTTCGCTTGCCTTCCTGAATCCCGGAGATGCGGTGCTGGTACCCGATCCCGGCTATCCCAGTTACGCGTCGGTCACCAGGCTGGTGGGGGCAGAGGCGATTCCGTACGACCTGACCGAGGAGAACAACTGGCTGCCTGACTTCGCTGCTCTCGCAGAGCGTGACTTGTCGCAGGTCAAACTTATCTGGGTCAATTATCCGCACATGCCGACCGGCGCCATGACGACGCTCACGGCGTTACGCCAGGTCGTGGATTTTGCCCTGGAACACGAGATTCTCATCTGCTACGACAATCCGTACAGCCTGGTCCTGAATCAGGAACCTCCTTTCAGTATCCTGCAAGTAGAGCGGGCTTTCGAATGCGCCGTGGAGTTCAACTCGTTGAGCAAATCACACCACATGGCCGGTTGGCGGGTGGGCATGGCCTTGGGCCAGGAAGACCACATCAAATCGATTCTGGCGATAAAGAGCAACATGGACTCCGGCATGTTTTTACCGGTGCAGAAGGCTGCGATCGCAGCGCTGAGAAATGCTTGGTCGTGGCACGATGAGCAGAACCGGATCTACGCCGAACGCCGCAAGAAAGTCTGCGAGTTGATGGATTTGCTCGGTTGCACCTACACCCGCGACACTCCGGGCCTGTTTGTCTGGGGCCGCACTCCTGAAAGCGTCGCGGATATCGAGAAGTTTCTCGATGAACTTCTGTATGGCGCGCGGGTCTTTTTGACGCCGGGAATTATCTTTGGCCGCAACGGCGAGCGCTACATTCGCGCATCGCTCTGCCTTTCAGTTGAACAAATAGAAATCGCGATAGAACGTATTCGTACCCACTTGAAGGATTGATCATGGAAACCCTGAGCATTGACATCTTCCCGCAAACCGATTTAAAGAAGAGCGGCAATAGGCCGTACGTGATTGCCGGGCCTTGCAGCGCCGAGTCGCAAGAACAGGTGCTTGCTACTGCCCGGGCCCTCGACCAAATGACCGATGTGCAGGTATTCCGGGCGGGAGTCTGGAAGCCCAGGACACGGCCAAACACATTTGAAGGGGTAGGTGCGCCGGCGCTGAAATGGTTGCAGCAAGTGCAGCAGGAGACGCGACTGGCAGTGGCCGTTGAGGTGGCAAACGCCGCGCACGTCGAGTTGGCCCTGGAGCACGGGATGGATGTTTTGTGGGTCGGGGCACGCACAACGGTCAATCCATTTTCAGTGCAGGATGTGGCCGATGCGTTGAAGGGAGTAGATATTCCGGTTTGGGTCAAGAATCCGGTCAACCCTGATTTGCAGTTATGGATTGGCGCGCTGGAACGCATCAGCAAAGCCGGTATTCGACGGCTGGGCGCGATTCACCGTGGCTTTACCAGCGAACAGAAGAGCGCCTACCGCAACGCACCGAAGTGGCAGGTGGCGGTCGAATTGAAACGCCTTTTACCTGAAATTCCGGTCATTTGCGATCCGAGCCACATTGCCGGCGACGGCGGGCTGGTACGGGAGCTGGCACAGAAAGCCATGGATCTGGCCATGAGCGGATTGATGATCGAGGTGCACCCGGACCCGGCCCGGGCCATGAGTGACGCCAAGCAGCAGATCGTACCGTCGGATCTGGAGCAGCTTTTGGCCGGCCTGAAAATCCGCAAGGAAAATGGCAGGGGATATTCCGCGGATGATGAACTTGGCCGCTTGCGGCAGCGCAGCAACGCAATCGACTATGAGCTTCTGGAAACACTGGCACGGCGGATGGATGTGGTAAGAGACATCGGCCGGTACAAAAAACGCAACAACCTCACCATCCTGCAGGTGAAACGTTGGGACGAAGTTTTGCAAGACCGTTTGGAGAAAGCCGGTGAGATCGGCCTCGATCGCCATCTGGTCGAAACGATTTACCAACTGCTGCACAGCCACGCTATCAAGCTGCAGTCGGAAGTGATGAATGAAGAAGACTGAGTTGTGGTTCATCCAACCATCACGGGATAAGCCTACAGACTAATTTCCTTGATGTTGCGCCCGATCTAAACGTCACGCCATTTTAATCCCCCCTGCAGACAATCGCTACATTGGTTGTCGACATTCCTCATGTCCAACGATCGCCCACGAGTCGGCGACAAATAATCTAAACCTGAATTAAACTATTGTTATTAGGTGATCGTTAAATATGTCGATATTCATATTGACGATTAGCACGAGTAGATTCGAACGAGGAATAAGACATGAAGTTTGCGGCAATCGACATAGGTTCCAACGCGATCCGTCTTCTGCTGTGCCAGGTTGAAGATGATGGCGAGGAAATCTATTTGAAAAAGAATGCCTTTCTGCGCGTGCCCGTGAGACTGGGTACGGACGTTTTTGAGACGCAGAGGATATCTGAGAAAAAAATCGAAAACCTGGTTGACGGTATCACTGCCTTCAAGCATCTGATCAATGCCTACGATCCGATTCGTTGTGCTGCCTACGCGACTGCAGCTATGCGGGAAGCGGAAAACTCAGAAGAGGTCGTAGAAATCTTAAAGCAACGAACCGGGTTTGATGTAGAAGTAATCGATGGCAGGCGGGAGGCTGAAATTCTCCACTTGAGTGGGTCCAGAGCGAAATCCGGGAAGAAAAAGCAATGCCTGCTCATCGATGTGGGGGGCGGGAGTACAGAAGTAGCTCTAATACTAGATCGCAAAATCGTCAAGGCGAAGGCGTTCAATCTTGGCAGTTTACGCTTGTTAAATGGGACCGATGCGAAAAGCGAGTGGCAATCTTTGCGTAAGTGGATAGTAGATAATACGGCCAACAGGAAAGGTCTGGTAGCCGCCGGTTCAGGCGGGAGCATTAGCAAAATTTTCAACCTGTCGCGTATAAAAGCCGGTAAGCCGCTTTCATATAATAAGCTAAAAGATATTTGCGCGGGTCTTGCTGACTACTCCCTTGAAGATCGAATAAGAGTATTGGACCTCAAGCCGGATCGCGCGGATGTGATCGTCCCTGCCGGCAGCATTTTTCTGGCTATCATGGACTGGGCAGGGATTAACAAACTTTATGTGCCCCGGTTGGGATTGGTCGATGGAATCATTCGTGTTCTGTACGACCGCCATAAAAAGTCCGGGCATAAATAGTCAGCGAGTCCAGGAATATCTGATCTTTAGTCCAACGTAATTCCGGTTTGCATAGTTCAGGACCATTCTTTCTTCATCCCGGGCAGATCTATATGTGGCAGCGGTTGATCGTGCGGGTGGATCTCTACACGTCGTCCTGGGCACCATGTTTTCATGTCGGCAATAGACAGCGGGTGCGCATCAGCACGAAGATGACTTTGCACGTAGATTCATTCAAGACCCGGTCACCCGGCACCGCTTAATAAGCGGAACGTAAATAACTGCAGTGCCTCGAACCGAAACTCTAACCACTTGAGAAAATGAATAACACAAAACGGATTCTACCCTACTTATCTGTCCTGATTTTGGCTGCCTGCTCGGGAGGCAATGGTTCCGGTCCTGGCGCTAGTGACGCCGGCAGCGGGCAAGAGCAGCTCATCCTTAAAGGGGATAGAAGCTTCCTGGACGGCTACGCGCCTACAAACGCCGACGGCACGATCAATGTCGTGGTTGAGATCCCGGCAGGCACCACCGCAAAATGGGAGGTCAGCAAGCCGGATGGTACGATGAAATGGGAACTGGTGAACGGCCGGCCAAGGGTTGTCAACTATCTGCCGTATCCGGGTAATTACGGCATGGTGCCGCAAACACTGCTTCCCAAAGAACTTGGTGGTGACGGCGACCCGCTTGACGTTCTTGTTCTGGGGGCGTCGGTCCCACGCGGGTCAATCGTGTCCGCGAAGCTTGTCGGTGTGCTCAAGCTGTTGGATCGCGGCGAGCAAGATGATAAATTACTTGCGGTCAGCACCGATTCCCCTTTTTCCAAAATAGATGATCTGGACCAATTGCGCACTGAGTTCGGTGGCAGCCTGCTGATTGTCGAAACCTGGTTTGCGAATTACAAGGGTCCGGGAAAGATGCAGTCTCTCGGTTTTGCCAATGTTGCAAGCGCCACAAACATCCTGAATCAGGCTATCGCCGCCTACAAAGAGTAAGTCTCGACCTCTCTTCGTTTTTCCCTCACTCCAGGAAGATCCAGCAAAAACAGAGTCTAACGCGGGATATTTGCGCAGAAGTTTCAATAATTTCTTCTCACCGTCACACAACCGTAACACACCTGCGGTATTATTAGTTTAAGAAATCTCAAGAAAGCGCGGTCGCGGGCTATCTTTGACCGCCAAGATGTTGAAGTCCACCAACTTGGAGGTTACGCATGCAACACAGCAAAAGGTTTTTCTTGATCTTCAGCACACTCCTTCTGACGGTTACGGGGGCGTTTGCAGGGGAAGGAAAACTGAAGGGGTACATGTTTGGCGACTACTACTATGTGGCCAAAAACCATGACTCCGAACTTGAAGACAAAAATGGGTTCTGGTTTCGCAGAATCTATTTTACCTATGACAACAAGCTGAGCGACGAATGGTCGGTTCGTTTTCGATTAGAAATGAACAGCGCCGGCGACTTCACCAGCAAGACCAAACTGGAGCCGTTTGCCAAGGACGCTTATGTTCAGTGGAAGCGCTCAGGCCACGCTGTTTTGCTGGGCTTGTCCGGAACACCAACCTGGGGCTACGTCGAAAAATTCTGGGGCTATCGTTCTGTTGAGAAAACGACCGCCGACTTGTTCAAGATCGGCAGCTCGCGAGATTTTGGCGTCGCCGCCAAAGGTAAGTTCGGCAGAGAGAACCGGGCCTTCTATCACGCCCAGGTCGGTAACGGCAGCAGCACCGGTACGGAAACCAACAGTGGTAAGAAGCTGGCATTGGCCGCCGGCTACCATCTGACCGACAACTTGTCCTTCGAGGCCTATGGAGACTTTGAGGAGCGTCCGGGCGAGACCAACCGCCACACTCTGCAAGGCTTTCTGGGATACAAAACCAAGATGTTCCGGGTGGGTGGTCAGGTTTTGCAGCAAACCAGAGACAGCGCCACCGGGGACGATGACATCCGCATTGCTTCGTTCTTTGGAGCCGCCAGGTTGGGAGACCAGCTTCAGGGGTTCGCCCGCGTCGATCGCGCATTTGACCCGATGTCGGATGGTCCGAAGATTTCTTTTCTGCCGGTTGACGGCACGACCAAGTTCACGTTCCTTCTGTTTGGCCTGGATTACACACCGCACAAGCAAGTCCATTTGATGCCTAATGTTGAGGTTGTGACTTACGACACACCTGCTGGCGCTGCATCCAGTCCTGGTACGGATGTCATTCCACGTTTCACCTTCTATTATGTCTGGAAGTAAGAACCGGGTTTGGATAAATTTGCCAAAAGGCTACATGACCGTAACTCTAACGTAACCTTGCCAGCGTACTTTATTTCAACAAAGAGTTCAGTCTAAACTTCTGATGGAGGAGTCATGTTGAAAAACACGTTTGTAAAGAAAACGGGATTTGCGTTCGCGCTGGCGGCTATGGTCTTTTCGGTCCTGCCTGCCGGTGACCTGTTTGCCGGTGACAAAGTCAAGGTTGACCAGAAAATAACAGTCTATAAAAAAGTAAGCGGGGTCTCAGGCAGCCTCAACAGCATCGGGTCGGATACGATGAACAATCTCATGACGCTTTGGGGTGAGGGCTTCGCCAAATATTACCCCAACGTTCGTCTGCAGGTTGAAGGTAAGGGGTCCAGTACTGCGCCGCCGGCTCTGATCGCAGGTACGTCGCAGTTTGGTCCGATGTCCAGGAAAATGAAGGACAAGGAGATTGATGAATTCGAGAAGGCCTTTGGCTACAAGCCGACTGCGATGGGCACGGCACTGGATGCCCTGGCCGTCTATGTCCACAAGGACAACCCGATCGAGTCCCTGTCACTGCAACAAGTTGACGCCATTTTTTCGAAGACGCGTGCGGGTGGCCTGAACGACGACATCGCAACCTGGGGGGACCTGGGCGTCAAGGGTGTCTGGACAGGGCGTCGAATCAGCCTGTACGGCAGAAACTCCGCTTCAGGCACTTACGGGTACTTCAAAAAGCACGCTTTGTTCAAAGGTGACTACAAGGATACCGTCAAAGAGCAGCCCGGTTCCGCTTCCGTCGTGCAGGGCGTGACCAAGGACAACGCCGGCATTGGATACAGCGGCATCGGATACATCACCTCCGGCGTCCGCGCTGTACCGCTTTCGAAAAAAGCCGATGGCAGCGCCTACTCAGTGGACATGGCTAACGTCATGACAGGCCAATACCCGCTTGCTCGTTTCCTCTACCTGTACGTAAACAAGGAGCCGGATCAGCCACTGCAACCCCTGGTCCGCGAGTTTCTTAAGTTTATTTTCAGCCAAGAGGGTCAGCATGTGGTCGTCAAAGACGGTTATCTGCCGTTGCCCTACGAGGTCGTTCAGAAAGAATTAAACAAACTCGAAGCAGGTACCTACTAAGGCTCCGGGCTTACACAGGACAGCGCGGCGCTGAATGTGAAGCGCGCTGCTGCCCGGAGTGCTCTTGCTACATGACTTAATGAATAAACAACATGCCAGTCGCAGAGCCCGAAACACGACAACCTGAAACAAGAAAACTCATTCCACAATCCGATTCCCGCGCCCGCCGTAAGCGCAGAACCTTGCTGGACAACCTCGCAACCAAAGTCGTTGGAGTTGGCGGGTTCTCGATAATTGCGAGCATTCTGGCTATTTTACTCTTCATTTTCACAGAGATTTTTCCTCTGTTCAGCAATGCTGAAGTCAGCCTGAGCACCAGCTTCAAGGCGCAGGACATTCTTGCCGGACAGGGCGACGCCGCTGATGTTGCCCTTCTGGGCCTGAACGAACACCAGGAAATTGGCTACATCCTGTCCAGGACCGGCCGCCTTTCATTTTTTGCAGTCAAAGACGGAGCAGAGGTCGCGCACGAACTGTTTTCTCTGGGAGAGGCCAGGGTAACTTCAGCCATCCAGTCTTTGAAAGGCAAACGTCTGACCCTTGGCACTTCCGACGGCCGGGCCATCCTGGTCGAGATTGATTTCGGGGTTCGTTTCAAGCAGGGCAAAAGAAGCTACGCTCCCCGGGCAAAACAGGTAGCCGATATTACGTTGGATGAGAACAGGAGCGCACTAACGTCGCTTGCGGCCGCAGGTGATGTATCCGAAACACTGGCCCTCTCCGCAATCACCGATGATGCTCGCGTGCTGCTCTATCTGCAGCAAACCGAAGAGAGTCTCTTCGGAGATGCCGAAACCACTTCCTCGCAAATTGAGCTGGAAAAAATATGGTCGGGCACACCTGCGTCTATCGCTTTAGATGCGACGGTCCGCAACTTTTATATGGGGTCGGACGATGGCAAGATCTATCACTGGACCCTGACGCCCGACGCAGCGCCAGATTTTGTGAGCGCAGTCAGAGTGCGTAATTCGCCGGGAGCAATAAATACACTTAACTTTCTGATCGGTGGCCGAACGCTCGTGGCCGGCGAATCCACCGGGGCGGTGAGCGCATGGTTTTTGGTGCGAGACAAGACCTCGCCCGCTGGCTGGCGCTTGACACGAATCCACGAGATGACACCTCATCCAAGTGGCGTTACCGCGGTCGCAGCCTCTGCGCGCGGCAAAGGCTTCATTTCGGGAGACGCCAACGGCGGGTTGCACCTGGAGCACACAACATCGGAGCGGCACCTGGCTTCGTTCAGCCGAAAAACCGGATCTGCAATAGAGTTGATCAGCTATGCGCCCAAGGCCAACGGTGCCTTGATTCTCGACAGCGCCGGTGAAATCGCTCATTGGCTTGTCGACAATCCGCATCCGGAGGCCGGGCTGAAGGCTTTTTTCGGAAAAGTCTGGTATGAGGGGTACGAAGAACCGGAACACGTCTGGCAGTCTACCGGCGGCACGGATGAGTTTGAGCCCAAGCTGAGCCTTGTTCCCTTGATTTTTGGCAGCCTGAAGGGCACGTTTTACACCTTGATTCTCTCTATCCCGATCGCGGTGCTGGCGGCTTTGTACACGTCGCAATTCATGCATCCGGCGCTACGGAGCAAGATCAAACCAACTGTTGAAATCATGGCCGCTTTGCCCAGCGTGGTACTGGGTTTCCTCGGCGGTCTTTGGCTGGCCCCTCGCATTGAAGCCGTTGTGCCGGCCGTTTTGTTGATGTCGATTCTCATCCCTGTCATCGTCATCCTGGCAGCCCGTGCCTGGGACGGCGTTCCACTTCGCATCCGGAATCGTTTCCGGCCGGGGATCGAGAGCATGCTGCTGGTTCCTATCCTGTTGCTGGCAGCCTGGTTTTGCCTGTATTTGAACGGAGCCATTGAGAACGCATTTTTTGGCGGGAGTTTCAAGGACTGGGTTTACCAAACATTGAACGTCGGCTACGACCAGCGCAACGCATTGGTGGTCGGTATGGCCATGGGGTTTGCCGTGATTCCCATCATTTACACAATTTCCGAAGACGCCCTGTCCAATGTGCCGCGCACGTTGATTTCCGGCTCGTTGGCTTTGGGGGCGACGCCCTGGCAAACAGCAATCAGAGTCGTGTTGCCGACAGCCGCTGCCGGTATTTTTACCGCGGTCATGATCGGCCTGGGCCGCGCAGTGGGCGAGACAATGATTGTTTTGATGGCAACCGGTAACACGCCGATCATGGACTGGAACATCTTTAACGGTTTCAGAACGCTGTCGGCGAACATCGCAGTCGAGATCCCGGAAGCGCCGGTCGGCGGCACGCTGTACCGGGTACTGTTTCTGGCGGCGATGTTGCTGTTCATGATAACATTTGCGGTCAATACGGTCGCGGAAGTCGTCCGGCAGAGGCTTCGCGAGAAATATCAGAGGTTGTAGATGACTCAGTTTTGGAAGAGTGGCAATCCGTTCGTTTGGCTGACCGGCGCTGCGCTGGCCGCAAGTGTACTCATGATAGTCGGCCTGGTACTGCTGATCCTGTTCAAAGGTCTCAGCCAGTTCTGGCCCTCAACTCTGGCAGAGCTGCACCTGCAGGATGGCAGCAAGGTTATGGGAGAGATTTGGGATCGTGAGGAAATACCAGATGCAGAACCGGGAGCCGACAACGCCTCACAATATCGATTGCGCCTAAAGGTGGCAAACCGGGATCTCTATTCATTGGATTTTCGCTGGATTGACGAGTCCGACATCCAGCAACGTTTGTCACCGCCGCCGGCGATTGCCATTGAGCGACAGGAGTGGGGTAACTTCTATGGCTACTTTGTCGGGCTAAAAAAAGATGGCGAGACCGTGGCCGCGGATCTGGTAGATGGGTGGCCGACAATCGAGGCGAGCCTGGACGAAATGCGGAAGTTGCGGGAACGGATTAAAGAGATTGAGAAAAGTGACATCGGCGACATCAACCATGACCTGGAGCGGCTGCGACTGGGACTGCGCAAAATCACCCTGGCATCGGACACAACCACCGCCGAAACGCGGCAGCTCATTGCAGACAAACGTGCCCAAATGGCCGATCTGCAGGCGGAGTACCTGGATAAAGAAAAGGCGCTGGCAGACTTTTACGGAAGTTCGCGCAAGATCGTCCTGAGTATGGTTTCGGTGGATGGTCATACCATAGATATTCCGGTCTACGACATCGTTCGCATCTGGAAGCCGAACGAACTGAGTGTGTTCGGGAAATGTGGTATTTATCTGGACAAACTGTGGGAGTTTGTGACGGGGGAACCGCGTGAGTCCAACACGGAGGGCGGGATTTTTCCGGCAATATTCGGAACCGTCATGCTGGTGATCATCATGAGCATCGCCGTGGTGCCGCTGGGAGTACTGGCCGCGGTCTATCTGCGCGAGTACGCCAGGCAAGGGGTTTGGGTGCGGGCTATCCGGATCGCGGTCAACAATCTTGCAGGCGTTCCCTCGATTGTCTACGGTGTCTTTGGTTTGGGTTTCTTCATTTACGGACTGGGAGGTACGCTGGACCAGCTCTTTTTTTCTGAAGCTTTGCCGACGCCGACATTCGGAACCGGCGGAATTTTTTGGGCCTCTTTGACTCTGGCGCTGCTGACGGTGCCGGTGGTTATTGTCGCCACCGAGGAGGGGCTGGCCGCAGTGCCCAGGGAAATCCGTGAAGGCTCGTTAGCGCTGTCGGCCACGAAGTTTGAGACGCTCTGGCGCGTCGTTCTGCCCAGCGCCATGCCTGGTATTCTTACCGGACTCATTCTTGCGGTGGCGCGCGCTGCCGGGGAAGTTGCACCGCTCATGATCACAGGCGTGGTCAAGCTCGCTCCGGCATTGCCTCTGGACGGGACCTTTCCATTCCTGCATCTGGAACGAAAGTTCATGCACCTGGGCTTTCACATTTACGATGTCGGCTTTCAATCGCCCAACGTCGAAGCCGCAATCCCCATGGTTTATTCGACAACCCTGTTGTTGCTGGTAATCGTGGTTTTCCTGAATCTGTTCGCGATTTATGTGCGCAATCGCCTGCGCGAAAAACTTGCTTACTCAGCCTTCTAACGGCTGCAACTCTTGCAATGAGGAAATAAATGATGCCTGACAGTGTGACGCACGACTACACGGGACCGGACGCCAGACCGGGCCAAAAGGCCGCCCCCAAGCCTGCGGCTGAATCGGTCCATTCGCAATCGCAAAACCAACCCGGGGCCAAGCCGGAGGGCCAGTCCATCACCATTCCTGATCCCGTGGTACAGGTCGAAGATTGGTTTTTCAGCTATGGCGGCGACTGGGTGCTCAAGGAGATAAACCTCGAAATAGCCCGCAAGGAAGTCACGGCTTTTATCGGGCCATCGGGCTGCGGCAAGAGCACCCTGCTGCGCTGCTTCAACCGGTTGAACGACCTGATTGACGGCGCCAGACACCAGGGGCGTATCGTCGCCGACGGCACCGACATCTACGGTCCCGATCTGGATGTCACCGAATTACGCAAGCGGGTCGGGATGGTTTTTCAAAAATCGAACCCTTTTCCAAAGACCATTTACGAAAACATCGCTTACGGACCGCGAATACTGGGACTTAGAGACCGTAGCCGGCTCGATGAGATCGTTGAAAAGAGCCTGAAGGACGCAGCGCTCTGGGATGAAGTCAAGGATCGCCTGGAGACCAGTGCTCTCGGCCTTTCCGGAGGCCAGCAGCAGCGCCTCTGTATCGCGCGCACGATCGCGGTGGAACCTGAAGTTGTCCTGATGGACGAACCGTGTTCCGCCCTCGACCCCATCGCTACCGCCAAGATCGAAGAGTTGATTCTGGAGTTGAAAAAAGACTATACAATCGTTATCGTAACTCATAACATGCAACAAGCAGCGCGCATTTCGGATTACACCGCTTACCTGTGGCTCGGACAGTTGATCGAGTTCGACGAGACGGACCTAATCTTCACTAACCCGAAACAGAAGCTGACTGAGGATTACATCACCGGGCGTTTCGGGTAGACCGCTTACCCCGCGAGCAAGCATGGATTTTGGTCAAAAAAGTAATGACTAATATTTCTTACTTGGTTTCCTCCGTATGAGGCATCTGGTTTCCATGTGTAATCCCCTCCAAACGCGCGACGCGCGCGGAGGGGCAGGTTCAAATCGCGTTCAGCGTTTTGAACCGGGGTGGGTACGTCTGCCTTGCCGCTGGTCACGCACCCACGCCTGATTCAAACTCTCGACGAGTTTGAATCTGTCCTCTCCCGGGAGAGGAGATTTGTCTAACTTCTGTAAAAGCTGTCAATTAATTCATGAAGTGAGAAATGTAAACAATAACAAGTAGGACTGGAGCATAAGGATGGAACGGCACCTGGATAATGAAATAAATCACGTCAAAGAAAGCCTCTTGAAGATGGCCGGCCTGGCTGAGGCTGCGATCGACAAAGCAATTCGGGCTCTGAAAGAGCGGGACACCCAGCTTGCCCGGGAAGTCATCGACCAGGATCAGGCGATCAATGAGTTGGAAATTGAGATCGAGAACGGCTGTTTTACTTTGTTGGCACGGCAGCAGCCGGTCGCAGCAGACTTGCGTTTCATCATGGCGCTGGTAAAGATCAACAACGACCTGGAGCGGGTGGCAGACCACGCAGTTAACATCGCCCAGAAGGCGGTTTCTCTGGCTGAATCAGTGCCCCTGAAGCCGCTCATTGACATTCCGCACATGGCGGATATTGCGCAGGAGATGTTGCGGAATTCTCTGGACAGCTTTATCCGGCATGACGCTGCGCTGGCGCGCCAGGTGTGCGAACGTGATGACGTTGTGGACGCGCTCGATGAGCAGGTGCAGAGAGAATTGATAACCTATATGATGCAGGACCACAAGAATATCTCCCGAGCTTTGGATTTGACCCTCATTTCAAAAAACCTGGAACGCATCGCAGACCTCTCCACCAATATCAGCGAGGAAGTGATCTTTTTCGTGGAAGCACGCACGATCAAGCACAAGCACCTGGATGTCCATATCAGGCCATAGGTCGAGAAAGATCCCGACTTTCAAGCGGCTTGTCCAAAAAAATAGCCCAATTCGCGGCAAACATCGACATCTTCGCAAGATTCCTCTTGCTTGTTTTTTAACAAATTGTTAAAATACAGTCGCTTGAAGAGGGGGGCTGGATATTAGGGTATTTTACCTAACATTCACTAAACCTTGACACTTATGTCTGAATTCTCATTAGAAAAACGTCGCCACCCACGTTTTGACACGTCGAATAGCGGTGTCTGGAAAATCAAAGTCTACGGCATGAAAGGCCGGCCTCTCGAAGGTGAAATCGTCAATTTGAGTATGGGCGGCGTGGCTTTTCTCGGACATTGGAAAAATGTCGCAAAGGCGGTCAAGCGCTTCACCACCAGAGTGGAGATTCATACGCCTGCCGGTGACACGATCGATGCCAACACCAATCTGGTCCGCATCCGTCCCAGGCCACAGGGAGACCAATGCGTGTGCGTTTTTGAGTTGACCGATATGAGCCACCATAGTACTTCGCGCTTACAGAAAGTTATCGCCTGATAGGTTTGTCGCACGCCTGCACCTGTTTTCTGCTTGACTTCTCTCCTGTAAATTATCAATTTCAAGCTTGCTGGATCTTTCCTGGTTTTGTGAATTCTCTTCCCGGATAACGGGACAACTGTCAGATATTGATTTGGAGGCAAAATGGACCGTCTAGTTCTCGACGATTTAGAGCTTAAAGGAAAACGAGTACTCACCCGCGTCGACTTCAATACGCCGATTGCCGACGGCAAGGTCGCCGATGACACCAGAATTCAGGCAGCCCTGCCTACCATAAAAAAGGTGACCGGTGAAGGCGGCAGGCTCATTCTGATGTCGCACCTCGGCCGACCGAAGGGAGAGGTCAACGAAAAGTTTTCCCTGCAACCGGTAGCCGCCCGGCTTGGGGAGTTGCTTGGCAGCGGCGTAAAAATGGCCCCGGATTGTATCGGCGAAAATGTCGAAAAGTTGGTCGCCGACCTGGCTGACGGCGATGTTTTGTTGCTCGAGAACACGCGTTTTCATAAGGGCGAGACTGCAAATGATGACGAATTTGCCCAGCAGCTTGCAGAGCACGGCGAAGTCTACGTGGACGATGCTTTCGGCGCCGTGCACCGGGCACACGCTTCGACGGTCGGTGTTACCAAACATATCAAAGAGTGTGCTGCCGGCTATCTGCTACAAGAGGAGGTGCGCAACCTGACTCGCCTGCTGGAGGAGCCGGAAAAGCCGTACGTCGTGATTCTCGGCGGAGCCAAAGTGTCCGACAAGCTGAAAGTCATTCGCAATCTCGTAACCAAGGTTTCCTCCATCCTGATCGGTGGCGGGATGTCCTATACTTTTCTGAAGGCGAGCGGCGCAAAAGTTGGTGACTCGCTACTTGATGATGAGCGCGTGGCTATGGCCGGCAACGCCCTGCTCGTGGCCAAAAATCCACACCCGCACAAACGGTTCGACTTCGTGCTGCCCCTGGACCATATTGCTGCAAAAGCCGGCGACCACAGCCAATTCAGGGTCAATGAGAGCGTCGAAATTCCGGCAGGTTGGCAGGGAGTGGACATCGGTCCCAGGACCGTCGCTTCATTCATGGAAAAGATTCATGATGCCAGCTCTGTCTTCTGGAATGGCCCGATGGGGATTTTCGAGAACGACAACTTTGCAAAAGGGACAACCGACATCGCCCTGGCCGTAGCGCGTGCTACTGAACGCGGGGCCTTTACGGTGGTTGGCGGCGGCGACTCGATTGCCGCCATCGAAAAGGCCGGGGTCAAGGAGCAGATTTCGCATGTTTCGACCGGCGGCGGCGCGTCGCTGGAGTTCATGGCCGGAATTGATCTACCCGGCATCGCGGCTCTGTCCAAGGCGAAAAAGAAGGCACCTCCGGCCAAAGAGGCAGTGGCCGAGTGATCCCGGGCACGCGCTCTTTTTTCATGCACTATCTTTTGCGCTTTGCAGCCGTTGTTCTGGGAGCCTGCTTTCTTGCCGCCACGCATCCCGGCGAACCGGCCACCGGGCGACTCAGCTACAAGATGCCCGCGGAAACCGTTCTGAACTACTCTTACCAAGTTACCGCTGCGACGGACGAGGCGGGCAGCGGAGCAAAACAGACGGAAACCGAAGCCACCGTGCGGCTCATCGCGCAGGGTGTAGACAGTACCGGAAATCTTTGCGTAGAACTCAGCAACCGGTCGTTTTCGGTGCGGGTGAGCTCGGCGCGTGTAGATACGGTCTTTACTGAGCCTGCCGGTGTCACGGGGCGCCGTGTGCTGAAATGCTTACGGCCGAACGGCGATCAGGTGAGCTCCACGGAGATTGACGCATTTGAAGTTCTGCCATTCGCTCCCGGTTTTACCAGCGCGCTGGAGTTTCTTACAAACCTTCCCACGCAAGCGCTGCTGCCTGGCCAACCCGCCACCTTGATCGATGTCGATTCGACGCAGGTTTATGGTGGATTAACCGTGAGCAGGTCCACCGTCTCCTTCAGTTTGCAGGGGGAAGAAGTGAGGTTGGGTTATTCCTGTGTTCGTTTGAATTTTGACGGCACCAGCACCCTGAATGTTGACGGCAAGGTCGCGGGGAGTGATTTTCTCCTGCAAGGTGATGGCGTAATAAGCGGCACGCTCTGGTTCGCCCCCTACAAAGGTATTCTGGTGGAGAGCCAGACGGAAACCCGCCTTGAACTGACTGCAACCTTGTCCGGCCGCGAAACGACACCGTTCCCGATTACGCAAGTCTCTCGCGTCGCCATTGTTTTGGCAGAGTAACAAAAGTACAGCTTGCTGCAAATCTTCCGAATTATCTTGATAAAAACCTGACCTGTCAGACTATTGGGGAAAACCGTTCTGTCAGATGGAACAGATTAGTGTCTTCGATATCATCAAAATTGGTATCGGCCCGTCGAGTTCACATACCATGGGGCCCTGGAAAGCCGCGCAATTGAGCTTGCAAGAGGCGCTGCAAGACGGGTGGTTCGCGGCTATTCAGCGGGTGCGCGTCGAATTGTTGGGCTCGTTGGCCAAGACCGGAAAAGGGCACGGCACCGACATAGCAGTCATCCTGGGGCTGAATGGAGAAGACCACACCACCATCGATACCAACGAAATCGGAGAAAAAGTCCGCATCATCAAAAGCACGGCCGCGCTCAATCTGGCTGGCCAGAAACCGCTCCCGTTTGATGCCGATAAGGATCTAATCTTCAATTTTCGGGAGTCTTTGGATTTTCATCCGAATGGCATGCGGTTTCGTTACGAACTTGCAGACGGACAGGTCATCGAACAAACCTATTTTTCCATCGGCGGGGGCTTTGTGCTGAAAGCCGACGAGGAACCGGCGCGCGATGCCAGGCGCTTGCCCTATCCCTGCCAAAGCGGCGCAGACCTGGCCGCGCATTGCCAGAAGAAGAACAGCACCATTTCAGAAATCGTCTTCGAGAATGAGAAAACCTGGAGATCGGAAGCCGCGATACACGAGGAGCTCGAT
Organism: Candidatus Zhuqueibacterota bacterium; assembly: GCA_029262055.1. Taxonomy (GTDB): domain Bacteria; phylum Zhuqueibacterota; class Zhuqueibacteria; order Oceanimicrobiales; family Oceanimicrobiaceae; genus JAJDAD01. The sequence continues at coordinate 76,250 of JAJDAD010000071.1, forward strand.
CTGATCTGGCAGGCGATGATTGCATGCGTTTATCGTGGCTGCCATACGCAAGGCATCCTTCCGGGCGGGCTGAATGTCAGGCGCCGGGCCGCGGGTTTGAACGCGAAATTGTTCGATGGCGCGCAATATCATTCCATAGCGACTTGGCTCGATGCCCTGGTGGCGGCGCGTCCGGTTTTTCATGAGACTCTGAAGTGGGTCAGTTGTATCGCCATCGCTGCCAATGAGGAGAACGCATCATTCGGCAGGATAGTCACCGCGCCCACAAACGGGGCCTCAGGCGTGCTGCCGGCAGTGCTGTTCTATTTCTATTGCTTTTGTAAGCGCCGGGCGACTATGGAAGATGTGCGGCGCTTTCTACTGGTTGCGGGTGAATTTGGTAGCATCTTCAAGAAGGGTGCAACCATTTCTGGAGCGTTGGGCGGATGTCAGGCGGAAATCGGTGTTTCGTCCGCAATGGCTGCGGGCGCTCTGACCGAGTGTCTGGGAGGGAGCGTTGGGCAGGCATTGATGGCCGCTGAAATCGCAATGGAACATCATCTCGGCCTGACGTGCGACCCTGTTGCCGGGCTGGTGCAAATCCCTTGCATCGAACGCAATTCCATGGGAGCGATCAAGGCGATCACCGCTGCCAATATCGCCCTGGAAAGCGACCCAGCGGAAGCCAAGGTTTCCCTGGATTCAATTATAGGCACGATGTGGGCGACGGCGCAGGATATGCACAGCAAATACAAGGAGACTTCCGAAGGCGGCCTGGCGGTGCACGTACCGGTAAATGTAGTCGACTGTTGACCGGTCGGAATAATCCGCACCACATCCTTGTTGAGACTGGGTGAGAGCCGGAGATAATATCATGAGCATCATTCAAAAACAATTCTTCTTCCGCATCTTCGTACTGGCTTTTGTGGCGTGTGCCTGTCTGCCTGTCCAGGAGGCCAAAGGTGATGGCGACCTAAAGGCCGGGAAAGCCGACACCGTCATTGCCCGTTCGAGCCAACTGCCCACACTCAAGCTTTTTGCAGCAACTGGGAATCAGGCCGGAGCCAGGGGAACAGGCGCAGATTCACTCAGCGCTCACGCTTACATTCGACCTTTTTCCAAACTGTTCAAATATAACACCACATGGTCGAACCCTGAGCACAGATGTTACGAGTTTCGTCAACCACTGACCGCAAAACAGACGTTCTTGTTTAATTTCATGTCGAGCCGCAAGTATGACATAGATGTGATCAAGCCATCCCAGTAGCCGTGTACCTATAGTTCCACCGTATCCTTCACCAAAAAACCCCGGACATGTCCGGGGTTTTTTGCTATTTCAATATCCTGCACATAGTATTTTCATATTTTGGCCAGGAATCCAGTTGTGTGCTGCCACAATCATGTTGCATTTTATTTCCTCATTCCTTACTATCTTTGGCTTAGGCCTGTCAACCGTTGACTTTATTGAGTTTGAGTAGCTCTGTGCCCGACAAGATAACCACATTGCGCGAACGTAAGGCCCTGGCCCTGAAAGGGGGCGGCGACAAGCGTATTGCTGCGCAACACAAGAAAGGCAAGCTCACTGCGAGAGAGCGTATCGATTTGCTGCTGGACGAAAACAGCTTCCAGGAGCTGGATATGCTGGTGCGGCACCGAAGCAGTGACTTTGGCCTGGACAAGCAGAAATACTACGGTGACGGTGTTGTCACGGGACATGGCCGTATCGAAGGGCGGCTGGTCTTTGTGTTTTCCCAGGATTTTACCGTTCTGGGCGGCTCGTTGTCAGAGGCGTATGGTGAAAAGATCTGCAAGATCATGGATCGAGCGATGGAAGTTGGCGCGCCGGTCATAGGCCTCAACGATTCCGGCGGCGCGCGCATTCAGGAAGGGGTGGTCAGTCTGGGCGCCTACGCAGACATCTTCCTGCGCAATACGCTTGCTTCGGGCGTGGTCCCTCAGATTTCTGCGATTATGGGACCGTGTGCAGGTGGAGCAGTCTATTCGCCGGCCATCACTGATTTTATTTTTATGGTGCGCAACACCAGCTTCATGTTTGTGACCGGCCCGGACGTGGTTAAGACCGTTACGCATGAGGAGGTCACGTTTGATCAGCTTGGCGGCGCAGACACGCATGCAAACAAGAGCGGCGTTTCTCACCTGACGGCCGAAAACGAACTGGAGTGCCTGCAAGCCATCCGCAAGCTGGTGGGCTTTGTTCCACAAAATAATATGGAAGAGCCGCCAATCGTTGCTTGCGAGGATCCATCTGACCGAATGGATGAGTCCTTGAAAACAGTGATTCCTGACAACCCTAACAAAGCTTACGACATGAAGGACGTCATAAGCGCCGTGGTCGATGAGCGCGACTTTTTCGAGATTCACAAAGATTACGCGCAAAACATCATCGTGGGTTTTGGGCGGTTGGGCGGGAGAGCGGTGGGTGTGGTCGCGAACCAGCCGGCATCCTTGGCGGGCGTGCTCGACATCGATTCGTCCAAGAAGGGGGCGCGTTTCGTACGCTTTTGTGATGCGTTTAATATTCCCCTGGTCACCTTTGTGGACGTTCCCGGCTTTTTGCCCGGCACGGACCAGGAGTGGCGCGGTATTATCACCAACGGGGCAAAGTTACTCTACGCTTTTTGCGAAGCGACCGTACCCAAAATTACGGTTATTACGCGCAAGGCTTATGGTGGCGCCTATGACGTGATGAGTTCAAAGCATATCCGCGGCGATTTAAACTTCGCCTGGCCGTCGGCGGAAATCGCTGTCATGGGCCCCAAGGGCGCGGTGGAAATCATCTTCAAGAAAGATATTGAGGAAGCGCAGGACAAGGAGAAGGTCACCGACCAGAAGATCAACGAGTACCGGGAGCGATTTGCGAATCCCTATTCGGCGGCTGATCGCGGTTACGTCGACGAGATTATCGAACCGCAGGAGACGCGACTGAAATTGATCGCCGGCCTGGAAATGCTCGCCAATAAAGTGGTTTCCAATCCGGCCAAAAAGCACGGCAATATTCCGCTCTGAAGCTGGCAAAGTCTATTTGCGAGTGGGGAGTTCAATCAACTAAACTAGTGGAGGTTTGACATGGCTGTTGCAAGAGTAACTGAGATTACTGCTTCTTCGACACAGGGTTTTCAGGCTGCATTTCAAGAGGGTATCAACAGGGCCACTGCAACTTTGCGTAATATCACTGGTGCTGAAATTGTTTCGCAAAAAGCGAAAATCGAATCTGGCAAGATTTCAGAATATCGGGTATCGATCAAGATTACGTTCATCTTAGAGTAGACGCACGCATGAAAATGAGTGAAAAAGTAGTCGACGGCGTCCGGGTCGTCCGAATTGAAGAACCTCGTCTCGACACCAACTGTTCCTCAGCGCTGAAAGCAGAGTTGCTGCGCCTGGTTGAGAACGAAGGTGTGGTGAATCTCCTGCTAGATCTGCAGAGTGTGGACTACATAGACAGCTCCGGCCTGGGCGCCTTGCTTTTTGGGCACCGGCACGTCAAGGGCCATAACGGTCGTATGAAGCTGGTGCATCTCAATCAGAAGGTTAGGACCTTAATCACTATCGCCAAGTTGGAAGAGATTCTGGAAGGGTATGACGACGAGCAGGAAGCTCTGCTCTCTTTCTGATTCTTGATGAAACGACAGAGCATCAAGAAAATCCTGGTGGCCAATCGCGGTGAGATCGCAGTGCGTGTGATCCGGGCCTGTCGCGAGATGGGCATAACGGCGGTTGCCGTTTTTTCCGAAGCCGACCGTGCGGCACTGCACGTGCGCATGGCTGATGAGGCTGTGGCAATCGGTCCCGCTCCTTCCCGTGACAGCTACCTCCGTCAGGAAAAAATCCTCGCGGCAGCACAAGAACTCAGGTGTGACGCCATTCATCCCGGCTACGGTTTTTTGGCTGAAAACCCGGAGTTTGCGGAAAAAGTGCAGCAGGCGGGGCTCATCTTTATCGGCCCGGATGCGAGGGCCATGCGGTTGATGGGGGACAAGACTTCAGCGCGGCAGTGTATGCTGGCCGCCGGCATCCCGGTAGTTCCGGGAACAGAAAATGCTCTGGCCGATGAAGCTGAAGCCAAGCGTGTCGCCGCGGCAACCGGATATCCGGTGATGCTCAAAGCAGCTGCCGGCGGGGGCGGTAAGGGCATGCGGCTCGTGAAGTCCGCCAACGAGGTCGCGTCGGCTTTTCGCGCAGCCGTCTCGGAGGCGAAGTCAGCTTTTGGCGACGGCCGGGTCTATATCGAAAAGTACATTGGATCGCCCCGGCATATCGAGTTCCAGATTCTGGCGGATCACCACGGCCACGTCATCCATCTCGGTGAGCGCGAGTGCTCGATTCAGCGCCGGCACCAGAAGGTGATCGAAGAGGCGCCTGCGTCGGTTTTGGATGCAGAGCTGCGGCAAACCATGGGTGAGACGGCGGTCAGGGCGGCACAAGCGTGTGACTACCGCAACGCCGGTACCATCGAGTTCATGTTTGATAAAAACCGGCAATTCTATTTTCTTGAAATGAACACCCGTCTGCAGGTGGAGCACCCCGTGACCGAAATGATCACCGGACTTGACCTGGTGAAGCAGCAGATCAGAATTGCGTCCGGCGAGAAGCTCGCACTAACTCAGGAAGAGGTGCAATTTCGCGGGCATGCAGTGGAGTGCAGGATTTATGCAGAGGATCCCGCAAACAACTTTCTACCGTCAACTGGGACGCTCAGTTTTCTTTCGCCCGCCGCAGGTCCGGGCGTACGTGACGATAGCGGCTTCCTCACCGGGAATGAGATTTCCATTTACTACGATCCTTTAATCTCAAAGTTGGTAACCTGGGGTAGCGACCGGGAAGAGGCGATTGTGCGCATGCGACGGGCCCTGTCCGAGTACCGCGTGCACGGTGTTGCCACATCGATTCCTTTTTGCGAAATAGTGATGCGGCACCCACGCTTTCTGGCCGGTGATTTCGATACGCATTTCATCGACGACGAATTCATGAATGTGGAGAATACCGCTCTGACACCGGAAGGTACGGATAGCAGTGCGGCACGCGTGGCCGCGATTGCCGCTGCGATTTTCCATCATGCGAAAGGCTCGAAAAGCAAGCCGGGAGCGCAAAAATCGGATTCCGGTGACAAGAGCGCCTGGAAACTCCTGGGCCGGCGGCGTGCCCTGAGGTAGCCGAAATACTGCTTGTTATTGAGAAATAAAATTCGCATGATGTATGTTCACTAAGTACTCTTGCTGTTATCAATAGCTAAATGAATCTCGATCAGATGCTCAAGGATAAATTCAACAACATTTTTCTCATGGCAACCGCATGCGCTTGTTGTTGTCGCTCTATCAGCGGAGAAATGTGATATGCTTGACCACTAGATAAACTCTTAGTAAACTTTCAAGCTCATATTTCTCCCGGAATATGAGCTTTTTTGTTTTTTATGCTTTTCTGTTTCAGCAATTGTAACCATTTGAGAGTTGTGAGTGAAATGATTGTCTCCGACCATACTTTTTGTGACGACGCCGAGAATACCAGAGCGGTGGTTAGCCCAACTGTGTCGCAATGGGTTGGCAACACACCTTTGCTCGACTTAAGCGGCCTGATAGCTGGCCGAAAGCAGGTCAAGTTACTCGCGAAGGCTGAATGGAATAATCCGGGCGGTTCGGTTAAGGACAGGGCCGCTTTGAGAATAATACAGGAAGCAGAGTCGGCCGGCCATTTGACGCGCGACAAAATTCTGATAGACGCAAGTTCAGGTAACACGGGAGTTGCGTACGCCATGTTCGGCGCGGTCCTGGGGTACAAGGTCAGGATTGTTGTGCCCGAAAATGTCAACCCCAGAATCAAGCAGGTCCTGCAAATCTATGGTGCAGAATTGCTCTATTCCGACCCTCTGCTGGGTTCGGATGGTGCAATAATTGAAGTCAGACGACGCGTGGCCCAAACCCCTGAGGCTTATTTTTACGCCGATCAGTACAGCAACGACGCAAACTGGATGGCGCACTATCACGGGACGGGCAAAGAGATTATCCGGCAAACCAAAGGGGCGGTGACGCACTTCGTAGCCGGGCTGGGGACCGGCGGAACCTTCACCGGGACCGGAAGGAGACTGAAGAAGTTCAATCCCGATACAAAGCTGACCTCGATCCAACCGGACTCTCCCTTCCATGGTTTGGAAGGTTTGAAGCACATGAAAAGCGATATTGTACCGGCCATCTACGACCCGGGTTTGGCCGATGAGAACCTGCCCGTTGCCACCGAAGATGCCCAGCAAATGGTGAAAAAGTTAGCGCGCCGTTATGGCCTGCTCGTGGGACTCTCCAGCGGCGCTGCGTTGGTCGGTGCACTTGAGGTTTGCCGCTCAATCGATTCCGGCTGCATCGTGACGATCTTGCCCGATAGTGCGAACAGATACTTCAATCAAGAATTCTGGAATGAGAATTAGGATGGCTCTAAGGATAGATGAGAACCAGAAGAGGTTAGTCGGGAGTTTTTCGGAAGAAAGCTACCCGGACGAATGCTGCGGCTTCCTTTTGGGTCGCCGGTCAGGTACGGATAAAGAAGTGGTGCTGATCATGCCAACAGTAAACGAGCAGGTCCGGACCGAAAAATATCACAGATTCTTGATCTCGCCGGAGGCCTACCTTAAGTGTGAACGGTATGCACAGGAAAACGAGCTGGATATTTTGGGGTTTTACCATTCCCATCCTGACGCGCCGGCCTGTCCCTCTGATTTTGACCTTAAACACGCATGGCCCTGGTATTCGTACATTATCGTGTCCGTCCGTAAAGGCCAGACCAGCAATGTCACTTCCTGGGTTCTTGCTGATGATCGCATGAGTTTTGAGGGAGAGGTGATTGAATCCAATCCATATTCGCCGGAGGAACAGGATGTTGCATCAAGGCCAGTTGAGAGCCAAGAGGACCGGACTTGGGATTGAAGGCTGACTTACACAACAGGATTGGTTTAAATCGACTTAGAACCTTAACCGATTGTAAATACAAGGAGTAACGATGGCAGTAAAAATATTGATCCCGACCGCCCTCAGGCAATACACAAACGATCTGGCGAGTATTGAGGTTGTTGGGGAAACGGTGGGTGATTTGTTCTTGGCTTTCACACGCGAGTTTCCTGAAATAAGAAAACACCTTTTTTTAGAAGACGGGAAGATTCGAAATTTTGTGAACGTATATGTCAACGATGATGACATCCGGCATCTGCAGAGATCGGCCACGCCCGTGAAAGACAGCGATGTGGTCAGTATTGTGCCGTCCGTTGCCGGGGGCAGTCAATCGGGCGACGCTGAGCTGTCACCGCAGGAAATCGAGCGCTACAGCCGGCATTTGATCATGCCGGAAGTTGCCGTCTCCGGACAAAAAAAGCTAAAAGCAGCCAGCGTGCTTTTAGTCGGCGTCGGAGGACTGGGTTCACCGGTGTCCATGTACCTGGCTGCCGCAGGTGTCGGCAGGATCGGCCTGATCGATTCTGATGTCGTAGATACTACCAATTTACAGCGACAGGTCCTTTATTCGACTGCGGACGTGGGTCGGCCAAAGCTGCAGGCCGCCATCGACCGGCTCAATGGCATCAACCCGTTTTTGAAAATCGAAACCTACCAGGAGCGTCTGACATCACAAAACGCCCTGGAGATTGCCGCAAGTTATGATATCATCGTCGATGGCACGGATAATTTCCCCACGCGCTACCTGGTCAATGATGTCTGCGTTCTGCTGGGGAAGCCAAATGTCTACGGCAGTATCTTCCGTTTCGAAGGGCAGGCTTCGGTCTTCTACGCAGGAGAAGGGCCGTGTTATCGTTGTCTCTACCCGGAGCCGCCGCCGCCCGGCCTGGTGCCGAGCTGCGCCGAGGGTGGCGTTCTCGGCATTTTGCCCGGTACTATTGGGATGATCCAGGCGACAGAAGCAGTGAAGTTGATTATAGGGAAGGGAGAGCCGTTGATTGGACGACTGCTTCTGTACGACGCGCTGGCCATGACCTACCGTGAGCTGAAACTACGGAAAGATCCGGATTGTCCAATCTGCGGCGAAAAACCGACGGTGACGAGACTTATCGATTATGACCACTTTTGCGGCATCGGCACGGCCGCCGATCGTCGCGTGCCCGAGCCCGTTCGGGAGATTTCGGTTATAGAACTCAACAATCGACGCTCAGCAGGCAAAGAGCTTCATCTTATCGATGTGCGGGAGCCGCATGAGTTTGACATCTGTCGGCTTCCGGACTCACTCCTGATTCCGCTCGGTTCCCTGGAGCAACGCATTGCGGAACTGGACCGTTCATGGGATATCGTTGTCATGTGCAGATCCGGAATCAGGAGCGCTAAAGCAGTGAAGTTCTTGCGCGAGGCAGGCTTCGAACAGGTCGAGAATCTCAAGGGTGGGATCCTGGCCTGGGCCGATGAGATAGATTCGTCGCTACCGAAATACTGATCCAATGCCTGTGATCCGACCGACTTTCGGCGCCAGGGACCACCCGATTGTCATCTCCGATCTATAGTCTCGGGCGCCAGTTTTCAGGACTTTCAATCTGGCTCTTGACTCCCCTGAAACCATAACCTTGCCCGCGCCGTTTTCAGCCCAGGGACCACCCGATCTTCTTCAAACCTCCTAGTCCGAGGGCGCCCCGCCGAGGATCCAGAACACTCAGCCGGAGAGGCGCTAGTTTCCTGGAGCTTGCAGGCCACCTTGTTCTGCCAGTCGGATGAATCAAAGTTTCGTCATGCTGGCGGAATATGTTTTGGGCAAAATGTGTTCTTCGATGAAAGTCATCTCTAACCAACCAAAGATAATCGAATATGCATGCATTAAAGATATGTGGCGCAGCCGGTGCCAGGGCTGTCCTGGTGGTAACTTGTTTTTTTCTGGTAGGGTGCGGCGGTTCAGGAGAGGATTCTCCAGCCGGTGTGGGTGGTTCTCTGGATGGCGTCCAGGCATGGAATATTCCCGAAAATGAGCTTATCTCGGGTGGCGTTTCAAGAGACGGCATTCCATCTTTGTTCACGCCCAGAATGAGTTCCATAGACCAGGCGAGTTATCTGCCCGATGATGCCCTGGTTGTCGGCTTGGTAGTAGCCGGGCAGCCCAGGGCTTATTCGCACTCCGTTCTGGATTGGCATGAAGTCGTGAACGAAGACTCTTTTGTTTTGAGCTATTGCCCGCTCACCGGAACGGCCTTTGCGTTCGATAGCATGATTCTAGGTCAATTCGGAGTGTCCGGATTGCTTTACCGCAACAACCTCATCATGTTTGACCGGCGGACGGACAGCCATTGGCCGCAGTTGCGGCTCCAGTCGGACCAGGGGTCTTCCAAGAATGCCAAACTGCGCGCACTCCCCACAATTGAAACCACGTGGGCAACCTGGCAGAGGTTGTATCCTAATACAGTAGTCATGTCTTTCAACACGGGACACAATCGTCCCTACGGCACTCTCGGCGCGGCATATCCGGGCTATAACCGCCTCGATTCTGACCCGCTCTTCACACAGAAGGGCCTGGACAATCGCCTGCCATTTAAACAGAGAGTACACGGCATTCTGTTTGGTAGCGGACCTGACGACTATCAAAGCAAAGTCTACCCGATCAAAGCGACTCAAAGTGCCCGTCTCATAAACGATGTCGTCGCTGGTGAGACCGTATTGGTAGTCGACGTTGGCGAAAGCAACTTTGTCATCTCCTTCTTGAGAACGGTCAATGACCAGGTCCTGACCTTTGAGCTTGCAGGCAGCCCGACGGACTTTCCCTTTACATTTAGGGATAACGAAACCGGTTCGACCTGGAATGTTCTGGGAGAGGCGGTAGCGGGAACGCTGGTGGGTACGGAATTGCAAAGACCCACGTCTATGAATGCCTACTGGTTTGCCTGGGGGGCATTTTATCCCGGGGCGGAGATTCATTCCGATTAGACTGGTTTGTCATCGGTCGTTCCGCAAAGTCTCAGGCTCAGCGGCAATAGCATCTACCAGGATCGTCCGGCCAATATGTTGTGAATGGCTTGCGTTACGAATCGATGAGAGTACATCGGTCAGCGGGGACCATCTACCCATTCTGGGGATGTGAACTGGTAGATTCCGGACGCGACACCAAGAGCATTCCGCAGTTTTAGGTCCGACCTGTACAAACTACCCCGTGCGCTTGCTCGGCCGACGTTTACCTGCGTCCTGTGGACGCTCATAAGCTGCACATAAAAAATTAAACAAAAGTTACATTTTTCTTAAAAAGACCTTGACAAGCATGTTTCTTTTCCCTAAACTTAGTCTATTCTGGAAGCCCTTCCAGAGCTATTACCTTATAAACTAAGCAATTGCTTTTCTACATATACTTATTTTTTGTTCGTTTCTGCTACGAGATGTCTGCTAAGGAGTGCAGAGGTTGCGTGTCTTTGCCTGCTTCAGGGAGAAGTATCTGCATCCGTCGTTGAACCCATTGTTTGCAGCCCTTAGTCTGAGTAAGGGTATCTTTGCGAGAAAAAGGCTGGCGGGACACGTAGAACTGCGAGCCTGAATCAATACTCCACGATATAGCAATCTACGACGGTCAAATTGCACTACTAGTACTAACATTAAGGAGGAGCATGATGAGAGCTAGAGTTTTTTCGATCAGCCTCGTGGTAAGTCTGCTGTTCATCGGTCAGGTGTTTGGACAGGGCCTGCAGATTAGCGGGCGTGTCATTGCCGGGGATGATAGGTCACCGTTGCTTGGGCTAAACGTCCAGGTGAAGGGGACGGAGAGGGGCACCGCGACCGATATGGACGGGCGGTATGTTTTGGATAATGTTTCAGCTTCAGATGTTTTGATATTCACTTATATTGGATATCAGCGCACGGAAGTCACTGTTGGCAGTCGTGAAGTGATCGACCTGGTCATGACGCCTGAGGCGATCTCGGGTGAGGAAGTGGTCGTTACCGGCTACGGAACGCAGCTTCGCAAGAATGTTACCAGCTCCATCGCATCATTAGACGAGCACGCTTTCAACAAAGGTGCGACCAACGACCCGCAGACACTGCTACAGGCGCGTATACCGGGCGTGAACATCTCTACATCCAGCGGTGAGCTGGGCGGCGAGCCGCTTATCCGTATTCGTGGTGGCACATCTATTTCCGCCAGCAATCAGCCCTTGATCGTGATCGATGGCATACCTATTAACAATGAGTCACCGACTCCTAGTGTTGATACCGGAGACCAGGATGTTATTGGTGGCACCACGGATAACATCCTGAGCACACTCAACCCTTACGATATCGCCTCGATTGATGTTCTGAAAGACGCTTCCGCGGCTGCTATCTATGGCGCCCGGGGTGGCAATGGCGTGATTTTGATTACCACCAAGCAGGGGGTCGCAGGAGGCATTTCTGTGAATTACGATGGCTACACAACTACTGCCAGTATGACCAAGGATTTGGACCTCTTGAGTGCCCAGGAATACCGGGATTTTGCCCAACAGGTTGGCGCCCCCACCACAAACCTGGGAACGTCTGACACGGACTGGCAGGATGCGATTACCAGGACTGCCCTTTCACAGAGCCATAACTTTTCTTTTAGTTCGGGCACTGAGAACACCCAGTATCGGGTTTCCATGAATTATCTGGATGAAGAAAGCATAATCAGGGGTTCTGAGCGGCAACGCATCACCGGCCGTTTGAATGTCACCCACAAGGCGCTGGATGGTAAGTTGCGCCTGGGAGTCCGTATCAACCCAACCTTTATCAAGCGCGACAACGTGCCGTTTCAGCAGGATGGCGGCTTTGAAGGTGGGCTGATCACCAACACCCTGAAAATGAATCCTACCGACCCGGTGCGTGAATCTGATGGGTCATTTTTCGTGTTTGGTGGCAACCCAGCCGGTATCCGAAACCCGGTCGCCTTGGGTGCACTGGTCCAGGATGAACAGAAGACCCAGCGCATGCTGGTCAATGCAACGGCTGAATACCAGTTGACCTCGCAATTGAGTGCAAAGGTGAATGGCGGATTGGATCGGAGTACCGTCTCCCGCAGAACTTTTGAACCTAATGCCATACCATATGCTGCGGCCTTTGGCGGTGCGGCCACTCAGGGTGAAAATGTCCAACGGACGACAACGTTGGAGACAACTCTGAATTATCGTACGGATATCGGCGACTCACAGACGCTGGAGGCCTGGGCCGGTTATACCTTCCAGGAATTCGAGTTCAATGGGTTTCAAGCATTCGCAAAAGGGTTTGTCACTGACGCCTTTTCATTTAACAGTCTTTCTGCGGGCTCCAATTTTAGCAATCGGCCCACGTCCTTTCAGGAGGAGAGCCGTCTGGTCTCTTTCCTTGGGCGCGCAAACTATAGTCTTGGCAATGGCAAATATTTGCTGAGCGCTGCCCTGCGCCGGGAGGGTTCTTCCCGCTTTGGCTCGGGTAAAAAATGGGGTTCGTTTCCCTCTGCCTCCATTGGCTGGCGTGTCTCGGATGAGGATTTTTTCAATGGTTTGGCGGGTCTCGACGACCTGAAATTAAGGTTAAGTTGGGGCATCACCGGCAATCAGGACATCGGAAACTTCAAGTCTCTGGTTCTCCTTGGCCCCGACCCCGATGCTAATGCCGTTATCGGCGGCGAAACCGTGACAGGTATTTCTCTGACGCAGTTGGCCAATCCCGACCTGCAGTGGGAGGAAACCAGCCAGATCAACCTGGGAATAGACTTTGGTTTGAAGAACAACAGAATCTCCGGCTCCATCGATCTGTATAGCAAATCTACTACTGATTTGTTGCTGGAGTTTGCTGTGCCGCAACCGGCAGTGGTCCCCACCAGGCTGGCTAACGCCGGTGAGGTCACCAACAAAGGGATTGAGCTTTCGTTGAACACGATAAACGTGTCCTCAGGCGATTTTTTCTGGCGCACGAATTTTAATTTTGCCAGCAACAGGAGTGAAGTGGATAACCTGGGGGCGCGGGACTTTATTGTTCACAGCAGGGTCAGCGGCGCCGGCTTGAGTGATTTGGATGCCCTGATTTTGCTGCCGGGTGAGCCGGTTGGAACGTTCTTCGGACCCCGTTTTCTGGGATTCGATGGCGATGGCAATGAAATGCTATCAACCGATCCCGGCACACCGGAGTCAACCACCGGTCCTCTGGGTGATGGCAGGCAGATTTTGGGTGATTCTCAACCGGACTTTACCATCGGGTTCTCCAATAGCATAAATTATAAGAGTTGGGATTTCGGCGTCTATGTCCAGGGTGTGTTTGGATTTGACCTCTTAAACAATACCGAACTGGAATACCGGCGGCCCTCCAATGTTTTTAACGGTATCAATCTCTTTAGGGACGCAGTTCAGGATGTGGCTGACGGCCTGGGTACCACTGCCACCGTTGCTTATTCCGACCGTTTCATAGAAGACGGCACGTACGTCCGTTTGCAGAATGCGACCATTGGCTATACCTTTGGCTCCGATTGGATCCGCGATTTGCGCGTCAGAAACCTGCGGCTCTATGTCAGCGCTGACAACCTGTTTATTTTGACGGGTTACGATGGTTTTGACCCGGAAGTGAATACCTTTGTAGCGAACGCCGGTACGGCCGAAGGTGTAGGGGGAGTGCCCTCTATTGGGATCGATTACACCAATTTGCCCCGGCCGCGCTCCTTTTCTTTCGGCGTAAATGTTGGATTGTAAAAAATTGGATAAAAATATAATATCAACCTCAGTAAGGAGGTATCCTATGAAAAATCATAAGCTGGGTTTCTTAATACCGGTGCTGGTGCTTTCGCTCCTGGTGTGGAGCTGCACCGACCTGGATGAGAATCCCGCCGATGCAGTCACGCCGGAGAATTTCTTCAAGACAGAAGCGGAACTGGTGTCAGCGGTGATTCCGGTCTATGCGTCTCTCTCGAATGCGGCTTGGGGTGACTATTTTCACTTGCAGGAACACCCGTCGGATGAGATCTTCGTACCCCAGCGCGGTGGAGACTGGGGCGATGGCGGCACCTGGCGGTCGCTGCAGGAACATACCTGGTCGGCGTCATTCCCGGGTTTTACGAATGGGGCCTGGAACAATGCTTTTAGCGGTGTCGCACGAGCCAACGCTACCCTGGCCAACCTGCAAAGCTCGACCAGTGGCTCGCCCCTGATTCCGACTTTCATTGCGGAAGTGCAGTTTCTAAGGGCGTTTTACTATTCGTGGCTGATAGATCAGTTCGGCGCTGTGCCAATCGTTACCGATCCATCGACGGATCCGGACAATCCTCCGAGCCAGAATACCCGGCAAGAAGTGTTCGATTTCATCGTGTCGGAAGTCAACGCAGCGCTGCCGGGCCTGGTAGACTCACATGGCTCAGCCAATCATGGCCGGGCAACGAAAAACGCTGCCCATACTTTGCTGGCCACCATGTATCTGAATGCCGAAGTCTATACCGGGACTGCCAGATGGAGTGAATGCGTGGCAGCCTGTGACGCCGTCATCAATTCCGGGCTGCATGACCTGATCCCCGATTTTAATGAAGTCTTCTCATTTGAGAATGAAGGCCCCGGCAATGCGGAGTATATTTTTGTGGTGCCGCGTAACCCGGAAGACGGCGTTTCATTTCTACGCCATCAAGCGGTCTTGCACTACAATCAGCTTAGCTTTAGCCCGTGGAATGGCTTCTCCGTCCTGGAAGACTTCTACAATAAATTTGATACCGATGACGTCCGGTTCGGTCAGGTATTGGCTGGAGCACAGTTTGTATTAGGCGGCCCAAACGCCGGCGACCCGGCGTTTGATCGCAACGGTAATCCACTGGTTTTCACGCCAGATTCTCCGCTAGTCGGAGCGGGTGAAGGAAATGGTGTCCGCGTCCTCAAGTGGCCCATCGATCCTGCCCAGACCGAGCAACACGCGGGCAATGACTACGCCATCTACCGCTACTCGCATGTCCTGCTGGCAAAAGCGGAAGCCCTGTTTAACCTGGGTAACGCCGGTGAAGCCCTGGCTCTCGTAAATCAAGTACGGGCCAGGTCGTTTGAGCCGGATGAACCGCTCAGCGCTCTTACTTCCGACGCAATCCTGGATGAGCGCGGCTTTGAGTTTCTGTGGGAAGGTTTCCGCCGTTCGGATCAGGTCAGGCACGGAAAATTTCTTGACTCCTGGACGTTGAAAGCAGCCAGTGACGGTCCGCACAGAAATCTCTTTCCGGTTCCGCAGGTTCAATTGGATGCCAATCCTAATTTGGTACAGAACCCGGGATACTGATTTTCGTGTGGTATAGATTTATCAGTACTTGATTTCAATAAGCGGCCCCGTCCGATTGTGCGGGGCCGCTTGTTATATGTAGCGCACCTTAGTTTGTATCCATCCGAGGGACGTCGGTCTCAAAGCGGGTGTCGGAATCCTCTGCAAAATATCCCTTTATGGATGGATGCGATGACTGCCTGGTACGACGTCACAAAAAGACCCCGTAGACAACGTGAAAGTATTCTTATTCCTCCATGCAGTATGTCTTCTTCTGCTCCTTTCCTGTACTCAAGAACGGCCGACCATTGGTGTCGAGCGTCTGTTCACGGCCCTTCCTGACAATTACACTGACCTGACGTTTGAAAACAAGCTGGTCGACGAAGCACAGTTCAACGTTTATAAATATCGGAATTATTATAACGGCGGCGGTGTCGCCATCGGTGACCTCAATAATGACGGCCTGCCGGACGTGTATATGTCTGCCAATCAGGAGTCCAACAAGTTATTCCTGAATGAGGGCGAGTTCCAGTTTAAGGACATCACCCGGTCAGCAGGTGTGTCCGGGACGCACAACTGGTCTACGGGGGTTTGCATGGTCGACATCAATGGCGATCGCTGGCTCGATATCTATGTCTGCAACTCGGGAAATATTGCCGGAGATAACCGCGCCAATGAGCTATTCCTGAATCAAGGTGCGACGGAGGACGGCGTGCCAAGGTTCGAGGAAGTGGCGGCGGAATATGGTGCCGACGATCGCGGCTTTTCGACGCACGCTGCCTTCTTTGACTTTGACCGGGACGGTGACCTGGACCTGTACGTGCTCAATAATGCCTTTCGTGCCATCAACAGCTTCGATTTATCAAATAATCTGCGCCATGAGCGGGATGCCACCGGCGGCGACCGGTTCTATCGCAATGATGCGGGCACTTTTGTGGATATCAGCGCGGAGGCCGGCATCTATGGTAGTGTCATCGGGTTCGGGCTGGGCGTGTCGGTCAGCGACCTGAACAACGACGGCTGGCTGGATATCTACGTCGCCAATGATTTTTTCGAACGCGATTACATCTACCTCAACAACCGCAACGGCGGCTTTGACGAAAAGCTGGAAGACATGATCCGGCACACAAGCATGTCCTCCATGGGTGCTGACATCGCCGATCTGAACAACGACGGCTTCATGGATATCTGCGCCACCGATATGCTGCCCGAAGACGACCAAAGATTAAAAACGACTTTTACCTTTGATGTTTTTGAATCCAATCAGAAAATGCTCGATTGGGGTTACTATCATCAATTATCGCAGAACGTGCTGCAATTGAATAGGGGATTTGATTCGCAGCGGAACGTGTCCTTCAGTGAGATTGGACTTCTGGCCGGAGTGGCGAAGACCGACTGGAGCTGGGGCGCGAACATAGTAGATCTCGACAACGACGGCTTAAAGGATATTTTTGTTGCCAATGGAGTGTTTCGCGACGTTACGGATCAGGACTATTTGATGGAAATGATGCAAGCGGAAAACATCCGGGAGATCTTGCGGGGTGACGGTGTTGATTTTTCCGAGCTCATAAAAAGGCTTCCCTCCACTAAGCTGCGAAATTATGCTTTTCGCAACACGGGTGATTTGATTTTCAGTAATCAGGCGGCCGAATGGGGTCTCGATACGCTCAGTTTTTCCAGCGGTGTTGCTTACGGGGATCTCGACGGGGACGGCGACAACGATCTGGTTATTAATAACGTCAATCACCCTTCGTTTGTGTATCGCAACGAGGCGGACTCATTGACTGACAATCACTATCTGAAAGTGAAACTTGTCGGGCAGGAGCAGAACTCTTTCGCCATCGGTGCGAAGGTCACACTCAAATGTGACGGCGAGCGCATCCTGGTGCAGGAGCAGATACCCATGCGCGGTTTTCAGTCTTCTGTAGATTATGTTCTCACGTTTGGCCTGGGAGAAATCGTATCTGTCGATAGTCTGATTGTTGATTGGCCGGATGGGCGCCGGAGCAGAGAGCTGAATATCCCTGCGGACCAGTTGATCACATTGGACCAGGAGGAAGGCTCGCTACGACGGCCAGGACGCTCCGTGGTGTCAACTCCGCTCTTTCGTGATGTCACCGAACGCTTCCCGGTGCAGTATCGCCACGTGGAGAATGAATTCAATGATTTCCAGAGAGAGCCGTTCATCCCGCACCAATTGTCTACTCAGGGGCCGAGGATAGCCAAAGGCGATGTCAATGGCGACGGGCTGGAGGACTTATACCTGGGCGGCGCGAAAGCGTCTTCCGGAAAGTTGCTACAGCAGATGAAGTCTGGAGAGTTCAAAAGTTCTGATGGAGCGGTGTTTGAAAAGGCGAAGATTTCCGAAGACGTAGACGCTGAGTTTTTCGATGCGGACGGAGACCGGGACCTTGATCTGTACGTCGTCAGCGGTGGCAACGAATTCTCGACACGCTCACCGGGGTTGCTCGATCGTCTCTATCTTAACGATGGCAAAGGCAGGTTCAGCCAGTCCGTAGATGCGTTGCCCGGACTTTATGCCAGTGGTTCCTGCGTGACGGCCGGTGACTACGACCGTGACGGCGACCTGGACTTGTTTGTCGGCAGCCGTAGCATTCCCTGGAAGTACGGCCTGACTCCTGCCAGCTACTTGTTGGCGAACGACGGCAGCGGCAAGTTTTCCGTTGTCACGGACGAGGTTGCTCCGGACCTGGCAAAGACCGGCATGGTGACTGACGCCCAATGGGTTGATCAGGATAAAGACGGTGACCTGGACCTGGTTGTCGTGGGGGAATGGATGCCGGTTACCTTGTTTCGCAACACAGGTGGCGGCCTGGTGAATGTGACCGCGGAGGTTGCTCTCGATGGCAGCAACGGCTGGTGGAACTGCCTGGAAGTCACCGACCTGAACAATGACGGCCATCTCGATTTGGTGGCCGGCAATCTGGGAAAAAACTCCAAGCTCCAGGCTTCTGAATCGGAACCGGTGTCGATTTACCTGTCTGATTTTGACCGGAACGGTGTGTTGGAACAGATACTGTGTTATTATAAGCTTGGTAAAAGTTATCCCATGGCCCTCAGGCCTGACTTGGTAAGGCAATTGCCCTTCCTGGAGCAGAAGTTCCCGCGTCATGCTGATTATGCCGGCAAGCAGATAACGGAGATCTTCAGCGAGGCCCAGTTGCGCCAGGCCACGGTAAAGCAAGCTTATACATTTGCCACCTCGGTGTTTTACGGCAGCGCGGAAGGTACATTCCGGCGTGAGGACCTACCGCTAGCGGCGCAGGTTTCTCCGACCTATGCCGTGCTGGCACGCGACGTTGATCAGGATGGCACACAGGATTTGCTTTTGGCCGGAAATTTCTTTGGCGTGAAACCGCAACTCGGGCGTTACGATGCCAGTTACGGCGTCGTCTTGACGACTGATGGTGCCGGGACATTTGTCCCGCATTCGCCTATGAGCAGCGGCCTGGCTCTGACCGGCGAGGTGCGCGACATGATCCCTCTGTCTCGTCAAAATGAGCGGGAGGTGATTCTCGTTGCAAAAAACAATGACCGAATGCAGGTTTTGACGGTGCGTCCCAGATAGGAAGTTGCAGGACCATGCCAGGAAGTTGCATGGCTGGCAGTGAGTTGTGGAGAGGGTCGTGGCCCGGGCGAACATCCGCTGGATCCGGCAGGGTTGAGGCAGCCGTTTGTGCAAAAAGAAGACGCAATTTTGGATGATAGAGATACCTGACAAAAAAGGAGGAAGGACATGCGTGCTTTGGCGGTCGTTTTTGTCTGTTTGTTTCTATGGGTTTCGTGTTCGGCAACCAAGTCAGAAAAGAGCGTATCCGACTCGCATTCACTGAAGACGAAAATCAGGGTCGAGAACCGAAACATATCACGCATGACGATTTATATTTTGCGACGTTCGGAACGAGTGCGACTGGGGTCGGTTGACAGCCATCTGACCGAGACTTTCGTTATTCCGGAGCGCTTTGTCGGTGGCGCTACGCCGTTGCGCCTGATGGCGGACCCGGTTGGGACCAGCAAGAACCCGGTGAGTGAGGAGTTCGACGTGAGAAGGGGAGATGTGATTGAAATGATCATTCGAGCTTTTTAGTAGGTTCGGATGAAGGAGAGCTGGCGAGATACTGAACCAGGGCAGAATTCGGCATTCATATTCGATATGGATGGTACGCTTGTCGATAGCATGCGGTATCACATCCTGGCATGGCGGGAGCTGACCAGGGGGTATGGCATCACGCTCACCGATGCTGAGATCATCCAGAAAATCAGCGGCACCGTTGAAGAAGGAATAAAGCGGATACTTGGTACAAAGTTAGACGGGGTCGAAATCGAGCAGGTATGCGCTCATAAAGAAGAGATATACAGGAGAATCTGCCAACCGCACCTCGAAGCTATTGCCGGTGCAGAGAGGTTCCTGCATTGTTCCAGAAATCTGGGTGTTTATCTGGGCCTAGGTACTTCCGCCGGCAAATTGAACGTAGATTTCACCCTGGCAGGTTTATCTTTCGAGACACTATTCGACGCTGTTGTTGGCGGAGACGACGTTGCCAGGGGCAAACCCGATCCGGAGACATTCCTGCGGATATCCGAAAAGTCGGGGATTGCTCCGCATAGATGCGTGGTGTTTGAAGACTCTGTCGCAGGCGTGCAGGCGGCCCGGCGCGCCGGGATGAAGGTCATTTTTGTAAACTACCACCGGAAACCGGTACCGCCGTTGATAGCGACGGAACTTAGCACGGAAATCCGTGATTACGTTACACTTGAACCGGAGAAGGTGCTGACATATTTGACTATAGACCGGCCAATCAGTCCGCTTTGAACCGCCTGGACGGACTTACTGGTTTCAAATTCTGGCTGACCGAGGAGACAAGACTGTGAGTTTGACCAATGTCAAGATAGTGTTGATCGGCGCCGGCAGCGAGGAGTTCGGACCTGCCAGCATTCGCGATGTTCTTTTGAGTGACGCGCTCGCTGAATGTAATTTGCACCTGGTTCTCATGGATGTCAGCGAAAGCGGCCTGAAGAGACATCAGGAGTACGCGGAAGAGGTTGCCGGCCGTCTGAGCAGAAAAGTGCAGATCTCCCATACAACCGGGTTGGAGACCGCGCTCAACGAAGCCGATTTTGTCATCACGTCAATTGAGTTGCGGCGCTACTTTTACTGGTCGCAGGATTTTCATATCCCTCGAAAATACGGCTTCCGGCAGATTTACGGCGAGAACGGCGGTCCGGGTGGTTTGTTTCACGCGCTGCGCAACTATGCGCCAATGCTCGAGATCGCGCAAGCCGTGGTGCGCATCTGCCCCGGCGCCTGGATCTTGAATTACACCAATCCGTTGACAAAGATCTGTGAAATGCTCAGCAAGTGTACAGGCGCCAGGATTATCGGTTTGTGCCACGGCGTAATGCAAGGTAAGCGCCAACTCGCCCGTTTACTCGATATGGAAGTTGGCGACTTACAAGCATACGCCAGCGGCCTCAATCACTTCACCTGGTTTCACAGTATCCATGACCGGAAATCAGGCAAGGATCTTTATCCCCGGTTGCAGCAGATAGAAAGCAAAGCACATTGGCTGGCAGAGTGGGATGAGATTGCTTTGAGCCGGATGCTGTTTCGTGTTTTCGGTTTATACCCATCCCCGGGCGCCAATCATATCGGGGAGTACGTTCGCTGGGCTTCGGAATTCCTGGCGAGCAGCAAATTGCAGTATTTTTACGATCCAAAGGCGGGAGACCCCTGGCAAGAAAACACTCCGCCGACTTTCGTTTACAATTTGGATAGTAAGCCGACGTCGGGGCCCCTGAACCCGGCAGAGCCAATCGCAGCCATGTATCCGAAAAAACCCAAATACGACCGGGACAACCTGCAACCCTCTGGCGAGCTGGCCATCCCGATCATCGAAGGTCTGGCCTGCGGTAAAGAACACGAATTGGCGGCTGTCAATATTTCTAATAAAGGTGGTTATGTGCCGGGCCTGCCGGAAGAGGCCGTAGTCGAGGTCCCGGCAACAGTCGATGCCACCGGTTTGCATCCGATGAAGATGCCCGCTCTGCCGGAAGGCGCTCTCGCGCTACTGCGGACGCAGGCGAGCATCCACAAGTTGCTGGTCGAGGCGTTTCAGGAGCGATCGCGAAATAAGCTGCTGCAGGCCTTACTGCTGGACCCGACGACAAAGTCCTATCACAATAGCGTACATTTGCTCAACGAGATGTTTGCTCTGCAAAAAGAGGTTCTGCCGGAGCTAACATGGGACTAATACCAGACGGAAAAATAGCGCGCTCACTACAGGTTGTTTCTAACTTCGACATAGACGCTGGATAAGCCGGGGAGATACGAAATGGAGCAAATCGGAAGCCTGTCACTGTTGGATCACGTTGTTTTTGTCGTGTACTTCGCGTTCTTGATCGGTATGAGTTGGCGGCTTGGCAGAGGGCAGCATGACCAGGCAGATTATTATGTCAGTGGCAGAAAAATGCCGTGGTGGGCCATCGGTATTTCGACCGCGGCTACGCAGACGTCGGCCATCGGCTTCATGTCCATTCCGGCATTTGTCGGCATGAAGCCCGGGGGCGGCATGAAGCTGCTGCAGGGAGAGTTCATTCTTCCGATAGCCATGATTTTTGTCATGGTGTTCCTGATTCCGTTCTTTCGCAAGCTGGAGCTGATCTCTGTCTATGAATATCTCGAGAAGAGGTTCGATCCCTCGGTAAAATACCTGATCTCCGCTGTCTTCCTGTTTAGCCGCGGGCTGGCGACGGCGGTTGGACTTTATGTGACTGCCATCGTTGTCTCGACGGTGTTCAAGACGCCGCTGTGGCTAACGATTCTGCTGATCGGCGGTATTACCCTGGTCTACGACACCATCGGTGGCATGAAGGCAGTCATCTACAGCGATGTCCTGCAACTCGGCGTATTGTTGATGGGAGCCGTTTTGATCATCGCCTATTCCGTTTCCGAGGTTGGGGGATACGGCATGTTTAAGGAAATCGTGTCTACGCAAATGGCTGACCGCCTGCAAATACTGGACTTCAAGCATCATGGCCTCGGAGATGGCGGGGAGTTTTCTTTTTGGCCGCAACTGATCGGCGGGTTTTTCCTGTTATCAGCCTACTACGGCACTGACCAAACCCAGGCCCAGCGCGGCTTAAGCGCCGCAACGTTGGCCGGCACCAAGAAGGCGCTCATCTTTAATGGTTTTTTCCGTTTTCCGTTGAGCTTGCTCTACGTTGCCATCGGCCTGGCCATCGGCGCCTACGCCGTTGAGCATGCACAGTTCGTCGAAACCGTTAACTCCATGGGCAAAGTCGATTACATGGTGCCGGTTTTCATCATGAACAACATACCGCACGGATTCAAGGCCCTCATATTTGTTGCAGTTCTGGCTGCTGCCATGTCCTCGCTTGACTCAGCGCTCAACTCGCTGAGTGCGGCCTCTATGGAAGATTTTGTGAATCCATTGGTCATCAAGAAAGGCAGGACCAAAAAGTCGTTCCTGTTCTGGGGTAAGGCCACCACCGTGCTCTGGGGCGCCATCATCACGGTGTTTGCCTACTACGTCGGAAATATTTCATCAACCGTCATCGAGGCTGTGGGGATAGTCGGCTCAGCTTTCTACGGACCCATTTTGGCGGCGTTTCTCCTCGGTGTCTGTTTCAGGAAGGTGACCGCCAGGGGAGCGTTTGTAGGCATCGTTGCCGGGGTTCTCTTCAATCTGGTCTTGCATTTCTGGTTCCAGCAGATTTTTTGGTTCTGGTGGAATTGCTTCGGGTGTCTGGTCAGCGTTGCCGTTGGTCTCTTTGCCAGTCTGCTCGACCGCAATGCCGCCAACAAAGAAAACAGCGAATATATCATCTGGAACACCAACTTGCTGGCAGGAGAAAAGTCCTGGATGCCCGTCTACCTTGGCCTGGTCGGATATATGTTTTTCATGATTCTTGTATCATGGTTAATCCCGCTTATTTTTGAATAGAATTATGAATACAAATACTTATCTTGCCCGGGAAAATCAGGTGGCGGCAAGCCGGTCCGGCAGCACCTTTTGGAGTGCGCTGTCGTGCGCCCGGACTGCGAATCGAGCGAGAGTTGTAAGCCCGTGAAAGTGACAATGGTAATCCCGTCATACTGGTCCAGAGAAAGCACGGTTGGTCCCATGGCAGGAGATGCGGTTTATGATCACCCGACGCCGCTGGATCATGAAGGAACCTTGCTCAGGACGCTGCAGAGCCTGAACGTACTCCAGGACAGTGATTTTCAGGTGGTGGTGATCGCGGCAGCGACTGCGACGGACATCGAGACCAGAGTCGAGGAGCAGGTCGCGGGCGTCATAAAATCCGTATCCGTTCAAGTCGATGTGTTCCTTTGGGGCGCAACTCAACTCAGGAAAGTATACGACTTGTTAGCGGCCGGTGGCAAGCAGGAGTATATCGATCTTCTGCAGCTTCGGGGGTATTCAAATATCCGGAATTTGTGTCTGTTCATCCCGCATATTCTGGAGTCGGACATGGCTCTGCTCATCGATGATGACGAGGTGTTTGAAGACCCGGCCTTCATGTCGAAGGCAAAGGAGTTCGTAGGTCAAAGGCACCAGGAAATGCGGGTCGATGCGGTAGCGGGTTTCTACCTGCAAGGGGATGGCGGCTATCGCGTACGGCGAGAGTCGCAACCGTGGATGCAGCACTGGGATCAATATGCGCAGATGAATGCAGGGTTCGAGCAGATTATTGCCACCGAGCCAAGGCTGAAAGAGACGCCGTTCGTTTTTGGCGGCAACATGGCCGTTCATAAAAATCTCTTTACGGTGGTACCATTTGATCCAAACGTGCGGCGCGGCGAAGACATCGACTATTTGATAAACGCCAGGATGTTCGGCTTTCGATTTTTTCTTGATAATCAGCTTGCAATCAAGCATCTTCCACCAGGAAAAAGCTACCCCGTCTGGCGGCGTCTGCGCGAGGACATTTATCGCTTTGTCTACGAGCGCGCAAAGCTCAACAGCCAGGTCCAGGTTGAAGGTATGACCCGGGTTTATCCGGAAGATCTCGCACCATATCCCGGCGCTTTCTTGCAGGCAGATCTCGATATGAAGATTGAGAGATCCTGCAAACTCCTGTCGGAAGAGTACCTGGCTGCAGGTGACTCGGAGGGGAGCGAAGAGGCGTTGCGCAACATAACGTTAGCGCGGACGGACGCCGTACCGAAGTTTGATGCGTTTCAGAATATGTGTAAGCTGCAGAAACGCTGGCAGCAGTTGCTGGCCTACACGGGCAGCGCTGAGATTCGTTCGCAAATACGTGAAGATTGTCGGGTGGGGGAGCCCGTGAATCCTGGTGTACCTATTGGGGCGAAGCAAGGATAGCAGATTCACTGGTGTACAACATCCTTGAATAACGCACCCAGGTACTCCTGGGACTTAGAGTTTTTGTCAAAATAGCTTTAAACATGAGGAGAAACAATGAGTCAGGATCACCCCAAAATAGTCCTAATCGGAGCCGGAAGTTCACAATTTGGTTATAGCACCGTTGGTGACATTGCACAAAGCAGCGTGCTTAATGACAGAAATGCTGAGATCGTCCTGCACGACATAAACCCGGTGACTTTAGAGAAAGTCGCCGATAACGTGCGACAGTTCATCGCGCGTGAGAGTTTGCCGTTTACCCTTTCGGCTACAACATCGCGTAAAGAGGCGCTGCATGGAGCTGATTTCTGCGTCATTTCCATCGAAGTCGGTGACCGGCTAAAACTGTGGGAGCAGGATTGGAAAATCCCACAGCAATATGGCATGCGCCAGGTCTATGGCGAGAACGGCGGACCGGGTGGACTGTTTCACGCGCTCAGGATCATTCCGCCTATCCTGGAGATCTGTGACGACATTGCGCAGATTTGCCCGGACGCGTTTGTCTTTAACTTCAGCAACCCGATGAGCCGCATCTGTACCACTGTACACCGCAAGCTTAAGGATTTGAAATTTATAGGTCTGTGCCACGAAATTGCTTCGCTCAACAAGCATCTGCCCGGAATTCTCGATACGCCGTACGACAGGCTGCAAGTCCGGGCGGGTGGGCTCAACCACTTCAGTGTATTGCTGCAGGCGGTCTACCGCGAGACCGGCAAAGACGCGTACCCGGATATTCTGAAGAATGCCCCGGCGTACTTTGAGTCGCTGACAAACTGGCTGCCGGAAGATTTGGAAAAACTGCGCACGAAACCGAGCCGGAGTACCTCGTGGAACGAGAGGGGCCTTTTCAAAACCATCCTGGAGAAGTTTTCGGTGCTGCCGATTACGACCGACAGTCATTTTGGTGAATACCCGCAGTGGGCTTACGACGTTGTCGACCACGAAGGGATTCTGGAGTTTTTTGACCTGTACAAACAGTACGTCCTGCAATCCGATCCCGGGATCGAGATCAAGCTCACCGAACGTGTGGTACCGATCATCGACGGCATCCTCACCGATAGCGGATATGAAGAGGGCGCGGTCAACGTGCCAAACAGGGGCCTGATTGCTGATTTTCCGGAGTTTATGGTTGTGGAGGTTCCGGCGACGGTAGACAAAGAAGGCGTGCACGGTCTCGCAATCGGTGAAATGCTGCCGGTTGGATTTACCGGCCTGCTCTACAATCAGGTAGCGATTCACTCCCTGGTTGCCGAGGCCGTTTTACAAGGTTCACGCGAGCTGGCTCTGCAAGCTTTGCTGGTGGATCCGATCGTAGACAAAGTAGGTGCTGCCGAGAAACTGTTGGACCACATGCTGGATTTGCAGAGCGACTACCTGGGCTATCTCAAGTGACCAGGTCTGCATTGGGCAGCTCCGGGTGTCTGAGGCTCCCGAAACATTGCCCGCAGGACCGCGCGGACTGGCGGCCGGGCAGGCTTGAGCAATCGCTGCGCATACTCAAGTAACTAACCTCTCTCACTTCGATTCGAGGTCATTCTGAGCGCGAAGTGACAGATTGTTCGGTCAAGAAGTCCATGGCAGCCGAAATCTTCGAGTATCCGGGGAGACTCTTCGCACACGTTCGCTCCTTGGCGAATACACAGAATTCAGGACAGCGTGCTTAGAATGACGTCTAAACAATTGTTTCGCAGGTAGACAGGGAAGCGGGAGATGTGAATGAGTAACAAACTCAACCGCGTATGGAGAAAAGAAATGTACCCCCCTAATAACGGCAATAAAAGAAAATCAGTTTCTACGCGTATCTTGCTGGTCGCGCTGTTGGCCTTTGGGCTGAGCAAATGTGCTGCCGGCCAGTCTCTGCAGGTCTCTTCGCCAAATGGCGTCTTACGCGTGGTTTTCAGTCTCCAGGATGGCGCACCGCACTACAGCGTGACGCGGTTCGGTCACGAGATGATCAAGCCGTCGCGGCTGGGATTAGTATTACGGAATGCGCCGTCCTTCCGTGATGGTCTCAGGATCGTCGCCAGCGAGACCCGCAGCGTCGATGAGATCTGGACGCAACCATGGGGTGAGAAAAAAGACATCAGAGATCATCATAATGAACTGCGAATTGTTCTCGCCCGCACCGGAGCGCCAGCGGGGAAAATGACAGTTGTCTTTCGTGTGTTCGACGATGGCGTCGGTTTCAGGTACGAGGTTGCGGATCAGCCCGGGTTCAGCGAGTTTGAGATTATGGACGAGCTGACCGAGTTCGCTTTAACCGGCGACCACACGGCCTGGTGGATTGGTGGTTACTGGTGGAATCGCTACGAATACCTCTATCGGCAATCTCCTGTCAGCGTCATCGACACGGCATCCACTACGATCACCATGCAGACCGGCGACGGCCTGTACATCAGCATTCACGAGGCCGCGCTCACCGACTATGCCAGCATGACGCTGGCGCGAAAGGGCGAACACACCTTCGAAGCAGACCTTGTGCCCTGGTCCGATGGTGTGAAGGTCAAAACAGCCGCACCCATGAAGACGCCCTGGCGCACGATTCAGATCGCCGATACGCCGGGCGAACTGATCACTTCATATCTGGTTCTGAATTTGAATGAGCCGAACAAGCTGAGCGATGTCACGTGGATCAAGCCGGGCAAATATGTCGGCATTTGGTGGGAAATGCACTTGCAGACTTCTACCTGGGCTTCCGGTGACAAGCACGGCGCCACGACCGCAAATACCAAGCGCTACATCGACTTTGCGGCTAAATGCGGTTTTGACGGCGTGCTGGTGGAGGGCTGGAACATCGGCTGGGATGGCGATTGGGTTGAGAACAGTGAATTGTTCAGTTTTACCAAGGCTTATGATGACTTCGACATCGAAGGCCTTTCGAAGTATGCTGCGAAAAAAGGGGTGCGGCTCATCGGCCACAACGAGACCAGCGGCGGTATCGCCAACTACGAGCGTCAAATGAAGGACGGCTTCGATTTGTATCAACGACTTGGTGTGCGCGCAGTCAAGACCGGGTATGTTTCACACGGACAGAACATCAAGCGTATCGATGAAAACGGAGTGGAGCAGCGTGAGTGGCAGCACGGACAATACATGGTCAGGCACTACCGTAAAGCCGTTGAGGAAGCTGCCAGGCATCAAATCATGCTCGATGTGCACGAGTCGATACACGATACCGGCATTCGCCGCACATACCCGAACATGATGACACGCGAGGGAGCACGCGGACAGGAATACAACGCCTGGGCCAATGACGGTGGTAACCCACCGGATCACACGGTGGTTATCCCGTTTACCCGCCTGCTTGCCAGTCCGATGGATTTTACCCCCGGTATTTTTGATTTGCTATTTGAGGAGGCCCGGCCGGACAACCGCGTACAGACAACCCTGGCCAAGCAACTGGCGCTGTACGTTGTTATTTACAGCCCGTTGCACATGGCAGCCGACCTGCCCGAAAACTATGAGGCCCGGCCCGAACCGTTTCAGTTCATAATTGATGTGCCGACCGACTGGCAGGATACACAAGTCCTGCATGCCAGCATCGGCAATTACCTCACAATCGTCAGGAAGGATCGGAACAGCCAGGACTGGTACCTGGGCAGCGTCACCGATGAGGCGGGCCGGGTTTTGCAGGCCCCGGTGTATTTCCTGCAGCCGAACATGAAATATGTGGCCGAGATCTACGGCGATGGGGCAAACGCTGACTGGCAGGGTAATCCTTATGACATGGAGATTACCAGGCAGTTGGTGGAAAATACCGGCAGTCTGACCCTGCGCCTCGCGCCGGGTGGCGGACAAGCCATTCGTTTCAGGCCGGCAACTGACGAGGATATTCAGAAATTGTCGCCTGCGGCGGACTAGGGCGATTACAAACTTTACTGAGATCATGCAAAGAAATATCCTGTTGTTACTGAGTCTTCTCCTTCTTGCGGGAGGGTGCAGAAGAAACACAGTTCCTGATCCTGAGACGGTACGCCAGATCATAAAGCACCGCAACCTCGGTCTGGCTTATCTGGAAGAAAACAAGTTGGCAAAGGCAGGGGAGGAATTTCACCACCTCACCGAGATCGCACCCGGGGAGCCGCTCGGTTTTGCCAATCTGGGATTGACCTATCTGCGCCGGGGAGATTTTGAACAGGCCGAGCGATGGTTTACAGAGGCCCTGGATCTGGCGCCGGCGAATCCCGACATTCTTTTCTCACTAGCCGTGGTCTACGAGTCTACTGGCCGGGAAGCCCAGGCCATCCAAGCCCTGGAAAGAACGCTCGAGGTTCATCCCAATCACGTGCGGACCCTGTTTCAACTCGCCCAGCACTACAAGAACAGCCGCAGTGAAACCCTGTCAGGCAAAACGGAGGTCAGCCTCACCAGGGTCGTGCATGCGCTGCCGGCCAATATGGTTGCCCGGCTGCAACTGCTGGAACTGCTGCTACAGAACCAGAAGGCTGAGCAGGCAGTGCAGCACATGGAGATTATCCGACAGATTCTGCCGCGCCTGCCGGACGGATCGGTGCAAGTATTTCAAAACAGCCTGGAGTTTATGCGTACCAACAATCCCACGGATGCCTTCACCGCTGCGCGCAGATTTCACAACCTGCTGAAGGCCACCTCTTTCTACCGGGCGGCAATTGCCGAATTGCGCGGAATCGGAGTGCCTCCGGCGGGCGAGCCGTTACGCCGTTTCAGCGAGGCGGTGACGCTGCCTGCAGGGCAAGAGCGCCGCGCTCCGAATGCGTTTCGCTTTACGGACGCCACCGGGGCCGGTGGACTGGACCTGAGTTCCTCGACTACTGCGTCATCGCAGGGAGAAGTGGCGATCTCCCCAATGGTCTTGACGCACGGAGATTTTGACGGGGATGGCGACCAGGACTTGTTCGTTTCACAATTGCTGGAGGATGACAAGAGCAGCCGGCAATACTTGTTTTCGAATACGGAAGGGGTGTTTTCGGACGTGGCGGCCGTCGCCGGGATTGCGCACAGCGGCAGAGACTTTTCAGCGACTTTTGCTGATTATGACAACGACGGCTACCTCGACTTGTTCATAACCAACTCCGTTGGTAACAGGCTGTATCACAACTCCGGAGCAGGAACATTTGAGCCGGTCAAGGTAGACCTGGGACCGCAGCGCCGCCGTCAGGACCTGGCTGTGGTCATTGCCGATCTGGACCTGGAGGGCGATTTAGACATTTTCATCGGCTCGGATTCCGGCAACCGTCTGTACCGCAATAATTCGGACGAAAGCTTCTCTGAAGTTGGCGACGAAGCCGGCCTCAGGGATGAAATGGAGACCGGCAGGAGCGCGGTCTTTGCCGACTTTGATGATGACGGCGATAGCGATCTCTTCCTGACCAGCCAGGCCAGGGGGAACAGATATTACGACAATTTGCGTCAGGGTTTTTTCCGGGAGATAACTCAGCGTACCGGCCTGGCAACGGAGACCCGCAGCGGTGCTGTGGCAGCCGGCGATTATAATAACGACGGCTATTTAGATTTATTTGTGACGGATTTGGACGGACGGCACCATGCACTCTACCGTAATATCGGTGATGGCACATTCGAACGGGACGCCGGTTCGGACAGTGCTCTCGCAGCAATTGAGGGCGTGTCCGGCCTGGATGCAGCTTTTTTTGACGCGGACAATGACGGCTTCCTGGATCTTGTGGTGGCCGGCGACGGGCGCGATGGTGGCGCCAACCGCCCGAGCCTGGCTTTGTTGTACAATGATGGCGAGGGCACTTTCAGCGACGCTTCCGCCAGGCTGCCTGACTTTGCGCAGGCTGTGACCAATGTAGACGTCGCCGATTATGATAACGACGGCGATTTGGATCTTTTCCTGGCCGGCCCGCAGGCAGGTCTACGCCTTTTGCGCAATGACGGTGGCAATATCAATAACTATCTGGTCGTCCGCCTGGCCGGCATGCGCACCGGCAGCGCGAAGAATAACTTCTTCGGCATCGGAGCCAAGGTGGAAGTAAAGGCCGGCGCTCTGTACCAGGTGCATAGCATGAACGCGCCGGTAGCCCATTTCGGTCTGGGGGATCGTGCCGCTGCCGATATGGTCCGTGTGGTCTGGAGCAATGGTGTGCCGCAAAACTGGTTTGACCCGGAAAGAAACCTGACGATTGTGGAAGACCAGACTCTCAAGGGATCCTGTCCCTGGCTGTTTGCCTGGAACGGTGAGGATTATGAATTTGTCACCGACGTTCTGTGGAGTAGCGCGCTGGGAATGCCGCTCGGGATTATGGGTAAGGAGATGGGCTATGCTTCGCCCAACTCCAGCAATGACTACATGAAAGTCCCTGGCGAAAAGCTGGCACCTCAGGACGGCGAATATGCTCTGCGCTTCACCAGCGAGCTGTGGGAGACCTCATTTGTCGACCAGATAAAGTTCGTGGCCGTGGATCATCCCGACAGCGTGAGCATTTACATCGATGAGAAGTTCAGTCCGCCGCCGTATGGGCCGTTTCGCATCTATAGCGTGGCTGATCAGAGATTGCCTGAATCTGCGGAGGATGGCGAAGGCACAGATGTTCTGGCAGAAATAACACACATAGACGGCGAGTACATTTCTAATTTCGTTCCCGGTCGCTATCAGGGGCTGACGGAACCACACGATCTCATTCTCAACCTCGGTGACTTATCGCAGGCGGACAGCGTCTTTCTTTTCCTGTACGGCTGGATTTTCCCCACCGATGCCAGCATTAACGTCAACATGGGGCAGTCGAGTTCGCTTAACTCGGAGTTTCCCGTTCTGCAGGTTCCTGACAGGAATGGTCAGTGGCGGACCGTTGTCGGGAATCTCGGGTTTCCGAAAGGGAAGAACAAAACCGTCATCGCGGACCTCAGCAACAAGTTTCTCACTGAGGACTACCGCGTACGGATCCGGACCAACATGCAAATCTACTGGGATCAGATTTTCTACAGCACCAGGCTGCCGGCAACGTTCCGGCAAACCACGCTCGATCTTGCAAGCGCGGATCTGCATTTCCGGGGATTCTCCGAGGTTAGTCGAAAAGACCCGTACAGCCCGCACATCCCCGATTACCACAGCGTCAGTAAAAGCCAGAAGTGGCGTGATCTGACCGGCTCGTACACTCGCTATGGCGATGTACTGTCGCTGCTCCTGGCGTCGGACAGCAAGTACATTATCATGAACGCAGGCGATGAAATCCGCCTCAGGTTTGACGCGAGCGGGCTGCCGGAGCTTCCCGGCGGCTGGAGCCGGGATTTTCTCCTGTACAACGATGGCTGGGTGAAAGATGGCGACCTCAATACCGCGCACGGTCAGACAGTCGAGCCGCTGCCGTTTCACGGTATGACCGCTTATCCGTACGGCCCGCAAGACGCCTATCCCAGCAGTCCGGAATATGTTGAATTCCTGGAAACCTACAACACCAGGAAAGTGGACACGGAAGAATTCAGACGCTTCGTTTTTAATTTCAGAAGCGGTAAATAGAGGATAGATGAAAACGTATATTACAAGACTTTGCCTGTTTACGCTGCCGGCACTGTTGTTCTTGCCGTCATGCAGCCGAAATGATTCGACGTCGCTGTTCGTAGAACTCCGGCCTGCCGACACCAACATCTTTTTTGAAAACACCGTGCGAGAAGACACCCTGTTTAACAGCCTGAACTATCTTTATTTCTATGATGGTGGCGGTGTCGCCGCCGGCGATATTGACAACGACGGCTTGACGGATGTCTATTTCAGCGGCAACATGACCGCGAATCGCCTTTACTTAAACAAGGGTGACTTTCGTTTTGAGGACATCAGCGAAAGCGCCGGCAGCATGGGTGAGACCGGCGGCTGGACCACCGGCGTCACCATGGCCGACGTCAACGGCGATGGCTATCTGGACATCTATGTCTGCCGCGCAAACTATCTCGATAAGAAAGGGGCCAACCAGCTTTTCATCAACAACGGGGACCTGACCTTTAGCGAGCGCGCGGCCGAATATGGCCTGGCGCATACGGGCCTGTCCAGGCAGGCTGCATTTTTTGACTATGATCTCGATGGCGACCTGGATATGTATCTCCTGAGTCATTCGGTACATTCGAAGAACACCTATGGCCGAGCGGACGAATTGCGCGCAGTCAGAGATGACGAAGCGGGTGACAAGCTGTTCCGCAATGACGGCGGACATTTCGGTGACGTGACGGAGAAGTCAGGGATCCATGAGAGCATCCTCGGCTATGGATTGGGACTGGCCATCGGCGACATCAACCAGGATGGGTTTCCGGATGTTTACGTTTCCAATGATTTCCACGAAGATGACTACCTTTATTATAATAATGGCGATGGTACCTTCACGGAAAGTATGCGCACTTCCATGCGGCATATCAGCCTCGCTGCAATGGGCAACGACTTAGCGGATTTTAACAACGACGGTTTGCTGGACGTGGTCGTAATGGATATGCTACCCCAAGCCGAGGACCTCAGGAAGTCATCGATAACAGCGGATCCTCTCGATATCTATGCAGCCAAGCAGCGCTTCGGCTACTACCATCAACTGCGAAGAAATACTCTGCAACTAAACCGGGGACCGGCAGCCAATGAGGCCTCTGCTTCACAAGCTGTGCCGTATCTGTTTAGCGAAGTCGGACAGCTCGCCGGGGTCCATGCTACCGACTGGAGCTGGGCGTCTCTGTTTGTCGACCTCGACAACAACGGCTACAAAGATCTGTTTGTAAGTAACGGTATTTTTCGCCGGGCAAATGATCTGGACTATCTGGTGCACGTCAACAAACCGGAAACACAAGCCCTGGCCGGTACACAGAACCCTTCGATAGACCCCGTATCGATTCCACTTGAGATTGTAGCCGATATCACGGGACGGATGCCCAGCAAGCCGGCAGCCAACTATGCTTTCAGCGGCGAGGGGAATCTCGCGTTCGGGAATCGGGCAGCGGACTGGGGTCTGGGCCGTCCCGGCTTTTCGAACGGGGCTGCCTACGCGGATTTTGATAATGACGGGGCTATGGACTTGGCGGTAAACAACATGAATGCGCCGGCTTCGATTTATAGGAACCGGCTCTACCAGAACACGGCCGGTCATGGAGGCAATGCGGAGGATGCAGCGTCGCACCGGGCAAATTATCTCAAGGTCAAGTTGGTTGGCCGGGGCCCGAATACGTTTGGGCTAGGGGCGAAGGTTATCTTGCATTACGGGACAGAGATATTCCTGCAAGAGCTGGCTCCCACCAGGGGATTTCAGTCCTCTGTGACGCCGGTCCTGAACTTCGGGATTGGTGACATTTCCACCATTGACTCTCTTGAGGTGATCTGGCCCACGGGTGAATACCAGGTTCTGAAGGCTGTCGCGGCCAACAAGACCATAACTTTGACACAGGACGAGGCGCCGCTGGTTTACCGGTACGGATCGGCGAAGAAGAGCAGTCCGCTCTTCACCGACAAAACCGGCGAGATTGAGCTGGACTACCGCCACCAGGAAAGCACTTTTATCGAATTCAATCGCGAGCCTTTTATCCCACACTTTGTCTCTACCGAAGGCCCCGCAGTGGCAGTTGCGGACATAGATGGCGACGGTTTAGAGGACTTGTTCCTTGGGGGCTCCAAGTTTCAAGCCGGGGCGCTTTTTCTGCAGAGAAAGGGCGGCGGTTTCCGGAAGGTGACGGATTCTGTCTTCGAGAAGGCCAGTCGCAGCGAAGATGTGGCCGCCGCTTTCCTCGATGCTGACGGTGATGGCCGCCAGGACCTTTATGTTGTGAGCGGTGGCAACGAGTTTTTTGGGCGGGCCGAGCCTCTGCGCGACCGCCTGTACCTGAACAAGGGCGGTGCGCGTTTTCTCAAATCAGACAACCTGCTTCCTGAGATTTATGCGAATGGCTCGTGCGTGCAACCGGCCGATTTCGATAATGACGGGGACTTGGATCTATTTGTCGGTAGCCGCTCCGTGGCGCGCAAATATGGAGCGATTCCCCGGAGTTATCTGCTGGTCAACGACGGTGCCGGCACATTCACCGACGAAACGGGTTTGCGGGCGGCGGACCTGGCGCACGTGGGCATGGTGACCGCCGCCATCTGGACCGAACTCAACCAGGATTCCTTCGTGGACCTTGTGGTCGTGGGCGAATGGATGCCGCTGACAGTTTTCCACAACGAAAGCGGTAAACTGGTGGATGTTACCGCGCAATATGGGTTGCAGAACACGCTCGGCTGGTGGCATGCAATCGCTGCCGCGGACTTTAACCAGGATGGCGCCATCGACCTGGTCGCCGGCAACCACGGGCTCAATTCCGCTCTGAAAACCAGCAGCGCCGAACCCGTGCAACTGTTCATCAACGATTATGCGGGAGAGGGCCGCTCGCAGCAAATTCTGACCTACTACCATGACGGGAAACAGTATCCTTTGGCGGAGCGCGAACTGCTACTCGCAAATATTCCCCCTTTGCGTAGCAGGTTTCCGGACAATGCCAGTTTTGCGGGCAAGACCATTCAGGAGATCTTCCCCGGCCCGGAGCTCGAAACCGCTGAGGTGAGAAAGGTGACCGAATTCGCCTCCGCTCTTTTTATGAATACGGGCGCGGGATCGTTCGATATGACCCTGCTGCCGCGCCAGGCTCAGTTCTCTCCTGTGTACGCGATCTCGATTGCGGATTTCGATGCCGACGGCCATCAGGACCTGCTGCTCGGCGGAAATTTCTTTGGCGTGCGGCCCATGCGGGGGCGGCTGGATGCCGGCTATGGCAGCCTGCTCTTAGGGAACGGAACAGGACAGTTTACCACGACCAGCCTGCAGCAGAGCGGCTTCAGTGTCACCGGAGAGATTCGCCAGTTCAAATCTCTCAAGACTGCCGATGGGGAGACATTGGTCCTGACGGTGCGTAACAACAACACCGTTCTGTTCTCTCGATACTAATCCCGGGCATCGGGCACAACTTCGTTTGAGCAATTCATGGATCTGTGCCAGGCACCGATCAAAGCGCCGTCGTTATTCAGGAGGAGTCTTTTTTTAGGGAAAGGTCCGGTAGCGTACGACGGGAGCGGATTCTACCAATAAGGATGTTTCGAGGAGGACAAGATAAGGCGGTTTATGAACCGTGCAGTCTAAGGCATTTTCAGTGGCGAGTTTGCCGCATTTGATTGACCGTGCATGGCGCACTAACGACTTCACAAATTCGAGATATTTTCAGCTGTATTTCAAGATGCGTGAATGCGCATCTTGCGTCGTTGTGATGGGGCGTATTGGGAGAACAGGCCAGTTAGAGGGAGGAACCGTTCTTGCAGTATATTCTTACACTCGATCAAGGCACTACCAGTTCGCGTGCAATCCTGTTTGACCGTGCAGGTCAGATCAAAGGCATTGCGCAGCAGGAATTCCCGCAGATATTCCCCAAACCGGGCTGGGTCGAGCACGACCCGGCACAAATCTGGCGCACGCAATTAACCGTGGCCAAAGACGTCCTGAAAAACAGCGGCTGCTCTCCTTCGGACCTCGCCGCAATCGGAATCACCAACCAGCGTGAAACAACCATTGTCTGGGACCGGGCAAGCGGCGAGCCGGTGTACAACGCCATCGTCTGGCAAGACCGGCGCACGGCGGATGTTTGTGATGACTTGCGGCGCACAGGGAAAACACAGCTTTTTAAGGATAAAACCGGGCTTGTCCTTGATCCCTATTTTTCAGGGACGAAGGTGCAGTGGATCCTGAAGCACGTTGCGGGTGGGCGGGAAAAGGCAGAAGCCGGGCAGTTGGCGTTTGGTACAGTCGACACCTGGCTTATCTGGAACTTGACCGGTGGGCGCGTGCACCTGACCGACGTCAGCAATGCTTCGCGCACGTTGTTGTTCAATATTCACACCGGAGAATGGGACAGCGAGCTTTTAGAAATCCTGGAGATTCCCCGGGACGTCCTGCCGCAAGTCCGCGCCTCCAGCGAAATCTACTGCGAAACGATGGCGGACCATCTAGGTGCCTCGGTGCCAGTGGCGGGCATTGCGGGCGACCAACAGGCGGCGCTGTTCGGACAGGTTTGCACCAAACCCGGGATGGTCAAGAATACTTACGGGACCGGCTGCTTCATGGTTATGTATTCCGGAGAGAGAGCGATTGCGTCGGAAAATAATCTCTTGACCACTGTTGCCTGGAAAACCGGAAAGCAGTTGCGGTACGCACTTGAAGGAAGTATCTTTATTGCAGGAGCGGTTGTTCAGTGGCTCCGGGATGGATTAAAGCTGATCGAATCCGCCTCTGAGGTAGAGGTACTGGCCGGTCAGGTAGAGGACAACGGCGGAGTCTATTTCGTGCCCGCCTTCACAGGCCTGGGGGCGCCCTATTGGGATCCTTATGCCCGGGGCACGATAGCGGGCATAACGCGTGGCACCAGCGGCGCACATTTTGCCCGGGCAGCTTTGGAGAGCATTGCGCACCAAACCGTGGACGTGTTGCAGGCGATGCAGGCGGACTCCGGCATCGAGATCACTGAGCTGCGGGCTGATGGTGGTGCAACGGCCAACTCTCTGCTCATGCAGATCCAGGCGGACCTGTTGGGGGTGCCGGTGGTTTGCCCGAGAGTCACCGAAACGACCGCCCTGGGCGCGGCCTACCTCGCCGGCCTGGCGGTCGGCTATTGGAAGGATGAAGATGAGGTCGCGGCGCAATGGCAGGCTGCCCGTCGTTTTGAACCACGGATGAAGCGCGCTCAGGTTGAGCAGCACCGTGCCGGTTGGCAAAGAGCCGTGGAACGTGCCCAAAACTGGGTCGTGCCGGAGTAGGCCACGGAATCCGAGCGCGAATCACAATGCATAACAGGAGATAATCCGAGCGGTGTGTCTCAATGTGCGCTGGAGCCATTCGATAGAATGAAACCAGGCGTCACCACAACGAGAAAGCCATTCACTCAAAATTCGGGGCATCTATGAACCGAAGCGAAATGATAAAATGTCTGGATGCTCAGCCACAATACTGGGACGTCATCGTGGTCGGTGGCGGAGCGACCGGGCTCGGCGTGGCGGTGGAGTCTGCCTCACGCGGCTACAAGACCTTGCTACTGGAGCAACACGATTTTGCCAAAGGTACCTCCAGCCGCAGCACCAAACTGGTGCACGGCGGCGTACGTTACTTGAAACAAGGCAATATTGCCCTGGTGCTGGAAGCCCTGCACGAGCGCGGATTGCTCATGCAAAATGCGCCGCATCTAGTGCGCAATCAATCGTTTATTGTTCCCAATTATGAGTGGTGGGACGGCCCGTTTTACGGTGTCGGTTTGAAAGTCTATGATCTTCTGGCCGGGGAACTGGGACTTGGACCGTCCAAGCGGCTGTCAAAAGAGGAGACCCTGGAACATATCCCAACGCTCGAGCCCGAGGGTCTGCGCGGAGGGGTAATTTACTACGACGGGCAATTCGATGATGCCCGGCTGGCCATCAATCTCGCCCAAACCGTGGTCGACCTGAAAGGTACGCCCATCAATTACATGAAAGTCGGCGAGCTGCTCAAATCCGGAGGGATGGTCACCGGCGTGATTGCCGAAGATCTCGCCAGCGGTACACCCTACGAGATCAACGGACGTGTTGTTGTCAACGCGACCGGTGTGTTCACCGATGCCATCCTGCGGATGGATGATCCGGCCGCCGAAAACATTATCTCGCCGAGCCAGGGTGTGCATCTGATCCTGGATAAAGAGTTCATGCCGGGAGACTCCGCCATCATGGTGCCGCAAACCGATGACGGTCGTGTGCTGTTTGCGGTGCCGTGGCACAACAAGGTCTTGGTAGGCACGACCGATACGCCCATGTCGGAGACGACTTTGGAACCACGTGCGCTGGAGGAGGAAATCGATTTCATCCTAAAACATGCCTCGCAATATCTGACCAAGGATCCGACGCGCGCCGATGTGTTGAGCGCGTTTGCCGGCCTGCGGCCACTGGTCAATCCCGATGGCGGCCAAAACACGGCTGAAGTCTCTCGCGACCATTACTTGACCGTATCCGCATCCGGCCTGGTCACGATTACGGGTGGCAAATGGACCACCTATCGCAGGATGGGCGAAGACACCATCGACCAGGCGGCACTGGTCGCTGGTCTCGTGCAGACTGAGTGCAAAACCAGGACGCTCCGTATCCACGGCTGGCTGAAGAATCTCGATATGAACGACCCGTTGCACATTTATGGCTCGGACAGCATTTTTATAAAAAAACTGATCAAGGACAAACCCGCGCTCGGCAAGCAGTTGCATCCGGAGCTGCCGTATCTGAAAGCGCAAGTTGTCTGGGCGGCGCGCCATGAAATGGCCTGCTCGGTTGAGGATATCCTGGCGCGCAGAACCCGGGCGCTACTCTTAAACGCCAGAGCAAGCATCGAAATGGCGCCTGAAGTCGCTAAACTAATGGCCGCGGAGTTAGGCCACGGTTCAAAATGGCGGCGGGAGCAGGTTTCTGCTTACACCGGTCTGGCTCAAAGTTATTTACCGGCTTAGGGATTACTTCCCCGAAAGTATTTCCTGCTCCGCTCTTTCACGCATGGCAACGAGATTGTTTACAAACTGAAGGGGAAGAACAATGCAACTTGCTCCTCTCGATTGGGTAATAATCGGGCTTTATGGTGCGGTCACGTTTGTCCTGGGCATTTGGTTTACACGGCGAGCCAGCCAAAGTATGGAGGATTACTTTGTGGCGGGCCGGTCCCTTACCTGGTGGCTGGCCGGGACCTCGCTCGCCGCCACCTGGTTTGCCACCGACGCCCCTCTGGCCACGGCGTCCCTGGTGCGGCAACGCGGCATATTTGGTAACTGGCTCTGGTGGTATGAAACCGGCGGCCTGATGTTGTTGGTCTTCTTTTTCGCTAAATTCTGGCGCCGCGCGAACATCCTGACCGATGCCGAATTCATGGAAATGCGCTATTCGGGAAAGTCGGCAACGGCTTTGCGCGTAACTTCAGCTATCTATCACGGCGTTGTTCGCAACTGCATCGTTATGGGCTGGGTCATGTTGGCCATGGTCAAGTTTGCCAAAGTACTGCTGGGATGGGACGCGGTTTTCACGTTGGCGGTTTGTGGCATGCTGGCTGTTGTCTATACCGTAGCCTCTGGCCTCTGGGGCGTTGTCATAACCGATATGTTCCAGTTTATTACCGGACTGGCCGGCTCGATCATTCTGGCCGCGATTGTACTGACGCAATTGGGTGGACCGGCGGAAATGGTCGGCGCGATTCGCAATCTGACGGATGCTCCGACCGGGGTCCTGGACATCGTCCCGAATCCGGAGCATATTTCACCGCTGGAGTTTATTTCCTACCTCTGCCTTATTTTTGTCCTGTGGAGCCGGAGTGGCCACGACGGCTATTCGGCGCAGAGGCTGTTTGCCACTAAGAATGACAAGAGCGCTATGCTGGCCGCCTTCTGGTGGGGCTTTCTCGGGATCACGGTGATGACCTGGCCCTGGATAATCGTGGGACTCGGCTCCTTGCTCGTCTTCCCTATTTCGGAATCGAGCCAGGCGTTGAGCGCCGATCCTGAACTGGCCTACCCGATGATGCTCGCCAAACTCATGCCCGTCGGCCTGAAAGGAATGGTCGTGGCATCCTTCCTGGCTGCTTTCATGAGTACGATGGATACCCACCTGTGCTGGGGCGGCTCCTACCTGGTGAATGATATCTACAAGCGTTTCATCAGGAAATCAGCATCGCAGGGACATTACGTGACCGCCTCGCGAATTTCCATCCTGGTGCTGGTCGGCTTTGCCATGCTGACGGCCTATTACATGGAGTCCATCGAAAGCGCCTGGATCTACATTATCGATTTGACTGCGGGTATGGCGATTGTCTGGGCCTTGCGCTGGTACTGGTGGCGGGTGAATGCCTGGGCCGAAATCAGCGCCATGTTCGGCTCTTTGTTCTTTGCCAATGGCGGCCTGATATTGTCTCTCTTGCGCACGATTGGGGTCATTTCGGATAGCACCGCCACAAGCCTGGGGACGATTTATACGGAAGAATATAACCTCATCCGGGCTGCAATTATATTGGTCGTCTGCACCTTTCTCTGGGTAGCTGTTGCCCTGGCAACTAAACCGGATTCTCCCAAAGTACTGGAAGCGTTTTATACTAAGGTCAGGCCCGGAGGTTGGTGGGGCGCTATTGCAGAAAAATATCCCGACGTCCGGGCCGATGCCACTGGCAGCCAACGCTGGTTAGGCTGGATCATCGGAATGGTCTTTATTTATTCGAGCCTTATCGGCATCGGATATCTTTCGACTGCCCGGTACCTGTGGGGTGGCGCGCTGGCAGTTATGGCGGCCGGTGCCCTCGGATGGATCTTGTACTTTTTCAGGAAAGTCCGGCACAACTGAGTCTGTGAAACTGAGCGCTGCTAACAAGTTACGCCACTAAGCAAGTTCATGAATCAATGCGGTAGAAACGAACAACCAAGCCCATTTGCGGAGGGAAAAATGACTCAACTACGATCCTGTTTGCTTGAATTAGTAATCGTTGTTTCGTATCCTGATTCCATCCCAACCTTGCCTGAAAATACCCGACTATTCATCTGATATTCACTATCATTGAGAAGGATACCATGAATCCCGATTTTAGTTTGCATACTGTCGATCTGGTGATCATTCTTTTTTACATCCTGTTTGTGGTCGGCCTCGGTCTCTGGCTGGGCAAGCGTCACGAGTCTGCGGAAGATTATTTCCTGGCCGGGCGCTCCATGATCTGGCCGTTTATCGGTATTTCTCTGTTCGCGTCCAACATCTCCAGCACAACTCTGATTGGGCTTTCCGGAGATGCTTACAGCACCGGTATCTCTGTTTTTAACTATGAGTGGTTTGCTACCATCATCCTGGTGTTTTTCGTGATTTTCTTTTTGCCGTTCGTGCTGCGCGCGAAAATCTATACCATGCCGGAGTTCCTGGAACGCCGTTTCGACGGGCGTGCCCGGACCTACTTCTCGATTTTGACTTTTTTCCTGAATATTGTCGTGGACACGGCTGCCAGTTTATACGCTGGTGGGTTGATGTTGAAACTGATCTTCCCTGATATTCCCATGTGGCAGACCATTACCATCCTCGCCATCGTGGCAGGAGTCTACACTATTGCCGGCGGATTGGCTGCCGTTATCTACACGGATGCTATTCAAGCTGTCCTGTTGATTATCGGTTCTATCATTATTTCGGTCGTGGCGTTTACCAAAGTCGGCGGCTGGAGCGCAGTCACCAGCCAGGTGTCTCCCGACAAACTCAGCCTCATCCGGCCACTCGATGATCCGGGCGTACCGTGGCTCGGCTTATTCACAGGGTTGCCGCTGTTGGGCTTTTATTTTTGGTGCACCAACCAGTTCATGATGCAACGCGTGTTGAGCGCCAAGAACTTGCTGCACGGCCGTCTCGGCAGCCTGTTTGCCGGCCTGCTGAAACTGCCCGTACTGTTCATCATGGTATTGCCAGGGACGTTTGCAATCCTGTTGTACCCGGAACTGCCTAAGGCGGATTTAGTCTACCCAACCTTAATGTTCAATCTTTTGCCGGTCGGTGTGCTTGGTCTGGTGATGGCGGGTTTTATCGCTGCCCTGATGTCGCAGATCGACTCGACCTTGAACTCCGCGTCGACCCTGGTAACCATGGATTTTGTCGCCAAAGCCAAGCCCAAGCTGACGCAGGAACAATTGATGCTCGTCGGTCGCTGGGTTACGTTCATTTTCATGGTACTGGCCGCATTGTGGGCGCCGCAGATCGAGAAGTTCGGATCCCTGTTCAAGTATTTGCAGCGGGTGTTGTCCTACACAGTTCCGCCGGTCGTCGCCATGTTCCTGGTCGGCATTTTTTGGAAGCGCGCCAACGCCAGCGGGGCGTTTGCCAGCCTTGTCATCGGGGTTGTACTGGCGGTCGTATTTTTCTACATAAATGAGGTCGCGGCAATTACGTCCGTGCATTTTCTCTACATCGCACCCATTCTGTTTGTGGCTTGTACCGCCGTCCTGATTGTGGGCAGTCTGATGACCGCACCGCCCGATGCCGCCAAAGTCGAACAATACATCTGGACCAAAGCATTTTATGACGCCGAAACAGAAGATCTTAAAGCCGTTCCGTGGTATCAAAATTATCGCGTGCTTTCGCTCGTTCTGTCGATTCTGACCGGCATTATTGTAGTGGCATTTTGGTAAGAAAAAGGAGGACGAATGCGACACTACAAGGCAGCTACACAGCTTCTGGTAATCAGTATGTTCTGGCCATCATTAGCGGGCTCCATCTTGTTTGCGGCCCAGACAGGCGAGGTAAGACCTTTGGAAAAACGCGTAACAGAGCTGCTCAGCAAAATGACCCTGGAAGAGAAAGTGGGGCAGATGACTCAGATCACATTGCAGGCTGTGTCAAAGACCAGGGGAACCGCAACCCAGAAACACGAGATCTCCGTAGAGAAATTACGGCAGGCGCTGACAAGCTATCACGTCGGCTCCATCTTGAATGTCCATGACGTCGCCTTGACTCTGGATGAGTGGCATGAACTGATCACAAGAATCCAGGATATCGCGACCGGGGAAACGCGCCTCGGGGTTCCGGTGATTTATGGCATCGACGCCATCCATGGGGCCAACTATGTGGTCGAGGCAACGCTTTTCCCCCAGAGCATTGCGCTGGCTGCGGCCCGGAACCCGGAACTGGTGCGCAAGTCTGCTGAGATTACGGCTTTGGAAGTGCGGGCCGCAGGCATCCCCTGGAACTTCAATCCGGTCCTGGGAGTCGGCAGGAACCCGCTGTGGCCGCGTCTGTGGGAAACTTTTGGCGAAGACCCCTACTTGATTTCGGTCCTGGGTGAGGCCTACATTAAAGGTCTGGAGGGAGAGGATAACGACATCAGCGCCGGCGACAAAGTCGCCGGCTGCATGAAGCACTATCTCGGGTACAGCCTGCCGTTGTCCGGCAAGGACCGCACACCGGCATGGATTCCGGAAAGGATGTTACGTGATTATTTCCTGCCTCCTTTCAAGCGTGCTGTCGACGCCGGCGTGCACACCGTCATGATCAACTCTTCGGAAATCAACGGCATCCCGGTGCACAGCGACCATTATTTGCTGACGCAAGTCCTGCGGGAAGAGCTGGGGTTTGAGGGATTTGTCGTCAGTGATTGGCAGGATATTGAGCGTCTGCATACCCGCGACCGGGTTGCGGCCTCGCCAAAGGAAGCGGTGCGCATGGCGGTTATGGCAGGCGTGGACATGAGCATGGTTCCGTTTGACTTCAGTTTTTACGATCACCTGCTGGCGCTGACCAAAGAGGGCAGCGTACCTGAGGCGCGCATCGATGAAGCGGTTGCGCGTATCCTGCGGGTCAAGTTCGCGCTTGGACTGTTCGAAAAGCCGTATCCGAACCGTCAACTCAGGAGCCACGTCGGCAGTGAAGAGTCCGCCAATCTCAGTTTGCAGGCCGCACGGGAAGTCATGACGCTTCTGAAAAATGACGGAAACTTCCTGCCGCTCAGCAGGCAGCAGAAGGTTCTGGTGAGCGGCCCCACTGCCAACCTGCGTTCGGTCCTAAATGGCGGCTGGTCCTACACCTGGCAGGGAAATGAGGAGTCGCTCTACCCGCGCGACAAAAAAACGATTCTCGAGGCGGTAGCAGAGAAGGCCGGCAAAGAAAATGTCACTTATTTTGAGGGCGCTTCATTCGAGGAAGCGGTCAATATTGCGGAAGCAGTGGACGCTGCCAGGAGCGCTGATGTCGCCATTGTCTGTATCGGTGAAGACGCCTATTGCGAAACGCCGGGCAACATCGACGACCTGACCTTGCCTGCTGCTCAGCTTGAGCTGGTGAAAGCCATCCAGAGTACGGACACGCCGGTTGTTCTGACTCTGGTGCAAGGTCGTCCGCGTGTCATCACGCCGGTAGTTGCCGACGCCAAAGCCATTCTGATGGCGTATCTCCCCGGCCCAGAAGGTGGACGCGCGATTGCCGATGTGCTGTTCGGTGATTTCAATCCGGGTGGCAAGCTGCCGATCACCTATCCGCGCGCGCCAAACGACTTGGTCAATTACGATCACAAGCCAGTGGAGATGGATGATCCAAACAAACTCAATCCGCTGTTTCAATTCGGC
Organism: Candidatus Zhuqueibacterota bacterium; assembly: GCA_029262055.1. Classification (GTDB taxonomy): domain Bacteria; phylum Zhuqueibacterota; class Zhuqueibacteria; order Oceanimicrobiales; family Oceanimicrobiaceae; genus JAJDAD01. The sequence goes on from JAJDAD010000071.1 coordinate 120,861, forward strand.
CACGGTTTAAGCTACACGCAGTTTGAGTTTAGCAACCTGCATCTCAGCTCCCGAAGAATAAAACCGAATGAGACTCTGCAAGCGACGGTGGAGGTGGCGAATACCGGGGAGCGTGCCGGAGACGAAGTCGCGCATCTGTTTATCCAGGATGAATACGGCAGCGTTAGCCGCCCCGTGCGGCAACTGGTTGGTTTTGAAAAGGTGAGGCTGGCCCCCGGCGAGTCCACCACCGTGGAATTTATTATTGTCCCCGACCAGCTTGCCTTTCATGACCGCAATATGCGTTTTGTTGTCGAGCCGGGTACATTCAAAGTTTTCGCCGGCCCCGGTGCCAGCGATATTCTTGAGGCCACTTTCGAAGTGGTTGTAAACTGACAGGAGTTGTAATGAAATCTGATTATTTTCGCAAAGGCTGGACGTCCACAATAATGGTCCTGGCCATTTTCGTGTTCGGCGCCTGCACCCAGGAAGTCAAGCCGGTTCTCGAGTTCCCGGAAGCGGGGCTGGACGATGCTGAGACCTATCGTGGTTACACGACCCGGTTTTTTCAGGATTCCGCCGAGAACACGCTGCAAATCTACATCAAGGAGTCCAGTGGCCGCGTGGTGAACCTGTGGGCCGATGCCGCGAATGAGAGTATCTCGTTTACCGCGCGGGACAGCGCCGGCCAGCCCGTCAACCTGGCCTGGGGTTCCGCTGGCGCCCAACTGAGCTCTGACGGGAAAACGCGATACGTTGAATATTCTTTGTCATCACCGCTTCCTTCTCTTGACGTCGGGCACTTCCTTCTCAACACCATGCGCCTGGAGCGGGATTTCCAATATTTGCAGCAACATTTGCTGCCGTTCGATTCCGAACCACCTGTCCCCGAGGAACTGACCGGCGCGATTGAAAAACTGCAGCTATTACCTGCCGAAATCCGCGGGCGTCACCTCGCTTTGCTGAACGCAGACAGTCTCGGGACACTCCGGAGCAGGCTGAGTCCGCAGGTCCGGAAACTATCGGAGTCACGCGCGCTGGTCGAAGCGACTACGTTCGACGGCCTGAACCATCTTTCTCTTGAAGTTGGTATGAACGGGGGGAGCGGCACCCTCACAGTTTCAAAAAACAAGATCTCCTTCCGGTCGGGCGAGAATCAACCTGTAGAGTTCTCCGTCAAAATTGCAACGGATTCGCCTGCCCTTACCCCGATACGCAGCGCAGATATTTTCAACCCAAGCTTCTTTGAGTTTTTCGAACGCTCGAGGTCGAAATCAAGCTTCAAACGTCTGGAGCGACAGATCAAAAGCATGGAGCTGGTGAGTTCCCGCGAGAAGCTTGTGGCCGGACTCCCCAATTACGCCACCTACTTCGGTCGCGACATGATGATGTCGGCGCTCATGCTGGAGCCGGTCCTGAAGCCGGAGATGCTCGAACACGTCGTGGCAAGCGTGTTGAAAAAGCTGCACAGCACAGGCGAGGTCAGCCATGAGGAAGGGCTAGGAGGACAGGCGATCCGTGAGAACATTGCAAAATACAACCAACTGATTTCAGATTATTTGCAACAGGAAGACCGGAACAACAGCCCTGCCGACGAGCTTCTGGCGCAAGCGGAGACGATGCTGGCTGACTTACAGGCAGTGACGGAAAATTACCACATGGTCGATGACGATTTTCAATTGCCCGTCCTGGCTGCACGTTATTTGACAAGTCCGGCCATTCCGGATGATCGCAAACACGAGTTTTTACAATCACGAATCAGGCCCGGCGCAGACGCCACACATCTCGACCTCTTGCTTGCAAATCTTGCGTATGTCGCGCGAGTCTCCCGGCCGTATGCCGAGAAACCGGTTACCGCAAATCTGATCAGCTTCCGGCAGCTCGGCGAGCACCACTGGCATGCCGGCAGTTGGCGCGACAGCAGCGTCGGGTATGCCGGCGGACGTTATGCCATGGACATTAATGCCATCTGGGTGCCGAAGGCGCTCGTATCAGTGGCAGAAATCATGACTGCCTTACGCGAACTGGGCATTTCCACGGAATCCCTTGCGGATGCATCGGCGGAAGCAGCTGGCAGACGCCTGGCCGACTACGCCAGCAATCCCGAATCCTTGCAGTCGGCGATAAATACGTGGACGAAAGCGGAGCGACATTTTGAAGTACACCTCACGGCTGTAGAGGTACGACAACGCGTTACGGCCAACCTGGGGCGACGACCTGCCCGTGAGCGCGCGTTTTGGCAAGACATCCTCATCGAAACCGGAATTGACCAGAGTAGTGTCGATTTTTTGGCGATTGCTTTGGATGAAGATGGCCAACCGATCCCGGTCGCACACACGGACATTGCAACGTGGTTGTTTTTGGACAATTCCACCGAAAAGGTCCTATCGGGGGACCTTGCACCCGAGGACGTTCTCCAACGGCTAAGTATGTTTGTTCTGCCGCATCCGGTCGGTTTATTCGTTTTTGGTGTCGGACCTTTGGTTTCGAATGACGTTTTTGCGTCGCCCGAAGTGTGGGAAAAATTCGAGAAAGATCTTTACCATTCTCCGCGGGTCGTTTGGGGACGAGAGGTCAATCTGCTCTTTCTGGGTCTGGCCAAACAAATCCAGGCGGCATACGATTCCGAAGGACAACTCAAGGACAAGAAACTGGAATCATATGTCAATGAACTGCGGGCCATCCTGAGGAAAGTGCTGTTTTCCGTCGAAGCATCCGGTTTAAAACACAATGAGTTGTGGAGCTATCGCATCGAGCCTGAGCGGGTCTTGCCGGCCCGCTATTCGACGACCACAGACATCCAACTTTGGAATCTCACGGATTTAGCAGTGCAGTTTTTGCTGGAAACGTTGCGAAACTAGCGACCAGTATTTCTTGTGCGGGCGTTTCATGGAGACCGGTGGCGGGAGGTGCGAAACTCTGCGCGTTGTTCCCGGCATAACACGCAAGCAGTTGCTTTTAACCTGGATACACAGATAACAAATGTTAACTTTATGACAATATTTTGTTTTGACTAATCAGAACATCTAAAGAGAGGATTGCTTTGTCATACTTAGCGCATCAATCACGGTACGATGCCATGGTCTATAACCGCTGCGGCAAAAGCGGTTTAAAGCTACCAGCCGTTTCCCTGGGCTTGTGGCACAATTGGGGTGGCGTCGATGTTTTTGAAAACGGCCGGGAGATGGTCCGTCGCGCCTTCGACCTTGGCATCACCCATTTTGACCTGGCAAATAACTATGGTCCGCCGTACGGCTCGGCAGAGGAGAGCTTCGGTCGAATCTTTCGCAAGGACCTGCAAAACTATCGCGACGAGCTGATCATTTCATCCAAGGCCGGCTGGGACATGTGGCCCGGTCCTTACGGTAATTTCGGTTCGCGCAAGTATTTGATCGCAAGCCTGGACCAGAGCCTGAAGCGAATGGGCCTGGAGTACGTGGACATCTTTTATCACCACCGGCCCGATCCTGACACGCCTCTCGAAGAGACCATGGGCGCGCTCGATCAGATTGTACGCGCAGGCAAAGCTCTGTATGTTGGTATCTCGCAATACAATCCCGAGCAAACCCGACAGGCTGCTAAAATCCTGCGCAAGCTCGGCACGCCATGCCTGATTCACCAGCCCAATTACAGTCTCCTGGATCGCTGGATCGAGAAGAAGCTCCTCGCTACGCTTGCCGGGGAGGGCGTTGGTTGCATCGTGTTTTCGCCGCTGGCGCAAGGGCTACTCAGCAACAAATATCTGGCCGGCGTTCCCTTGGATTCGAGGGCAGCCAGGGAGCACGGTTTTCTCAAGCGTGACGACATCACGCCGGAAAAGCTGGCGAAGATAAAGAGCCTGAACCAGATAGCGGAGCAACGCGGGCAATCTCTGGCTCAGATGGCGATTGCATGGGTACTGCGAAAACCGGGTGTCACGTCAGCGCTTATCGGGGCCAGCCGGGTCAGCCAGGTAGAGGAGGCTGTCACGGCTCTGCAGACCACTGAATTCACCGGCGCTGAACTGAAGAGCATTGAGAGCATTCTGAGCAATTGAAGTGTCATTCACCATCAACCCGTCGCAAAGTACTTGCTGCTTCAGTAGTTAGGGTCGTCACTTAAGGAGGGAATACATGTCGAACAGTATGGTTGGTCTTGACTACCTGGTCATTGTGTTGTATTTCGTTGGGGTTTTTTTCATCGCGTGGTGGGTCGCGTTTCGCGAGAAAGCCACCCGTGAGACGTCAGCGGGGTACTTTCTTGCGGGGCGCAACGTCGGCTGGTTTGTCATCGGAGGTTCGTTATTTGCCTCCAATATTGGTTCCGAACATCTGGTTGGTTTGGCGGGCACGGGTGCGTCAAGCGGTGTTGCGGTTGCGCAATTCGAGATTCTTGCCTCGCTCATCCTTCTGCTACTGGGGTGGGTCTTTGTCCCCTTCTACCTCAGGAGTCAGGTTTATACCATGCCGGAGTTTCTGGAACGCCGCTATTCACCCGGGGCCCGCACCTACCTCTCCTGGATGTCCATCGTCGGCTATGTCCTGACCAAAATATCGGTAACCATCGCTGCCGGCGGAATTGTCTTTGAAACCCTCCTGGGAATCAATTTTTGGACAGGGGCTTTGATCGTGGTGGTCGCAACCGGAGTCTACACTGTTTTTGGTGGCTTGCGAGCGGTTATTTACACCGATCTGATGCAGACCTTTGTGCTGATCGCGGGTTCCGTCACGGTTACGTTAATGGGGCTGAATGCCCTTGGCGGCTGGGACGAGATGTACGAAATTGCCGGGAGCAGCTTTTTCGACATGTGGAGGCCCATGTCCGATCCTGATTTCCCGTGGACCGGCATTCTATTTGGTGCGCCGATTTTGGGCGTCTGGTATTGGTGCACGGACCAGTTTATTGTCCAGCGTGTCCTGTCGGCTAAGGATCAGGATCAGGCCAGAAGAGGAACGATCTTTGGCGGCTTCCTGAAAGTTTTGCCACTGTTCATTTTTGTCATTCCCGGTGTGGTTGCCTACGCTCTGGCACAGACCGGGCGGCTTGAACTGCAACAATCCGACGCAGCACTTCCGACCCTTGTCGCCGCTTTGTTGCCCATGGGCTTCCGGGGTTTGGTTGTTGCCGGGCTACTGGCTGCGCTGATGAGTTCTTTGTCTTCAGTGTTTAACTCCTGTTCGACCTTAATAACTCTCGACATTTACAAAAAGATACGCCCGGCCGCGTCTGAAAAACGCTTGGTTCTGGTAGGGCAACTGGCGACCGGGGTGCTGGTTGTTCTGGGGCTGTTGTGGATTCCGCTGATCAAATCCATTTCAGGGCAGTTGTACAAGTACTTGCAAAGCGTGCAAGCTTACATTGCACCTCCCATTGCCGCGGTGTTTCTTTTGGGCCTGTTCATGAAGCGGCTCAATGGTCGCGGCGCCATGGCATCCCTGTTGACCGGGTTCGTGCTTGGGATGGGACGGCTGGTCGCCGAAATCTACAAGACTGATCTGAGCGGGCTGCTATACAGCTACGCCGACATCAATTTTCTGCACTTCGCGGTTTTCCTGTTCATTATTTGCTCGGCTGTTCTGGTGCTTGTGAGTTTGACGGCGGCGCCTCCGTCGGATAAAAAGCTCGCCGATCTTACCTACTCTACCACCGCGAAGGCGACGGACTCCGACCCGGCTTGGAAAAAGCGGGATTTACAATTATCATTCCTGCTGGTTCTGATTGTGGCTATCATTTGGGTTTATTTTAATGGCTGATCTTATGCAGTACATGTACACCGGCTGTGGCAATGCATGCTCTGATACAGCCGGCGCTCCGTCAGGGCGGGCGAATATGCCAGGCTCACGCAGTTGCTTGGCACACAAAAAAACCGACAGCAAAAACTCTTAAGAGAGGTAGGAATTCATGTTAGATCTTGCTATTGTCCTGGCTTTTATCATCTATGCTATTTCATCCGGTTTCAGGTCGCGCAAAAAGGCCTCGGAGAGTCTGCAGGAGTATTTTCTGGCAGGCAAGACCCTTACGGGCTGGCGTGCCGGATTCAGCATGGCCGCTACTCAGTTTGCCGCCGACACCCCACTGCTGGTGACCGGGCTCATCGCCACCGGCGGGATTTTTCTGGTTTGGCGTTTATGGATTTACGGAATTGCGTTTCTAATGATGGGCTTTATTTTTTCCAAAGGCTGGCGCCGGGCAGGAGTTTTGACCGATGCGGAGTTGACGGAAGTCCGTTACAGCGGCAAAGGCGTACTACCTCTGCGCGTGCTGAAGGCAGTTTACTATGGCACGGTCATCAATTGCGTAGTCATGGCGATGGTCTTGGTCGCGGCCGTGCGTATTGCTGAAGTTTTCCTGCCCTGGCATGAGTGGCTGCCGACTTTCTTGTTTAATCCCATCATGAGCCTGACGCAATGGCTTGGACTTTCTCTCGGCGGAGCAACCGGGCTCGACCCCGCAACTGCGACGGCGAATAATCTGTTCAGCATCCTGGTGATCTTGGGATTCACCGCGCTCTATTCAACCACCGGTGGTTTGAGAAGTGTGGTGGCAACGGATGTTATGCAGTTCAGCCTGGCCATGGTCGGGACTCTGGTTTATGCTATCATCGTCGTGACCAAGGTCGGGGGGTTCGGCAGTTTGACGGATAGAGTTATGGAACTCTACGGTTCGGAGATGGGCGCGAAGATGTTATCGTTCAGTCCAACTGGTGGTGAAGCGCTCATGCCGTTCTTGATCATCATCGGCCTGCAGTGGTTTTTCCAGATGAACAGTGACGGCACCGGTTATCTGGCGCAGAGGTCGATGGCTTGCGCCACGGATCGTGATGCACGCGTCGCTTGCGTGGTGTTCACCTGGATGCAGATTTTTCTGCGAAGTATTTTTTGGCTGGCCATCGGAGTGGGACTGCTGGTCATCTATCCGTTCGCCGCCGGGAGCACCACAGGCGGTGAATTTGCAGCTTTGCGCGAAATTACATTTGTTACTGGCATCGATGAGTTGCTGCCCATCGGTTTTCGCGGCTTGATGCTGACCGCGCTGCTAGCCGCTCTGGCGTCGACGATCGACACTCACCTCAACTGGGGGGCTAGTTACTGGAGCAACGATATTTACCAGCACCTGATTTGCAAGAACTGGCTTAAACGAGATCCGCAAAGCCACGAATTGGTTGTTGCGGCACGAATTTCAAATGTAGTGATTTTGCTCATTGCCTTAACCATCATGGTGAACCTGGGTTCAATCCAGACTGCCTGGTTTATCTCTCTGCTCTTTGGGGCAGGTATGGGCTCAGTGCTGGTCTTACGCTGGCTGTGGGAACGCATCAATTTGTTTTCCGAGTTGGCGGCTATGGCAGCATCCCTGATTGTGGCTCCCATTCTGCTGTTTACGACCGATGTGGAGTGGATCCGGCTGAGCGTCATGGCGTTAACGACCACAACCGTGGCAATCGGGGTCACGTTTATTACACCGGCAACGGACGACGGCATTCTCAAGGCCTTTTACGAAAGAGTCCGACCGCTGGGTTTTTGGCGCAGGACCGCCGCGCTTGCCGGGGACGATCCGGCTGCCTCCGTCCAGGGGTTTGCACTCGGAATGAAGACGACCGCCTTGACCTCGCTCTCTTTATTCTTCCTTTTGATTGGCGTGGGAAAACTGTTGTTTGCTGTGCCCGGAAGTTCGTCCGTTTGGGCGTGGCTTTATACTCTGATCGCTCTGGCTCTGGTCCCGCTTTGGTGGAAAGATGCGGTTGGGCAGCAATGAGACTGATTTGTGAATGCTGACCCGTCACCAGACAGGTTGCGACAGGATGAGCAGGTCGTCAAGTTCTGCCGGCCGGGGATTGTGCAACCGGCCTGTTGCTGTAACATAAGATCTTCACCGAGATTTCCCACTGTGATTCAAGGTCATTCTGAGCGCGAAGTGATTTAGAACTGCGTGTTCAGAATGACATCTAAGCAATTGTTATGTCCCCAGGCAACGAGTTTATCTTGGTTTCAAGGATGAATAACTCAAGAAAGGAGACAATTATGGAAAAGACGACAAGAAGAAAATTCCTGTTGAGTTTTCTTGGAGCCTTAGGTCTTGGAGGCGTAACTGTTTGGCTCAAGAAAAACGACATTCTGAGATGGATACTGCAAAAAACCAACAATGAAGGTTTGAAGGTGTCTGCCGCGCCGAAATTAGCAGACGATTTTTGCGTCTTGACTTCTTCGCAAGTGGAAGGGCCGTTTTTTATCGCTTCGCCGATACGCAGCAGTGTCAAAGAAGATAGAAAAGGCAAAGAAATGAACTTGAAGATCCAAATTCTGAGAATGCCTGAATGCGTTCCTATTGCAGGCGCTTTTGTGGAGCTTTGGCAATGCGATGCCGAGGGGATATACAGTGGTTACCCTGAAGAAATAGGCCATGATCCGTGGAAGACATTAAGACTAATCGGCGTGAGTGGTGAAAGCGTAGAACCGCTGAACGAAGCCCGTTTTTTGAGAGGCGCGCAGGAAACTGACGCCAACGGTCACGTTGAATTCAATACACTTTTTCCTGGATGGTACGAACCCCGAGCCCCACATATTCACTTCAAAGTTCTGATCGATGAAGAGGAGTGCCTGACAAGTCAATTCTACTTTGACTCGGAATTCTGTAATAGGATACACCTCCATGAAGAACCATACAAGATCTACGGTGAGTGCCCCTACAACCTCCAGAACGATATTGCCATTAGCGACCATCTCGAAGCTGAAGGGTTGATACTCAATCCCAAATGGAGTGACAATCTCCCTCTTGAAGCATCTGCCAAAGTGGGAATAAAAAGACCAGTTTAAGTTTATTGAAAAGTGCCGCAACCAACTAAAGTCCAAAAGTCAAGACAAGCTACATGCGTCACCACAGTTAGCCATGCTTTTAAGTATAAAATAGGTAGCATCACATAACACGGCATGTTGCGGATTAGCGAGCCGTGCCTGAAGCTCAGTTCGGTGGTAACTCCAACCTCTGGTCTTCGATCGACGTGAGTGCAAGCTCCCAACCGCCCATGCTGGCGTTTGAAAGTAGCAATGTAAGTGAGAAATGTTAGACCTTCATTTTTCGTAAAGTAGAACGATGCAAAATCATAAATCTACGTCCGGCTTTGACCGGTGGAGCCTGACCGTCACGGTTGTGCTGCTTGCCAATGGCGCCTACCTGTTGTCCTTTGCAAGCGCAGACCTTTTCTATGTTACAAATGTGCTACTGCACCTGGTGCTGGGTGCAGCCATCCTGCTCTTGTGGGGGCGAGCGGTTGTCCGGATTGTCAGGGACAAACCCTTTTCGCTGCTGGCACGCTTGACGGTTCTCCTAATGCTCTTCTCCGCCGTGTCTGGCGTTTACCTGATAGTCTTCGGCAATTTGCGGCCGCAGCGGGTCATTTTTTGGCTGCATGTGGCAGGCAGTTTTGGGGCGGCCGCTCTCTTTTTGCATTGGCTCAATGACCAGGCTAATCTAAAACCGTCTGTCCTGCGGGCGGCTAAACTCGCAGTAATCCTGGCGCCGTCGTTTGTGCTGTCCGTAACCCTCTGGGATTATTTTGTTCCAAATGAGGCGGACCGGATTACTAATCCAGCGATGCCGCCCGCGACCATGGAGGGTGAGGCGATGCAGGGTGCGGCCGGCCCGTTCTTCCCCAGCTCCGCAGGAACAGCGCATGGCGGCAAGATCCCATCCAAGTTTTTCATGAACTCCGAGTCCTGCGCCCGTTCCGGTTGTCACGCCGACATTTACGAGCAGTGGAGCTCGTCGGCACACCGTTTTTCTTCGTTCAACAACCAGTGGTACCGCAAGTCGATCGAGTATATGCAGTCGGTAGCGGGCGTCGAGGCGCCGCAATGGTGTGCTGGTTGCCACGACCCGGCGCTTCTTTTCAGCGGCCAGATGAAGCAACCGGTGGCCAACTTCCTTGAGTCCCCCGAGGCCGAGGCGGGACTGGGATGCGTCATGTGTCACAGCATCGTCGACGTGAAAGGTACGATGGGGAATGGGGGCTACATTCTGGAATTCCCTGAACTAAATGAGATAGCGACCAGCGAGAATCCAATCATTCGCTTCCTGCACGATTTTTCTGTCAAAATGAACCCGAAGCCGCACAGCAGGTTGTTTCTCAAACCATTTCATCGTGAGCAGACGGCCGAGTTTTGTTCGGCGTGCCACAAAGCCCACCTGGATAAACCTGTAAACAATTATCGCTGGGTGCGCGGCTTTAACGAATACGACAACTGGCAGGCGAGTGGCGTATCCGGCTTTGGGGCGCGCTCGTTTTACTATCCACCCATACCGCAGAAATGCACCGACTGCCACATGCCGCTGCTACCTTCAGATGACGCCGGCAACGTCGATGGCTTTGTGCACGATCACCGGTTCCCGGGCGCAAACACGGCGCTGGCGGTGGCAAACCAGGATGACAAACAGTTGCAGTTGCAGGAGAGCTTCCTGAAGGGCAACCAAGTGTCTGTAGACATTTTCACCGTGAGCAAGCCGGCTTTGCCCTCGGAGGCCGCAGCGTCGGGCAGCAGCTCTACGGAAACACCAGAGACGGCGAGTACTTTTGCAGTGGGAGAAGAACAGGGTATGGCGGTCGGCAGCGGCAGCCTGACGCGAGAAGCGCTGGCAATCGCCGGTCCTTTGCGCGATGGCTCCGCCCGTTTGCGACCGGGTGATTCGGTGCGGTTGGATGTGGTGGTCCGAACTCGCGGAGTTGGACATTTCTTTCCCGGCGGCACAGTTGACGCACAAGAAGTCTGGCTGGAACTGAAGGCTGAGGATGAAACGGGCCGTACAATTTTTTGGAGCGGCGCGATCGCCGACAGCGGCAACGGACCCGTAGACCCCAGTGCGCATTTCTACAAAAGCGTTCTGCTGGACGGCCATGGCAATTTGATAAACAAGCGCAATGCCTGGGCTGCGCGTTCGGTTCTATATGTAAATCTGATACCGCCCGGTGCCGCAGATGTGGCGCACTATCGGCTCAAAATACCTGACGACTGCGGAGAGAAACTCAAGGTTACCGCCAAGCTGCACTACCGCAAGTTCAATTGGTGGAATAACAATTGGGCCTACGCCGGTGAAAGAGATCCGGCTGCTCCTGATTTTGCACTTTCCCCGCATTACGATGACGGCAACTGGGTTTTTACCGGTGACACGAGATCTGTTTCCGGGAAACTGAAAGAGATTCCCGTGCTGCCCGTGGTGACCATGGCCCAGGATAGCGTGACTCTGGCGGTGGGCGCTACGAAAGGCAAAGCGGTTGTGGAAACAGAAGGATCGCCAGTAACGCGTGAGCGCTGGAACGATTACGGTATCGCGCTGCTACGCGAAGGAGACTTAAAAGGTGCGCAGAACGCGTTTCAGGAGGTCGTCAGGATCGAACCGGACTATGCGGATGGTTGGGTCAACCTGGCGCGGGCTTACCTGCTCGAGGGTGATGTGCCAAATGCGAGGCTGGCGCTGGACTCTTCGGAGGAAGTAGCCCCGGGTTTTCACAAGGCGGCTTTTTTTCTTGGGATTCTGTTTAAAACCAGCGGCGAATATGACGCGGCCCTTGAGCATTTAAACAAGGTCCTGGTTGATTACCCCGAAGACAGAGTGGTGTTGAATCAGATCGGCAGAGTACACTATCTGAATTCGTATCCACAAAAGGCCGTACCCTTTTTTGAGCAAGCTCTGGCCATCGACGCCGAAGACTTGATGGCGCACTACAACCTGATGCTTTGTTACCGCGCGCTCGGCCAACCTGATGCCGCGAAAGCGCACGAGGTTCTGTACCAACGCTACAAAGCAGATGAGAAGGCCGCCGCCATCGCCCAGGATTACCGGCGGACACACCCGCACGACAACAATGAAGCTCAGCCCATTCATGAGCA
>JAJDAD010000072.1 GCA_029262055.1 Candidatus Zhuqueibacterota bacterium
AGCTTTCACCGCTATTTGAAACTTGGGTACTACGAGGCGGATTGGGGTACGTCCGAGCTGATAATTGACGGTGATCAGGATTTTGGAGAGTAGAGGGGTGCGGATAGTGAATTAGGACTTCAGTCAAGTAGGGTGGAGTCATACTCCACCAGCCTTTTTGCGAATCTACTCTGGATGTAAACGCGACCTTCACCCCATTGGACACAGCAAGTCCTCAGACGAACAGTTGGTCAAAGAAAAAGAAGCTGTGGAAAATAGTAAAGGGCGTAATTACGGAGTTGCAGGGTCCGCCAGCATCTTGCAGAGAGGTGCGGTAAGGACAGCACCCTGCCTTCTTTGTGGTGAAAGCGGAAACGCGCCTCGGTGAAGGTCCAGTGTGCGACCGTGTAGTCGTACGGCGTTTTTTTGACAAGATTTTTCACTTTTGCACAATTTCCTCTTGCTTCTTTGAAAATGTATGGTTAGCGCTCCTTTACTACTCTACTCTCCATTTGACCTGCTTCATGCGTAGACTCCACAAAGGGCGAGGCAGTTGGTGCCGATGACGAACCGAATATTTCTTCAATCTTAGAAAAACTGATGGGGGTGATTGGGCCGTGATTCGTATGTCTGTAGAGGGTAATCAAATCAATTGACGAATTACACGCTGTGGAGGTTACGGCATGAGAGATCTTTTTCTTGCAGGTCTATTTTTTCGCAAATCCGGTATTAATCGTGGTCGTCACCAGGATTCGATGCGGCGATGCCTGAGTCGTAGACCTGGGCACGCTCTTGTCGTTGTCTTGTTTGTCCTATTACTATTACCGACTTGGGTTATACAAGCACAAACACATATCTGGAAACCGATTGGCCCCTGGGGAGGAGAAATCAGCTCCCTTGCTATCGCGCCTGGTAAGACCAATGTGCTTTATGCCTTGCTAGGAATTTCGATTCTAAGGAGCAGCGACCATGGCAGGTCATGGGTTGAGAATAACAATGGCGAGGGGTTCGATCCTCCACTAGACATACCTACAAGAATTTCCGTGGATCCGCGCTCTGCGGATCACATTTACTTGGGGAGCAGTCACATGCTCTGGGAAAGCAAGGATGGTGGGCAGAGCTGGGAAGTCGCCCTAGACTCACGGGGCTTTCATTTTGACAAGGTGACCTTCAATCCCGTAAACGAGGAAACGATTTATGCCACCGCGGCAGATCGCACAATCGAGGACGGCCTTGCCGGTGGTGGCCTCTTCAGGAGTCATGATAAAGGAGAGACCTGGGAACTGCTGCCGACACCATTTGAGTCTGTCATTGATTTTGAGGTCGCTCAACAGGACACCGCAATCTTGTTCGCCGTTGCGTTCAGGGATAGTGCGATTTACCGGAGTACTGACGCAGCCAAAACCTGGTCGAGAATTGGAACGGGGACCAGCGATTCTCTGTTGGAGTTGGAATTGTGCCAAAGCAATGCACAGACGATTTATGCCAGCTTTACAAACACGGATCATACGCTTGGTGGCTTGCTCAAGAGCGAAGACCAGGGCAACAATTGGATGGTTGTCGAGACTGACTTTGTAACTGAAGGCCTGAACTCTCTCTCAGTGTCGACATCTGATTGTCAAAGCATATACGCGACCAACCTGAGGCAGGGCATATATCATAGCCAGGATGGCGGCGTGACCTGGAGTCGTCTTGATGAGACTATTGAAGACAGTACGTTTAATGACATAGAGCTGCATCCGCAAGATCCCAATACTGTATATGCTGCGGCTAAATTGTTTGGAATATATGCGAGTGAAAATGGCGGAATTCAGTGGCAAAATCACAGCGATGGCCTTCATCGACTCTCGGGAGTATTTGCTATTGATCCCGTTGATAATAGAACGATTTACATGATTGGCAGCCTCGGTATTCTCAGAACCTTGGATGGGGGTTTTTCATGGCAGAGAGTCTACTCTGAAATGACAGGGTTCTCGGATATGGCGATTGCCATAGCTCCTTCTGACCCGCAGACTGTTTATGCCTTTTGGCGAACTCAAAGCAATGACTTTCTGCTAAGAAGCACGAATGGCGGAAACGATTGGGCTGTTCACGCTGATACTGTCTTCTCGATTTTTCCAACTTCCCTGATGATCGACCACAATGATGCGCAGGTACTTTACGCTTATTCCGTAACAGGGGTGTTGAAGAGCGAGAATGGTGGTTTGTCCTGGATTTCCAGGAATGAGGGTTTGATGTCAGACCCTGTAAACGGCAGGACATTTGTTAATTCGATAGCATTTAGTCCGCTCGCTGCAAACACACTTTTCGCGGCGACGAAGTACGGCTTATTCAGAAGTAATGATGGGGCCGAACACTGGTTTCAGGTGGGAACCGATCCAACTCCTGTCATGGACGTAAAAGTGGCTGTGGATACGCTGCTCCTGTACACATCTACTCCTTCAGGCGGTGATTCACAATCAGGCCAATTGCGTCGCAGTCCTGACGGTGGGCTCACGTGGGAATACCTGGACTCCCCGGCTGATGCGGAAGTCACTGCCTTTGCCGTCGATCCCTTGCTGGCGAGTAGCATATGGATTGTCGCATCTGACAACCTGACCCAAAGTAACGCTATCTACTCTTCATCAAATAGTGGCACAAACTGGCGCCGTATGAGCGATGGCCTCCCGGAACCTGAGAGGTTGCTCACTCTGTCGCATTTTACCGTTGGGAACGCTCAGATGCTATTTGTCGTGACTGGATCCCATGGACTGTACTCGATGGACTTCGTGACCGCAGTAGAATCAGGTGACCCCCACATTCCTTTCGATTTCAAATTGTCTCAAAATTACCCCAATCCTTTTTCAGCCATAAATAGTAGCTCTGCCTCGAATACAACAACAGGGGGCACATCGATTGAATACGACTTGAGTAGACCAAGTCGGGTTAATCTCAGCATCTACAATATAGCAGGACAACATTTGGTTACTTTAGTTGCTGGCGAACAGGAACCGGGACACTACCGCTTCCATTGGGATGGCAAGAATGCGACCGGCCAATTTGCTAGCACCGGCGTTTATTTCATTCAATTGTCAACTGCGCAAGGCATCATTGCTAAGAAAATGACCGTTATGCCTTGATTATTATGTTCTTACAATAAGAATACTGTTCAAGGAGAGATGGTACACTCTACAACTTTCAAACGTTCGCACCTGTAGGTCAGAATCCTTGAGAATTATTAACCGAAACAAAGTTGGGAGGGGTAATGCAATGAAAGTAAGTGCACTTTTGATTCTAATCATTTCAGCATTTTCAGAAGGTTTCACGCAGCCAGATGCGTCTTATGTTCGTAATGAAATTTTGTTTAAAGTAAGCAGTCGGTTTAATTCGATACAGCTTGAACAGGGAAAAGTCCTTACCGACAAGGATTGGTTTAATGAAGTCTCGCAAATGCACAGTGTTGTCCAACTTGGACCAATTTTCACTGGAAACAAACCAGAATTAGTCAAAGTAGGGTGCGGTCCCACCGCACCTTCTCCACATCTTGAACATGGTGTTGCCCATTCGATGTTCAACAAAGGAAAGGTCGTCGTTTTTGCCCAAACGGTATTTTGACGTCAAGTGTAGGGTGAATATGAGTAATTACGTTCGGGCTAGATTTGCCGGTGGACTGTATTGCTTTACGCTGGTAACTTT
>JAJDAD010000073.1 GCA_029262055.1 Candidatus Zhuqueibacterota bacterium
CTCCATAGAGCTTCATCCCTCACGCGGCGTTGCTGGGTCAGCCTTTCGGCCATTGCCCAATATTCCTCACTGCTGCCTCCCGTAGGAGTCTGGGCCGTATCTCAGTCCCAGTGTGGCCGATCACCCTCTCAGGCCGGCTACCCATCGCAGCCTTGGTGAGCCGTTACCTCACCAACAAGCTAATGGGACGCAGGTCCATCTTCAGGCGTGAGCCGAAGCCCACTTTAACAAAGAGGTCATGCGGCCTCTTTGCGATATTCGGTATTAGCACCACGTTAGTAGTGTTATCCCCAACCTAAAGGCAGGTTACATACGTGTTACTCACCCGTCCGCCGGTTTACTCTTCCGAGCAAGCTCGAAATTTCTCCCTGACTTGCATGTGTTAAGCACGCCGCCAGCGTTCGTCCTGAGCCAGGATCAAACTCTTCGTTGTTGCTTTTTTTACAAGATAAAAACTCAATAGACGTAGAGCAATGCACACTCTCAATTTCCAAAGAACTTACAAAAAAAAACTGCCTGGTCTTATTAGGCAGACACAAATATACATAAAATAATCTAAATGTCAAGACTTTTCTCCAAAAGAAAACACAAAATATAACAGGCGCTTTATATAATATGGAAGGTAGTGCGGCACACAAATCAGAGACCCGGATGACGATTCATTTTCCGTCTCGTGATACCGCCGAAGGCTGTTCAAAACCCCTTACTGGTCCCATACAGCGTCGGAGAAATTCATTGCATATTTGTTACTCCTTCTTTATATTCGCGTGTCTTTCCTGCCACTGTTTTGTCCCACTACGCGAATGTCCTTAATACGAATTTGTAGTGCTTGACCGAGAAACCAAACGTACACTGATTAGTGTAACACAGTATTTAGAATGAACAACGCTCTCGCAAAAAGTAAAACTCCTTTCAATCCGTGGTTAAGTTTGTTCGCCAAGATATTATCCCTGTCGACATTTGTACTGATTTTCATCGGTGGGCTGGTGACCAGCACAGGCTCAGGCTTGGCGGTGCCGGACTGGCCGAACACCTACGGCCACTTCATGTTCGCGTTTCCATTATCTAAGATGGTAGGCGGAATTCTGTACGAACATGGCCATAGAATGGTCGCAACCGTCGTAGGAGCACTCACACTTATTCTGGCAATTTGGACCTGGCGCGCAAATACTCAAAGATGGCTTAAGTGGTTAGCCCTTTCGGCCTTGCTGGCAGTGATCACACAGGGTGTTTTGGGTGGGCTGACAGTTCTCTTCCTGTTACCCACACCAATTTCCGTGCTGCATGGCTGTCTCGCGCAAGCATTTCTTATGATGACTGTAGCGATTGCCGTATTCACATCAAAGGAGTGGACACAAGCGAAACCGAGCGTGACACCACCTGTGCATTCAAATATACAGACAATCACGCTAGCGACGACCTTCGCTGTCTACGCTCAGCTCATAATAGGTGCTACCATGCGCCATATGGGTGCGGGTCTGGCTATCCCTGATTTCCCCCTGGCCTTTGGGAGCGTCTTTCCCCCAATCGAGTCACAGGCAGTAGCAATTCACTTTCTTCACAGGCTGGGTGGGGTATTTGTCGCATGCTTTATCGCCTGGACGGCCATTCATATTTTCAAAAACCACGGAAATGAGAAGAGGTTGACGCGTCCCGCTGTGATGCTGGTTTTGGCACTCCTTCTCCAGCTAATACTGGCAGCCCTAACCATCTGGACCCAAAAAGCTGTCTTGCCGACCACTGCGCACGTCGCAACGGGCGCATTTATACTCGGCACCAGTCTATTTCTAACACTGAGAACGCATTTGATTCCAGTTGCTGAGATTTCTGCTTCTGGTCGTCATTTCGTCCCACAGACTCCGGTCATCTGAACTGATTATGAGCAAAAGAACCGTAGCATCCATTGGTAGAGATTATTGGCAGTTGACCAAACCTGGTGTCACGCTTATGGTGGTCATCAGCACGCTCAGCGGTTTCTACCTCGGGACCAGAGGTTCAATTCAATGGATGCTGCTCCTGCACACTCTGTTAGGCAGCTGGTTGGTAGCCGGCGGGACTAACGCTCTCAATCAATTGATTGAAAAAGACCTGGATGCTTTGATGAAGCGGACGCGTAATCGCCCGCTGCCATCCGGCCGCCTGACTTCTTTAGAGGTAGCATGTTTTGCCATGATCATAGCACTGGCCGGAATCGCCTATCTTGTGGTGGCAACCAACCTTCTAACAGGCTTGCTGGCTGCGCTGACCATGGTCAGCTATGTGCTGGTTTATACCCCCATGAAGCGTAAGACTCACCTGTCAACGCTGGTGGGGGCCATCCCCGGCGCGCTTCCAGCCATGGGAGGCTGGACGGCGGTCAGAGGCGAGGTCACGATCGAGGCCTGGACCCTTTTTGCCATACTGTTTTTTTGGCAATTGCCGCACTTTCTGGCCATTGCCTGGCTCTACCGGGAAGACTACGCACGGGGTGGATTTCCTGTGCTGCCGGTTGTACAGCCAGACGGCACGAATACCGGAATGCATATCATTGGAAATACGTTGGCGCTGCTGTCCGTCAGCCTTCTCCCAACAATGCTGGGGCTAACAGGACCCGTCTACTTCTTTGGTGCCTTCTTTCTAGGCTTGGTATTTCTGGCCTACGGCATCCAGGTTGCCGTTAACAAGACCAACCGTTATGCGCGACGTCTCTTACTGGCCTCGATTGCCTACCTGCCCATCCTCTACGCTCTTATGTTCATAGATAAGACCAGTATTTAGCCGCAGTCACTCAACAGATACGTAGAACCACCGCAAGACCGCACCACCTTCCACAATTAAATTCCTGAAATATTGCCCTGTAAGTGGAAAATAAGGCTGGAACTGTCCGAAAACTAAGTAGGGTAGAAAAGCTGCTCAGGAGTTACCTTATTGGGGTGACTGGGAAGGCTGGTCGGGAAATGCCAGGACACTCCAAACATGAACGACACCGGGAAATCCACGAATGCACAGAATATTGGTCATTGACGACATTGATTTTACACGGTACGCCGCCTGCAGGATTATCGATAAAATTGGCTATACGCCTCTACAGGCAGCCAGCTTTCGGGAAGCCGTTATACAATATGAAGAAAACCTGCCGGACATGATCATCGCTGATGTTTTAATGCCCGCCAACCAGGGCCTGCAAGCAATTAAACAAATCCGGAAGCTCGATCCCGCCATCCCGATAATCGCTACTTCAGCGCCAGGGGAGCCTGACCGGCTGTCGGTGGCCAGCGAACTCGGGGCACAAACAACACTCCAAAAACCATTCCGGCAGGAGCAACTGCTAAGAGAAATCGACCGCTACCTGGTCAACTAGATTATAGCGAACTTTGGTCTGAGGTTTTTGTGGCCGGGACACTGGACTAGCGGAAAAGTCGGGGATCAACTATTCGGCGAGAATTTTGCCTGCGTAGAATTCTCGCAATGCGTTCAGTACTTGCCGCTTCGGTCCGATGGCGGCAGGGCAATCCGGCAAAGATTTCAAGAATACTTTCCCGTACCGTTTTTGCACCACCCGCTTGTCCAGGATAAGGATCGCACCGCGGTCCGTCCGCCTTCTGATCAGTCTGCCAAAGCCTTGCTTAAACTTAATCGCTGCCTGGGGAACGGTGTAATCCATGAACGCGTTACCGCCTGCCTTTTCGATTGCCTCAACACGGGCTTCGATTATCGGCTCACTCGGCACTCTGAAAGGCAATTTCGTCAAAATAACAAGCTCCAAAGATTCCCCGTGCACATCCACGCCTTCCCAGAAGCTGTCCGTCCCAAACAGAACTGAAGAAACATCTTCGCGGAAACGTTTCAGGAGCCGGTGCCGGTTCTCCTGTCCTTGTTTGTACGTATTAAAGCCAGCCGCGGCTAGTCGCCCTTGTAGCTCCGAATAAACAATATTCATCAGACCATAAGAAGTGAAGAGTACAAATGCTCGCCCTTCGGAAATCATCAGAGCATCAAAAATAACGTCGGGGATGACCTGATTAAACTCCCTTCGGTTAGGCTCCGGCACATCAAGTGGAATCGCCAGGAGTGTCTGACTTTTGTAATCAAATGGCGCTTCCAGACTGCGCTGGACAATTTGGCCGGTCTCGATCCTGTTTAAACCAATACGGTTCCGCAGGTAGTCAAATTTGCCATCCACAGTCAGCGTTGCGGAAGTCATTAAAATGCTCTTGAACGGCTCGTACAGAGCTTTTTGCAGAATCGGCGACACATCCAGAGGGCAGGAAATCAAACGAACGATTTTGCTGTTCTTGTAGCCGTCTTTTATTTCAATCCAGCGAACATTGGTTTCATCAGTGGTTAGCAGCACATGCTCAACTTGCCCGGCAGTCTGGTCCAGTCTGTCCAGTTGCGCCCGCATGTCAATTGTCAGCGAGAGGACGGATGGGCCAATCTGCAATTGTAGCTTTTCGATTTTCAGCAAAAGCTCGCTCATGCCGGATGTGAACTTCCTAAGCTCGCCAACCAATAGCCTCGCCAGTGGTACAATCCGGTTGACCCAGTCATCGGACATGACCACGGCGTCGATCAGACGGAGCTTGCTTTCGCGATAACTGCTATCCCCTCCGTGTGCAGCGACAGCGGAAAAGACCTGGTCGATGGTAGTTGCCAGATGGATTTGCATCTTTTGAACTGCCGGGATAGCAAATTCGTGAATCTTCCTCTGCGCTGCCAGAAAGTCGGCCTGGTCTAAACGCCGGGCAAATTTCGTGAACTTTCCCGACAAATAAAGCAGAAGGCCCTTCTCGCCTTTGTTTGACTTTCTGTACAGCCGCGTCAGCAATCGGTTCAAGTCACCGGAAGTCACTCTGATGCCAAAATAACTGGTCGCAACCGCCTCCAGATTGTGGGCTTCATCAAAGACGATCCGGTCATACTTCGGAAGAACAGCGTTCTCAGAAGCACCGGCAGCGGCCCTGAGCGCCAGATCCGAAAACAGCAAGTGATGGTTTGCAACCAGGAGATCTGCTTTGGCCGCACGGCGTCGCGCGGAATAGAAGAAACACTCGTTATAGAACGGACATTTGGTACGTAGGGAGGTGTCGCTTTCAGACTGGATCTTCTCCCAGACATCCGGCCGCGGTTGAAAATTCAGCTCTCCCCTGCTACCGTCTCTGGAAGTCTTCGCCCAATCTACCACCGCCTCCAGTTCATTCTTGAACTCATCCTCCGAAAAGAGGTCAAAATCCAGATCGGCCTCCGCCAACTTTCGCTTGCAGACATAATTCGAGCGCCCTTTGACCAGTACCGCTTTGAACTCCTTGCCCAGCACCGAGGCCAGGAACGGGATATCTTTATCTATCAATTGCTCCTGCAGGTTGATCGTGTTGGTCGAGACAACCATCCGCTCCTGGTTGTTGAGCGCATACACAATCGCCGGCAGCAAGTAGGCGAGTGTCTTCCCTGTTCCCGTTCCCGCCTCAATGATTGCGACCAGGTCTTTGTTGATCGCACGTCCGACTATCTCCATCATTTCAAGTTGCTGCTGCCGGTGCTCATAATTCTCCAGTGTTCCGGCTATCGGACCATCCTTGGAAAAAAGCTCATACAGCGCCTCAGTATTAACCGGGATAATCTTTTTTTCGCAAAAGGGCTCGACCACCACATACATGTCCGAGACATCGTTGTTGACAATATAGAAACCAATGCCATCGTTCCCCATGAGCGAGGCAACATGCGTGTCCGGTTCCGAAGGCAGTAATGAACCGCTGGGATGATTGTGCAGAACAACCTGTCCTTGTTTTGCAACTTGCAGCAAGGCCGGTGCAGAGAACTTGTTGCCGCGTGCAAAAACCGTGACGCCTGTTACCAGTTTGTTCTCATCGACATCGCCGACAAGAAAAACCTCGTTGCCGCCGGCATCGCTGATGCACTGCCTGATGGCATCGATAGCTGCGCTTGCAAGGTATTTCCCAACTGCTGACTTGGTCATTTCTTAAGACAGGGAAGGTTGAGTCGCGGTGGTGAGAAGCTCGGCGTCAAACCCGATTCGCCGCAAATATCCGGGAAAATCATCGAAGCCATGCGTCGTATATATTTTTCTTGGGTTGACTTTCCTCGCATATTGGATGAGGCCGTCGAAGTCGGCATGATCGCTGAGCGGTAGCGCTGCATCCACTCCGTAGTGCAGCCGTAAGCGTGGATTGATCGCCCAGCCGGACAAGAACACCGAACGCTTTGCAGGCAGGCGTTTGATCATGCGAGACTTAAGCGCTTTGCGCGGAATAATCAACACTTTGTCCGCGACCTCATCTTTGTGGTATTTATGCCAGGCGCCGAAGCGCACGCCAAAATGCTCATAAACCCGGGCCAGGGCGGCAACCTCGCCGTGAACACTGAGGTCGAATCCTGCATCGCCGAGTATTTTCATCGCCTCCTGGGTCTTCCCGAGAGCATAGCCGGCGACAACTGGCGTGGCGCCAGCCGCCAGTGTCCCTCCGGCAAACTCCACCAATTGCTGCGCCACAACTTCACGCGGCGGAAAGCGGTACCTGGGCCGTCCAAAAGAACATTCCATAATGAGAACGTCGCTCTCCGGGATCTCGATCTGAGTCGCCGTACCGGCTTTTTCCATGGCGAAGTCTCCGGAGTAGAGCAGTCGCTGGCCATTCTTTTCGACCAGAACCTGGGCCGAGCCAAGGATGTGGCCGGCGGGGAAAAGCGTGATCTTTAGTTCTTCAAACTCCTTTGTGTCCTTGTATTCCAGCGGAACGGGAGTTCGACTCTTTCCCACCCGTTTCTTCATCAAGGCGAGTGTGGCCGGTGTGGCAAATGCCAACTGGTGTCTGCGCGCGTGATCCATGTGTGCGTGCGAAACGACGCAACTCGTCACCGGCCTCACACTGTCGATCCAGAGAGACGAACCGTTGATCCTGATGCCCTTGTCGTAATAGAACATGCAGCATCACTCCCGGGTCATGCCGTCGTAAACAGTAACGTAGACGAGCCCAAAGCACAATACGGGCGCAGTTGCGGCGGAACCCGTTCCTCTAAGAGGCATCACTCCTCGCTCCCAATTTCCATGAGCAGATCATAGACTTTGGCTTCCAGGTTCTTACCGTGCAAATTCTTGAATCTCACCATTCCGGAACTATCCAGCAAGAAATTTCGCGGGACAGCATCGATGTTGAAAACTCTAACGTACTCCATGTCCCAGCCAGTGCCGTCGGCGATCTGTGGCCACGTAATGGCGTGTTCCCGGATGTACTGCTTCAGGTGTGCCAGGTCGTAATCCAGATTCATGCCAACTATCTCCAGCCCGCGGCGGTTAAATCGGTTGTAAAGCCCCTTCAGACGCTCGCGCTCCTCCTCCCAGGGCTTGCACCAGGTCGCCCAAAAATCGATCAAAACGACCTTATCGCGCAGTTGTTCGGACTCGATGAAGTTGCCGCCAAGAGTTTGGGCTTTGAAAGCAGGAGCCGCTTCACGCCTGTGGGACCCGGGGGCGTCGGCTGTCAGACTGTCGGTCGCTACCAGGGTAATCCGTTCACCTGATGGCGAAATATCCGAGACCCGGTAAAAACGATCGTCCAGTGCAAAAGGGGACAGGGTTGGGAAATACTCACCGGAATCCGTCTGGCCATCCAGGCTGCCGTCCTGATTTATGTCGATCACCAAAGCGCTTTCGTCCAGATCAAACAGGCCGTCGCAGTCATCATCAAAAAGCGCGACCTTGTAGGTCGTATCGTTGAGAGCGATCCTGCCCTTGCGGTAGCCGTTGCGGTAGGCCATCAAAGAACCGGGCAACTTTGTATGATAGCGATAGAAGACAACGGGATACGGCACGCTGTCCCCGGAACGGTACCCAGCTTCCAGCAAGACCTCCTTCATACTGAAAGTTCCTTTCGTCGCCAGCCAGGAACCATCGTCATCGTCCGTTAAATCCTCGTTGTTGTTCTTGTCAACATACAACCTGCTTTCCTGACCATTCGGGGCTTCATCCAGGACCACGGCAAAAACCGAATCCGTAGCACTACCCAGCAGCAAGGAACTGAATCTTGGCTTACCATACTTAAAGTCTGGCAATACCAGGCCTGATTCCGGAGCAGCGTCAGTTAAAACCAAACGCCGCGGATAGTAGTAATTGACCACGCCCATTGCGTCGGACTCCATGGTCAGAGTCGCGGTATATTCCTCTGCTTCCGTACAGCTGTACCAGACCGTGATGCCCAACAAAAGCAACACCAGGACAATTCCCCCTGCGATTATCTTCTTACTTGCGTCTAAGTTCATGGCTCTTCCGTTTTTTCAAAATAGCACTGTTTTCAAAAACTTCCCCGTGTGGGAATCCGGTTGTTCACAGATTTGTTCCGGCGTTCCCTCGGCAATGACTTGACCGCCCTTATTGCCACCCTCGGGACCAAGGTCGATAACATAATCCGCACATTTGATGACATCGAGATTGTGCTCGACAACAATCACAGAATTGCCTGCACAGATCAGCTTCTCGAGACACGCCAGCAATTTGGAAATATCATGAAAATGCAATCCCGTTGTGGGTTCATCGAATAGATAGAGTTGATGCTTTCCGGGTTTTTCGGCCAGGTGGGCAGCCAACTTGACCCGCTGTGCCTCACCGCCGGATAACGTCGTCGCGGCCTGGCCAAGGCGCAGATATGACAGGCCCACCTCATCCAGGAGGCCTAACTTCTTCGTGATCCTAGGAGAGTCGCCAAAGAACACCAGCGCTTCCGACACAGTTAGCTCCAGCACCTCACTGATGCTTTTCCCCTTGTAGCGGACATCCAGGACCTTCTTCTTGTAACGGGTGCCTCCGCACTCCTCGCAGGTCAGGTAAAGATCGGCAAGGAACTGCATTTCGATTTTCTCACTACCTGACCCCTCGCACCTTGGACAGCGGCCATCCTGGCCGTTGAAGGAAAAAGATCCCGGCGTAAAACCCAGCGCTTTGGCGCGCAGGGTCTGTGCAAATGCTTTACGAATGTCGTCAAACGTTTTGGTGTAAGTGACAGGATTCGAGCGCGGTGTGCGCCCGATGGGAGACTGGTCCACCAAAATAATCCCATCAATGTTTTCAATACCTTCGATATGGTGATGCAGGCCGACCCGCTTCTTCCAGACGCCGCGTTTACGGGAGATTCCGGCATAGAGGACGTCATGAACCAACGTACTTTTCCCAGAGCCGGAAACACCTGTCACCACCACCAACCGGCCAAGCGGAAAGTCAACATCGAGATTTTTGAGATTATTCTCGCCTGCACCCACTACACGGATTTTATCGCCACTCCCTTCTCTGCGAGTGGTGGGCGCAGGGATGTTCTTCTCCCCTTTCAGGTAGGCGGCCGTCAGCCCCGGGGTCCCGTTGCGCAGCAACGCATCAAAACTGCCCTGGTAAACCAACTCGCCACCGTTTTCCCCGGCGGCCGGGCCGAGATCGATCAACCAGTCGCTGACCCGCATCATCTCGCGGTCGTGCTCGACGACCACGACAGTATTCCCCAAATCTCTGAGCACCAGCAGAATGTCGAGCAGGCGCTGGTTGTCGCGCGGATGCAGGCCGATGGAAGGCTCGTCCAGAACGTACAATGAACCGACCAGTTTAAATCCAACTGAAGTAGCGAGATTGATGCGCTGGTACTCCCCGCCTGAAAGAGTCTGCGTCCTGCGGTCCAGAGTCAGGTAATCGAGCCCGACATCCACCAGGTAGCCCACGCGTGATTTTAATTCCAGTAAGATCTGATGCGCAATTTCATTCTGGAAATGGGAAAGTTTCAACCCGGCGAAGAACGACTGGGCTTGTGCGATAGACATTTTCGTCACGTCGCCCAGATGTTTACCGCCGACGCGTACATTGAGCGCTTCCGGCCGCAGCCGGGTCATGTTGCACCGCGGACACGGCACAAATCCCCGATAGCGGCTGAGCAGAACCCGGACACCGATCTTATACTTCTTGCGCTCCAGCGCGCGGAAAAAACCGTTTATCCCCGGAAAAGGCCGGTCGCCGGCGATCACGATTTGCCTATGTTCTTCGGGCAAGTCGGTCCACGGCACATCCATGTCGATATTGTGCTTGATAGCCGCATCCTGTAATTTAGAAAAAACATTGCGGCGCTTGGGCGTGGTCCACGGTGCCACCGCGCCCTGGTTTAAACTCTTGCTGGGGTCGGGCACGACCAGGTCCAGATCGATCTCGATTATTTCACCGAAGCCATTGCACTCCGGACAAGCACCAAAAGGATTGTTGGGGGAGAATAATCGCGGTTGTGGGTCGATCATCGGGAGGGCGCAATCGGAACATTCGAAAGCTTGTGAAAATCTCAAGGCAGGCCCGACCTCGTTTAACACAACAGCTCTGCCGAAGCCCTCGCGAAACGCCTGATCCAGAGAGTCCGCCAATCGCGTGGCGGCCTTTTCTTCAGCTCGCAATCGATCCACGAGAACCAAGATATCGCTTTTCTTCCTGAGTCGGCCTGGACCTAGCTCGTCAACCTGCACGAGCTCACCGTCAAGCAAGATCCGAAAAAAACCGCGCGTCTTTAGCTCGGCAAGCTCAAGCAAACGATCCTTCACGCTCTTGCCGGAAAGTGGGAAGGCGACCTGAACCTTGGTGCCTGTCGGCAACTTGAGTATCGCCGTGACAGCATCTTCGACCTGCACCTTCTGCACCAGCTTGCCACACTCCGGACAGTAAGTTTGCCCGATGCGGGCATACAGCAGGCGCAGGTAATCATGTAATTCCGTAGCAGTCGCCACGGTCGACCGCGAAGACCTGGTTGGATTCTTCTGTTCGATAGCAACAGCCGGAGATATGCCCCGGATTTCATCGAGGTCAGGCCGGTCCATGCGTTCCAGAAATTGCCGGGCATAGGCCGACAACGACTCGACGAAACGGCGTTGGCCCTCGGCGTACAAAGTGTCGAAAGCAAGGCTGGACTTCCCGGATCCGGAAACTCCCGTAATCACAACCAGCTTGTTGCGCGGAATATCAACATCGATATTCTTCAGGTTGTGCACGCGCGCGCCACGGATTTCGATGTTAGCAATCATGAGACCGGAAATATATGCAACTTTTTGCAAATCAACAAGCTTACACAACCCCGAACCGCAGGTTTCTTCTTGCTTTTTCTGCTCTTCTCCTTTATACTAAATCATTAACAACAGGAGGAACAATGCCAATAGAGAAACACCTTTCCGTGTTTGTGAAGAGCCGTGTGGGCAGCCTGAATGAACTATGCACGGCCCTGTCAGAAGCCCACATCAACATTCGCGCAATGAACACTGTCGACGACGTCGACTGGGCCATTGTCGGCCTCATCGTAGACGATATCGACAAAGCCAGGAGCGTCCTGGAAGACCTCGACTTGCGGGTAGGCGAAAGCACCATCTTGACCGTAGAACTCGAAAACCAGCCGGGCTCAATTGCAGACGTGACCCGCAAGCTTACTGATAGCAACATCAATATTGTGCATACTTTTGTCTCTGCTGCGGGTCAGAGGTCGCTTCTCGTTCTGATGACCACCGACAACAAGAGGGCGGCAGAAATCCTGGCGGCCTAGCCCGGCGCCACAGTTGGCAATATGAACGTCAAGGCGGGCCCGATAAGGAACATGTCAAAAGACAACCAGGCAAAAAGAAGACGGATAACCGAGGCGTGAATGACCCAGCCAGTTACAGTCTCTGCGGAGAGTACCCGCGGCTCCTACGCCATCAGTTGCAACCCCGCTGACCTGGATCTCAAGCTCATTCATCAGTTCCTGACCAATTCCTATTGGTCAAAAGGGATCGGGCTCGCCAGATTAAATAAATCCCTGCAGAACTCGACCTGCTTTGGCGTGTATGATGCGGGTGGGAAACAAGTCGGCTTTGCGCGCGTCATTACTGATCAGGCGCGCATCGCCTACCTGGCAGACGTTTTTATCCTACCGCCACATCGCGGCCGGGGGCTATCAAAATGGCTGCTCGAATACATTTTTCAACATCCTGACTTGCAGGGTCTGAAGTGGTTTCTGGCAACCGATGATGCGCATGGCCTCTACCGGCAATACGGCTTTCACAATCTTAAGCCGGTAGAAGCGGAGAATCTCATGATCAGGCCGGCATCCTCCTGACGCCTTATTCCGGACGGTCTCGTCTTGCTGCTGAGCGACAACTATCTTTTGGAGAATATCGATGAACATTTTGCTGAGCAAAACAAAGAGCCTTTTGGCGCTAATTGCGGCCGTAATCGTTCTGCTGGCCGGCTGTCAAATGGCTGACAGCAAGGAGAGCGGGGCAGACCGGAGTGAGTTCAACCAGTACTGGTATTCCGGCAAAGCAGAAATCACGCGCTACGCACTTGAGCAGGCCAGATACGGCGAAGTGCGCAAAGGGGACGCGGTCCTTATCTTCGTCACGGAAGATTTTCTGTCGGACAAACAGGTGAAGTACGAGTTTGGCGATAAAGACAACGCCGTTTCTATTTTGAAAATGAACGCCACAAAGAAGTTCTATACCGGCATTTACCCCTATTCGATCATGACCTCGGTCTTCACACCCGTCGACGGCCGCCAGCCATCCCTCAAAGTTACCACCACATCACAGGAGTGGTGCGGCCACACATTTATGCAATTCAACCATCGTGACGGCGGCTTCGATCTGCAACTGCGCTCCTATTTTCAGGCAGAGGGAGATCAAGACAGCAGATTGCCGCAGGCATTGCTCGAAGATGAAATCTGGACCCGCATCCGCCTGGCACCCGCAACCCTACCGGTGGGGAAAATAGAAATTATTCCCGCCCAGGTTTTTTCACGACTCAGGCACCAGGGTGTCGCGGTCGCTTCCGCACAAGCGTCCCTGAGCACGATTCGGGATAAGAAACTAGCAGAGGCCGAAATCTTGGTATATACCATCAATTACGACAACACCGAGCACAGCTTGACCATCAAATTTGAAAAGGGTTTTCCCCACCAAATCCTGGCCTGGGAAGAAACGTTCAAGAGCGGCTTTGGCCCCAGTGCAAAGGTGCTCACCACCCGCGCGGTCAGGACAAAATCGATTCGAAGCGACTACTGGGCCAAGAATAAGTTATCAGATTCACACTTACGGGATGAGCTTGGCCTGATTTATTAATCGATCATTGACGAGGAGGTTGTGACATGGAAACAAACTTGGGATCCTTTAAGCTCCTGGCATTCTGCGTGCTTCTAACCCTACCCGGCAGCGCCAGCTCGCAGGCAACCTGGACGACGTACGGAGACGGAAACTCCATCGGGATTGAGGTTCTAAAGCCTGATTTTGAAAGGGACGAACGCCTCCATTTTCCCACCGGTGTGGCTTTTCTCTCTGCTCGCTTTGCCGTGCGCGAAAATGTCACATTTGTTGGCGGACTACCATTTGCCTTTGCGGACTTCGACCAGTCTGTTTTTGTCCAAAATCAAGTCCAGAGAGTGACGACTGCAACAGAAACAGCTATCGGGAATCCCTACCTGGGCCTGGAGATAAAACACCCGCACTCGAAATCATTTAGCGAAATCGGGATTCGCCTCCCGCTGGCACCGGACCGTGAGTTCACCGCCCGGCAAGTTGGCCTCGTATCGGACCAGAACAGATGGGAGGCATTTATAAATGATATGATCCCGGTCATGGTCAGGATTAACCTAAAAGATAGCATTGCCGCCAAGACCTTTTGGCGTGTTCGCTTCGGTCCAACTTTATGGATTTTC
Source organism: Candidatus Zhuqueibacterota bacterium (assembly GCA_029262055.1). Lineage (GTDB taxonomy): Bacteria > Zhuqueibacterota > Zhuqueibacteria > Oceanimicrobiales > Oceanimicrobiaceae > JAJDAD01. The sequence continues at coordinate 13,686 of JAJDAD010000073.1, forward strand.
ACGCAAGACAACATCGGCGACGATGCGGAGCTTTTTGTGGATTATGCGGGTGTGTTCGGATACAACAACGAGGGGATTACAATCCAGGGTGGCATCGCAGGGAAAGCGCTCGTTACTGCTGAGGATGCTAACCTCGCTGAACGTTCCTTGCACTATTTCTTTGTCCATTCAAATCTGCATTTCGACCGGCTGCACCCCGGGCTGAGTCTGCAGGTGCCCCTGGATGAAGACGCCGGCAACAACTTATTCAATTTTGTTGTTGGCATAAACCTTGGCTTTGACATCCGTTAGGCCACATACAGAAGACCAGGCAAGTGAGACCACACGTTCGCAGTCGCAGTATGATTGAAATTCGCGATCTGGTCATCCCGGCAAGGGACGGTTTCAATCTCGCAGCGACATCATTTGAACCCGGTGAGGCAGCAGACACACGTCCCGCGATCATAATCGCTGCGGCCATGGGGGTCAAGCGTGGCTTCTACCACAAGTACGCTGCTTACCTGGCCGCTCAAGGTTCGCCGGTCGTGACTTTTGACTACCGCGGCATCGGCGGTTCGCGACCGGCAACGCTGAACAAATTCCGAGCCCGCTTGCGTGACTGGGGTGAATCAGATATCGCCGGGATAATTGACTGGGTCACGGAGCGCGGCAACGTCGACAAGGTTGCCCTGGTCGGCCATAGTGTCGGTGGACAAATCACCGGCCTGGCGCACAACAATGACAAAATCTCAGCCATGCTGCTGGTAGCTTCACAAAGCGGCTACTGGCGGCATTGGCCTCTGCACACGCGCTACTTGATCTGCATTTTTTGGTACCTGGCGCTGCCGGCGGCTACGTTCAGCTTTTCCTACTTTCCGGGTTGGCTCTTCGGCATGGGAGAGAATATACCCTCGGGCGTAGCCCTGGAGTGGGCCAGTTGGGGCCGCAAGCCAAACTACGTCCTCGACCAGCCGGCGTTGACTGCCAAGAAGAACTTTGCTAAATTCTCTGCGGCGATTCTCTCGTACAGCGTCCCGCGAGACTTTGTCGCACCCGTGCGCGCGGTGGATGCTTTGCCGAGATTTTACCCAAACGCCCGGGCGTCCCGGCGGCACCTGAATCCGCGCGACTATGCCGTACGCCGCATCGGGCACTTTGATTTTTTCAAATCCCAGTTTGAACGGACTCTCTGGGCCGAAAGTGCGGCCTGGCTGCAACAGAAAACTCAACCTCAGGCAGGAGATAGCAATTGAACTTCGATACCGGCATTCCCGGCTTCACGATAAAACCTGCCGGGGAATCCGATGTGCCTCTGATCCTGACTTTTATCAGAGAACTGGCCGCTTACGAACGCCTGTCATACCAGGTAACGGCGACTGAACCAGAACTCCGTGAAAGCCTGTTCGGTGAACAACGCTACGCCGAAGTCGTCATCGGCTACGACCACGACCAGCCGGTCGGCTTTGCACTTTTCTTCCACAATTACTCGACTTTCCTCGGGCGCCAGGGCATCTACCTGGAAGACTTGTTTGTACGCGAGGCAGGGCGCGGCAAAGGCTACGGCCGTGCCCTGCTGCAGTATCTGGCACGGGTGGCGAAGGCACGCAACTGCGGTCGCCTGGAGTGGTGGGTGCTCGACTGGAACGAATCCGCCATCCGGTTTTACAAAGGCCTGGGCGCGGAGCCCATGGACGAGTGGACTGTCTTCCGTTTAACGGGTGAAGCGCTCGACAAGCTGGCCGGCTGAGTTGTGACCAACCCGTTGCAAGAACCGCCTAAGAACATCCTGTCTCCTTGAA
>JAJDAD010000074.1 GCA_029262055.1 Candidatus Zhuqueibacterota bacterium
TTTTGACGGCGCGAACTGGAGTTCATCGGGTGATGAGGACCGCGTGGGCATTATTTGGGATATGGGCTTGAATGGCGCCGATGGCGCAGCCTGTGCTACCATGTGCCATCAAGGTACGGAAATGCGTACCCAGAGTGGGAAGGTCGACGTCTGGCACTGGAAGGCAGCCCGAACCAACCCGTTGGGATTTGCGGATGATAAGTGGTGGGATACCGCTGGCCGCCATGGGGATGCAGGCAGCGGGTTTGATGCGAGAAATTCGGCCCAAGGTTCCGGGTTTCCCAGTTTTATGGCGGTTGGCGATCCCGGGGGCAATGTGACGTCCTTGATGAGCGACCAGGCGACTCTGAACGGATTTGACCCGTTCAGCTTGGGCCTCGGAACGGCGGATATCGCGGTAGAGTTTGACAGTACTACAGCCTTTTCAACAGGAGCCGTGATCCCTGGCCGGATATTGAGCCTTCCAACAGGAAATCGAGCCTCAGTTGAATCAGCTGGAAAATATGACAACGGTACTTGGACAGTGGAATTTCGGCGGACCATCAAAAGCGATGCCGATGACTTCCGGATTATCTCTCAGGGGTCTGTGGATTTCACCGCAGAGATTTTCGACAACGAAGGCTCTGGCCATCCGGGAGATGGCTTCGACACGACCGTATACACTTTGAATTTTCCATTGGTCACTGGCGTTGCTTCTAATTCTGACAATCAGTTACCGAAAAACTATGCCTTGCATCAGAATTTCCCCAATCCGTTCAATCCGTCCACAAGCATTACATTCAATGTTGTGCAAGCGGGAAGGGTTGTGTTAAAGCTCTATAATCTGTTGGGTCAGGAGGTTCTGACGCTTTTTGATGGGAATCTCGAAGTCGGTAAGCACAGAGTAAGTCTTGACGCTTCGGCTTTGAGCGCAGGCATTTACATCTACAGGATTTCCGTCAACGGCTTCACAGACGCAAAGAAGATGGCTTTTATCAAGTAGGGAACCACCAATCAGATAGGAGCCGGTAATGGTTGTTTACGTTGGACTACCTTGAAACCAACAAAAGTTAGCCGCCATATGTGCGGCGGCTAACTCTTTTTAACCTGGTACGTGGAGTGTGGTACATACGATTTTTCCTCAAGAGCGGCGAAGCTGAGCATGAGAAAAGATGAAGTATAAAGTAAATGTACCGGATCTGTTGTGGTATAGGACAAATATTTTATGCATGGAGGCTTGCCCGGTTCACACTGATTCCGGTAAATATGTCCAACTCATAGGACAAGGAGATGACCGGGAGGCCTATTTGGTTGCGCGTTCCTCCAATCCTTTTGCCTCTGTGTGCGGCCGCATTTGCGCCGCTCCGTGTGAAGATGCGTGTCGTAGAGGAAAAATCGATGAGCCGATAACTATCAGATCGTTGAAAAGATTCATTACTGAAAAATATGGCAATGAATCGGATTTGGCTCATACGCAAGAATTGCTCACCGAAGGAAAGAAAGCGCCGCAAGGGTCCTGGTGGCCTCTCCATGTGCCATCAGTCATAAAAAAAGCGGAAACTACCGGAAAAAAAGTCGCGGTTATTGGCGGCGGGCCATCGGGCTTGGGGTGCGCACATGATTTGGCATTGCGGGGATTTCAGGCAACCATTTTTGAAGCCTCTAATACGCTTGGCGGTATGCCCAAAACCGCTATTCCGGAGTATAGGCTTCCGAAAGATGTGTTGCGAAAAGAAGCGGAATTTGTCCTTTCTTTGGGCGTTCAAATCAAATTCAATTCACCTCTTACCACGGATTTTGGCCTGGCTGAATTAAAGGATGCTGGGTTTGAGGCCGTGTTTATTTCGGTTGGAGCCCAGCAGAGCCGTAGCCTTCCCATGGAGGGGACGGAGTTAGACGGGGTTCTCAACGCCATTGATTATCTCCTGAATGTCAATCAGGGCTACAAAGTCGACCTAGGGCGAAAGACCGTGGTCATCGGCGGCGGTTTAGTGGCGCTGGATTCAGCTCGGACCGCCTTGAGAGAAGTTCTGGCTACGGTTTCCGATTCGGAAGCGGCGAAGCTGGCCATCGACATATCCGCGGAAGCTGGAATGATGATGACCGCAGTCGATGTCGCCCGCACAGCCTTAAGAAGAGGGACCTTAGAAGTTGACGTAGCCAGCCTTGAGTCATTTGCGGAGATGCCGGCTACCCAGACAACTCAAGGAAAAGAAGAATTTGAAGAATCCCAGAGAGAGGGGATTACCTTTCATCCTTCGCGGGGGCCAAAACGAATCATCGGCGAGAATGGAAAAGTCAAGGGGGTCGAATTCCTGAAGGTCAGAAGAGTTTTTGATGACCAGGGACGATTCAGTCCTGAACTGGAGCCGGGCACTGAAGAAGTTATTGCAGCCGACTCTGTCATCTTAGCCATAGGTCAAAGGCCCGATCTTTCCTTCATCAATCCGGAAGATAATGTGGAAATAACTCCCTGGGGTACGATCAAGGTGGATCCGCAGACTCTGGCCACGACTCGGGAGGATGTGTTTGCAGGCGGCGATTCGGCATTCGGGGCAAGAATTCTTATCGAGGGAGTGGCTAACGGGAAATTAGCGGCGCAATCGATTGACAATTATTTGAGCAAAAGAGACAGATCAGCAAAAAGGTGCTCTGTTGCCATTGAAGTGCTTTCACCGGAGCTCTATGAGAAGCCCACGGAATATGAAATAGAGGAAAGAAAGACACCTTCTAAGATTGCTATTGACCGCCGCACCGGGGTCAATGAAGTAGAGCTTGCCTTTGATGAAAAGGAGGCTCGAATTCAGGCGCAGCGCTGCCTGGTCTGTCATATCAATACGATTTATGATTCCGGAGTGTGTATTCTGTGCGGCGCTTGTGTTGACCATTGTCCGCAAGATTGCTTAAAGCTGGTCCCATACTCCGAGATTGAATTGGAGCAAAAAGGGATTATTGGTGACAAGCTTGACAATGAGAAGCAAGTGTTGACGGCGATGATTAAGGATGAAGTTGTATGCATTCGTTGCGGCCTCTGTGCCACTGTCTGTCCCACTGGAGCTATGACCATGGAGAGATTCTCTTTTAGAGAGGCGTAAAGAGATGAGCGAAAAAGAGGACAAAGTACCGAGGAGGTTTTTCCTTGAAGTTTTCGGCAAAGTGGCCGTGGTAGTTGCTTTGTTTGCGGAAGCTTTTGGAGCGTTAAAAGCCTTCATTCCGCAAGTTCTTTACGAGCCGCCATCCAAGTTTAAGATTGGTAAGCCGGATGATTTTCCCGAGGGGATCACATTCTTACCGGAGCATAAGCTGTACATTTTTAGAAGCGGGAGAGGGTTTCATGTGGTCTCCGCGATATGTACACATCTAAAATGTGTGACCGATTGGAACTCGTCTCAGCGGGAATTCTACTGCTCTTGTCATGGCAGTGTATTTTCAGAAAATGGCGCAAATGCAGAGGGGCCTGCTCCAAGGCCGTTGTCCTGGCATCCTTTATCCTTTGCTCCTGACGGCAACTTTGTCGTCGACACGGGCAAGAAAGTCGAACGATACTATAAATTCACCATTTGAAATCTCTGAATATGAAAGAACGGCTCTTATTACTCTGGCGAAACCTGACCTGGACCTGGGCTCCCGATTCAAACCGGCAGGCCAGCGAAGCAGTTGTCAAGAACTTCTGGCTGCATTGGTTTCCTTCGCGCATATCGTTGCGTGGTTTGGGCTGGGGATTCTCTTTTTGGCTGGGCACCATTTCTGCTTGCTTGTTTGTTATCCTGGCGCTGACGGGACTGTTGTTGCTGTTTGTTTACATCCCTTCCATCCGGGATGCTTACTGGAGCATGAAGGACATCGACAATGTCGTGGTTTTTGGCTGGCTTCTCCGGTCGCAGCATCGCTGGGCGGCGCAGCTTATGGTTGCGGTTGTCTTCTTCCACCTGGTACGAGTGTTTTTCACCGCAGCCTATCGTGATCAGCGAGTATGGAATTGGTATATCGGAATCGCGCTTTTTGTTCTGACCATTTTCCTTTCGTTTTCAGGCTATGTTCTCCCCTGGGATCAGCTAGCCTATTGGGCCTTGACCATCGCCACCGGTATTGCCGCTGAGCTTCCTTTTTTCGGCGAGGACATTCGATTCGCGTTGCTTGGTGGGAATATTTTGGGACAGAGCAGCCTTATCCGGTTCTTCGTTCTTCACAATTTCTTTCTGCCTGCCCTGGTCGTCATTCTATTCGCACTGCACATGTGGCGTATTCGAAAGGACGGCGGCCTGGCATGCATGGACCGGTTGATACACGAAACCAAATCAAAGAAAATTCCGGTGAGCCCGACCAAGACCTATTCTTTGCTGGGCGTAACCGAAGGCACAACCATCCAGGCCGCGACCACGGAAATACTGGATGAGAGCAACTCTGTTCGTACCTCTCCCAACCTAACGCGCAGAATTGCCCTGGTTCTTTTGGTCACCACCATTGCCACCCTGGTTCTGGCGCTGGCTTTCCCCGTGGGATTAGAAGAACCGGCCAATCCTGCGGTGACCCCAATTCCCGCGAAAGCGCCCTGGTATTTTCTCTGGCTGCAAGAATTGACCGCAATAACCACGATTAAGATAGGCGGAAAAAGCATAAGCGGCGGTCTGATCGGCGGCATTATTATTCCGGGAATTCTCGGTCTTCTGGCTGTTGTCTGGCCATTCCTGGACAGGAGTCCGAAAGAGGCCATCGGTGTATGGTTTCATAAGACGCGAAATACCCAAAACATAGTTTTCACCATTATCTGTCTGGCCGTTATAAGCTTGATCATCATTGGGGTTTACATGAGAGGCCCCTACTGGAAATTTTATTGGCCGTGGCAATCATGGCCCGAAATGCCAACGTTGTTTTAGGAAGGCAGTGGTTTGCAAAAGAAGAATAATTTTAACCCTCTCGTAGATTTTTATTGGCTTTTCCTGGCCTCTGTTCTGCTATTTGGCCTGGTTCTAATGGCTTTCTACCAGCAGGCGAATCCGGAGTGGATACAGTATCAACGGGATTTCAAAGAATATCTCGAAGAAAACATGGGTCCCGAATCCGCCGCAGCTTTTGAGTCTTCTGTAAAACAGATCTGGTTGCCTGAGCTGGGGGGCGTCGATCGCTGCATTAGCTGCCACTTGGGATACGACAATCCGAACCTGGTTGACGCCGCGGAGCCGTTTTCGGCCCACCCTGATATTGCGCCCCATTCCATCCCGACCATGGGCTGTACTATTTGCCATGGCGGACAGGGATATGCCCTGAAGAAAAAAGATGCACACGGAGAAGTAGAGCATTGGGAGGAACCCCTACTGGGGCGCAAGCTGGCCCAGAAATATGGTTTTAGTAACCCAAATGCTTTGATCGAAATCAAATGCAATATCTGCCATCGCCGCGATGAAGACACGCCCGGCCTGGAGAGGATAAATATTTCCAGGAAGCTCCTTACGCAAAAGCGAAAATGCCAAACCTGCCACATCATAGATGGAGTTGGAGGCAAAACGGGACCCGATTTGACATTTGTTGGAGACAAGCATGCGGAGCGGTTTGATTTCTCCAAAATCAAAGAGAGGATGCTGGAGAGCGGCCGGCCATTGTCCATGCTTAGCTGGCATTTTGAACATTTCAAAAACCCCAGAGCGGTGGTCGCAGATACGAAAATGCCTTTTGCAAAATACACGGATGAAGAGGCCTGGGCTTTGGCGATGCTAATGATGAGCTGGAAGAACATCAATTTGCCCATCATGCTTATGCCTAAAAAAAGGAAGGACGAGCCACCTCAGGAAATAACGGTTGCACGGGAAGGACGCCCCCTCTCGGAATGGGGAAAAGAATTGTTCGAAGAAAAATTCTGTGCTGATTGTCACACAATTGGCGGCGGTGTGGAAGTCGGTCCTGATCTGTTGGATATAACGACGAGACGGGAAACCGAATGGTTGAAACGAATGATCCGTTTCCCGGAAGAGATGGAAAAAACCGATCCGATAGCCAAAGAGTTGTTCATAGAATTCGAGGAGGTGGGAATGGTTGTTGAGGATTTGACAGAAGAAGAAGTCGACGCAATGATCAAGTATTTCGAGTCATTTGCCAAGCAGTAGAAGAAAACACCTATAGAATGAAGGAGGTGGCTATCAGGGATAAATGACCCAGAGTTGAACTTTGTTGACCATTTAATTTACACACAAGGGGAGGTAGGATCATGAAGAATTTGTTAGTAGTAGGCGTCGTGGGACTGGGGTTAATGCTGGGATTCAATGCCTTTGCGCAAACTACCCTGACTGCAACAGTGGGCACCGCTACTTTGGATGGAGTTGCATCCTCTGGGGAGTGGACCTCAGATGCTGTTACGACAACCAGAGGTTTGACAATCAAGGCCATGATTGATACCGAGAATCTGTACGTCTTAGCCACCTGGCCGGATGCAACACGCAGTGTAGCAAAGAATTCCTGGATTTTTGATGGCACTAACTGGAATACGCCAGAGGTTGTCAATAATCAAGGTGGCGATGAGGATCGTGTCGGTTTCGTTTGGCAAATGAAGGACGAGCAAGGGCAAAGTCTGACCCCTGAGGGAGCAAACTGCACCGCATTTTGCCATTCTCCACAAATGAGAACAAATGGCGGCAGAGTGGACGTATGGCACTGGAAAGCAGCCCGTTTTAATCCGGCAGGCTTCACGGATGACAAGTATTGGGATGACTGCGATACCTGTGGAGATGGTGGGCGTCATGGTGACGACGGCAGCGGATCGGGTTCGCGGAATAGGAATGACGCCCGAACAGGGCCCAAGTACATGGCAGCCGGGGACCCTGGTGCAAATGTAGATTTTTTGGCTGATGATGCGGCAGTCCTTGCTGCGTTTGATCCCTTTGGCGTGATACCTGGCACAGTGGCGGGAAAGGTCGATTTTGATAGCGCCGCAACCTTTTCTGTCGGGGACATGATTCCAGGCAGAAGGGTACAAATACCTACCGGGAATCGAGCTTCGGTTCTGTCGGCTGGGAAGTGGGCTGATGGGGCGTGGACAGTGGAGTTCTCCAGAAAGTTGGCTGGCGAAGATGGACCGAGTGGACCGGAGGATTTCGCCGTGGTTCCGGGTGGTTCGGTTGAATTCACCACGGATACGATGGACGACGTGGCAGACCATGCGCAGCATCCTTTCACTGGAGGTGCCGCGGATACCAGAGTCTTCACCTTGACGTTTCCATTGGTCACGAGCGTGGAATCTCACACGGGTAGCCAGATCCCTGAGTCATACGTGCTCAGCCAAAATTTTCCAAACCCGTTCAACCCTGCCACTGCGATAGAATTTGACATGGTCGAGGCCGGCTGGGTCACATTGAAAATCTACAATCTCATTGGCCAGGAAGTTGCCACTTTGGTTGACGGTAATCGTCATGCCGGCCAGCACAGGGTGGATTTTAACGCCTCAAACCTAGGGTCCGGTATCTATGTTTACAGGCTCACGGTCAACGGGTTTACTGACATGAAGAAAATGGCATTCGTCAAGTAGGATGCTGGCCGTTGGTGGCGGCTGACACAGCGTGTCGGCCGCCATCATTTTTCACCCTGAATTGTCGGTAAAATAACCTTCAATGGCGTGTTGTTTTTGGATAACCTGGACTACCGCAGAGAGTTATGATGAAAAAAAGTGTTTCTTTCGGTTCTGTTCTTTTGATGGTGCTGGTCCTGGCGGGACTCATGACTGGGGAGTCACCAGAGACGCAACCCATCGCCTATAATCACTATCTGCATGTGGAAGAGAACGCAATGGAGTGCCGGGACTGCCACATGTATGCGGAGGACAATGCCCGTGCCTCCATTCCCAATATCGAGGTTTGCCGGGATTGCCATGAGGATGCCATGTCGGACAAGGAGGCAGAAGTGACCCTCATCAATTACATAACGGAAAACACCAGGATACCTTGGAAGCAAATCTACTCGGTCCCGGATCACGCCTATTTTTCTCACCGTCGTCATGTCAAGCTTGGAGAACTTGACTGTACGGTTTGTCACGGTGAAGTTGGGAAACTTTCGACCCCGGTTACAGAGCCGTACGTTGAAGTCACGATGGATTGGTGTATGGATTGCCATGAAAGCAGCGGTATATCGATCGATTGCTCTGCCTGTCATAGATGAATATTCCGTAGAGGAGCGTCTGCATGGAGATTTCCCGTAGAGAGTTTTTGAGATTATTAGGAGCTACCGGCGCCGGTGTTTCCCTGGCCGGTTTGGGCTGTGATTCTACCTGGTCGGTGCCGGATGAAATGTACGAAAGGGTTGTCGGGGCACCCGGAATCGAGACCTGGAAAACCAGCCTGTGTACGTTGTGTCCCGCTGGTTGCGGCATCAAGGTACGGTTGATCGACGGCATTCCCGTTGCGATAGGCGGCAATCCGCTCCACCCGGTGAATCGTGGTGGTGTCTGTCCCATGGCCAACGTTGGGGTTGAGGCTCTGTTCAATCCGGACAGGGTTACGGAGCCCTTGCGGCGAGTCGGCGCTCGTGGGGAGGGTAAATGGGAGCCTGTTTCCTGGGATGAGGCCATCGAGACGGTGGGATCCCGTTTGCAGGGCTTGCGGGAAAGGAATGAGACGAACAGGCTGGCCTTCTTCACGAATCATGACAATACCCTGCGTTCCGATCTGGTGGCAAGATTTATGACAGCCTTCGGCTCCCCAAATCTGTGTGTATTTGGCAAGAACAACGCGTCGACCCTGGCAACCTACCTTACACAGGGCCACAAAAAGCCACTGAGTTACGATTTCAAGAACATCAAACTTCTCATTAATTTTGGCGCCGACTTTTTGGATGAAGGGCCCTCACCCGTTCGTTTCAATCAACTTTACTCTGAGTTCAGGAATCGCGGCGAGGGAAGAAATGTGAAAATAGTCCATATTGATTCCCGTTGTTCCCGCACCGCCAGCATTTCCCATGAATGGCTGCCGGTTAAACCTGGCACGATGGCCGCCCTGGCTTTGGGGATTGCAAACGTTCTCATTAAAGATGGGCAATACGACCGGGGCTTTGTGGCAGCAAACAGCTTCGGTTTTACCGACTGGAAGGATCGGGCAGGCAAGGTTCACCGGGGATTCAAAGCCTTGGTGGAGGAAGACTATTATCCGGAAAAAGTGGCAAGAATAACCGAAATACCCGCTCGCAGAATTGTAGAATTAGCACGGACATTCGCTACGGTGGAGTCTGCTTTGGTTCTGGCAGGCGGGCAAGCCGGCAACAGCAGTAATGGCCTGTACACGCTCTGGGCTATAGAGTGTTTGAACGGGCTGAAGGGCAATTATAAGGACAATGGCAACATCTCAATCTGTCAGGAACCGCCATTCACAGAACTGCCCGAAGCAACAATGGACGAGGTTTCTTCAAAAGGACTGAGCCGGCCGGGAATGACGCGGTCCGTAACTCCGTTCTGTTTTCCGGAAAATGCCGTTTCTCTTTTGCCCCAGGCGATCTTGCAGCAGCATCCCTATCCAATAGAAGTTCTCTTTCTTGCAAATGCAAATCCCGTATTTAGCGCAACCAATCAGAGCGATTTTGTAGCCGCTCTCGAAAAAATTCCCTTCACCGTCAGTTTCAATTCTTTCGTCGATGAGACCAGTTTGTACGCAGACTTCATTCTGCCTGACCACGTCTTCCTGGAAAAATACGAGGTGGTTCACACTGTTCCCACGGTGCCATTTTCACATCTTGGCATGCAACAGCCGGTGCTCGAGCCTTTGTATAATACGCGCAACACCGGGGATGTGCTTCTACAAATAGCCCGGAACATCGGTGGGACTGTTGCCTCGTCCTTCCCGTGGCCGGACTACAAAGAGTGCATCCAGTTTCACTTACAGGGTATTTACGAAAGAGGCGCGGGCACCATATTTTCAGAACGTATGGATGACGCCTGGCTGAAGTTTTTGAAAAGGCGCGGCTGGCAGGTCTTTGAATACAGCACTTTCGAAGAGTTCTGGCAGGTGCTGTTGGACAACGGTGGATGGTGGGATCCTTTCCCCGCTGAAACAGATTTCAGAACGATTTTCCAGACGCCTTCAAAGAGATTCGAGTTTTTCTCGCAAGGGCTGCAACGGGAAATCAGATCTCAAATACCAGGCACCGCCACCGGCGAGGAGATCCGTTCACTGTTGCAGAAATGGAAGATCGAGGCCCGCGGGGATCTGGCGTTTCTGCCGCACTATGAATCTACGAGATTCGACGACAGCAACCCGGAATTTGATCTTCATTTGCTGCCATATAATCTCATCACCAATATTGCCGGTGGCGGATGCGTCCTGCCTATGATGCAAGAACTGTTCGGCATGCTGGCGCGCGAGTACTGGGGTTCCTGGATCGAGTTTAACCCGGACACGGCCCGAAAACATGGCATCAGTGAAGGAGACATGGTCAAGGTAACCTCTTCCAAAGGAAGCCTTGAAGTCAAGGCGAAGCTTCTGCCAACCATCAAACCCGGGGTTGTCTACATGCCGGTTGGACTTGGGCACAAGGCCTACGGACGGTTTGCCAAAGGTATTGGCGTCAATCCTTATGAGATTTTCTTCGAGGATTATGATTCTATCGGCGGTGTCTCTTCTTTGACAAGCACGAAAGTTGCGGTAGAGAGAATCCGCGGAAAGGAGCAAGCTTAATATGCCGAGATGGGGAATGGTCATTGACCTGAACAAATGTACCGGCTGCGGCGCCTGTGTCGTGGCCTGCAAGACCGAACTTAATGTGGCGATCGTCGGACCGGAGGAATCCGGCAAGGGACGCACCATGCTGTGCATGGACATTTTTACCTTTTACGAAGGAGAGTTCCCTAACGTTAAGACGCGCCACATGCCACGCCCCTGTTTCCATTGTGACAATCCACCCTGTACCAAAGTCTGCCCCGTGCGCGCCACATACCGCAATGAAGAAGGTCTGGTAACTCAGATCTACCCCCAGTGCATTGGCTGCCGTTATTGTCAGGTGGCCTGTCCGTATACGGTCAAATTCTTTAACTGGTCTAAGCCGGAATGGCCGAAAGAAATGCGCAAGGCCTTGAATCCGGATGTTTCCGTCCGCCCGGATGGCGTGGTGGAAAAATGTACATTCTGCGTGCACCGGCTGCAAAAAGCCAGGGAGCAGGTGGCGGTTGAGAATCGGGAACTCGAAGAGGGCGATTATGTGCCCGCATGTGTGGAAATCTGCCCAACCGGGGCCATGTACTTTGGTGACTTAGACAATGCCAAGCACGCGGTCAACAAGCTGAAGAGAAGTCATCGCGCGTTTCAGGTGATGGAAGACCTTGGCACTGAACCAAAGGTCTATTACTTATCGGAGATGGAGATAGAGTAAATGGCAGATTCTCACCAGACTTTCTTTGAAGACGAAGAACTTATCCGGCCCATCGAGCAAACGGGCCCAGGATTCTATGCGACGGTTGTTGTTCTGTTGTGCGTCATCGCTTTCGCCGGCTATACCTACGTCAGGCAGGTCATTTACGGGCTGGGAGTAACCGGATTGGCGCAGCCGGTGTCATGGGGTTTCTATATCATCAATTTTGTGTTTTTTATCGGGATCAGCCATGCCGGGACGCTTATCTCTGCCATACTCCGCCTGTCAAAGGCCGAATGGCGCCGTCCAATCACGCGCATGGCGGAAGTGATCACCGCAATTGTTCTGGCAATAGGTGGCTTGCACCCCATCCTGGACTTAGGCCGTCCCGACCGGATGTTGCATCTTTTCACGGATGGACGGTTGCAATCGCCCTTGCTTTGGGATGTGACCAGCATTACGGCTTATTTCGCAGCCAGTACCGTGTACCTCTATATCCCAATGATTCCGGATATCGCCATCCTGCGTGACCGTGGCATTAAACCGCGCTGGCTTTACCAGTTCCTGTCCTGGGGCTGGCAGGGCACCGACCACCAAAAGCGAGTGCTGGAAAGGGCTATCAATATTCTCATGGTCATGGTGATTCCAATTGCGGTTTCCGTTCATACCGTGATTTCCTACATATTTGCCATGACGATTCAGCCTGGCTGGCACAGCACGATATTTGGTCCTTATTTTGTTGTTGGGGCGATCTTCTCCGGCATCGCCGCCCTGTTGATTGTCATGATTGCCTTTCGCAAAGCTTTCCACCTGGAAAACTATCTCAAAGAAATCCATTTCAAATATCTGTCAACGTTGCTTCTCATCATGTCCATCCTCTGGTTCTATTTTACTTTTTCTGAATACCTCACCGCCTATTATGGACACGAACCCAATGAGATGAGAGTTATCCTCTACAAATTCTTCGGTGCCATTTCACCCTACTTTTGGCTGATGGGGGTGTGCAATTTTATCATTCCATTGGTGATACTTGCAAATCCCAAAACAAGAACAATCCCTGGAATCCTTATCGCGTCCATATCCGTGGTTATCGGAATGTGGCTGGAACGATTGATTATTGTTGTGCCCTCTTTAGCTAACCCAAGATTGCCTTACCCCACAGGAGTTTATATTCCAACCCTGACCGAATGGAGTCTTTTTGCGGGCGGAATTGCCGTTTTTATTTTAGGCTATCTCGTTTTCGCCAAACTATTTCCATTGATTTCCATTTGGGAAATTCAGGAAGGACGTGACCATAGCATAGCCGAAGTGACTGACAGACTGACGACCTATCTACCCGACCAACCACTGCGGAAGCTATGAGGAAACAAGCCGGAGCACAACAATGAAGAACAAAGACATGATTTTTGCCCTGCAGGTTGCTTCGATAACCTATATCTGGATATTTGTTTTAGGTATCGCTATTTGGATTCTTAATCTGATACGTGTGTCCTACAAACTTCAGGATAGCTTTGACGCTTCGCTTGCAATCAGCATCGTGGCCATTCCGGTGTTCTTTGTCTTAGCGGTGATTCTAACCTATGTTTTCGTCGGCCTCCGAAAAGGCCGAAAACGTGAAGACGCATATAGCGCACACTGACCCACTGTGGTCAAGCAAACTTGGAGTAGCGAGTATGGGAATTCGTCATAGAGATTCATCTGCAATCGGGTTTCATGATTCTTGTGCAAGGCGGTACTTGTCCATTTCTTCTCTGGTTGTTGTTATGCTTTTTTTTCTACCCGTATTTAGTGGGGCCCAGGAGCTGACCATACCAAAGAATCCTCTCAAAGGCCGGTTTGTATTTGAACAAAAGGGGTGCATTACCTGCCACTCCATAGAAGGGGAAAGCGGCAAAATCGGACCGGACTTGGCAACGAACAAATACTATGGCAGCTTTCTCGAGCTTGCCAGCATTATGTGGAACCATGCTCCGGATATGCTCAGGCGCATGCGTGAACTTGAGCTGCCCTATCCGGAATTTACCCGAACTGAGATGGCTGAGCTTATCGCCTATCTATATTATTTAAGATATTTGGGAGAGCCGGGTGATTTGTATCGTGGCAAAATGTTAGTGAAGGAAAAGCAGTGCCTGCTGTGCCATTCCATCGCCGGCAAGGGCGGCGACCGTGCGCCGGCCTTTGATAAGCTGGCAAAGTATATCTCGCCTCTATATATGGCCCGGGCCTTGTGGAATCACGGGCCTGAGATGGAAAAACAGATAAAGAAGATGGGTCTGGAACGGCCCATGTTCGAGAAGGGGGATATTGTTGATCTCAGCGCGTACATTCGTGAGGCCAGCAAAGGTACGGAAAGGGAACAGGTTTTTTCATCACCGGGCAATCCTCAGAGAGGCCGGTTGGTTTTTGGGGAGAAAGGATGTTTGAACTGCCACGCTGTTAACGGTGATGGCAAGGACATTGGCCCAAATCTAAAAGAGCTGGAGTGGGATTTCAGCGTGACAGAAATTGCCGGACTCATGTGGAATCATGGCTCTGAAATGTGGGAGCTCATGCAGGAGCAAGAAATGAGCTGGCCCAGGTTTGCCGGCAACGAAATGGCTGACATAATTGCTTATCTCTACTTCTTGAAGTTTACGGACGACCCTGGGGACCCGGATGAGGGCCAAAAGGTGTTTACAGAAAAAGCGTGTGGCCATTGCCACGGTGCGGATGCCAGAGGTGGTGAATATGCCCCAGACTTGTCTGAGTCCAAAGGACTTGTGTCGGCCATAGATTTGGTGCAGATTATATGGAACCATGCCCCGGTCATGGAGGAAAAGATTACAGAAAAAGTCATACGGTGGCCGGAATTTTCGGGTGAGGAGATGAGGAATGTCCATGCTTTTTTACAACATCTGGTGCAATCGCCATAGTCGGACCATCAAACCTAACGGAGAACAAAGATGCTTAAGACACTCGGAATCGTTTTTTTGCTAATAGTAGCCTTCTGCGCTACGGGCCTGTCGCAGGAGGATGATGGAAACGCGGATTACAATTACATCGGAACAAAGGGATGCAAGAAATGCCATATTAAGCAGTACAAGTCCTGGGCAAAGACCAAGATGGCAAGTGCTTATGAAATTCTCAAACCCGGCGAGCGCGCCGAAGCCAAGGAGAAAGCCGGCCTTGACGCCCAAAAAGACTATACGACGGACGGTGAATGTCTGGCTTGTCATACAACCGGGTACGGCAAGGCCGGCGGCTTTGTCAGTCTGGAGGAGACACCGCAACTTGCCGGCGTGAGCTGCGAAATGTGCCATGGTGCCGGCAGTGAATACGTTAAAGAGCAGTACATGCATCTGAAAAACAAAAATTACAAGCTGGCAGATGTCGTTAAAGTTGGTCTTGTCAGCCCTGTTACCGGGGACACCTGCACCGAACTGTGTCACAACGAAAAGAGTCCTTTTTTTAAAGCCTTTGACTTCAAAGAGAGGAAAGAGGAAGGCACGCACGAGCATTTCCCTTTGAAGTATGTGCATGAATAAGAGAGAGTTACCATGAACTTAGATTGGTGGGCATCATGATCGTTTTGCTTGAGAAGTCGAGTGTTTTCAAAGAATGCACTCCCCAGGAACTGGAGGCAATTGCAAATATTTGTGAGAGAATGGACGTCAAGAACGACGACTGTATTTTCGAGGCGGAAAGCCCGGCAGAGCATTTGTACATGCTCGTTGATGGAGCGGTCGATCTTCGTTTTAAACTCACTTGTTTCCATTCGGCAAAGGAGATCACGCTCGAGCGGATATTTGATGGCGAGATCTTTGGCTGGTCTTCGCTTACCGGACCGCATGTCTACACTCTCTCTGCTTCCACGATGCAAGCGTCACAACTCCTACGGCTCAACGCGCAGGATCTCCGGCGTTTGTGTAAAGACAACGATCACCTTGGTTACGTTCTGATGCATAATCTCGCCGAGATCATTGGCGAACGACTGGCGTCGATGCAAAGGATGTTAATCAACGTGATTCAGGAAAATCTCAAAGACAGAGAGCGTACGTACTAGCGTGTCCTGTCAAGTCAACTCTACGCCGGAGCCAGGCGGAGGGCTGCTAGATTGAATGCTGGTATTTGTCATTTCGGATTTTGGGGTTACTCGGAGCAGCAGAAGATCTTTGCGTTCGCACTCCGGAGTTTGCGGGCCTGTCCGCAATCGCCTGCCGATGCAGGACCGGAATGCAGCCAGGTTCGTTTTTGGGTAGACACAAACTAGCTAGAGGAGAGCGCCATGGCAATCACCAATAGAAGTCAAGTGTCTCACAGACTACTGTTTTGCAGCCTCTTCATCCTGGGCTTGCTCTATCTGCCGCCGGGACCGGACGCAGTGGCGCAGGAAGCGCTGCTGATTGCCGACCCGCTGCGCGGCAAAGAGGTGTTTGAAGAGAAAGGGTGCCAGGCTTGCCATGCCATCCACGGGGAAGGTGGGGACATTGCCAGGGACCTCGGGCGGCACGAATACTATGGCAGCGCTTTGGATCTGGCAGCAGATCTGTGGAACCACTCTCCGATTATGCGCGAGGTGATGGAAGAGCTGGACATGGTCCGGCCCGTATTCAACCAAACTGAAATGACGAGGTTGATGGCATACCTGTACTACCAGCGCTATTACAAGAAGACGGGTGACAGTCTCAACGGCAAGAGGTTGCTTACACAAAAGGGGTGCCTTACCTGCCATAGCCTGCGCGGCAAGGGGGGGGACGCCGCATGCCGGCTCGACAGACTTCGCGAATATGTGTCGCCACTCTTCATGGCTCAGGCCATGTGGAACCACGGGCCGGAAATGGCAAGAAAAATGCAGGAATTGCAGTTGGACTGGCCGACCTTTGCAAACGAGGAAATTATAGATTTAACGAATTATCTCCGGGTGCTGAGAAAAGACTCACACCCGAGGGGTACTTATTTCCCGCCGGGAAACCCGGTTTCCGGAAAAGTTCTGTTTGCAAAGAAAGGTTGCACGCGCTGTCATTCGGTCGACGGCAAAGGTGGCAATGTCGGCCCTGATATTGCGCAAATAGATTTGAGCAAGAGCGTTACGGAGATTGCCGGTCTTATGTGGAACCACGGTGCGGACATGATGACGGCACTGCAAACGGAGAAAATGGCTTGGCCGCAGTTTCAGGGGGATGAGATGGGAGATGTCATCGCGTATCTTTACTCGGTGAGTTTTGTCCGCAATGGCGGAGATGCCATACGGGGCAGAGAGGTCTTTGAAGCGAAAGGCTGCGCAAACTGCCATACGCAGAAAGGCGGGGAAAAGCCGCCTGGCCCTGCCCTGCTGGCCATGGCAAGAATCTCCTCACCCATACAAATGTCGCAGGTCATGTGGAACCACGCGCCGGAAATGGAGGCCACAATGACAGAAATGGCCCTGGAATGGCCAGAGTTCGACCAGACCGAAATGGCAGACCTGTATGAGTTTCTTGCCAGACTGAAAAACTCAGCGCCAGATGCCCGATAAAGGGTGGTGTGTTGTAAAGATTAGGTGCCGGGAATCGTTATAGCTGTCAAGGTAATCCGTACTCGCGAGGCGTTCGGTGACGCAAGCAAAAAAGGAGGTATGACATGAAGCGCTCTCTGTTGTTATTTCCGCTGGTTGTCTCGCTGGCCTTCACGAACGGATGCTCGGAGCAAAAGGGCCAGGCTCTTACCGGAACATGGAAGATGGAGTCCTGTACCTACTCCGGCGCTGAGCGCAACGAATCCGCGCAACCCAAAGACGTGAAGCGATTCTGCCTCAAGATATATAGTCCACCCCACTTCGCGGTAGTAGAAATGTTCGAGGACAATCCGGACTCGCTTCTCTTTGCCGCGCTGGGTACCTATGAGTTAGGCTCAAGCAGGTACATGGAAAAATATGATGCAAGCAATGTCAACTATGAGACAACCACATGGCGAGAATTCGACTATTCCTTGCAGGGAGACCGGTTGACTATGACGCGATCTGCCGACGACATGGCCCTGCAAGAAGTGTGGGTAAGGGTTGACCAGTAAGATACGGGCAAATGCCTCTAAACTCAGGCGATGATAATCGAGGATTATCACTACTTTGGGTCGTTCGCACTCCATTGAACATCGCTATGTAATCCGTTCAAGAGATATACATTTGCACCACCTTCAGGCGTAGCACCGCTCCCGATCTTTTCGCAATAGTCACCTAAACGCGCAGTTGGCCAATCAGAACTCATACCCCAACCCAGCCAGATTCGTTTTGAATGGAGCACACTATCACTATTTTTCCCTTGCTTGTTGCGGCCCATCAAGAAACAAGCGGAAGAGCGGCACATTCACATAGTAATTGCTGCGCCCGATTTTGGCTTTGTCCACAAAGCTCTTTTCCGTTAACTGTTCCAGGTACTTGGCTGCCGTAAGCCGGGTGACCTGCAAGTCATTTTGAATGAATTCTATTTTTGTGTAAGGATGTCTAAACAGGTTGTTGAGCAGGTCCTGGCTGTAGAGCTTGGGGAGCTGTGCGCGCAGCCGGTGCTTGACAGATTGCATCAAATCCTTGATTTGCTTGATGAGTGCGATGGTCTGCTGTGCGGTGGTTTCTACGCCGGTGAGCATGAACAACAGCCATTCCTGCCACGCCTGCTCTTCCCGCACAGCCTGCAAACAGCGGTAGTAATCCGCTTTGTTCCGAATGACATAGCGGCTGAGATAGAGCACCGGTAAATCGAGCAGGCCTTTGGCCACCAGGTAGAGAATGTTGAGAATGCGTCCGGCGCGGCCGTTGCCATCGTAGAACGGGTGAATGCTCTCAAACTGAAAATGGATGACCGCCATTTTGATGAGCGGGTCTTCCGGAGACAGCGCATCGTCATTGAGGTAATCGACCAGGTTGGTCATCAGCGCTTCAATCTGCATCGGGTCTTGCGGCGGGACGTAAACCACTTCGCCGGTTTGTTCGTTTTTGAGTTCCGTGCCCGGAAGTTTGCGCAGCCCGGCTTTGTTTTTCTCCAGTTCACTTTGAATCTTCAGAACATCCGCCAGGCGAATGATACCAGTTTCGCGGACACGCGCAAATCCGTGTTTGAGCGCGGTAGAATAACTTTGCACCTCTTTGGCGGCCGGGCTCTTGATATAGTCGCCGAACAGCTCGGTTTTAAACAATTCGTCATGGGTCGTGATAATGTTTTCCACGGCAGAACTGTCCTTTGCCTCCTGCAGGGTGAGGGTGTCGATCAAGATATTCTCGTTTGGAATGGTGCCCACCACACCTTTCAGCTCGGCCAGATAGCGGTGCGCAGAGGCCAGTTTCTTAAGCACCGGTCTGGACTCGAGGTCGATGTGCCCGGGTAAGGGTAGGTGTGAGACTTGATAAGATGTCATTAAATTTGCCCTGGTTTATATACATATCCACAAAATATGTATACGAAAATAGTTTTTTCTATACAAGTCATATTCAACATGTCTCGTTTTTACTCTTTTCGGGACTATATTTTAGATAATCTTAGAATGCTCAGGTATCAAAGCCGAGTCCAGCAGGATGCTTTTTGATTCTTCCTGGTGAGTTAGATACTTTGGGATTGCTCCGGGTGCGATTTTTGTCTAAAAGTATCCATATTGGACCCTTCGGACAAACAAAAAAGGCTTCCCGATTGAGAAGCCTTTTCTTTGATAATATTGATGTTATAGTTGTGCGTCGTCAGGGAATCGAACCCCGAACCCTGGGCTTAAGAGGCCGATGGCATATCGCAAAATCTGTGCTAAGTCATTGTTTATTATTAGAGGTTTCGAATTATTGCGTTAAAGTTGCGTTATTTTAAGACCACAACCCGAGGGGGAGCATCGAGATCAAGGTTATCCCAATGATCTTTTTCCCTCAAATCATCCCCGGTATCAGCCAACTTTTCAAATAGGCCCTTCCAAGAAATCATGCAATTTTAAACCTGGTGTGACCCGCCGGGGATATCGGTTCTATTTCCGCCCGGACCCGTTTGTGTTTCAGCTTTGAGCCTTTACCATTCGCCGGGAGGAGTAAAGCTAATATTTTTGTTGAAAACCACCAGAAGGATTGTTATTTCTTTCTATTCCCCATTTCAACATTCTACCAGAATTGAGCAGGGAGGAACGGATGACTGAGAACATAGAACTTGCCAGCGCTATAACCAATCTACGTCAACAATTGCAGGAGGCTATTAAGGAGGGTGATGGAAAGGATTTGCGTTTTGCCGTGCAGGGTATTGAAGTCGAGCTGAAATGTTTGGTCAAGAGCGAAGGATCCGGAGGTGTCGGCGCAAAATTCTGGGTAATCAATGCGGAAGCCAAGGGAATGCACTCCCGCGAAGTCGTACAAACAGTGAAATTGAAATTACTGCCAATCGGTGAGGATGGCGAGATCCAGTGTCTCAGCGACGTTGGAAAGAGCTGAGCTCTAAGATATGGAGGAATTAAGGATGGATCGATGGGATTGGATTGCGCAAGTACGGGCATCTGCGGGAAAAAAACAATATAGTTTCAGTACCGGCGTGCCGTTGAGCCGCCGATTTATTCTTACGACCGGCCATGGCATCAAGGGGTCAGCCAGTGTTAAGGTACGCTTCATCGCCGATCATCAGACGCCGGTATGGAAGACCTGGCGCCAGGCAAAAGTCGTCTGGAGAGGTAAGCAGGGTCTGGATGCCGCATTGTTACAGGTAGACAAAGTGGACGACCTGAGGTTCTTTCCGTATATTAGTTTCAGGCCAAACGGATCTTGGCATGGACTTGGTTTTCCGGCGGCAAGCAAGAGTGCATTGAACGAAATGCGCGTCGATACCGGTCTCAGCGGAAGTGTGACCCTGGGCGGACGTCTAACCGGAGATATTGAGATAACAATTGGACAGCCCCCGAAGGACGATTCAAAGTGGGCCGGCATTTCCGGCGCTCCGGTAGTATGGAACGACTATCTGATAGGAATCATCAAGAGCTTGAAGGGAAAATATGGAGGTGAAAGGCTTTCGGCTGTTCCAGTAGGGGCCCTCCTTCAGGATGATGCTTTTGTTGATCTAATACGCCAAGACAAGGACGAGTATTTCGGCGAGGTTGAAGCTCAGGTTGCGGCCATACTCAAGGACGCTTCCAGTCTGTGCAATAGTCTCCGGCGTCGGCTCGCCATCTCAGAGAGAGATGAGGAGAAAGTCGCCCGAAGCATGTTGGAGTACTCTAGTGTGGAAGAACTGATTGAAGCATTCATCGAATTGAAGAACGGAAGAATCGGGAGCGAATCCCAGGGTGATTTACAGAAACTGATGAACAGACTGCTTCCGCTCCTTCATGATTGTCACGTTACAGACCTGGAGAGGTTGAGAAAGGGGAGAGGCGGCGCCCTCAGGCTTCCTGCCACAACCAGGGCTGTTGCCGAGATCATACTGGCGAATGCCGAGCAACGTGCGACCAGTTACAAGACGCCAGGGACCGTGACAGAGGACTTGGTCGGTAAGTTGTGCAGAACAACCATTGGTCGAGGTGTTCTTGATATGAAGGGCCAGGAGTTTTTCGAATTCGTAGAAGATGACCTGTTTACTTTGTTGCCTCCCGACTTCAGCGATAAGAAATATGATAAGAAGCAAGACAGGTTGAGGGAGCGCTTGCGGGTTCAGGCACGAACACTGAATATTCGCCATTATTACGTTTTTGATGAGGACCTTGATGATAGGTTCTCCGACCAGATGGACAAGTTAGTTGAACTGTATCCTGAAGTCAGATTTCTATTCCTTTCGGACAGTAACTTGAGATCGACTCAGTATCGATTGACTGATTTACTAACAGTTTTTTTCGCAGAATAGAGGTCAAGCGCATAATATGACACGTTTAAAGATTGATGAAGAAAAGACGGTAGAACTTGCGACGCCTAAAGGCTCACCAAGACAAGTCCATGTTTTTGAAAAGGATTCTATTAAGGCCGTCAATGCCGCGATTGCGGCAAAACGCCCGCTGCTCGTGCGCGGTGAACCGGGGACCGGCAAAACCCAGCTTGCCCGGGCTGCCGCAAAAGAGCTGGGCTGGGCGTTCGTTTCTTCTACGATTGATTCAAGAAGCGAAGCATCGGATCTACTTTACCACTTTGATGCCGTCACCCGTATCGGCAACGCGCAAATCGCGGGAGCCCTGGGAATTAGGGATGAAGAAAAGGTCCGGGCGCTGCTGAACAAACCTAATTTCATTCATCCGGGTCCGGTTTGGTGGGCCTTTGATTGGGGGTCAGCGCTGGAGCAGGCCACTCGCGTAAATGCAACGGTGCCTGTGCAGCACGACGAGGGTGACGCGGAAAAGGGCTGTGTTCTGCTGATCGATGAAATTGACAAGGCGGACCCGGACCTTCCGAATGGTCTGCTGGAGGCGTTTGGTAGTGGTAGCTTTAAGCCGGAGGGGCTGGAGGATTTAGTTGAGAGAAAGTTGGAAGAACTCCTGGTCATAATTACCACCAACGAAGAGCGTGCACTGCCTGATGCTTTCCTGCGCCGGTGCCTCGTGTTACAGCTTTCTTTGCCGACAAAGGACCTTTTGGTGGATTTTTTTATCAAGCGAGGGGGGAAACACTTCCGCAGAGCTTCGAAAGAAGTCCTGCGTGAAGCAGCCATCCTTACTCGCGCGGACCGCGAACACTGGCAAAAGCTTGATTTGGCTGCGCCGGGCCTCGCCGAATACCTCGATCTTGTTCGCGCCGTCACGACTCAAGAAAAAAGGTCAGTCAAAAGACAACTGGCTCTCCTCGAGGAGATCGCTAAGTTTACGCTCAAAAAGCATCCGGAGGCTTGATGCAATTACGTAGCCGCGCCGATTTGGTGCGCGTTTTGGCCCAGAGCGACAACGATCCGGAGGTTGCGCACTTCGTTGGCTACCACCGCGAGTTACCTCCGGAGAAAGAGCCGGCGATTGCTGAGAAAGGTATCCGGGAAAGGCCATCTGTCAAACCGAAGCGTGCCATCGAGGTATTCAAACCGCAACAATCACATCTCAACTGGCAAGCCAGCCTGTTCTATTACGCTTCGCTTTTCATCCCGGGTAAAGAGGGATCTACACGTTTCACCCCGGCTCCGGAGCCTGTTGGCTATTCGCTGGATGAACTGCAACATCGCGAACTTCTTTCTGTCAAAGCCCCTCCGCGCATCCCCCCTCTCGTCTCATGGCCCAGGTTGCGGCCGCGACTTACCAGGTTACTGCAGGAGTCGTTCCGGACTCGCCAGCCGGATGTTGACGAGATTCTGCG
The DNA here is from genome assembly GCA_029262055.1 of Candidatus Zhuqueibacterota bacterium. Lineage (GTDB taxonomy): Bacteria > Zhuqueibacterota > Zhuqueibacteria > Oceanimicrobiales > Oceanimicrobiaceae > JAJDAD01. Next base: position 22,523 of record JAJDAD010000074.1, read on the forward strand.
AATTCTCAACCGGGGCAAAGTGCCGAGCAGTTTGCCGTTCAAGTACAGAAAACGCCTGCCCGGCAAGATAAGTATTTGGCTCGACCGAAGCAGTAGGCTTGTTCCTTTTCTGGAGGATCAGAACGCGCTTGCAATGCGGCTGCGTCGTCTGGTAGGAAAAAGAAATGTGGAATTCTACTATGTGGACGACTGTGTTCAGTCACCGCAAGCATTCGATAGAACACGCATCGGCAGGCAGGCAGCTTCGCATCTGCAAAACGAATGCGTACTCATCCTGGGAGACCTCGGTTGTCTCGCGCAAGAACAGACTGCCGTAAGGCAGTGGCTGTTGTTAGCCAAACAGGCGCGACAAAGAAATATCAGAATGTTAGCTCTGCTACCAGCGCCTGTCGGCAGGTGGCCCCGTGAACTCTTGAAGTCGTGCGAGGTGGCGAGCTGGGAACCTCCTGCAGCGAGACATCGGCAAAGCAGACAGCTTATCGATCAAAGAGCGCAACGTTTGCTTAGTCTTTGTTCATACGCCACATGGATTTCTCCCGGTCTTTTGCGCACAGTCCGGCAACTGATGCCAGGCCAGGCGGATGCTGCAACGGAGGCGGATGTCTACATGCATCCGCAGGTTGGCCAGAGATCTGCGGTTGCTTTTACTATAGCCCGCGATGCGATCGATGACCTGCAGCAGCTTTTTTGCCAGGAACCCATCCAATTGCAGGAGGCGGTGGCTTCCGCCATACGCAACTGGCACAAGTCGTACGCCAGGGAGCTTTGGTACAGCGAGTTGCTGCGGCTTCCTAAATCTGCGCGTGCAGGATTCGCACAAGAAATCCCGGACGCTGAGAAGGATGTCGGCAGGTTGGCAGAGACCTATTTGAACCGGACAAAATCAGTGCCTTCCCGGTTTATACCTGTACTAACTGAGTGGTTTCGAGACTTGGCCAATCGCGTGAGCCTTGAGCATGCGATATGGGATGAAGTCCCATTATTGCGCAGCGTTTTTGTCAAGTTAGAGCAAGACAAGGAAGTCGCAAAAATGCCCATTGGGTATTCACCGGTAGAAGACGACAAACCCGGCCCCGACCGCCTCTGGTCCGTCCGTCAAACCGGAGATACTTTCACTATCACCGAAACTGGCGCCGGTACACCGGACAAAGGAACGACCGGCAGCGCCGTGGGCCTCCTCCGCTCGACCCGGCCCTTCCTGCACTGCGTCTCTGCTGATGTTAGCGGGCTCGTGCAGGAGGGACACCTCGCTTCTGTTTTTCTCGACCCCCAAACCGGCGCCGTAATCAAAGAACAAGTCACCAAGCCAACCTGGGCCAATGACTTTGGAAAAGACAAATACGGCCTCTGGGCCGTATTGCAATATGGCGACGTGGAACAACGCCTGCGCTACATCGAGCCGGGCAAATTCCTGATGGGCTCGCCGGCAAACGAGGTTGGCCGCTGGGACGATGAAAAGCAGCACCCGGTCACGCTCACCGGCGGCTACTGGCTGTTCGACGCGCCGGTGACACAGGCTTTATGGCAGGCGGTCATGGGCGCTAATCCGAGTCGCTTCAAAGGTGATGATCGACCGGTAGAGCAAGTGAGCTGGAAGGACTGTGCCAGGTTCATCGAGAAACTGAACGTGGAGATACCCGGTCTCGGTTTGCAGCTGCCCACCGAGGCGCAATGGGAATATGCATGCCGTGCCGGCACAGCAGCCGCGACTTATGCCGGTGATTTGGAAGATGAGACCAAGTCTTCAGTATTGACTGATATTGCCTGGTACAGGGCCAACAGTGGCAGCGACACCCATTCTGTCGGCGAGAAGAACCCCAACCCCTGGGGCATCTATGACATGTTAGGCAATGTCTATGAGTGGTGTTCGGACTGGTGGTCCGGGGATCTTGGCGGCAAGCATGAGGTCGATCCGACTGGCCCCAAACGGGGCACCTACCGGGTCTTCCGTGGTGGCGGCTGGTACGGCCGCGCCCGGCACGTGCGTGCTGCCTATCGCGTCAGCTACGGCCCTGGCCACCGGGGCGACGACGTTGGTTTCCGTTGTGCCCGAGTTCAGGACAGCATGAGCTCAGGCAGGTCAGTCGGAGACGGCGGCGCGGATGCGCAAGCCGTCGAAGCTCCGGCAGGCGAGGGTCCGGTTGTCTTCGGTGCTGCCGGCACCAAGTATATTATCAAGCCGGAGCAAACTGTTGCCATTGCCGTGCACCGGGACGGCAGGCTGCAACTGCAATCGGACCAGGGCATGCTCACGGTTTCCGCCGTGACGAAACCCGGCTGGGCTGATGCCATGGGCCGGGATCGGTTCGGGCTCTGGCTCGACTTTAAATACAAAGAGGTTGAGCAGCGTCTGCGCTGGATTCCGCCGGGGCAGTTCTTGATGGGCTCACCAAAAGACGAAGCAGGCCGGTTTGATCGGGAGACAAGACATCTGGTCACGCTCACCCAAGGCTACTGGTTATTTGACACGCCGGTGACGCAGGCACTTTGGCAGGCGGTTATGGGGGACAATCCCAGCCGGTTCAAAAGCCCAACCCGGCCGGTTGAAACGGTGAGTTGGGAAGCGTGCGCGGAGTTTATCGAGAAAATCAACGGTGAGCTGCCCGAACTTCGATTGCGGTTGCCGACCGAAGCACAGTGGGAGTATGCCTGCCGCGCCGGTACAACGGCTGCAACTTATGCCGGTGATTTGGATATCAAAGGTCTAAGAGATGCTCCTTTGCTCCATGAGATCGCCTGGTATGGCGGCAACAGCGCTGTGGATTTTGAGTTGGAGGAAAGATACGATTCTTCTGATTGGAAGGAAAAGCAGTATGACCACAAAAAAGCCGGGACTCATCCGGTAGGGTTGAAGAGGCCGAATCCGTGGGGACTTTATGACATGCTGGGCAATGTTTACGAATGGTGCGAAGATCGGTGGATCGATGATTTTGGCGACCAACCGGCCTTAGATCCTGCTGGTCCTGAACAGGGCACCGACCGGGTCATCCGTGGTGGCAGCTGGATCAGCATCGCCCGGGGCGTGCGTGCTGCCTATCGCGACCGCTACGTCCCTGGCTTCCGGCACGACCTCATTGGTTTCCGTTGTGCCCGAGTTCAGGAAGCATGAGCGCCGGAAGGCAAAGGCAAGGCGGCCCCGAAGCGGAGCGCAGGGGTAAGCCGGCAAAGTAAGAGAGAAAATCATGAGTGTCAGGTTAAGGTTTGTTTAAAGTGAATAGCATCAAATTGAAAGAGACAAATCAAGTTCGAATGTCATCCCTGCATGTTTTCAGCAGGGATCCATCTGCCAGTTTTCAGATGCCCGATCAAATGACTTTGGGCATGACATTTAACCCGCGTTGCCATTTTCAAGTCTCGGGCTTTGGCGAAGATACCCTTGCTCTTGTTTAGCTGACGCTTACTTACTCTCATTTCTCATTTGCATATATGGCTTTTAAACAATTACTTAGATGTTATTCTGAGCACGCAGGCCCAATTCTCTGTTTCTACCAGGGAGCAAAAGTGTGCGAAGAATCTCCCCGGACGTTTGAAGATTCTTCGCGCTCAGGGTAAAGGCCCAAAAGGGCACCAACCGGGTCATCCGTGGTGGCAGCTGGAACAGCAACGCCCGGAACGTGCGTGCTGCCTATCGCAACAACAACGACCCTGGCAACCGGAACAACAACATTGGTTTCCGTTGTGCCCGAGCTCATGCGCTGACTGGATGGTCTGCACCTGAACCGGTCGTTATCCTGTCCGCCATGAGCGGCAAACAGCAATTGGCCTCCGGTGTGCGAGTAGGCACTCGGGCCGGAAACTCACCGGAGCAGCCTTATTTCACTGATATGCAGATTTTCCAAGAAAAAATAAGCCATCCTCTGGTCTCAGGCTGTCCACCGAATTGGGCTTCGGCTTGGGGACAGGACCAACACGGTATCTGGATAGCCTTCACTTATAAGGATGTTGAGCAGCGGATGCGTTGGATTCCGCCGGGGCAATTTATGATGGGTTCGCCCGAAAATGAGTCCGGCCGCTATGATGATGAAACGAAACATCGTGTCACATTGACTCGTGGTTACTGGCTGTTCGACACACCGGTGACCCAGGCGCTTTGGCAGGCGGTCATGGGTGATAATCCCAGTTATTTCAAAAGCCCTGCCCGGCCCGTTGAAGGGGTGAGTTGGGACGATTGCGGGAAGTTCATTAAAGCAATCAATGCAGCAATAGCGGGGCTTGACTTGCGCCTGCCGACCGAGGCGCAGTGGGAGTATGCCTGTCGTGCCGGCACAACGGCCGCAACTTACGCTGGTGATTTGGATATTGAAGGCGAAAGAAACGCGCCAGTGCTCCATGAGGTTGCCTGGTACGGCGGCAACAGCGGCGTGGATTTTGAGTTGGAAGATGGTTGGGATTCATCGAGCTGGACTGAGAAGCAGTATGACCACGAGAAAGCAGGGACCCACCCGGTTGCGCGGAAAAAACCCAATCCGTGGGGTTTGTACGATATGCTCGGGAATGTCTGGGAATGGTGCGATGATCGTTGGGCTAGCGACCTCGGCGAGCAGGCTCAAGTAGACCCCGCCGGGCCTTCGGAGGGCCCCGACCGGGTCTTCCGTGGTGGCAGCTGGCTCAGCAGCGCCCGGGGCGTGCGTGCTGCCTTTCGCTTCTACGGCGTCCCTGGCCTCCGGGGCAGCCACATTGGTTTCCGTTGTGCCCGAGTTCAGGAAGCATGAGCTCAGGCAGGCAAGGCGAGGCAGCGGCCCCGAAGCGGAGCGCAGGGGTAAGCCGCTGAGACTTGGAGGTGCCTTGCGTTTTGCTGCACCTGGTACACCTGCAATTTTGTGGCCTGTAACTTTACGTGGGGATGGATAGTAATTGCCCTGTAAATACTTTATTTTGAGTCATCAGGCGATTCAATATTCTCTATCTGTTTCTCCAACTGCGCAAGCATAGTCTCCAATTCTTCAACGAGATAGTTATCAGAAAGGAACTTTATTCGCTCTTCTCTTCTGTCGACAATCTCGGGCTTCTGAGGGTAATCTAGTCTCCTGAGCGTTTTGAATATCGCAGTTGTTGCTTTAAAGTTGCGTTATTCTATGTCTAAACATGGGTAAATTTGAGAAGACCACAAATAAAAAAGGCTTCCCGATTGAGAAGCCTTCTTTGTTGCGAAGATTTGATATGAATGTAGTGCGTCGTCAGGGAATCGAACATCGCACATAAGTCACTGTTTGTGAGATCCTCAATGGCCCCACTGCACCAGGTTTAACCCCTAAAATCAAATTCGGTAACATTCAAAGTGTCACCTCTCGCACTCAGTGTTCCGTTAAAAGTCTGGGTTGGTGCATCAGACCTGGTCACTACCACACCAATATTTGTAACTCCACTACCGCCAAAATAGACAACCTGCACTTTGTACCGGCCATTCGGCGCCTGGCCTTGCGGCCAAAAAATATTCTCAGGGCCAAAACCGCTTGTGTTGTCAAAATCAAGGGTACCGCCGCTCGCTGAAGTTGGCGATGAGAAGAAAATACGATCACCCGCCGGATCGATTACATGTAAGTCCTGGTCCGTTTCGGTATCCCAGGTCAGCGTTATCTGAACGTCTCCGGTACCCAGCGGCAACAAAGCGATATCAAGCGGGGTCTGCCGCGTTTCGCCTGCAGACAGGGTTACAACAGTGTTGCCTGCAAAAGATACACTTGAATTGTCGAACGCCTGCACATTGATAAAGAAAGTTTCCTCCTCACCACTAATTGGAATCGTTAGATTGCCTTCGGCAAAACGGCCTTCAGCGGTTTCAACTATTGACAAATCACGGCTGACCAGCGTTACCTGGTTCTGATTGACCACCGATACAGCAACTCTGTCAATGGCAGTTAAACCGCTGTGTTTCTGGAAAGCCGATACCAGGGGTTTCCACTCCCGGGGCAAAGGCCCATTATTACTCTTTCCTTTCGAGAAATCACCTGATGGGGTGGCGAAAACCACATTGAGTGCCAACTGCCCGGTTCGGCCGGGATTTGTGACTTGACTATCACCGCCACAACCGAAGAAAAGAGAAAGGGGGAAGACGATTGCTGCAACCAGGAACAATTTGAATTCAGCCTCTTTAAGTCTCATCATTCTAATACCCACATTGTTGAATTCTGCATTAGAATCTAAAAGCCAATCCGCCTGATGCTTCTATAGCAGTGACGTCAATATCACTGTTGGGGCCGGTATTGATACTTCCTTTTGAGTAAATAAAAGCAGGGTTGAATGACACGTGCCTTGAAAGTTTCCAGTCAAAGCCACCTCCAACTCCCCAAATGGTTGCTCCGTCAACTTGTGATTCGGTGTCGCCGTACACCGATAATTCGACAATATACTTTAGGTCAAAGCGCCGGCCGGCGGGTTGAATAAAAGTCGCTCTCAGTTGAACCTCATTGCCATTGTCCACCAACTCCGGACGTAGATTGTCTTCGATACTGTTCTCCGAGCGCGTTCTACTGGTGGCAGAGAGAATTATCGGGTCGAATATAGCGATAGGAAGAAGGAGTTGCCCACGCACTACAATTTTGTCTCCGGACTCGTAGTCCGGCTGTTGTGGAATTTCATCCTTCGAATAGGTGGTATAAATGAAATCCGCTACAAACTTGCCCGCGCGGTCTCCGAACTCAAAACCTCTCTCTACACCAACCGTGAAATTCAGTTCGTCCCCAGGGTCAACCTGGGTATTTTGTCCGTGCAATGTGACGTCATATTCGCTGCGCAACAGATAGCCTGCCCCGACGCCAACCACCACGGACCCAAACTCCTGGGCCAATGCTAATCCCACGCTGTAAAGAGGACCAGTTCCAAAGTTCGTAACCGGGTTGTCCAGAGGTTTAATTGCCGCAAGTCCGGACAAACTGAATTCGTCGGTGGTAAGATCCGTTTCTCCGGTGGGAATGCCGGCGCCAACCGAAAGCAGCGCGACATTATCACCCAAAACATAAGAACCCCGGACAAAAGTATCAGAGACGTTGTTGAATTCCCTGCTCGATCCCAAAGCCGGTTCAAACTTGCTCAAGAACGGCGCAGCAGTGACATCGAAACTCAAACGTTTACCAAGCCGGACGGAGTAGACTAATGGGAACGCAATTTCCGTAAACTTGTCGTCGCCGCCACCCTGGTCAAATGTCCATTGTTTAAAATGCGCTCCCGGTGTGAAGGTCCGACCTCGAAAAAACTCAAACTGCTCAACTTGCCCTGAAACCGGTTTGGACACAAGCAGCAAGAATATCATGAATGCCGTACTGTTTCTGTGAAATTTCATTGCTATCCCCTCGATGAGTTCAACGGGTGAATGTTGACACACACTCTGGAATTGGCTCTGGTTTATTGGCCCTCGGGAAGAGGCACTCGAATCAAAAGGGTTGCTGTTGCTGAACCTGTCGGAGAATCGGTACCAGTCTCTTCCGGAAGCGGCTCTCGCGTGTCATTGTCGCCCTGCGGCATTTGGCCAGTCTGAGCTGCAAGCCCGGTTAAGTGTAAACGTGAAACCTTGCTGCTGGTCGACACGGTTTCAGCTTCTGAGCTGAATTCCTCAGTCAGCTCGGTTGTGCTTAGCTTTGGCTCTGCCGCCGCCTCTTGCGAGGTCTTAACGTCTGAGAGGCCTTGCCGGGCAGTACTGAAATTGGGATCTATGCCGACAGCTCGTTGAAACTCAGCGCTGGCCTGGTCAAACATGCCACGATCTGCGTAATCCAAACCTTGAGAATAGGCCATGAAAGCCAACAAAGATTCCGTTGGAATCTGTTGAATGGCGTCACGCTCTGCTTTGGTCAGAGCAATTCCAAACTCATCAATAACAGAAAACACGAGACTTTTTTCCAGCTTAAAGAATGAATTCAAGTCACCAGTGATTTCCTTTAGCGCTTCCGATTCCGAAGAGACCGTCTCGGTCAGGGCAGCATCGATGCGCAACCGCTCGTCCGCCAATTTGGTAAAGCCACCGCTGACCAACTTGCGGGCGCCAAGCAACTTCCCAACTCGCGGGGCACTATCTTCTTCAACCAACCCGGATTGCCCGAACTCGAGTTCTTCAAGCAGGCGTTGCAGTTTCAAGCGTTCGACAATCTGCAACTGCTCAACTTTGGACAAATCCGTGATCATCATCTGCGCCAGGCCCTTCTGGAGAGGGTTGAGTTCCGGTGTGTCTCCTAAGTTGCGGAAGGTCAGCACCGCGACGGTATTCTCCGGGATTGCGTCGGCCGAGAGGTCCGATTCCGTAGCGATGGCTGTTTCGATCTCTCGTGCAATTTGTTCGTTGCTTAGTTGCTTGATGCGGTTGGATATCTTCCTTTTAAAGCCTCCGGACCGGGCCAATTGATCGTAGGTTTTGTATTCAGCGATTGCTTCCGGCAGCATGTCCATCGCTTCATAGGTCAGGCCAAGGTAGAAGATAGTTTTGGCGTTACGGGGATCGATTGATTTTGCCTCTTTGAGCTTTGCAGTTGCGTCGTCATAACGCTTGGTTTCGTAATAGGCGATTCCCAAGTCGCGCTTTACCTGAAAGTCGTTCGGATCTTCTTGCTCTGCAGCCTGAAGCAAGTCTATGGCATTCGTGTATGACTGCCTTCTGAGTTCGCCGAGGCCGCGATCATAAGTGCTTGTTGCGCAGCCGAGTTGGAGCATATACACTGACAAGACAAGCAGAAAGTACTTAAGGCATGTTGTGGGTTTTTTCATGGTGAATCTCCGTGCAATACTGATTTCAGAAATAGGCCCCGGGGCCAATTCACCGAGCAGTTGTTAAACAACTACAGTTTGGTTGGAAGGTATTATTTTACACGCAGAGGCTGTGCCGTACATTGTCCGTTTGGATGTCTGCGTGACTGTACCGCTGGAGGAGAGGTGAATACCTAATCATAAATAAGTCATCCCGTTACAAAAAAGCAACAACTTTGTGAATGTAGAGCAGGTGTTCTGTTTTTCAAAAGAGGCGAATGACTTCTTTGCGTTTCAGAAATTTTGGCATCTTGAGATTTTCCTCAAAGGTTTCCACCGTAATAACTCCAACCTGAGACGAATCCTCACTCAGTTCCTGTCATCAAGCTTGGAAGGTCGCGCTTTAGGCCATTGCGGGTAAGGGATGTCAATTCGAGCGGTGCAGGATGCTCTCCAGTTCCGAATCTGAAAGTCTTTTTGTGCTGGCCCGGCCAATGTAAAGGCGTGCCAACTTGAAATCCGGATCCAGGCTGAGTGCCTTGCGCAACTGTTCTTGTGAGTCGCGAGTCTTGCCCTGATCTGCAAAGTGCAGCGCTTTGCCAAACGCGATAAAAGCCAGGTTACTTTGGGTGGGTGGAATTTGTACGATCCTGCGTTGCGTCTGGCTCAGGTTGAGATTCAGGTTCCGGATGATATCCAGGGTGAGTTTCTTTTCCGAGGCCAAAACGTCAGAGAGTTGCGCGGTTACGCGCGAGCCGCTTCCGATCAAATGTCCGGTCCTGGCGTCAACCACTCCGGCTGACACGCTGATCCGGGTATCGCTGACGCGTTCGATGCCGCCGGTGACGAGGAAGTTGGCTGCGAGAATGTTTCCGATCTCGGTCATGGGGAAGTCATCATACAGGCGGGTTGGCGTCGTTTCGAGTTCCTCTATCAGAATTTGAACCTGCCGCCGCTCTTTCAGTTTGAGGCTTTGAATTCTGGCCAGGTCATTTATCAGAATTTCCGCAAGCCCTTTGATAACCGGATCCAGCTCGCCCCAACTTGAGAGATTGCGGAAATAGAGAACCGCAACGCTGTTGCCGGCATTTGGCCCGGGCGCTGCTTTCCCTGTCAGTTTGTCTCGGATGCCGGCTCGCCAACCTTGCTCCTGATTCTCCGTCATCCGGGCGAGCAGTTCACTCTGCACGGCGGCAGTGACGTCCAGGGTTGCCAGGTAGCGGTAGATGACGGCCGCTTTTGAATGTTGCCGGGAAGCCTCATAACTGAACCCCAGGAAAAGCAGCGTGGCCTGGTCCGAGGATTTGATATGGAAAGCTCGAATCAACGAGCGGACGGCCTGTTGATATTCGCCCGACTTGTAGTGCGAGATACCGGAATCCAGTGCCCGTTGCCATTCAGCCTGCTCGGTGCCGGAACTGGCAGAGACGCCTGGTTGCTTCGTCAGCCGACGGTTCTCCCGGCTTTGTGCTGCGCAACTGCCGCAAGCCAGGGCAATTGCCAGGAGAGCAAGAAATCCCTTGTGGCGATTGGCGGTCATCCCCGAAACCTGAAAAAGCCGGCTTGACAGCTAAAGCGTGAGGGGCCGGATGACTTCTGCCATGTCGAGGGCTTTCTGGAAATTTGGGGCAATGGCGATAGCTTCTTCCAGTTTGATGACTGCATCTTTGTAATCTTCCTGATTGGCGCTGGACATGGCATCGCCAAAGAGCGCCACGGCTTCGATTGGAACATCTTCCCGCCCTAACTCGTTTAGGCGTTTCCGCTCAGCTTTTTGAATAGCAACATCCAGGTCTTTTGAGATTTTGAGCGTCAACTCTTTTGCCAACTGAAGGATCTTTGATGGTTTTCCTTCCACGGATGCTGTCTTGAAAATTTCACCGGTTTCTGTTTTCACCAGGCGGGCATCAATACGAAAAACTTTGCCCAATCTTATGAAGCTGCCAAAAACGAAGGCGTGTGCCCCCAACAGTTTTCCAAGGCGGGGAGCAGCGTCCTGATCCACAACATTTTGGCCGCTGATCTTCTTGGCGGTCAGCTCCAGTTCGTCGATAAGGAATTGGATACGTTCCCTTTCGACCACCCTAAGGTCGTTGACGACTGCGAAATCACCGATGAGAATCTTGGACAGAGCATTTCCCAGATTGGTGTATTTGTCGGCGTCATCGATGGAGTTGTTTTCAAAGTCCATTATGGCGATGGTCCGGATGCCGGGGTCTTTCGCTGAGACACCTAAAGACTGTCCTGTTTTCTTGAGGGTGCGATAATACCCGGTCATTAGCCGCCGGTGCGGCCACCACTGGTCTGACGGCTTGTAATTGGGGGCACGCTGCAGAATCTGATCAAACACGCCTTCCGCTTTTGAGTCCTGTCCGATTGTGACATAGGACACGGCCAGGTATTCGCTCGCCTCCACGTAATTGTCATTCGATAATGTGCTCGTTACCAGAAGCCTGTCAAGAAGATTGATTGCGGCGCTGAAATCACCACCCTTAAAATGCTGCTTTGCGGTCTCCAGCTCGACACTCCTGGCGTCCTGTGACGTTACAGAGGAAAAAACGCGACCGTTGCTCGACTGAAGAAGAAGAGTAGAAAAAACAATCATGGCAACCTTTTGTCTAATCTGCATTTTTCTCTCCCTTAGTTCGTTCTGGTAAACTGGAACTTAAGTGTTGTCCGTTGGCCACTTCTGACCATCACTTTTTGTTCCGGTTCTTTAGGGACGTAGCCAAACAATTTTGCTTCAACTGTATACTCACCTTCCTCTAACGAGAATGATATTGGCGTCTGACCCAGCTGGTTGCCATTGACCAGAATGTTGGCTACCGAGCTGACCTCGGCGCCGCCTTCCAGTTTCATGGCTATTACCGTCAACTGGCCTTTTTCTTTTGGGGCCAGTTGCACAGCCACTTTTGCTTCTTTTTGGGGTTCAATCTCTATTTGCGTTGAGACGTCATTGTAACCGGCACGTGCCAGACGCACGCTATGCTGGCCGACGGCGAGCTCAGGAAATGCGGCCGGTGTCACTTCAGCGGTTGCGACCTCATCGATGAAGATTTCTGCGCCTTCAGGTTGGGAGTCAACAACCAATGTGCCCATCTGCGGGATTTTTTCTTTCTTCTGAGATCTTTCTGTAAGGGTTCTCGTTTTTTTCCGGGCAGGCACGAGCTTTGTCAATTTCGGTGTCCAATCCGCTACTTGCTTGGGGGCCGCACTCATGGTCTTGCTGACGGTCTGAAATCCTGTTTTTTCTAACCTCACCTCATGGTTACCAGCCACCACTGCTTCTAGCAGAGCAGGGGTTACCAGACCCGTATCCATTCCGTCGAGAAAGATTGCGGCGCCCGGTGGCGTACTACCAAGGTTAAGATCTGAGACCAGGGTAAGCGTGTTTAGCTCAAAAGAGCTGCTGATGGTATCGTTGTTGGCCAACGTGATGGTTTGTGAAGCGCTGTCGTAACCGGTGAGAGCCAAAGTAAGGGCATACGATCCTTCCTGGAATGGGCCCAGGAGGGCCGGGCTTCTTGCTCCCGTCGGTTTGTTATCCAATAGCACCTCGGCGCCGGGCGGATTTGACTCTACTTTGATAAACCCGATATTATCCGGATCATTTTTTCTGAGCAGACTTGCTGCGATCAAGCCCACTGCGGCGATCAAGCCGGCGGTCGCCAGAATAACTTTGCGCCGTTTGTTCTTGCCTTTACTTGCAGGCCCGTAATAACCGCCGGCAGGACTCCTGGGTTTTTCTTCCTGATGGCCCAACCTCGCAGGTTGCACTATAGTGGCGATTTGGTCGGTGGTGATTTGCTGCGGAGGAGCAGCCCGGAGAAGATCATCGAGCATGCTATCGATATCGCTGTAACGATCTTCGCGCTTTTTGGCCAGAGCTTTCTCCAGGATAGCCTTGATCTCAGCCGGTATGATGGCCGAGGCCTCGGCGTCGAAGTCAGCCGGCGTATTGACGATGTTAAACAGGACGGACATTTCATCTCTGCCTTTAAACGGCAGTTGACCGGCCAGGAGCTCGTAGAAAATCACTCCCAAAGACCAGATGTCGCTGCGGGAATCCGCCTCTTCGCCCCGGGCTTGTTCGGGAGACATGTAGGCAGGGGTCCCCATAGTTGTGCCGGCCTTGGTGAGTCTGGTCGAGCCCCCTAGCTTCGCAATCCCAAAATCGACGATTTTGACGAAGCCATCACTGGTAATAATGATGTTGGCCGGCTTCACGTCCCGGTGCACAATATCCTGTTTGTGGGCCTCTGAAAGACCGTTGGCTATCTGGCGAACATTTTGGATAGCATCTTCCGGCGCCAATTCCTCTTCTTCCATCTTTTGCTTGAGCGTCTTCCCGTCATAATAGGCCATGGCGATAAACATCTCGCCGTCCTCCGTTTCCTCTATCTCGAAAATGGTACCGATGCGCGGATGGTCAAGAGCGGAGGCTGCGCGCGCTTCATTCATGAACCGGGTCTTGGTCTCATCATCAGTCAGCAAAGCCGAAGATAGGAACTTCAACGCGACCGTTCGCTTGAGCTTCAGGTCTTCGGCCTTGTAGACAATGCCCATCGCACCCCCACCCAGACGACTCGTAATTCTGTAATGGGAAATGGTTGTGTCAATTCTTGGATCGTTGTTCACGGCGAGATCCCCGTTACTTCCTCATGAGCTAAGTTTTGCTTTTAGGCAACTGTTTGTCGCCACCAACAATGACAGCATTCTTCGAGGACGGGCAAGAGATAGTGAAACTATCGGAAAAGAGAGCCTATAATCAATCTAAAAGCGTCTGTAAAAGAAGCAAGCTTTTATTGTGGTTCGCCAGGTCAGCAGGTGGCAGATAACCGGCCTGGGTGCGCCCGGTCCATGCGGCGAAGTTTTCAGCATTGGTTTAACGGACTTGAACTTTTCCCCCGCCTTTGTAAATTGTCTCAAAGCACAGAAGGACAACCTTCGGATCAGGCCAGACCAAAGGAGAATACTGCGATGATTTTGGAAAACTGGATGACGAAGTTGAGATCAGCGCTCTCAGCCCGGGTTTCCCTTTTTGTGATGGGGTTGTTTGCCGGATCTGCACTTACACTGCTGGTACTGTATTTTCCCACTGAACTTGTTAAGATCCACTGGCCGGACGATGACACGGGACAACCGTCGGTCACAAGGCTCGATCGTCCTACGATTGACCTGCCCACCAATGCGCGCATCGAAGCAAGAATTCGATATTACCTCCAACCGGGTCGCCGGACAGATTTGCTCAGTAGTTATGAGCGCTCAGGAAGATATATGTCGATCATCGCGGCAATTCTGGAGGAATACGACATGCCGGCTTCTCTCGCATATTTGCCTGTGTTGGAAAGCCGTTTCTTACCGCAAGGCAGGTCGCGTCGCGGAGCAGCAGGATTGTGGCAACTCATGCCCGGGACGGCTTCGGATTATGGTTTGAAATACAACCGGTGGATTGATGAGCGCTTCGATCCCGAGAAAGCCACGGTGGTCGCGGTCGAATACTTGAAGTATTTGCACGACCGTTTTGGCAATTGGGAGCTCGCCCTGGCAGCATACAATTGCGGTCCAACTCAACTCAAAAGAGTTATGCGCCGCGATCAGACCAATGATTTTTGGAAGTTGAGGGGGCTTCCGCGCGAGACCTACAATTTTGTGCCTAACTTTTACGCAATATTACATATTCTAACGGATCACGAAAAATACGGCGTTACATTGCCCGCTTTGAGTGACCCATTGGATTACGAAACGATCGAGATTAATTCGACCTTTTCGGTCGACCAGATTGCACAGCTTGCAAAAGTGCCGCCCAAAATCATCCGCAAACTGAATCCGGCCCTGCTTGCAAATATAGCCCCAGGTGGCGCCTATTCAATCCGCGTGCCAATGGGGATAAAGGAACAATTTCTGGAGCAACATAAGAAGAATCCATTCGACGAAGTAGAAATCACTTACACAACACATAGAATCAGGCGGGGCGATACGCTCTCGAAAATTGCAACCAGGTATGGTACGACGGTACAGGCTATTATGGCGGACAACAATTTGAGGAGTTCCAGATGGATTAAGGCCGGCATGAAGTTGCGAATCACTTCCGTCAGCGTCAGGGAAACATCCCCTGCCGATAGTACATTGAATCAGTCCGTCTTAAATGACAGCCCATCCGAAGCGGGGAAAGTCAGGATTACCTACAGGGTTGAAAAAGACGGTTTGGCCCTCAAGACCGTTGCGCGCTATTTTGCGGTGTCCAGCGCGGAAATCAAAGAGTGGAACCAGTGGCTGCAATCGGACAGACTGCAGTATGGGGAGGAGCTCCGTATTATCAAATCCGCCGCCGGCATGGTTCTGCACAAGACGAGGCGGGGAGATTCACTTTGGAAAATTGCACGGCGCTACCACACGACCGTCGGCAGTCTGAAGCGATGGAACCGACTCACAAGTTCCAGAATTTATCCTGGTAGCAATCTCATAGTCGGACTGAGATAAAGTAGGAGTTGCAGACTCGAACACCGACAAAAAAGGGAGCCTCAAATGAGGCTCCCTTCGAGTCATCCGGACTTTTTATTGCATTCATTCCTGTGTTTTGCTCGCGGCCTCAATCAGTACCTTCGCCGTCATCAAAATAAGGGTTGCAATGTACAAGAACGAAATACCAAATGGCCACAGAGTATGTGTTGGCGCCATTTTTGTGCTTACGAGTGCCAACACGCCGAAAACCACGGTGACAATAGCCCACTGAGTGAAGTACTTACCAAAAGACATTTTACTCACCTCCTATTAAGAGTTTGGATGAATAAGAGAAGACACTTTATGAATGAACCTTTCTCAGGACTTTGGTTTCCTGAGCATCCTGCTCCTCTTTTGTAACTCTTACCACGATGGCTGTCAGATGGTCCTTTGCGCCTCCGGCATAGCAGTGTTCTTTGAATGCCCGGCATATCTTATCTAAAACTCCGGAATTCTTCTCGAGATTTTGCAGTATTTCATTGTCAGAGTTGTAGTTGTAAACTCCGTCCGTGCAAATGATGAAAATGTCCTGATCTTTGAGGTTGACTTTTTGGATGTCCGGTTCAACCGTTGGCCCGGCGCCTAGGGCCCTGGTTATGACATTACTCTCAGCAAAATTTTTCTCATCGACCGTATTGGGGGGCATCATGTCAATAAGATTCTGCAATTTCGAATGATCTTTGGTCAAGCGCAACAGTTGGTGTTTCCGGTAGAGGTAAATCCGGCTGTCGCCAACATGGGCTAAAACCGCATCATCCCCTCTGAGCAAGGCCAGGGCAATGGTCGAACCCATGGCTCTTTGCAACACGCCGGCCTTTTCGTACACCTTCTCGTTGCCGGCCCTAACGAGAGCTTGCGTCAACTCAATCGCATCCGGGATCGATGTGTTCAGACGATCGTTATGCAAAGCATCGCGGATCGTTTGCACAACCGTTCTGCTCGCCACGTCACCAGCTGCCGCTCCGCCAACGCCATCAGCGACGGCAAAGATCTTGTCTTTCTCAAGCACCAAATAGCTGTCTTCATTGACATCGTTCTTGATGCCGAGGCCATTGTCCGTGATGCTCGCAGTTTCAACAGATATGCTCATGCTGTCTCTCTGACGCCGTTCCTATGCGACAGGCCCATCAAGAAACCGATTATGATGCATGATATCAGAAATGAGAACCCGCCTCTGCTGATGAAAGGCAGGGTGATGCCGGTCAGTGGAATCAGCTTGACCACACCCCCTATGTTAACAAAAACTTGTATGGCAAGCATGGTTGTAAAACCGAGTGCCAGCAGTCGTTCAAGATCCGTTTCCGAGTGGATGACGACGCGCATGCCCAGAAAGAAAAGCAGGAGATACGACAACACGATTAGCCCGGAGCCGATAAAGCCTATCTCTTCAGCGAGAGCGGAATAAACGAAATCGGAAACGACCAGTGGAATGTTGGTCGGGTAGCCGAGGCCAAGACCGGCGCCAGTCCAGCCGCCTGCATTCATTGCGAAAAATGAATTCATTATTTGGTAAACGCTATCCCACCAGGCTGCGTCGTGTGGCATTCTCCATACGTCACCCCAAATCAGAAAACGTTGCAATACGTGCGGTGGGATAATGCCCTCTAACAAAAAAATCAGTTTTGACACCAGAACCGTCACTGCGATTCCGCCGAAGAGATAGAGGTATTTTCTGGTGATTACGAAAATCATGATGACCACCAGTCCGCCATAGATAATTACCTGGCCGAAGTCTTTCAGCAAGACGAACAGAGCTTGTGGAATCAACCAGACCAAAATGAACGGCCCCCAAATCAACAGGAGGCTTTGCAGCTTCTTGCCCCTCACTTTACTTGCCTTGCGTGTAAAGTCATCTTTGTAGTTAGCAAAAAAGCCTGCCAGGAAGATTATGATGGTGATCTTGAAAGCCTCCCAGGGTGTCATTTTGTAGACGAAGCGACCCCTTGTGCCCACTTCACTCAAGGCTACGAACACGACCAGCATGAAGACCGTAAATGCCATCCAGAAAAAGGGATTGTTCAGGGACTGCATGAACTTCTCCCTCGCGCATTTCCTGATTATGAAAACGATCGACAGCAAAGCAATGAGGTGGGAAATGATCAGGCGCGACCACCCGGGAAAGCTCTCCACCAGATCTCGCAGAAATTGACCCCATTTGAATTGATCGAGTCTAAGCAGCTGTTTGGCTTCGTGCTGAATGGATTCGATTCCTCTCTCATCGGACAACCGGGCCGTGCCCGTGGCAGTGACGAAAACCGAATCGGCAAGGGCTTTTTTTGTTGCTGCCGCCGAGTACTGTTTCACAAGTGTCTTCTGGAAGTCGACGTTTATGGCGGAACTAATTCTATATTGAATTGCGAAGCCAATCCCGGTGAGCAAAGCAACGACCACCAATATGGAAAAATCTCCCTTGTAGCTTCCTTTCAAGATCGCATATATCAGAAAAAAGAAGGACATGAGCACGGTATTTCTGAGCAGGACCGTAAGGCTGGGATCGTAGCCGCGCGCATTGCCGGCAAGGTAAACCGATAGCATTCCCAGAACCGAGATAGCCAATGCCAGGCTTAGTCCCAGACCAGGGTTAATTTTTGGACGTTTTGGCGCTGCCATTGCCGCCATCAAAATACCCAAGTTCATAGGCTTTCAAAAAAACCTCTTTGGCTATCGGAGCGGCTGCAGACCCGCCGTAACCCGCACCTTCCGCTACCACTGCAATCGCTATCTGTGGTTCATCCACAGGTGCAAAAGAGATGAAAAGAGCGTTGTTAATAATTCTTTTTTGCCACGTTCCATCCGCTCTCTTTATGGGCATGTTTATCTCAGCCGTTCCTGTCTTGCCTGCCGCTTCGACTTCCTTCATCCGCAGCCGCCAGGCCGTGCCGCCACGGGACCACACGACTTCCCGCATCATCTGCCGGACCTTGCGGGCAGTCTCCTCAGACATGACCCGGTTCCAAACCTGGGGCGGCTCAGCACGTTCAATCTTGGGTTTCATCAAAACACCATCATTGGCTATAGTCGCTGCAACCAGAGCCAATTGCAGGGGCGTCGCCAGAACCTTTTCTTGTCCGATTGAAGACCATGCAAGTTCGTGAGCATTCTTAGTTGGCGGAAAAGAACTTTGAAAAGCAACCAGCCCTGCCAGCAGTTCAGGGCGTGAGGTGTTCCATTGCACCGGCTGGTTAAAGCCAAATCGTTCAACTATTGCATGCATCAGTGAATCACCGACGGTCACACCCAATCTGGCGAAATAGGCATTGCTGGATTTTACCAAAGCACGGGTCATGGTTAACTCGCCATGCCCTCGCCATGTCCGTCCTTTCTTTCTGTAACTGGCACGTTCATGGTCGAACACCCTTTTCCGTCTGACCCCCGGCGGTTTATAACCACTTGGTCCGATCATCCAGGTTGGGTCCAGTCCCTTCTCAACCGCGGCACATGCCACTATGGTCTTGAAGGTTGAGCCGGGAGGGTATCGACCTTTGAGAGAACGGTTGTAGAGGCGTTTTCCGTCTTCATCTTGCACGATTCGGAGCCAGGCGTCGTCTACGGAGACTGAGTCGGGATGATAGCTGGGTGCACTTACCAGGGCCAAAATGTCGCCGGTCGCAGGCTGGATGGCCACCACGGCGCCTTTATTATCGCCAAATGCTTCATATGCAATTTTCTGCAACTCATAGTCGAGAGTCAGAACGAGGTCATTGCCACGGGGCTGCAGGCGATAGTACTTGTTGTTGATGTAATTTTCTTTTTCCTTTTGTGTCGATTCCGATGTCCCCATCAGATACTCAAAAAGCAATTTTTCGAGACCGGATTTGTCTCTTTCAACGTCTGAATAACCAATGATATGAGAGGTCGCCTCACCAAGGGGATAATGTCTGCGGGGAAGCTGGTCTTCTTCGACAGCCATATAGCCGGCCAGGAGTTTCGTATCGTCGTGCGTGCGGTCATAGATAGTTCCCTTAGCCGTGGTTGCCTCTATGATCCATGGACGGGGATCGTGAAGTTTCCTGGTTTCTTCAAAATATGGGTCGCTCACCAACAACTGCCAATACCCCTGATATCCGATGAGGGCTGCGAATGCAACTATGAACACCCATAGCACCACGGCCATTTCCTTGCGTTGTTTGAAGAAGAGGACGTCCTTTAGTGAGTTCAGAGAAGGTATTATTATCCGAAGGACATAAATTCCTAGTGCGGCGAGAATGATGAATTTTGCGATAATTAATGCGAGCAGCATTTTTTACCCGGAAGATAGGGTAAGTATCACTGGATCCATTTTGCACAGATTTATCTTGGTCCCTACACTCAGTGCCCTGCTGCCACTGATGCGTTCTGTCTCATCGTCGATATACGTTCCGTTTGCACTGCCTTCATCTACCAGCGTTATTTTGTCGGGATCAAGATAGTAAAGCGTGGCCTGCGTCTTCGAGATATTGTCAAAAGGCAGGCAGATGTTGGCGGTGGATGAACGGCCAATTTTGTACGTATTGCCGGGCGTTAGCTCCCAGCGCAACCCCTTGCCCTCACCGGCAATGACCTCCAAATGAAGCCTGGAAACGGCTTGAGCAATAGCCGGACTCGTTTCCTCAGACGAAAACCAGCAACGAATATCAGCTTTGCGTTTGGACATGGTCGCGGAAGACAGAATCTGGACGGTTATTCTGGGCCGGAAAAGCTCGTAGTCATTATCAGCAACGTATCGTTGAATGTGATCGGCCAGAACCGCTTCAAGCTGCTTGTTCGAGTGCGCGTGCTTTATAAAAACTTTGTTGTTGACCTGGATCTCAAAATTGTCGGGAGAGATAGTCTTTTCCGGGTTGTTGATGTCGATGCTGCGTTCAATCGTATCTTTGATCTGACCCAGCAGCCTGTCTTTGTCCAATGGGTCGATCAACCACCAGAAAAGGGCAAAGATAACACTTCTGATGCCTTGATCAATTGTTCGAATAATGCCCATTATCCACTCCCGGAGAATCTATTCGACAAGTCTTATCGCATAATTCGCTATCTTGATTTCGTCATTTGGGGATACCGCAACTTCCTTTTTTAGTTCTAATTCCTGGCCATTCAAGAACGTGCCGTTGACCCCTTCCGGCAAGAGGAAGTAGTTGCCATCTCTCAGTTCTATAGTAGCATGGCTGCGAGAAATGGAAAAGTCGGCGCTTTCCAAAACCACATCGTCCCGACTTGCTCTCCCCAAAGAAATTTTCGCTTTGGTCAAAGTCACTTCATTCTTATCTGTGCCTGAGTCGATCAGAAGCTTAATCCGAACACTTGGCTCCGGGGCCTGAATAATCGTTGCCTGGTTGTCGGGAGTTACGGCCGGCGGTTGCTCGATGATGGTTGCTTTCAAATCCCGGTCAGCAGGAACGGCTACCGGCGGTTCCGGGCTGGCCCCCGCTTTGTCAAGTTCCTTTCCGGTGGCCTCGGAGGGTTTCTTCATGCTGTAGTCGATCCTGAAGTTTCCCCGTTCGAGACTGGTATCGGTCGTGAACTCGATAGCTATTTCGCGTTTGTTCTGCTCAGGATTGATCTTGCGCATCTCGGGATAGAGCTCTTCTTTGAGCTCTTCGCAAAGAACATCCTCGACTTCCTGGCGGGCATTACGGTCGTATTCGCTGAAGTGGATGACATAATAAGAAGGGATCAAAATCTTCCTGCCAACAACGTCGACATTCTTCTTCATTAACTCTTTGAGCCCTTTGGATATCTCTTTGTACGGAATCCGATCCGCGGCAGAGGCATGCTCCTTGGCAGTCGCACTAGCATCTTCCAAGTCCGACACCCGTTGCCAGGCAGCTTTGAATTTGTCTTTTAGACCCATGATAATTGCCTCAAACTGGTTAGTGAAGCAACGAGGAGGAGAGAACCACTTCAAATATGTTAAATAACCGTAAATAAGTCAAGGGTGAAATTCGTGCAACGCCACAGCCTCGTCGAGCAGAACCTTCAATTGTTCAACGCTGTAGTTGTCAGAAAGGAACTCTATTCGCTCGTTTCTTCTGTCGACAATCTCGGGCTTCTGAGGGTGCTCTAGTCTTCTGAGCGTTTTGAATATCACAGTTGTTGCGTTAAAGTTGCGTTATTCTATGTCCAGACATGGGTAAATTTGAGAAGACCACAAACAAAAAAAGCTTCTCGATTGAGAAGCCTTTCTGTTGATAATATTGCGGTAAACGTTGTGCGTCGTCAGGGAATCGAACCCCGAACCTTGGGCTTAAGAGGCCCCTGCTCTGCCAGTTGAGCTAACGACGCAGGTTGGTGAGGGTAGAAGGAATCGAACCTTCGGCCCACGGCTTAAAAGGCCGCTGCTCTACCGGCTGAGCTATACCCTCGCCTTGCTTTTAAGGCAGGGCAAATATAGAAAAAATAACCTATGGTGTCAATAGAAAATCAGTCGAGATAGATGATTTCCGGGATGAAGCGTCCGTCGCCGGAAATCGTAATCAAGCCCACGGAAATGCGCAGGCTAAACCGCCGTTTGCCGGCGGCGCCCGGATTCATCAAATAGGTATCCCCCTCTTTTTCCAGCCTGGCCTGATGCGAGTGACCGAAAATCATAATGTCCAGTTTCTGATTCGGAGAATGTTGCATTTCCTGTTGAATGCGAGGATCCGACAGTCCGTCAAAGATATGGGTCATGCAGATGGTGACCCCTTCGAATTCGGCCCTCAGAATCTCCGGGTAATCGCTGACGATGGGGAAGGTGTCGATATTGCCGTACACGGCCTGGACCGGAGCAATGGTTTCCAGGCTGGTTATGATGTCCCGGCCGCCGATATCACCGGCGTGCAGGATTTGGTCTACTCCGCTAAACTGAGCAAAAACCCCCGGATGGATGTAACCGTGATTGTCAGATATGACGCCGATCTTCATTTTGGCCCCCCCGCGATTTGCATTTGATGGACTGTGTGTCTACTTTGGGCGAGCATTCTATTCCTGGCTTCCATCTTAAACAGCCTGTTTGTCAAATCCAGTTTCGCCGGGACACAAACGAGATCTACCGCATGTCAGAATTTGATGAAGGTGACGAACACCTGCCCGAATATTTCAGGGTAACCGATGTTCTGGATTTGCATGGCTTTTTCCCGGAACAGATTCCGGAAGTCGTGGCCGAATTCATCAGAAATGCTCGTTCGTTAAAGCTGCAGCGGCTGCAGATCATCCACGGCAAGGGCAGGAGTAAACTGAAATACCTGGTTCGCAAAGAGCTGGCACAAAATCCGCACGTGCTCGAATTCCGTGATGCGCCACCGGAGCTGGGCGGTTGGGGCAGAACCATGGTGTCGCTCAAGACGGAGTAGTTGCCCCCGTCGTGCCCGGTTACGGCTGTTCCGGCGACGGCAGGTTTTGCAGTGCGTCCTTAAATGTGTCAAACGCATCAGCCCCGAAGAGACAAAAGACCACTTTTTTCAAGCCTGTCTCCTTGTTCAAATATTCCTTTGTGGTGGTCAGCATAATCCCGGCACAACGCTGCAGCGGAAAGCCGAAGATGCCGGTGCTGATCGCTGGAAAAGCAATGCTCCTGAGATGATGCGCGTCTGCGACTTTGAGACTGTTGAGAGTTGCATTGGCGAGTTTGACCTCCTCGCCGCCTTCGCCCATCTGTGGTCCCACTGCGTGAATCACATATTTTGCCGCAAGCTCACCAGCGCCCGTAAGCACGGCGCCGCCCACTTCACAGCCGCCCTGTTTGTCGCATTCAGCCTGGATCCCGGGACCGCCCTTGCTGCGGATGGCGCCTGCGACACCTGCACCCAGAATCAGCCCCGAATTAGCGGCGTTGACGATTGCGTCAGTGGCTTGGTCAGTAATGTCGCCCGCAAGCAACTCGACTATGGTTTGGTTGATGGTACGCTGCATACTATTGCTTGTGAGTAGAGCTTGCGGTTTTTACTTGAAGGTTGACTCATGACTGTGTGCGAAAATTCAGTTGGTCTCCTGACTGAACAATCCATCATTTTGTGCTCACAGTGACCTAAGAGTGCAAGTGAGCAATGTGAGTTAATCGACTTTCCGAGTCCTGGATTCCGTCACAAAAGTACCGTTTTGCGGGCGGAAAAGCAAGCGCACAAACTGCGCGCGGAGAACAATCCTGGCCCGATCGGTTATCTGAAGTTTTTGCGGAATAAGCGTTGCACGGCTTTGTATTTTGGGTGAAAGCTGTCTGGCGTCGGTATTTCCTCAAAAATGCTTTGCACGGCTATTGGGAAATGCCGGCGCATTTTTTATGCTGGCATTCGTGATGGTGAAAATTGATCGACGCGCAGGCTTTGCTCGCGGGACAGGTAATCTATAATGCAGTCGACCACCCCGTCATCGGTCAAGACCCCGTCATGGCCTAGCCCCTCACTCAGACGAATTTCCCCGCCCGGCCAGAGTTTTGACAGCGCAATCGCCTCCGAGTGGCTGATCAGTTCATCGTCCTTGTCATGAACGATAAGCGCCGGCATATTCAGGGTCGGCACGATGTTGATGATGGAGAGGTCTTTCAGGTTGCGCTGAACGTAAGTGTTGAGAAGATGACTCATCCTGCCCATGGTCTGGCGCGAGACCTGAATCTGCCCGCAGAATTTCCGCAAGTAGTAATCCATCGACGCAGCTGCTCCGCTGACCACCAGCCGGTTTGCCGCGACGCCCTCCTGAATCGACAGGATGGCGGCCAGTGCGCCGGCGGAATGGCCGACCATTCCCCACACGCCGTTGTAGCGGCGGGACAGGTCGGTTATGATCGCGGCCATTTCCAGGATGTGTGTTTGCCCGCCCTCAGAGTTGCCGTGTCCAAAGGCGTCAAACGCGATGGCGTGGAACCCGGCTTTTTGCAGCCATTGCCCCAAAGGCGCCATTTGCGCCGCGCTGCCACCCCAGTCGTGCGCCAGTAAAACCACGGGCCCGCTGCCCCAGGAGTAGGTCGTGTAAAGCTGTTCAGCCTCACTGTTGCCGTTGACGGCGAGCGAAAAAACCTGGATTTGCGCCGCCTGAATCGCCTGTAACTCACGCTGCGAGACGTCGTAATCAGGCGGCGTCAGCCAAAGCCGGGCTGCCTTTTGGCTGGCTTTTTTGGGAGAAACTTTTTCGAGAATGCGGAATGAGTAGTTGGTAATTGCAGTGAGGTCCTTCAGCAGCATGTCGATCCCTGAGTCAGAAAGTGAGAGAAGATTATTTACCTCTTAAGACCAATCGACCGCTTTCGCGTAAAAATAAATCACGCACTTAAAAGACCGCCAGATAACGCGTTCCGCTTGTCCCTGGCGAACCGCCAAAACCCGGAGAATAGCAGGCGGGCACCTCATTCCCGCGGCGAGCTTAGAAACCGGCTTTTTCACAAAAAGTCGGTTTCTGCACGCGGTACGATACCAAAGGCCGTTCCCCTTTTGCGGCGACCCAGGCCCAACGAGTAGCGTCAGCGCTAGTGGGAGGTATAATTTTTCTTGCTTCTTTCTGTGGAATGTCTATTCTATAAGAAGTAACTCTACTCTACTCTACTCTACTCTACTGACGTGCACCACGCGCTACTCCGAGGGGCAGATGAGGTTGTAATGTTGACGAGCCGGAGAATATTTCTTGACAAAACAATGGGGGTGATTGGGCTCTGATTCGTATATCTATAAAAGGTAATTACAATTAGTTTACGAATTACATGCCGAGGTGTAAAATGAAGATGAAAATTGAGAAGCACTTTTTGTACTTAGTATTGCTGATCGTAATACTTTTTCAGGTGACTTTTGGGTGTGGTGGTGGTAATCCGACAACTCCGAAGAGCGTTGGAACCATAGAATGGCAGCACACTGAACAACCATATGGTGGCAAGATCCTCTGCCTTGCTGTTGACGAAGCAAAAACCATGTTTGCGGGAACGCAATTCGGCGCTTTTTATTCTACTGATTTTGGTCAAAGATGGAACAAATCGAATCTGCCTGATATTCCTGTAAAGGCATTGCATGTGTCCTCAAATGGAATTGTTTTTGCGGGGACGGGAAATGGTGTTTTTAGCTCAATAGATGGTGGCCGCAATTGGCAAGAGATGAATGCCGGTTTAGGTGAAAGTGTCATTAACGCTATCGTTGAGAAAACAAACGAGGGATTATTGGCAGGTAGTGATGCTGGACTATTTGTTTCCACTAATCTAGGGCAGAGTTGGTCGATTGAGAGTTTCCAAGATACTCTGATTTCGGCTCTGGCCATTGACAATAATGATAGAATTCTGGTTGGTGCGCGTGGCGGAGACCAAGCAGGCATTTTTAGACAGCTTGATGACACTACGCAATGGAAGCAACTGCTTTCTCTGCAGACCGCAATATTGACTATGCTTGTCAGACCGGATGGTCAGATCCTGGCCGGTTCCACCACAGATGACTTTTTTCCCAATAGCGTGATTTTTTACCATTCGACAGATAACGGCGTGTCCTGGCGGAGAACTTCAGCTTTTTCTAACGGACTCAATGCTGGGGCCGTCCGATCCCTTCTTATCACGCCTGGCAACGCGATTCTTGCAGCTACCGGTGGTGGTGATGTCGGTGAGGGCGATGATGGTCTTTTCTTGTCACGGGATTTTGGTTCAACTTGGAATCAAGTAGGATTGTCCTCAAATGTAGTCTTTTCTGTAATTGAAGGACCCAATGCAACGATTTTTGCTGGAACGTCCAGCGGCGTACTCATGTCGTCAACTGAGGGGCAAACTTGGAGCTTTCAGAGTCAGGGTTTGAACTTCCCTTGGGAATCCGTTGACATTCATTTCTTACTAGAATCTTCTGACGGAAAGATCTTGGCAGGAACAGCCCATCATGGTCTTTTATTTTCGACCAACCAAGGGATGAGTTGGACCCAAATGGGTCTC
>JAJDAD010000075.1 GCA_029262055.1 Candidatus Zhuqueibacterota bacterium
GCCAATCACCAAAATGTTATTCGTTTGCTGCGGATTCTGACTTGCGTCTTTCATGATATTCTCCCTTTGAAAGCTGTGCTTTACTAATCTCAACCCATAAGCCTATCTGGGCTGTCCTCGGTCGTAGCAGAACAGCCCAGACAATTTGTCGCCATTAATTCGTAGCCGTAGCCTGCTTGATTTCTGCCACGGCTTCTTTGGTGGTCCAGACCGCGTTCGCGATGAAACGGAAATTCACGAGAGCCGCCTGGTAGCCGTCACCATCCGGCACGACCGCCGCTGCTGTCGCGTCTTTAACAACCGCAACCTCAAAGCCTCGTTCCAGCAACTCGCGCAAATGGGATTCGGTACACAGGTTCGCAGACATACCGCCGAGGATAACTTTGTCGATTCCGCGTTTGCGGAGCTGCAGCATGAGATCGTTATTTTCCGGGCCGTACACTTTATGCGGATTTGACACGATGGTCTGGCCATCCTGAATGTAAGGCTTATACAGTTCCAAAAAGTCGGCGCCCGAACCTTCAAATCCTTCTAAGCTCAGTGCATCTTTGCGGTCGAACATCCCGATTTTGTGCATTAGGGCTTCCAGAGCGCCTTCAAACTTCCAGCCTTTATCAGTTGGGTAATAATAGTGCGGTGATATAAAAACCGGAATGTTATTCGCCTTGGCCACTTTCAGCAGCGCCTCGATGTTGGCGACTGTGTTGTTCTCGGTCACGCTTGCTCCGACTACGCCCCAGGTCACGCCGTCCGGACTCAGGAAGTCGTTCTGTGGATCGGTGATGACGATTGCCGTGCGCTGCGGATCGATTTCCATGCCCGGGTTGGGGAGTTGCGCCTGTGCAATGGATGCCAGGTTAACAACCATAAAACTCGCGGTCAGGATTGTCGTCAAAGACTGTCTTGGTGATTTCATTTTTGCTCCTCCTTTGTCAAGGATCATTGTAATTGCGTTTGATTGATTTTCGATGATCATCGCTGGCGGTTAAGGCAAGGGGTGTGCCAGGTGGGATTTCATGCTTGTGAGGTGAAGACAACCTTTTGTAAAAATGGTTACTTAGGAGCGCAAGGGAGGTTCGATTGAATGGGTCAAATCATTAGAGGAAACTTCGAGATATCAAGGAGCCACGAAATATCAAGGGAAAAAAGGAAGGGCTGGTTATATTCAATTGAGGCTTGGTGATTCATCTCTTTGTAAACCTAAAGACCCTAGCAAGCAGAAAGAATTCGCCTGGTTCGCATGGCCCATCCAACTTGCTATGCGCTGTTCCGCATTATCACAAGGATATTTTTGCCATTCATTAAACCGTTTCTTGAATTTATGAACGTTCTCACTACTTAATCTCCGATGTGTTCTGAAGATGAGTTGGCCGAGAAACTGGTTGCCGTTTTGAGCCGAATAGACGTTGCATCTTGTCGGATGTAAGTTCAGGCGATACTGTTGCAGAAAATCGGCTATTCTCTTTTTCCAATGGTGCAGAATCTTTTTTGAGTTTGAAAAAAGAACGAAATCGTCAACATATCTGACGTAAGCGCAGCAGCCTAGCTGTTGTTGAACAAAATGGTCGAGTGGATCGAGATAGTAATTTGCGAAGAATTGGCTGGTCAGGTTGCCAATCGGTAAGCCCTTGCGTCTGTCAAAGGGCGTGAATAGATCGTCTTGTGGGAAGTATGAATTTTCGCCTTCCTGGAAATTACTAGCGTCAATAATTGTGTCGATTAATGACAGTGTTTTTTTGCAACCTAGTCTTTTTCGGGCCAGGCTTTTCAGGATAGTGTGGTCAATAGACGGGAAGTACTGTTTGATATCGCATTTAAGCGCAAAGCTATATTTTCTTAGAAATTTCTGATATCGTCTGATGGCTTTGTGAGTACCCTTTCCGACTCGATTGGCGTATGAGTCAAAAATAAAACTCCGCTCCAACAATGGTCCTATGATATTCATTAAGGCATGGTGGACAACGCGGTCTCGAAAGGGCGCTGCGCTGATCATGCGGGGTTTGGGATCATAGATCCGAAAAGTTCTGTACCTGCCGGGCTGATAAGTGCTTTCACTGAGTTCATTTTGTATTTGGTAGAGATTTTCTTCGAGCTTAAAGAAGAACTCAATAACGTAGCTTTTCTCCCGTTTGCCCTTTGCCGCGTTTTGAGCCGCGAGTAAAAGGTTTTCAAAAGAAGCGATTTGATGAAACAGATTCTTGAAGGTCTTCATCTCAAAATTGAGAGCAGGCTTCTCTTTCGAGACATCCTACTGAAGAAGCCTGCTCCGGGTTATGTTTGGGTTCACTCCGTCAACGGCGGAGCGGCCACTGGCAGAAGAACCGCATGTCATGCCCGAACACCAGTCCGTTGTTCCTTGAAACAACGGCATCAGGAACGAGCACCTGCCGGGTAGCCGGTGGGCATGATTGGGGACGCACAACACGAAACCCGATATTGTTGTTCCTGTTCTCGGGATTGTTGTTGTTGCGCTCGGAACAACGCAGGTTTTGTGTATTGTTGTTCCACGAGCCGCCGCGCAGAGCGCGGGCGTCAGTTTGGTTCTTCTCCACCTGGCTTTTGCAAGCCAAGTTCTGTTAGTTCTGACATTTCTCACTTCAGGGTGGTAATCAAAATTATAAGTTTTTAGTCAACTTAACAAGCTCCCATCTTGGGAGGGGACAGATTCCAACTCGTGCAGAGTTAGAATCAGGGGTGGGTCCGTGGCATGCGGCTAGCGGTAGCACCAACCCCGGTTCAAAGCGCTGAACGCGATTTGAACCTGCCCCTCCGCGCGCGTTGCGCGTTTGGAGGGGATTATTACTTGCGAATACTTGCTTCCGGTCAGCAGAATGCAAGTGAGAAATGTGAGTTAGTTTTTATTCTTGACACCAGGGTTTTTCATCCACCCGCCAAGAAGTCTGCCTAATTCGACCAACTTCTGGCTGCCAAATTCATAGGACTTTAAATTGATGAAACGCATTTCATAACTTAATCTAAACAAAAGGCGCAGGCGTGCCAGAGCTTCATCAGCCTGTTTCAATAGTGGCAGTTTATTCTGCCTCATGTTGGCGACAGTTGTCGCTTCGATAAAATCCAAAATGCCGTTTTCCAGTTTGGCCGCGACGCTAAAACGATAACTCCTGGGGAACTTACCCGTATGTTGCAACAGCCATTTGGAAAAATCATAACCCCTCTTAATAATAAGCATTTCAGCGGCTGCCATTTTTACCCTCCCGATTTCTCATACCAAAAAGTCAAATATAGAAAAAATTTCGATCAGAAACTCAGAGAGACAGATTCCCTGAGATTCATTTTAAGGACTGGGGACCCACAACACGAAACCCGATAATGACGTTCCTGACCTCGGGAACGTAGCCGTAGCGCTCGGAACAACGCAGGAACCGTGTATTGTCGTTCCACGAGCCGCCGCGCAGAGCGCGGGCGTCTTTATCCCTGTCATACCAGTTTTCCATCCATTCCCAGACGTTGCCGGCCATATCGTGCAGCCCTTCCGGGGTAGCGCCGTCCGGGTAGCGTCCGACCGGCGTGGTGGCGCCGACGTTGTGGTCGTAGTTTGCCAGCTTCTCATCCGGTCCACCCTTATTTTTCGGCCACGGGTACTCTCGTAAGGAGCCATCCGGCGTCCGTCCGGCAGCGGCCCAAAACCATTCGATCTCAGTCGGCAGGCGATAAAGGTCCGGGATTCTTTTTAAATCACGCTCGCCGTTTTGCGCCGTCTCCAGGCAGGAGAGCCAGAAACAGTAGGCGCGAGCGGAATACCAGCTTATGCCGACAACCGGTTGTTCATCCTGGTTAAAATGCTTGTTGCCGTCCTCCTCCGAACGCAATTTTCCCGGCCAGTCTTTGAGTTCGCTGCCCAGGTACTTGTCGTAACCCGAGATGGTTTGTGCAAATGCGCGCAGTTTTTCCGCGAAAAGCTCACGCCGGAGGATGCGGCTCGTTTCATCCGGCTGATTGTTGAGATAGGCGATAAAGCGGCGGTAGCGTTTGTTGGTGACCGGGTATTTGGCAACATAGATATCCGGGACAGGTTCGACTTTCTCTGATACGGAGTACTTGAACTCTCCGCCCGGAATACGAATGTATTCAGCCCGGTCCTCCTGCTGATTCCGGAATGAAGGCCGCTCTGGAAAAAGTTCCGAAGCCGACATTATTTCTTCAGGAGAGATCACCATCTCTTGCGCATAACTCAAGTTGGCGGTATCACCCGCATTCCTGGTCACAAAAAGCTCTACTTCAGCAAGTGCCGCAGGTGTGCCGATGGTTTTCAAGCATTCCAGTACGTATCTCTGCTGATTGGTGCCCGTAGTTTTGTTATGTAATTTTCTGGCGAGCGCATCAATTTTCTTCTGGGGCGCTTCCCGTACCAGGGTTTGCAGTAAATCCTGGCTCTTTTGCTGTAATTCTTTGCTCTTTGGGGCTGCGAAAAAACGAGCCATAAACTTATCAAAAGTACCATCGTCAGCCTCACACATAAAAAAGCGCAACGGTTCTTCCCACCAGTCCTCACCAAAGTGGTTGACCAGCTTTTTGAGCCATGTTTCCTTATTGTCTTCTTTGATGATCTGCGCGCCGGCCAGGTATTCACGAAACGATTTGTGCCGGAAAATGTAGTCGGTTCCGCCGTAGTTGGCCAGCAGGCCGGCCCGATCGACGAGATTCTTACAGAAAACTTCGGCATCCGGTTGCTTTTCCAGTGTATTCAGAATGGGCTGCATGCGGGCGTGCGTGTCTTTTTTTGGGGCCTCATCTTTCCCCAGGGTGTCCTGCATCCAGAGCGCAGTGGGTGAGAGCACCCGTCTGGCTTTGTCCGCAGGTAGTACCGGCAGCAGGTTACGGCGCTGGTCGCGAAAGTCTAGCAAGTAATTAAGAGAAGCGTTGTACAATTCAGACCGGCTCTGCGGAAGAATGTCACGTTCCTGCCAGAGGATGGCCATGATTTGCAGCAGCATGGGGACAGCGGCGAGCTGACGCAAACTTTTGTTTTTCTCATCCTGCAGAAAGTCGATGACAGTCTTCACCTTTTCGTCCGCCCGTTCGGCCTGGTGGTCGAGCCACTCCTGCGAGGGCTCGCCATCGTCCGCATAGTTGCGCTGGAAAACGGCACGAAACCACTTGGTCAAAAAGTCTGACTGTTGCTCAGGGGAAAAATCGCGTACATCGGCGCGCCGATGGTCGAAGCCCAGCTCGACGCCGTCAGCTTTGCGGTAGCCGGTCCAGCGCGAGGTCACGACAAATTTTGCGTTTTTAAGACCGGCACAGGTGTTGTCGATCCAATCGCAGACACGTTTTCTTTGTTCGAGGTCGCTGATTTCGTCAAGGCCATCGAGCAGCACCAAAGTCGGGCGTTCGTGCAGCCAGTCGTGAAACTCATCCGCCGAAATAGTGAGCACGTGCTTTTTCGCCCATCTTGCGAGATTTTCCGGCAAAGAGTCCGGAGTGGCGTCCTTTGGCTCTAACTCCCGCAACGGGAAGTAAAGCGGCAGCACGGGTTCCTTGAAACCGAACTTTCTGTAGCCGTCACCCGCGAGACAACTGACGGTGTAATATTTCATCAGGGTGGTCTTGCCGGAGCCCGGATCCCCGATAAGCAGCAACAAACGGTATTTGCGGAACGTTCGTTTTAAGACATTTTCCGGCGTAGCATATTTTTCGTCTGTTTGGGACTGCTTCATTTTGCCCGGTTCGAAGCGGCTTTCGCTGCGCCAGGTTTCGGAGAGATCGAGCGAGACAAATGCATCGAGTAAATTTACCGGTACGCTTTCGATATCGGGGGAGCCGAGGATTTTGATGCTGCCGAGTTCTTCTGCGAGGGCAGCGCGGTAGCGTTGTTCGGCGGTTTTGGCCTTAGTCTCTTGTTCAGTTTGCGCGCGTTCGGCTGCGGCTTCTAGCTTTGCGAGTTCCTCTTTCTTAATTTGTTCCAGCCGCAACTGCTCCAACTTTTTCTCATATTCTTGTTTTACTTCTAGTTTGGCTTGTTCCACTTCCTTTGTGTGACGGACACTTTTTCGGTAAACGTAAACTCGAAACAACAATCCTCCAAGAGCAATTAAGGCTACGACGATGTAGACCAAATCCCTTAAGGCAATGTCTCCTCCCGTATTCGTATCTTGATTTGGGTGTGTTCTGACTTCTGCTTGAAGGAGTTCGGTACTGTCCAAAACTGACGAATCTGACTTGGCTTGTTGGACAACCGGGGCAGGCTCTTGCCTTTGAGTTTCCTGCGCAAATAAATTGGAAAAACTGAGGCAGGCCAGCAAACCGAACCACACGTAGAGTTTAACCATATTGAATTCCCCTCCCAGATTAAAGATTGGTAGCTGTCGAGCCTTTTTTTATCCCAAGCTTCTGCATGCGGGAACGCAGCGTGTTGGGATTAATCCCCAAACGTAATGCCGCGCCCTTTGGTCCCTCGATACGCCAGTTGGTTTGCTCCAGAATCGTCAAAATGTGACCGTGCTCCACATCTGCGAGTGTGGTACTGGCTTGGGAAGACCCGGTCGGACTTTTCAGAAGCTCTATACTTTCGTCCAGTTGCAGGGTTTGGTCTTTGGTCAGAATAATCGCCCGCTCGATGATATTTTCCAGCTCGCGCACATTTCCAGGAAAATGGTAGGCCTGCAGAGTCTTCATCTCTTTCTGCGGGATAGTTGAAACCCTCTTTCCCAATTTTGCGCTGCCCTTTCCCATGAAGTGGTTCACCAGCAGCGGGATATCTTCCGGACGTTCCCGCAACGGCGGCAGAGAAATGGGGAATACATTCAACCGGTAAAACAGGTCTTCACGAAAGTCACCTGACTGAGTGGCCTGCTCCAGCTCCCGGTTGGTGGCTGCAATCACTCGGACATCTACTTTGATCGTCTGCGTGCCGCCGACTCGTTCAAATTCCCCTTCCTGTAAAACACGTAAGAGTTTAGCCTGCAAATCCAAAGGAAGATCACCAATTTCATCTAAGAAAATGGTGCCGTGGTCGGCCAGTTCGAAGCGGCCTTGTTTGCGGGACAACGCACCGGTGAACGAGCCCTTTTCATGGCCGAATAATTCGCTCTCAATGAGGTTTGCGGGTAAAGCCGCGCAATTGACCTTTACCAGCGGTCTTTCCTTGCGGGGGCTCAAGGTGTGCAAGGCCCGGGCAATGAGTTCTTTGCCGGTGCCGGTTTCTCCCAGGATCAGAACCGTCGCGTCAGTTTCCGCGACCTGCTCGACTTTGTGCAAAACTTTCTTGAAAGGTCCGCTGACACTGATGATTTCATCGAAATTATGCTCTAGTTTGATCTCTTCCTGTAAGTAGACATTTTCAGCCTGCAACCGGTCTTTCAGTTGTTCCACCTCGGCAAGAGCATTGCGCAGCGCCTCTTCAGCCTGTCTGCGCTTTGTAATATCTCGAAACGTGACTACTGCCCCGACCAGGTTGCCGGCATCATCACGGATAGGCGTGCTGGTGTACTCGACAGGAAGGCTACTGCCGTCTTTACGCCAGAATAATTCGTCTGTCACTGTGTGAGTTTGGCCATCTTTGAACGCGGCATAAATTGGACACTCTTCTTTGGGGTATTGCGAGCCGTCCGTCCTGGTGTGGTGAATGAGATTGTGCTGTGGTTTTCCAAGCAGGTCTGAGGCATCCCATCCCAGGATTCGGGCTGCGGCGGGATTCACAAATGTTGTGTTTCCAAGCAGGTCAAGACCATAAATGCCTTCGCCGGCGGATTTCAGAATGAGCTCATTTTTGTCACCGAGCTGCTGCAGCGATTTATAAAGCTGAGCGTTTTTTAGAGCAACGGCGGCCTGGTTTGCAAAAATCGCCAGCCGGGAGCGCTCCGCTTCCTTAATGGCTAAACGACTGAAGATAGCCAGGACGCCAAGAAGCTCATCTCTAAACACCACCGGATAGCCTGCGAAGGACTTGAGCCCATTTTCCGTGAGCCACAATTTGTTGGTTACCCGTTTGTCGGCCTGAACGTCATTGGTGATCAGTGGTTTGCGGTCTTGGGCAATTAGGCCTATCTTGAATGCTCCTAACGGAATGCGGCGATATTCGCCGTCAATGTGGGTATGTATCCCGGCACTGGCTTCCAGATGCAGGCACTGCACCTGGTTTGCACAACTGCCGGCTTTGTGGCATTCGGTGCACAGGTCACCGGGACCCAATAACCAGATGCGCGCAAATGCGGCGCCCAGGTCGTCTACCAGGCCTTGAGTGATTACAGCCAGGATTTCGCGCACGTCCAAAGTGGACGTCATTCTAAGGGCAATTCGCTCCAGGCTGTCACCCTTGCTTGAGAGCTGAACGGACATGATTTGCCTCGTCTCTCTATCTGTAATGTGGGTTGAGCTATCAGGATGATAAATGAAATGACATTAATAATACAGCAAAATATTCGCTAAGCCGCACGAATACGTCTTGCTGTGAATGGAGAGCTAGATAAACACGGGAAGAGTTTGGAGGGAAGCCCGCATGTATAGCATGACCGAGCGACCTAGTTGGCATCCTCAATTCTGTAGCTCAGGCCGCGCTTCACGCGCACGTAAAATAGGTCTTCCGCCACCCGGAAATCTTCTGCAGCCTCCAGGTCCAATTCCATTTCCTGCCAGGAAGTCGTCGGGTAGATGAAAGAAAAAGTTGCCGGTGCAGTCGTCACTTTGATTGGCATCCGGAAGTCAGGGACGTCTGCATTCCATTTGTATCTCGCGCTAATCGAGTCACCTGTGGTGTTGATCGCAACTTGCAGTTCCGGAATATTTGTGTTCCGAAAATATTGATCGAAAAAATAATTGAAGTCCTCGCCGGCTCTTTCGTTGATGTAGGAGAAAACATCTTCGCTGGTGATCGTCTGGTATTTGAATTTCTCTTGAATGCCGTGAATGATCTCAAACCAAAGCTCGTCGTTGTCGATGACGCTGCGCAGCGTGCCCAGGGTCACCGCCCCTTTGGAATACATGTCCGACGAACCGGCATTGTTGACCTCATAAGTGCCGATTATCGGACGATCATTTCTGATGCCCGGCTTGCGGCCATTCTGGTAAGTCAGGGAGGCCTCATAGCCATGCACGCACTCCACGTACAGCGCTTCGGCGTAGGCGCCAAAGCTTTCGTGGATCCACATGTCTGCGATATCTTTTGAGGTGACACTGTTGCCCCACCACTCGTGCGCGGTCTCGTGCAAAATAATGAAGTCGAAGGTCAGCCCGACTTCCGCGAACGAGGTGAAGCGGTAACCGTTGCGATACCCGTTGCCGTAAGCTACTGCCGTTTGATGTTCCATGCCGTTGTGCGGTGACTCGATCAGCTTGTAGCCGTCGCGGTAGAACGGGTATTTCCCGAACAGGCGTTCCATACAGCTCATCATGGGTTTGACCTGCTGAAACTGCGTTTTTGCCTGTTCTAGGTTGTACGGCAAAACATAGTAGTCCAGGGTTAGGGTGTCACCGTCAGCGCTTTGGTAAGAATCTTCGAAGTGCGCAAACTTGCCGATGTTGAGCGTCACGTTGTAATTGTTGATGGGGTAGCTGATAAACCAATTCCACTGCATCCACCCGTCGCCCAGGTCGGTCTTATCTCGCAGGCGGCCGTTGGAAATGTTCATCAGAGAGTCGGGCACGGCAACGCTGAGCAGCATGCTGTCGGGTTCATCCGATTGGTGTTCTTTGTTGGGCCACCACAAGAACGCACCGGAACCCTGCACGGTTACAGCGACCCAGGGATTGCCAAGTTCGTCTTCGGTCCAGACGAAGCCGCCGTCCCAGGGTGGGCGTTTGGCTGTTTGCGGCGTTCCGGAATAATAAATGGTGAGGTCGTGAACTGACCCTTGTTTGACTGCGCCAGGCAGCTCGATATAGACTGCGCCGAGTTCACGTTCGAATGCAACCGTCTGGCCGGCAAACACGATTTTCTCGATGGCCATGGACTCGGTCAGGTCGATTTGCATGCGATCAAAGTCCGTGGTTGCCCGGAACCGGACCGTGTTGCTCCCGGATACTGTTTTGGCACCCGGGTCGACTTTTATGTCAAGGTGATAGTAGGTGACATCATAGCAGGTTCGGATCGGCGTGAGTTTTCCCCGCAGGCTGTCCGCCCGATTGAATCCCGGGTCTTGCGCAAATACGGCATTCTGAGTCAGGATGGCAAAGACGAGACCAACGGTGAAAGCAGCCACTGTCTTCCGGCTTGCGGGCATGGCGCTGATTCCGGTCACTGAGTTGTGCGAATGCATAAGGCTCTCCCCTGGTTTCAGGTCTGTGCGGGCAGGTAAGGCGTTTTGGGTTAAGATTTTGTCAGGTACGGCTTTGTATTGAAAAAACGCGGTTCGGCCACCTGTCGCAGGTACTTTGAGCGAACCGGGTGTCGTGCTTGCTGCTGCTCAAGCTACGTGTGGCCGTCTGCTATGCGACCAGGCGTTTGGCGTTCGCCACGATGTTCTCAACAGTGATGCCATACTGCCGGTACAATTCGGGGGCTGGTGCACTTGCCCCGAACGAGTCGATGGCGATAATGTCTCCGGCATCTCCCACCCATTTTTGCCAGCCGAATGAGGAGCCGGCCTCAACTGCCAGACGGGCCGGCACGGTTGCGGGCAGGACCTCCTGGCGATATGATTCTGATTGCTGTTCGAAGAGCTCCCAACTGGGCATGCTGACCACACGCGCGTCGATATTTTCCGCGCTCAGCCGCTCCTGCGCTGTCAGCAGAAGCGGAACTTCGGAACCGGTAGCGATCAGGACGACGTCCGGCTTTTGTCCCGCTTCTTTTGCCAGAACATAAGCGCCCCTGCCGGTCTCGTCTGCCGGCGCCAGAACGGAGCGATCCAGAATCGGGAGTTTCTGGCGCGTCAAAACCAGTATGGTCGGACCATCCGTCCGGGTCAGGGCGGCACGCCAGGCATACACAACTTCGTTTGCGTCGGCGGGTCTGATGATTGTCAGATTCGGAATAGCGCGCAGCGAGGCAAGATGCTCGACGGGCTGGTGCGTCGGACCGTCTTCACCCAGGCCGATGGAGTCGTGGGTCATGACATAGATGACCGGCAACTGCATGAGCGCCGCCAGCCGGATGGCGGGTCGGGCATAGTCGGTAAAAACGAAAAACGTTGCCGCAAACGGTCGCAGCCCGCCATGCAGCGCCATTCCCGAGCATGCGCCGCACATGGCGTGTTCACGCACTCCCCAGGCAATGTTACGGTTTGAATAGTTGTCTTTGTTGAAGTAGCCGCTGCATTTCATCAATGTGTTGGTTGAGGGTGACAGGTCGGCGCTACCTCCGACGAAGCCGGGGATTTTTTCAGCGAAACTGTTGATGACCTGGCCGGACGCGGAGCGGGTCGCGATGGCGCCGGCACTAGCTTCGAACTCCGGCAAGTCGTCGTCCCAGCCGTCCGGCAGGTCGCCGGCGACAGCGCTTTCGAACTGTTTTGCTAATTCCGGGTAGGCGAGTTTGTAGGCCTCCAGTTTAGCCTGCCAAGCAGATTCGAGTTTTTTACCTGCATCGACTGCAGCGCGCATGTGCTGTTTTGCTTTCTCAGGTACCAGAAATGTCTCATCTTCGGGCCAGCCGTACGCTCTTTTGGTGAGCTGGACTTCATCTTCTCCAAGCGGCGAACCGTGGACCCCGGCTGTGTCCTGCTTGTTCGGCGAGCCGAAGCCAATATGGGTGCGCAGGGAGATGAGCGACGGTTTGTCGGTAACGCTTTTGGCAGTCTCAAACGCGGCGGTGATGGCGGCAACATCATTGCCCTGTTCGCCCAGGTCGATGACGTGCCAGTTGTAGCCTTCGAAGCGCGACTTCATATTTTCCGAGAAGGCGAGGGCGGTGTCGCCTTCGATGCTGATGTGATTGTCATCATAAAGATAGATCAGCTTGCCGAGGCCAAGGTGTCCAGCCAGGGAAGCAGCCTCGTGCGAAGCGCCCTCCATCAAGTCGCCGTCGCCGCAGAAAACGTAAGTGTAGTGATTGAGCAGCTCATGCCCGGGCCGGTTGTAGACTGCCGCCAAATGGGCCTCGGCAATGGCCATGCCGACCGCGTTCATGCAACCCTGGCCCAGCGGACCGGTTGTGGTTTCCACGCCGGCGGTCAGGTGGTTTTCCGGATGTCCGGGGGTCAAGCTGCCCCACTGCCGGAAGTTCCGGATATCTTCCAGCGTAAGATCGTAGCCGGTCAGATGGAGGAGGGAGTAGAGCAGCATGGATGCATGCCCATTTGAAAGGACAAAGCGATCGCGGTCAAACCATTTCGGATTGCGCGGATTGTGGCGCATCACCTTCGTCCAGAGCGCATAGGCTGCGGGCGCAAGCGCCATGGGCGCACCCGGATGTCCTGAGTTCGATTTCTGAATTGCATCGATGGCCAGCGTCCGGATGGTGTTAACACAAAGCAGGTCAAGCGTGTCAGTATTGCTGTCAGTCACGGCAAATATCCTTATTCTGTGGTTGCCTCCCTGGCTCGCAAGTTGGCGATGATAAGGTCATTCAAAATCTTTCTTTCGATGGTGTGGCGACTGGCCTAAAAAGCACCACAAACCACTGTAAACTAGAAAATACGAATCAATAAGCAAGTTAAGAAGGTGCAAAAGGAAGGAAGCGGACTGTTGGCGGGGGATCTGGCGTCCTCGTGACTCCTGACCCGCCTGAGTCTACGCCGACTTTGTCGGTCGGCGTAGACTATTTGAAACTATGTATAAACTTAGTCGGGGCGACTGGATTTGAACCAGCGACCCTCTGCTCCCAAAGCAGATGCGCTACCGGGCTGCGCTACGCCCCGATTAAAATGATCTAAGCGGTTATTCCCTGCTTAGTTGCTAATAACTCTCTGAATTTCTGAAAGGCTTGTCCACGGTGACTGATTTTGTTTTTCAAAGACAAGTCCATTTCCGCAAAAGTAAGTTCGTATTCCGGTAGATAGAAGACCGGGTCATATCCGAATTTTCCTCTTCCTTTTGGCTCCGTCAGGATGAATCCGTGGCAGGAACCGGCAACAAGCTCTTCTTCGTTCTCGCTGACAAGTGCAACCACGGTGCGGAATGTTGCTGTTCGCTGCTCCTGCGCAACGTCCTCCATATCTTTGAGGAGCTTGTCCACGTTCTCTTCGTAGGTCGCGTTTTCGCCCGCGTAGCGCGCTGAAAACACCCCGGGTGCGCCACCCAAACAGTCGACCTCGAGTCCCGTATCATCTGCCACAGCCGGCAAGCCTGTGTAGGCGGAGATTGCAGCAGCTTTCTTGATTGCATTTGCTGCGAGCGTCTCACCGTCCTCGACGACCTCCGGTGCCCCGGGAAAGTCGTCCACATTGAGAATTTCTATCTCACTCCCAGACAGTAGCTTTCGAATTTCACGAAGTTTGTCCTGGTTGCGGGTTGCCAGGACCATCCGCTCAAACACGGCTTAGCCTCTCGC
The DNA here is from genome assembly GCA_029262055.1 of Candidatus Zhuqueibacterota bacterium. Classification (GTDB taxonomy): domain Bacteria; phylum Zhuqueibacterota; class Zhuqueibacteria; order Oceanimicrobiales; family Oceanimicrobiaceae; genus JAJDAD01. Next base: position 13,388 of record JAJDAD010000075.1, read on the forward strand.
CGAAGCTATTTTGAGAAAACATCGATTCGATCAACAATGCCAACAATCGCCGCATCTATTGGCGCCAGGTCTGCGGGATACGGAATTGTAGCCTCACGAGCCGATACAAAGTAGACCGTTTCACCCGGGCCTGCCCCAGCAGTGTCAACGGCAACGATGGGAGAACCGACATTCTGTTCCAGGTGATCCATCGGCTGGACTATCTGCAATTTCGCCCCTGTGAGTTCCGGATGTTTTTGCGTTGCCCAAACAGTGCCGATGACCTTTGCCAGGTTCATTCGACCACGTCCAGTTTGTCCACGATCGCCATGATGGTGGCGTCGACTGCTCTGTTTTCGGTGGGCTCCGTCTGTCGGGCGGAACTGCCCTGGCAGACCAGAACAATCTCGCCGACGCCGGCGCCAACCACATCCACGGCTACAAAGAATCCTTCCTTTTCAGCATAATCCAACTCGACCGGCCGCACGATTTGCAGCTTCATGCCGGTGAGTTTTTCGTCTTTTTTTGTGGCCCAAACAGTGCCAATTACTTTGGCTAGTATCAAAACAAAGCCTCAGGGTTGTTGCCTGTTGAGAAAAGGCATGCCTGTAACATTGCTATTTCAAGCGATTGCCAGGCAGACTACCCGTATACTTCAGCCTGGTTGCATTTGCAGACACGCACGAGGTTCTGGCTGAACTTCCATGCTTTCCCAGTCTCAGCCTTTTCCGAGACCACTAACCTCACCATATTGTAGATTTCGCCGCAAGTCGCACAGGTAGTCCCGGATGGTCCGGAGGTAGCTTTTGCGACTTTTGCTGCAAAACTCTGCTCTTTTGCCATTGTTTACACACTCCTAATTTAAAAAAGCAAACACCAAAGTTACAATATCTTGCTGAAAAGTCAATAAAAAAAACCGCGCAACACAAGGGCGGTTTCCGGAGACGCTGAAAGAGTACTTCAGTCGGTTATTATTGTTTTATCAATTCTCTCAGCTTGGCTACTTCTGCCTGTAGTTGTTCGATGCGTTCGATGAGGGTCGCTTCGTTCAGGGCCTGTTCAGCAGGCGTTTTGCTGTTCGTCACCGCAGCCCGCTGGTTGCGAACATTGCCGCCGCGGATTTTTACTTGCATCTTTTCGCCTAACCGGACTTGCGTTCGTAACCGCTGTTGATCGCGCAGATACTCCATAGGGACGGTCTCGCCCGGTTGTGTAGATTCGACCAAACGGGCAAGTTGTTCCACACTGGTTATGCTCGTGGATGAGAAGCTGAGGATGACATCGCCGGAAACCAGACCTGCTTGCTGTGCCGGACTGTTGTCCTTGATTTCCCGTATTTGTGGCTTTGCACTATTATCGAATCCGACGACGCCCAGCCAACCTTTTTTTACTTCACCAAACTTGATGATCCTTGCAACTATCTGCTGCAGCTTTTTGCTTGGATATGCCAAAGTCGTTGCGCTTAAGTCACCTGCGCTGAAGCCGCCATAGTAGCCGTTTGGCGCGTTGAGTTTGCCTGCGATCAGGCCGACGACCTCGCCCGCCATGTTGATGATTGGGCTACCGTTGTTACCGGGATTGAGATGGGTCGAGAGTTGCAACATACCGTCTTCGCGAATACTGTTTATTGAGCCAAACACAACAGACGGGTAAGCTCCGTAAGAATTTCCAATCATGAATGTCAGGGAGCCGGGGTAGAGTTCGTCCGAGTCGCCTAATGAAACCGGAGTTGCCTCTTTCGCGATGCGCAGAACCGCAAAGCCGGTGTGCGGATCCTGGCCAACGTATTCGGCCAGGGTTTCTTCGCCGGTTGCAAATGTGACCTTGTTGGATCTGGCGCCCACGACCACACTGCTACGGGTGACCACAATTCCGTTTTCATCGAAGATTATCCCCGTGCCGACATTTAAATAGATCACTGAAGAAGCATCATCGGATGAACCCAAAAAGGAAAGGTTGCCGCGCTTGTCCTGGTTGGCGACTTTTTTCGCAAATTCGGATGTTACTGTGACGACAGATTGTTCTGCGGTTTTGAGGATGGCTTGGAGCTCTCGTTCCAGAGCTTTCAGCCCTTCTCCGGCTGTGGCAACCGGACCGGCAGTCAACAGGGAGACGAAGAGCCCAACGGCGGCGGGGACAGATATTTTTGTATGAGGAAACACTGATCTAAAAGGCAGAGTCTATCTTGAGCTACTGCTAGAATTCTACCGGCAAGATCTGGCGATCCGGCTGTCTTGTAGCCTTCAGGGAATCAACAGCAGTACGTCCACGTGAATTTCTTGACTCAATAGCCGTTCCTTTTCCGGCAAACGTAACTTTGTCAATCGGATAGTTGACGACGTTTTTTGTAGTAGGGGAGCTGGCAAAAAATGATTGGTTTGTGGTGCCTTGTGTTGAGTCAATAACTTCGGACGAATATGCTGTCGATGTTTCCGGGCTACTGAACCTGGAGGGGCCGCCAGCGAATACCAACAGCAGAGCAGCCAGAGCGCCGGCCGACACAAGTAGGGGCAAGCGCATTTGCCCCAGTGGCAGTCCGTATTTGCCGATGCTTCTCTCCATGCGGATGCGCGTAAGGAGAACCATGTCAAAGTCAGGGGAGGTCTTGACAGCCGGCAGTGATTTTAGCTGCTGCCGCAGGGACTTGATTTCGTTGTAGAACTGCTGATAGTCAGCGTTCGATGCGATTCTTCCTTCCACGTCCTTCCTGGCCTGTACCGACAATAAGCCATCAAGATAGTCCAGGATGTCTTGCTCGTACTGTTCCCGATTTGCCATAGGCTTACCTCATTCCATGCTGCTTTACTCGCGTTATTGTTTTCGGCTGTTGAGGGGAAAAACTATTTCTTTTTCATCAAGAATTTGAGCTGGGTTTGCAGCTTTAGACGACCTCTGTTAACTCTTGATTTCACCGTGCCGATTGGAACTTTGATGATCTTACTAATCTCCTCGTACGAGAGTTCCTGCACATCTCTCAAAATTATCACTTCTCTGAACCTGGGCGATAAGTTGTTGATCTCCCGGTGAATTATCTCCTCCTGGATCAAGCCGTCGACCTTGTTTTCCGGATTGTAGACTTCGTCCGAGATTTCATAGTCCCGGTCTTCAAATCCCATTTCACTGACGGAAAACAACTTGCGTCGTTTTCGGCGCCGCAGTTCCGTGCGGGAAAGGTTGCCGGCGATTGTGTAAATCCAGGTTGAGAATTTGGCAATACGTTTGTAGGCCTTGCGCTTACGGTAGACCCTGAGAAACGTCTCCTGGACGATATCTTCCGCCTCTTCCTGGTTGCCCACAAATCGGTAGACGAAATTCAATAACTGCTCTTTGTACCGTTTGACGATCAAGTCAAAGGCATAAAGATCGCCGTTCTGAAAACGTTCGATCAGGTCTTCGTCGGAGGGCCGTTTGTCGGTTGCTTTTGACATTTGGAGTCGCGGTCCGCGTTAGGGATAATTTAACGGAGAATGCGTAGCAGCATTGTTTGTAGTGCGATCCTGGGCGTTTGACGACTGGTCTTTAACGTCAGGTCCGTGGTCAACAGGCAGTCAAAGATGTTACTGAACTCTTCAAAGGAGTACTTCGCCGCCATCTCTTTGGTCTTGCTGACAAAGAATGATGGAATGCCTGTCATTTTTGCCAGGTCACTTTGACTCTTGCCGCTGGCCACACCACCTTTGATCTTTAACAAGTTGCCGTAATGCCGCGCTACCATTGCCAGGATGGACGTCGAAGACTCACCGCTGGCCAGCATCTTGTTCAGGATCAGCAACGATTTGCTGATATCCTTGTTGCCGATGGCGTCATTCAGGTTAAAAACACTGTACGTTCGTGACAGGCCGACCACCTGTTGAACGTCCTCTTCTTCGATTTTACGACTATCATGCAATAGATTGAGAGAAATCTTTTCCAGTTCATTGGTTAGCGCGCGCAGATTATTCCCGACATGGGAATGAAGCAACAAAGTTGCACTGTAGGAAATTTCCTGTCCCTGGCTTTTGACGTAATCTTTGATCCAGCCCGCGACCTGGTTGTCATAGAGTTGTTTGAATTCCACGACGCAACAACCGGCCTTTATTTTGGCAATTCCTTTGGCCCTGCCGGCGAGTTCGGGAGACACCAGAACCAGCATGGTCGTTGCAGATGGGTGCTGGAGGTGCCTGGTAAGGGCCTTTATGCCGCTGGCTGTGAGCTTCTCAACATCTTTTAGGACCACCAGGCGCTTTTCAGACATCATGGGGTACGCGTTTGCCGCTTCGATGACACGGCCGATATCTGTTTGGCCGGCGTAGAACAGGTCATAGTTGAATTCTCTGGTCGCCGGCTCTACGACGCGCTTCGTGAGATCTTTCAGACAGTCGTCCAGCAGATATTCTTCAGGTCCACAGAGAAAGTAGACTTTCTCGAGTTGGTTCTTCTTGAGATGCTGTTTAAACTCGCGGTACTGCACTATTTTTTACCTGACTCTTTGCGGATCACCGTCCTGAGGGCCAGGATGAATCCGCCCCAGATTAGACCTAAAATAAGGACCATCACGATTGTGGCAGATGTGGTCATTTTGTTCTCCTCCCTTGTTGGGACTGGAACTGTACACTGTCGCTATTGCAATTCATTCGGCTGTGGAACCGACGGTCCTGGCATACAACCAGTTGTTTGTCAACCGGAAAACGACGATGGCCAGGAGCCACTGAAAGATACACGTGCCCAGGCTGAAGGTCCTGAACGGGTCCCACCAGCCCTCAGGGTCATAAGAGGTCACAGCCTGCCAACTCCACCACGAAATCAAGACGACGAACTCGATGGGGATGATAAATGAGACAATTACATTGAACCATTTTCCGGCCGCCAAGTCATTGCCCTCTGCATTGATGAGAGTTGTCCGCATGCGGTCGACGCCGTATTTGATGGCCGCGAAGGTGAAGAACATACCGCTTATGATCAACCCCAATCCCCAGACCCAGTCCTGGTTGCCAAAAAACTTCAGGCTCAGCGCGGAAGGTAAACCGAGCAACAGGGAGAAGCAGGCAACGAAGATGAGCGCCCGGTGCCGGTCCAGTCCGGCATCCATGAAAATTCTCGTGGAGAGTTCGAGCATGGCGATCAGGGAAGACAAGGCGGCGGTGGTCAGAGCAAGGAAGAAGATCACCACAAAGAATTGCCCGAAAGGCATGTTCTTAAAGAGCAGAGGAATCCAGACAAAAGCCATCCCCGTTGAAGCCGGACCGGAATCTGAAAGTACGGCGACCGGCTCCTGGCCCAACGCCGGCGCCAGCGCGAAAACCGCCGGGAACAACACCAGGCCGGCAAGCAAAGATGCGCTGTTGTTCCCCAGACCGGCAACGAATGAGTTCAGGACAACATCTTCCTTTTGCTTCATGTAGACCGCGTAAGTCAGGATCAGGCCCCAACCTGCCCCGGTAGACCACGCTGACTGCGACAGCGCCTCCAGCCAGGTTTTGTGATCCAACAACAGAGCAAGATTTGGTTCAAAAAAGTAGTTTAAGCCTTGCAGTGCTCCCGGCAAAGTCAGGGCCCTGCCGGCTGCAAATACCAGGAGAAAGAACAGGAGCGGGATCAAAATCTTATTCGCTTTTTCAATTCCGGAAACAACGCCGCGGTAGATGACGAACGAACCGAGGACAACTGAAAAAAAGTGAAAGACAACCGGCTGGTAACCGGTTGTGAACGAATCCCAAAACATGCTGGTGTCGACGGTGTTGAGCCCGCCGGTAGACGCCGCCAGAAAGTACTTCAGACACCAGCCCATGACCACCGAGTAGTAGAACATAATGGCCATGGTGCAGAAGCCAACGAATGCGCCCATCCAGGTGTATTTCTTGCCCAGAAATTTAGCAAAAGCACCGACTGTGCCATAGCGGGTTTCTTTGCCGATGGAGAATTCGATCATGAGAAGGGGGATGGACCAGAGGAAAAGAAAGATCACCCAGGGGATAATGAAAGCGCCGCCACCGTTTTGAGCGGCAACACGCGGAAACCGCCAAATGTTTCCGGTCCCAACCGCCATGCCAAGAGCTGCGAGGATCAGAGCCCAGCGGGAACTAAAGACTTCAGTTTGCCTCATTTCTCTCCCTCGTTTTCGTGCCCCCGCTCAATCTATGCGGGTAGCCCCAAGATGGCTGCATGAAGGACTTTTATATTAGCGCAACCATGCAATTGCGAGTCCTATTATACCGACAGTGAAACAGTAATAAGCAAAGCGATCGAAGCGACCTTGCTGCACGATGCCCACAAGCCATTTGATCGCCCACAAGCCCGACAGATAGGCCGCCAGGCTGCCGACGGCGTAGTGGAACAGCTCCATCGATTCCGGCGGGTTGGAGACGATCTCCAGCGATTTCATGAGCGTGACACCGAGAATCAGGGGAATTGCCAACAAAAATGAAAATCGTGCCGCTTCCTTCCGGCCGATTCCGAGCAGCAGGCCTGCGGTGATCGTGGTGCCGGAACGGGAAACACCCGGGAAAAGCGCCGCGACCTGGGCAAAACCAATAACGACCGCCTTGAATGTGTCCAGTTTAAACGTACTGTCCTGGACCTTTCTGGTTGTGCTCAGAACGACTCCTGTGAAAATGAGCGCCCCGCATACAAACGTCGGGCTGGAGAACGCGCTTTCGAATAGATCTTGCAGAAGCAATCCAAACATGCCTGCCGGAATGGTGGCTATGATGATAAATAAAAAGAAGCGTACGCCGTCAATCTCGCTTTCTTGTTCATGGCCCTTTGCTTCGTCTCTGCGAACGAATCTGAACAGGTCACGGACGATCTGGGCCAGATCTTTTCGGTAGAGGGTAATGACCGCCAGCAATGTTCCGAAGTGTAAGAATATTTCAAATGCAATTCCATCTAGCTCTAACCCCAGCAGGAATTCAGCGAGGACCAGGTGTCCGGAGCTGCTGACGGGCAGAAACTCGGTTAAGCCCTGAACAACGCCAAGCAGGACAGCCTGTATGAGTGTCAAATAATTCCTTCCATAGAGTGAAGCCGCTGTTGTGAAATCAAATCAGGCTAAATATATACCATTCCCCCACGATTTTCAAGCGAAAATGGCGGCCCTGCCAAAGCAGGACGCACAAAAAAGCCTACCCTGAACGCCTGGCTGTCAAATCCTTGCGAAAAGCAGACGGTGGCCAGAACAGTCTCGCCAGCATCGCCAATCTCAGGTTGCAGAGCAGACATCGGGTAGGCTTTCAGCAGTTGGCCGATCCGGCAGTCCCGGGAATTCGGCTCGGGCGAACAAACGTCAGTTGCCGATTATATATGTTATTCCAGCAGTTATCTTGAAAACGGTTTGGTTATTGAAGACAAACCGAGCCTCGCCCGTTGCAACCCACTGTTCCGACACTGGTACATCGATGCCACCCAGTAGATTGAGGCCGACATCATTGTCCCCCGGGCTGTTGAGCAGAATCCCCACACCGCCACCTGCAAAAAACTCGATATTCGAATCACTGGGGGGTGGAAAATAGTAGCGTACGTCGCCATTCAGCGCGATTTGATCGAACCCTCTCTTGCTCCAGATTTCTATGCTGGGATACAGGACGAGGTGTTCGACGAACTCACCGAGGTTTGCGTGCCCGCCAAAGCTGACAGTGCCATCGAACCCTTCCGGTTTAACATAGCCAAGCCTGCCACCGACACCTTTGAACCGCAAGTCTCCCGCCCACAGCGTGGAAAGGGAAAAGGTGAAGACAACAAGAACAGCGATGCCCACAGACAACGTATGCTTCATTTACATCCTCCTTAGGTAGTCTCTACTCGGTTCGAGGTGGCGTGCCTGCCACGATTTTCTCAGCCTTCATGCTTGACAATCGTACCATTTATGAATTGCAGGATATTGACTTCGCGATTTACCCGATTGTTACCCTGAAAAGAGATGGTGCCTTTTTTACCACGGTAGTCGCGTAGTTGTTTTAACCTGTCGCTGACTTCACGGCCTGTGCCGGCGCCCGCGTTGATGGCATCGCTAATTATCTGGTAGGCATCGAAACCGAATACTTCCCAGCGCTCCGGGGTCCGCTTGGCGCTCAATCGGAAAGCCGTGCGGAAACGGCGAAACTGCGGGCTATCATCGCCCGGGAAATAATCGCTGACGAAGATCGCGCCGTTAATATAGCGTTGAATCTGTTTCTGGGTCAGCGTGTTCAGATCGTCCAGATATTCGCCACCAAGTATTTGTGTCTGAATATTGTGCAGTGCGAGCTGGGGGGCGACATACTTCAGGTCCTCGGAATAGACGGGTATGAAAAACGCATCGATGGAGGTCACCGGAATATCTCGTTCTTCCAGGTCACGGCCGGCTTCCGTTGCTTCCTGGATCATGGCTTCAACATCTGTCGAGTCGTGCAGGAATGCGGACTCGCGCATGACCTTGAACTGCCGGCTAAGATCTTCGGGTGTGCCAAGGTACCACGACTGGGCGATGATGCGTCCGCCCAGCTCATCTACCGTGGCGGAAAAGCTGTCGATCATCTGCCGCCCGTAATTGTCGCTCGGGGCCAGCGTGCCGAAGGTATGTAAGCCCAGGACCCGGATCGCATATTCGGCGAGCGCGCGTCCCTTGCCTTCCAGATCGCTGTTGAGCTGATAGACCGTAGCGCCCACCGAAGCCACGCCGTTTTCGGTGGCTGTGGGGCCGACAACCGGGACGTTTTTATTGGCTGCCAAAGCTCCCACGGCGGCCGTTGTTGCGCTCTCCAGGTCTCCGATGATGGCTCCAACATGTTCCCGATTCAGCAATTCCCGCGTGCTTTGGATCGCTTTTATCATGCTGCCGCCGGAGTCTCGTACGACAAGCTGCACGGGTTGTCGCGCGCCGCTTTGGTCTGTCTCATGTGCAAAGCGGATGCCGCTTAGCACTCCCTTGCCTTCGTCGCTGAAGTAGCCCGACAGCGGTAAAACAACACCGACCTTGAACGGGCGATTCCCGGCATCTTTGGCTTCGGCGATAAGCTCGTCCACACGCGACCTGTAGACACTGCCCGGGAATTTTCTCTTAAATCGGTTGAGAATGGCGCGGGCGTTTGCGGCTGATCCCTGCCCAAGTTCTCTTTGAGCCAGTTCGATTGTGACGATGGCTGAAGCAATGTCGTGATTTGTCTGGTTTAGCAGGGTGGTTAAATCGGACGTGGATAGACTTGACCGCATGATCTGGCCGGCCAGCCCGACACTCTTATTGAGCAATTTCTTCTCTGCGCTGTTTTCCAGGACCCAAAACAAGTCGCTGACGGCAGCGCTATGATTGTTGAGGCGGTAGTTGGCGGCGGCCCGGGCATAATAGGCGTCGTCCAAATAATCGCTTTGCGGAAAGGTAGAAATCAAACGCCTGAAATAGGGCAGTGCATCCTGGTAGTGTCTCAGCTTGTAGAGGCTTTTGCCCGTCATCAATAGGGTCGCAGTTGCACGATGATGCAGAATTCGGGCGTTGGACAGATCTTCAAACCTCACAAAGGCGGCGCGATAATCCCGCGCGACGTATTTTGCCAGGGCGTCTCGAAAACCTGCTTCCTTATCAGGTACGTACTCAACTCTGCCCTGGGTTTGGGCTTGTGCAAGCTGTAAGATGGTAAGGATAAAAAGGGTAGAAAGGACTGTGACTCTGAAGGTTCGATTCATTTAAGAAGAAACTCCCCTATTCGACAGTTACACTTTTTGCCAGATTCCTTGGTTGGTCAACATCGCAACCACGTAGCACGGCTATGTCGTACGCCAGCAGCTGCAGCGGTATGATGGTCAGAATCGGCGTTAGAAATTCCAAAGTCCGCGGTACATAAATAACATGGTCCGCGCGTTGTTTTATTTCCTCATCTCCTTCGGTGGCGATGGCGATAATCCGGCCTCGCCTGGCCCGGACCTCTTCGATATTGCTCGTTACTTTTTCGTAGATCGAGTCCTTTGTGGCGATGCAGACTACGGGCATATTCTCATCGATCAGGGCGATGGGGCCGTGCTTCATCTCCGCTGCCGGATAACCTTCGGCGTGGATGTAGGAGATCTCTTTCAGTTTCAGTGCGCCTTCAAGGGCTACCGGAAAATTGTACCCGCGCCCAAGATAAAGAAAATTTTGACTCTCGCAATATTCTTCGGCAATTTTTTTTATCTCGGCGTGACCTTGCAGGATTTGGCGGACTTTTTCGGGCAGTGATTGCATTTCTCTGATGATCTCCGCACCTCTGGAAGCGCCCATGGTGCGCATGCGGGCCAGCAGCAGGCTGAGCAAGCTGAGGACCGTCACTTGCGAGGTAAACGCCTTGGTCGATGCAACCCCGATTTCCGGACCGGCGTGCAGGTAGATTCCGGCGTCACTGTCTCTGGCAATGGTCGAGCCCACGACATTGCAGATTCCGAGGACCTTCGAGCCCTTACGTTTGGCCTCCCGCATGGCGGCCAGCGTGTCGGCTGTTTCGCCGGACTGGCTTATGACAAACATGACCGAACCACGGTCCAGCACCGGATCGCGGTAGCGAAACTCGGAGGCGTATTCCACTTCCACCGAGGTGCGGACCAACTCTTCCAGCATGTACTCGCCGATCAGGGCGGCGTGCCAACTCGTGCCGCAAGCTGAAAAAAGTATCCTCGGTGCGTACAGCAGCGAATCGATCTCGTGGCGAATACCGCCCAGGTGGACCGTACCTTCTTCCGCGATCAAGCGGCCACGCATGGCATCTTCGATGGTCTGTGGCTGCTCCATGATCTCTTTCAGCATGAAATGATCATAGCCGCTTTTTTCAATCTTGTCCAGGTCAAAGGAAATCTTTTCAACCTTCTTGTTGACCTGTAAGTTGTCGATGGTTTTTATGGCCATGCCGCTTCTGTGCACAACTGCCACTTCGTTATCATCGAGGTAGGTGACGTTCTTCGTGTGGCTTATGATGGCGGAAACATCCGAAGCGATGACAAACTCGTCCTGTCCGACCCCGACAACCAACGGGCTGCCGCGCCGGGCGGCAACCAACGTATCCGGATCATCCCTGGAGATTACAATAATCCCAAAGGTGCCCTCCACCTGGCTCAACGCGGAGCGGACCGCTTCATCGAGAGAATGCTCATTCTGATAGAATTCCGAGATCAGGTTAACCAGCGCTTCTGTGTCGGTATCTGTCGAAAACACGTAGCCGCTTTCGCTTAAACGTGCGCGGATGGCCTGGTAGTTTTCGATGATGCCGTTGTGGATCAGCGCCAGTCGTCCGGAATTGTCGGTGTGCGGATGCGCATTGACTTTGTTGGGGAGGCCATGCGTCGCCCAGCGTGTGTGCGCAATCCCGACATTGCCTGCGAGAGGCTGGTCGGCCAGGGTACTTTCGAGCTTGCTAAGCTTGCCCGGCTCTTTCGCTACCTTGACGGAGCCGTTGCTCAAGATTGCCACGCCGGCAGAGTCATAGCCGCGATACTCCAGTCTCTTCAAACCATCCATCAGGATGGGAGTAGCATTCTTTTTGCCGATGTACCCGACTATACCACACATGTTTGTTTCTCCTTCAACGTAGTTAAGTCCTTTTAAATATTACGTCAAGGCCGACTCTTGAAGCCAGCAAAAGTACCAAGATCAACCTCAAAAATCAAGCAAAAACACAGCCGCCTATTCCCATTCGATTGTGCTGGGCGGCTTGGAACTTATGTCGTAGACCACGCGGTTTACCCCGCGCACTTCATTTATGATCCTGTTTGAAACCTGTCCAAGTATTTCATGTGGAATGTGTATCCAGTCGGCGGTCATACCATCGCTGCTGCCTACTGCGCGCAGGCCAACGACGTTTTCATACGTGCGGCGATCACCCATGACGCCTACGGATTTTACCGGCAACAGAACCGCGAAGGCCTGCCAGATGCGATCGTACCAGCCGGTTGCGCGCAGCTCCCCGATAAAGATGGCGTCGACTTCCCGCAGCAGGAGCAGCCGGTCCGGTGTGATGTCTCCGAGCACGCGTACCGCCAGGCCGGGGCCCGGGAACGGGTGTCGGCCGAGTACGACATCGGGGATGCCAAGCTGTCGACCTACTTTTCTGACTTCATCTTTAAATAATTCGCGCAGCGGCTCGATCAGTTTCAGGTTCATGGTCTCAGGCAAGCCGCCTACGTTATGGTGCGTCTTGATGGTTGCGGACGGCCCCTGCGTCGAGACACTCTCGATGACGTCCGGGTAAAGCGTACCCTGGACCAGAAACTGCACGTCCGGGATCTTGTCGGCTTCCGACTCGAAAACCTCGATGAATGTCCTGCCGATGAGCTTGCGTTTTTGTTCCGGGTCGCTCACCCCTTTAAGCCGGGTCAGAAATGTGTCAACTGCATCGACGGCGATAAAATTGGAATCAAAGGTGCTCCGGAAAGTCTCTTCGACTTCTCTGGCTTCATTTTTCCTCATTAATCCGTTATCGACAAAAACACAGGTCAGTTGATTGCCGATGGCTTTAAAAACCAGGGCCGCCGCAACAACCGAATCCACACCGCCGCTCAGTGCACAAATGACTTTACCGCTGCCGACTTTTTGTCGGACCTCGTCAACCGTGCGTTTTACGAATGAGTCCGGTGACCACTGTCCCTTGCATTGGCAGATCTCAAAAAGAAAATTACCCAGGATAGCCTGGCCATCGACTGTGTGCGTGACCTCCGGGTGGAACTGCACGCAGTATAGATCTTTTTTGCGATTGGCAACGGCCGCAAAGGGTGAGTTGTCGGTGTGTGCAATGGCTTCAAAGTCGGGCGGCAGCGTGGTCAGGGTGTCGCCATGACTCATCCAGACTTTAGAGTTTTGCTCTATTCCTTTAAAAAGGTCCGCTCTGTCATCAATGGTAAGTTCCGCCAGGCCGAACTCTTTCTTGGTGACCGCTGTTACCTTGCCGTCATGACAGAGGGCAGCGACCTGCAGTCCGTAGCAAATGCCCAAAATCGGTACTCCGAGGGCAAACAGATCGCGGTCAGGCATGGGCGCATCCTCGGCGTAAGCCGATTCAGGGCCACCGGACAGGACGATGCCGCTTGGGGCCAACCGGCGCAGCTCGTCGACGGTGGTGTTGTAGGGCATGATCTCGGAATAGACGCCAAGCTCACGGATCTTGCGCGTAATCAGTTGAGAATACTGCGCGCCAAAATCGAGAACGACGACCAGTTCTGCGGGAGACTTATGCATTGTCACTTACGGGGTGAGTCCCCAGGATTCGAGTTGCGGAAGATAGTCGTAGTTCGTCAGGTCGTGGTGTAGGGGGGTCACGGAAACCATATTCTTTGTGATTGCAAAATCGTCGACTGCAAGATTTTCTTCCACGTCAATTTTCTTGCCGGTAAGCCAGTAATAGACACGATTGGCTGGATCCACGCGCCGGTCGAAATGCTCCAGATAGGCGGATTGCCCCTGACGCGTGATTTGCACGCCGGCTATTTCTGCTTCAGGGACGGGCGGGACATTTACATTCAGCAGCGTCCCTTGCGGCAGCCCATTGGCGAGAATGACGGCCGCCAGTTTGCGCGCGAATTTTGCGGCATAGGTAAAGTCCGGGTCCGTAAAAGTAGTAAGAGAAATGGCAAAAGACGGGATGCGCAGAATGGTACCTTCGGTGGCGGCCGATACCGTGCCGGAGTAGATGGCGTTGATGCCGGAATTGGAACCCTGGTTGATGCCAGAGATGACCAGGTCCGGTTTTTCCTTCAGTAATGCCCAGTAAGCAATTTTTACACAATCGGCCGGCGTGCCGTTTACGGCATATCCGAAAAAGCGATCATTGCGCTCGAAGTTCCATACCCGTAAGGGATCCGAGAGCGTGATGGCGTGCCCAACCGCGCTTTTTTCGCTGTCCGGTGCGACTACCACAACATCCCCGAGCCCCTGAATTTCTTGCCAAAGGGCCTTCAATCCCGGGGCGCTGATCCCATCGTCATTGCTGAGCAGAATTCTCGGTTTGCGTTCGTCCATGATCGCCTAGTTTGACTGCTCCTGGTCCAGGTCACCGGCCAGTGGTAGGTCGATGGCCGCAAGTTTTTCCACTTCTTCGTTGCTCAACTCACCGTTCGGCAGGGAGGACTGAGCACCGTCGCTGCAGAACTCCAGGACATCTCTAATCTTTTCTTTCATTTCATCGCGGGGCACTACGGCGTCGACAAACCCGTGTTTCAATTGGAACTCCGCTCTTTGAAACCCGTCCGGCAAATCCTGGCCGATTGTTTGTTTGATAACCCTTGGGCCTGCAAAACCGATCAGCGCACCGGGTTCCGCCAGAATAACATCGCCCAGCATCGCGTAGCTGGCCGTGACGCCACCGGTGGTGGGGTCGGTGACAATTGAAATAAAGGGCAGTCCGTTCTCGCTCAGTTTTGCCAGGCGGGCCGATGTCTTGGCCAGTTGCATCAGGGAAATCGCTCCCTCCATCATGCGCGCACCGCCGGAGGCGGAGATTATGATGAGGGGCAGTTTGCGGTTTAGGGCCTCGTCTGCCGCACGGGCAATTTTTTCACCGACGACCGAGCCCATGCTGCCGCCGATAAAAGAAAAATCCATGATACTCATGACGACTTCATGCCCGAACATTTTGCCAAAGCCCGTACGAATGGCATCGTTGTGTCCGGTCTTTTTTACCGCGGCTTTCAGTTGGTCGGAGTACTTCTTGGTTGCCTTGAATTTCAGAAAGTCCACCGATGAAATATTCGCATTGAATTCGTCAAATTGGCCGTCATCGAGCAAATAGCGGATATAGTCAGCGCTCTGAATGCGAAAGTGAAAGCCACATTTGTTGCACACGTGCGAGTTTTCTTCCAGTTTTTTCTTGTAAATGATCTCGCCGCACGGTTCACATTTGAGCCACAGCTCAGGCATTTCCTTTTTCGTTTGTGGTTTGATGCCTTTTGTTGCGCGCTTAAACCAGCTCATTTTGTTCCTCCTTTGAAAAGAGGTTTATCAAGATCGTATCCCCTTTCTGTTGCGTGATGCTTGTGTGTTTTCCGGTTTCCCGACAGCCTGTCCGGCCCCGCCGTGGCCTGTGCCAAATCTCAAGCTCCCTTCGGTTCGAGTTTAACCACCGGTAAAATCATTTCTTCGAGTGAAACGCCGCCGTGCTGCAAGCTGTCACGATAGTGGTTCAAATAATGATGATAGTTTGTCGGGTAGACAAAGTAATAGTCTTCTTTCGCCAGCAGATAGTTGAAATTTATGCCGCGCGCGGGCAGTTTGTAAACCTCCGGATCGCGAATGATAATGGCATGCTTGGGATCGACCTTGAGACTCTTGCCGTATTTGTAACGTAAATTGGTCGACGTCGCCCGGTCTCCAATTACTTTCGCTCCCCGCATCCCGCGAATACTACCGTGATCGGTGGTAATGATGACGACCGAGTCGCGCTGTGCAAGCTCTTTCAGGATTTGAAAAACGTAGCTGTGTTCGAACCAAGATTTCGTGAGGGAGCGGTAGGCCGCTTCGTCCGGCGCGATCTCGCGTAAGACTTCGGAATCGCTGCGGCTGTGCGCCAGTATGTCCACAAAGTTGACCACGATTGCCGACAGGGGGATGTTGGAGTAGGTCGCGACCTTTCTGGCCACATTGCGGGCCTCGTTCACATCGAGAATCTTGACGTACTTCGAAGCCGGTTTCAGGTCGATTCCAAGAGACTCGAGTTGAAAGTCGAGGAGCTGGTGTTCGAAGCGATTCAGACTGTGCTCGTCGTCTTCGGCATTCACCCAAAACTCCGGACGACGCTCCGCAATCTCACTGGGGAAGAGGCCGCTGAAAATGGCATTCCTGGAAAATGGCGTGGCTGTCGGCAAAATGGAGTAGTAATACTCCTTGTCTATTTTGAAATAGGGGTAAAGCAAAGGTTCGATGGTCAACAACTGGTCGAGGCGCAGATTGTCCAGCACCAGGAAGACGACATTGCGTTTTTCCTGCAAGTGCGGCAGGACATAGCGTTTTATCAAATCCGGCGATAGCGGCGGTGCTTCCTGCTCACCGTTCAGCCAAAAGGGGTAGTGGTTTTCGACGAATTTCCCAAACTCCACATTGCATTCGCGGAATTGATCCTTCAAGGTCTGCTTCAGGCCCAGCTCGCGGTGCCCGTCGGTTTCGATCTCCCATTCACTCAGGCTACAATAGACGTCGATCCAGTCTTGCCAGGTCATCGTGCCGGTCAGCATCTGACTGATCTGGTTAAACTCGCTGATGTAGTTTTTTGAGATGTGGGCGCCGGTGATCTGAGTGCGTTCGAGGATCTTCTTGCAGGTCATGAGAATCTGGCTGGGATTGACCGGCTTGGTGAGATAGTCGTCTATCTTGCTGCCGATGGCGTCTTCCATCAGTGATTCTTCTTCACTTTTTGTGACCATCACCACGGGCAGGGCAGGATTGATTTCCTTGATCTCGCCTAGGGCCGTGAGACCGTCTTTGCCGTGCAGCATCTCGTCCAACAGCACCATGTCAAAAGCTTCGGTGATGATCAGTGCGATGGCGTCGTCGGCATTGGTGCATGGCGTAACATCGTAACCACGTTCCTGCAAAAACATGACATGGGAACGCAAGAGTTCGATCTCATCGTCTACCCAGAGAATTTTTTTCTTTACTGCCACTTTTCTCATGATCCGTTGTTAAAACAAGAACTTTTAAAATAGCGATAATGTACTAGATAGTCAATACGCATTTGTTGCTATGTCGACTGCCCGGGACTCTGCAAATGCGGTTAGAGAGTGACAGAAATAGTGAGTGGATTAGAGGGAGATGAAAATGGGAGCGACCTCAAGTTCGCTCCTTCTTTCGAGTTAGCGGGGAGCTCGCAGTGCTTCTTTTTGTCTCATGCGGAAGTCCCTTCTGATTACCGCTTGTTGCCAACGGCGTTGCTCTTCGGGGGTTTCCGCAACAATCGGTTCGACTGGCGTAGGTTTCTTATTCTCATCGAGGGCCACGAAAGTCAGATAGGCGGTACTGGTGTGTTTGCGCTCGCCGGTTTCCAGGTCTTCGGAAAATACCTTGGCGCCGCATTCCATCGATGTCCGGAAGGCCCGGTTGACTGACGCCTTGACGATGATCAGGGCGCCTACTTTGATCGGGTGCCGAAAGTCGAGATAGTCCATCGAGGCGGTTACCACCGGCCTACGGCAGTGGCGGTGCGCGGCGACCGCGCAAGCGATGTCTATCATGTGCATGACCTTGCCGCCCAGGATATTCCCGAGCGTATTGGCGTCGTTCGGCAGGACAATTTCGCTCATCTCGATGTGCGTCGTGGCCACTGTTTTCTTAGTTGAATCAGTCAAAATATATCCTGGGGTAGTATGCTGAGCTTATGCCCCGCAGAGGTTTAAAGCTCAAATCTGGTTCCTTCGATTCCCATCACAGTTTCCGGAAAAATCTCCCGGGCTTTGCTTTCCATCTCGGCTAGCTTGTCATCATTATGATATGGGTCGTGATGAAAAAGGACGAGCTTCTTGACGTTCGCGGCCTGCGCAACGTTGGCAGCCATTTCGTACGTGCTGTGACCATATCCTTGCGTTTTCCGGTATTCGTCGCAATCGTACTGGGCATCGTGGATAAGCAGATCGGCATTTTTCGCAAACGCGATCAGGCGCTGGTCATGACCGACATATCCTTCCGTATCTGTGGCATAAACCACGGTCTGCTCCCGGGTCGAGATTTTCAGCACAAAGGTGCCGATTTTGGGATGAGCGTAGTTCTGCATGGCGGTTAGCACTGCGGCGTTGGCGGGAATGGACGCCAGGCTGTTACTTTTGATGTGCTCGGGATTTGGCTGGTCACGGTGAAAGACCAGAGCGTTGCGTTCGGACAGGTCGTTGAAGTGCAACTCCGCTTTGAATTCATCCAGTTCGATTGGACTAAACTGCGGCCCCATATTTATTGCGAAAATATGTTCCAGGTCATTTGAGAAGACCCTGGGGCCAAACAGGTTGATAGTGCAGGTGGGACAATACGCCGGCGCGAAATAGAGAAATCCCTGGATGTGATCGTGATGCGTGTGCGAGAAGACAATGTTGGTTGTAGATGCTTTCCCGGCCGCACTCTTCATGAGTTCAAGACCAAGGTTGACGATGCCCGTGCCTGCATCCAGAATGATGCGGTGGTCCAACACGCCTACTTCGACACAAGCGGTGTTGCCGCCAAAGCGCAGGGTGTCCCGTCCCGGCGTGGGATAACTCCCGCGTACACCCCATAGTTTTACAAAAAAGTCCTGGTTGGCCATGCTAACTAGTCCTCAAACGATGCTTATCTTAGACGCAATACAGCAAATCATTGAGATCGTCGTCGTGGGCGCTCAGGTAATCTTGAACACTCTTTTCAGCAAACCTGACTCCTGACCGTTCTTGCCGTTTACTTGTGCGACCAGGGTCTGGGTGATTTTCTGAAAGGCCTGTGAGACAGGAGAATCCGGATTGGAGATAACGATGGGTGTGCCACTGTCTCCTCCTTCACGGGTAGCTTGTTCCAGCGGGATTTCTCCTAAAAACGGTATGGACATCTTGCCGGCCATTTTCTTGCCGCCGCCTTGGCCGAAGATGTCGTAGTGATTACCGGTGTCCGGCGCAACGAAATAACTCATGTTTTCGATGACACCGAGCACGGGCACTTCGACCTTCTTAAACATGTTGATACCTTTCTTGGCGTCTGCTAGAGCGACCGCTTGCGGCGTAGAGACAATCACTGCACCGGTAAGCGCCATGGTCTGAGTCAGAGTCAGTTGTGCGTCACCGGTGCCCGGCGGCATGTCGATGATCAGATAATCCAGCTCTCCCCAGTCGACGTCGGACAGGAATTGTTGGATCATCCGCCCGACCAGCGGTCCGCGCCAGATTATGGCGGCATCGCCTTGCGAAATAAACCCGACTGAAACCATGTCGACGTCATGCCGCCTGAGGGGTGCAATGCGGTTGTTGCGGGTGGTAAGTTTCTGGTCCAGCCCCATCATGATCGGAATATTGGGCCCGTAAATATCCGCGTCCAGCAATCCGACCTTTGCACCACTCTTGGCTAGGGAGACCGCGAGGTTGACCGATACGGTGGTTTTGCCGACGCCACCCTTGCCGCTGGCAACTGCGATGGTGTGCTTTGCGTTTGGCAACACTTTTTGCGGTGCCGGCGGCGGCCCGGCAGCGCTCTGCGGTCCCTGTGGCGGCGCGGACTGCAGGACCTTTAGCGGATCATTAACGCCGCTGCTTACCTGCACGCTTTCAACGCCGGCGACCGCCTTTACGGCCGTTTCGGCGCTTTTGAGCACTGCGTCCTTGAATGGGAATTTCTCGTCTTTGAATAGAACGGAAAAGGTGACCGTGCTGTCTGCAACCTTCACGTCCTTGATCATTCGGCTCTCGACTAAATTCAAGCCGGACTGTGGATCGCGCACATTTTGCAGGGCGGTCAGTATATCTTCATGGGAAATATTGCTCATGAGAATGTATGGACTCCAGGTCAGAAGATTAGGCTAAAATTGGAAGAGATAATATAGCATGATATTCAAAAAAGTCAAACAAATTCAGGTAGTTCGGCGACGAGCGAATTGCCGTTTTCAGGCAGGTTGCCGCAGCCAGGTATGTCAAATTATACTCTGATCTTCTTGTTTCTGAGCGCCAGATTCTTTTCTTGAAATAGGTTGGTCCATGTCGGAGTTCCTTTTTACGTAGGTACACCTATTCCCAAGGCAAAGACATTTATTCAGTATATTGGGAGAGAGCTTCATGAATCACAATAAAGCAGTCGTCGGTGTGAACTTGATCCTTGCAGGGATGATATTCCTGTTCGTGTCCGCCAAGCCCGCGCGTTCGATGAGCGAAACTGCGATAGGCCAGGATCTGTTGCAGCAAGCCTTTCAAAAGCATGTTGCGGATGG